>CAZUIM010000014.1:0-69543 GCA_964620325.1 uncultured Thermotogae bacterium
CGCTGTCGCAGATCTCGTAGCGGAACGTCTCCCGCCCGTTGAAGTTCGGGGCCGGCTCGTAGGTCACCTCGCCGGTCGTCGGATCGACCGTCGCCGTCCCGTTCGACGGCGGACTCTCAATCGCCACCGTCGTCGGATCGAGATCGCCGTCCGGGTCGGAATCGTTCCTCGCCACGTCGATCGTCACCGTCCCGTCCTCCGCCACGCTCGCCGTGTCGTCCACCGCCGACGGCCGGTCGTTCGTCGGCGTCACGTCGACCGTCACCGTCCCCGTGTCGCACAGGCCGTCCGGATCGCAGACGACGTACGTGAAGGTGTCCTGTCCACTGAAATCCGGATCGGGGACGTAGTTCACGGTGTGGTCCGGTCCGCGCTCGACCGTTCCGTGCGACGGCGGGACCACGCAATCACACGTCAACTCGGCCAGGGTGTTGTCCGGGTCGGAGATCGCCAGATTGAAGAATCCGGTCCGCGTGTCTTCGGCCGTGACTCGATGCTGATCCTCGGCGACCGGCGGGTCGTTGATCGGCGTGATCCTGATCGTCACCGTCGCCTGAGCACATCCGTGCTCGGGATGCGTGTCGCAGACCTCGAACACGAATCCGTCCGTGCCCGTGAAGTGCTCGTCCGGCGTGTAGATCAGCGCCCCCGTGCTCGCGTCGAACGAATCGATCGCTCCGTGACTCGGCCCGCTGACGATCGCGTAGGTCAACGCGTCGCCGTCCTTGTCGGTCCCGATCACCGTGATCGGAAGCGGCGTGTCCTCAGCTGTCGTCAACGTTTGGGATTCGGCCACCGGAGGATCGTCGATCGGCTCCACCGTGATCGCCACGTCCGCCGTGTCGCACAGCCCGTCCGGATCGCAGACCTCGAACGTGAACGAATCCTCCCCGTTGTAGTCCGGATCCGGCGTGTACGTCAGCCGTCCGGTCGCCGGATCGAATCCACCGAGCGTCCCGTGCGACGGGCCGCTGACGATCGCGTAGGTCAACGCGTCGCCGTCCGGATCGGTCGCCGTCACCGCCATCGGCAGCGGCGTGTCCTCCTCCGCCGTCAGTGTCTCGTCGTTCGCGACCGGCGGGTCGTTCACCGAAACGACGGTGATCTCGATCGTGACGGAATCCGCGCCGCCCTGCCCGTCATTGCACGTGATGACGATCTGGTCGTTTCCCGAGAAGTTCCGATCCGGTGTGTAGGTGAGGACACCGGTCGCCGGATACGGCGGGGAGATCGTTCCCGAGGTGGGCGTGACGGTCCCGTGCGCCGGGTCGCTCGCTCGGCAGGAGAGAGAATCGCCGTCGGGATCGGAATGCACAACGGGGAACTCGATCGGTGTGTCCTCCGGGGTCGTCTGATCCTCCGCCGCCAGGTGGGGATTGTCGTTCGTCGCCGTCACGGTCACCGTCACCGTCGCCGTGTCGCACAGCCCGTCCGGATCACATACCTCGTATGCAAACGTATCGATCCCACTGAAGTCGGCGTCCGGCGTGTAGTTCACCGTGTGGTCCGGTCCGCGCTCGACCGTTCCGTGCGACGGCGGGACCACGCAATCACACGTCAACTCGGCCAGGGTGTTGTCCGGGTCGGAGATCGCCAGATTGAAGAATCCGGTCCGCGTGTCTTCGGCCGTGACTCGATGCTGATCCTCGGCGACCGGCGGGTCGTTGATCGGCGTGATCCTGATCGTCACCGTCGCCTGAGCACATCCGTGCTCGGGATGCGTGTCGCAGACCTCGAACACGAATCCGTCCGTGCCCGTGAAGTGCTCGTCCGGCGTGTAGATCAGCGCCCCCGTGCTCGCGTCGAACGAATCGATCGCTCCGTGACTCGGCCCGCTGACGATCGCGTAGGTCAACGCGTCGCCGTCCTTGTCGGTCCCGATCACCGTGATCGGAAGCGGCGTGTCCTCAGCTGTCGTCAACGTTTGGGATTCGGCCACCGGAGGATCGTCGATCGGCTCCACCGTGATCGCCACGTCCGCCGTGTCGCACAGCCCGTCCGGATCGCAGACCTCGAACGTGAACGAATCCTCCCCGTTGTAGTCCGGATCCGGCGTGTACGTCAGCCGTCCGGTCGCCGGATCGAATCCACCGATCGTCCCGTGCGACGGGCCGCTGACGATCGCGTACCTCAGCGCGTCGCCGTCCGGATCGGTCGCCGTCACCGCCATCGGCAGCGGCGCGTCCTCCGCCGTCGTCAGTGTCTCGTCGTTCGCGACCGGCGGGTCGTTCACCGCGAGGACGGTGACCTCAACCAGCGCCGACGAGGCATTTCCGCTGCAGTCTTCGATCGTGTAGGAGAAGCTCGCGACGCCATCGAATCCCGGCGGCGGCGTGTAACCGACACGTCCTCCGACGATCTCCGCCTCTCCGAAGCTCGGCACTCCGACCGAAACGAGCCTTACCTCTGGATCGCAGAGGTCCGCGTCATTCGAGGTCACGTTGATCGAGATGCTGACCCCCCTGTCGGTCGCTGCGACATCGTCAACCGCAATCGGGGGGGTCGTGTCGACGATCGAGAGAGAGGCGCTCCGTTGCGCGCTGTTCCCGCAGGCGTCGGTCGCCGTGAAGGTGACTTCATCCGCGCCAGTTCCATCGCGAGGCCCGGCTCCGAGGCCCTCGAAGTCGTTCGTCACCGTCACCGCTCCACAGGAATCGGTTCCGACCGCCGACGCCAGCCACCTGTCGATGTCATCCTCGTTGCCGACGCCGTCGCATTCGAACTGCGCGCTCGAGACTGTCAGCGTCGGCGCCGCCGTATCGACGATCCTGATCGTCTGTGTCTCCGTCGTCTCGTTGCCGCAGTCGTCACGCGCCGTCCACGTCCTCTCGATCGTCCCTGCGTTGCCGCACTCGGAGACGAAGACGTCGGAGTACGTCAATTCGGGGGATGGATCCGTGTCGTCGGTCGCGATCGCCCATCCGATCGCTGCGGGCTCGGGCGATGAGTCACACTCGATCGAGACGTCATCCGGTACGTCCAGCGTCGGAGCCATCCCGTCCACTTCGACAAGAGTCGAAGCCTGCGCCGTGCACCCGTAGACGTTCGATACGACGACGGTGTAAACCCCCGCGTCGGCCGCTGAGACGTTCGGGATCGTTGGGTCCTTATCGCTGCTTGTGAACCCGTTCGGCCCCGTCCAAGCGTGGGCCGCACCGTCGGAGACACGCAATTCGACCGTGTCGCCAGGGCAGTACGGGCCGTCGTTGGAGGCGAATGGCGTCGGGTTCGGGTCGACCGTGACGATGTCCGTTGCCGAACCGGAGGTCCCTCGAGCGTCCGTAATGGTGAGCGTCACCGCGTACGTTCCCGGTCCGAGATACGTGTGACTCGAACTCGCCGACGAGCTCGTGCTTCCGTCTCCGAAGTCCCAGGAGTACGAGTACGACGGTTCCCCCCCGCTGGCGGAACCGAAAAAGGAGACCGCCTCGTCGTCGCAGACCGGCGCGATCGCGTCGAACGTGACGGAGAGGGGAATGCCGCTGATCGAGAACGATGGACTCGACCAGCATTTCGCGGCACGGGCGCCACAGCTCGGGATCTCTCCGCAGCTCTCTTGACTCGGGCTCCAAGAGACAACGATGTCGTGGACCTCGATGGTCTCGCCACAGATCCACTCCACCGTCGCCAGAGGGATCGCGCTCGTTCCGGGCGCCATCGTGTCCGCGATGCACTCGTCGAACGACCGCTCGTAGCTCCCGTCGATGTAGAGGTCGCCAAGGAACCGCACCGCGTACCGTTCCGAGTTCGTCCCGTTCTCGAAGACCACGTAGAGCCCCGCAGCGATGGGCTGACCGGGGTCGCAGGACTCCGGGGCGTCGACGTAGATGTCCGACACGTGAACGTCGTTCGCCGTGCACCGCCAATTGCAGTCCGGATACTGCCCCGCCGCCGTCCAACCGACCAACCACATCCCGATCAACAGAACAGACAGCGCCACACGCCGACGCAACATGCGTTCACCTCCGTGGTGGTGCTAGAACTTGGACGAGCGAACGACATTCGAGTGTCCGCCCCTGATCGATGCCGCCGACGAACCGCCAGACGGTCCCTCCCGAAGAGACTTCCTGCACAGCACATCCTTATTCGTCGTCTCCTTCGAACGAGGCTATCACAACGTTGAATGTTCTCCAAGCGGCCTTCTCCGCTCTCCACTGCTGGGGCTTGTCCGCTGTGAAGCAGAACGCGACCCGTTGGGCGAGCCGCTCGCGTCAAGTATACTCGCTTCGGCCACAAGGAGGCGCTGGGTGCGCAAGGAGTCGCGCAGGAGCGGAGGATGGTCCGTCGTATCGACCGTCGCCCTGACGGTCTTCTGTGTAATCGGGTCGTCCGCGATCGGGAGGGCGAACGTCGAGCTGACCGGCGCCCTCGCCGGCCGGATACAGATCGTCCGGGACCAGCTTCCGCAGCTCACCCGATTGGATCTTACCTTGACGGCTCGCGGCGAAGCGTGGCGCACGTCGCTTCGAGCCGCGTCGACGGGCGGCGATTTCTTCTCGTACCTCGGCGTCTCCGATTCTCGGCAGGTGGGCCCGATCTCCTTCCAATCGCTCCTCGTCTTCAACCCGAGCCAAGCGACGTTCTCGTACTTCAGCACGCTCGCAAGGGTCGAACTCCTCGGAATCGGGTTTGCGGACTACGTCTACGTCCCGGCGCAGCATGACCAGGCCTACAATCAGATCACACTGAATGGAGCGGCCGGAGGGACGCGCTGGAGGTCGGTCATCAGGGCCGGCCTGTGTCCCGGGGAGTTCGAGGCACTCAGCATCCAAGTCGACTGGACGTGGGCCACGTGCGGAGTCGACCTGGCGGCGCTCGCTTCGTTCGACAACGACGACGGATTCGACAGGTTTCGTCTGCGCGCGACCTACCGCGAGGTTCCCGCCCTCACGTTCGGCTCCTTGGTGACCGACTGCACGGTGACACTTGAACTCCGATCGGATGGGAAGACGCTCGTCCCGGAATTGAGGACGAGATCGGCTCCGGTGTCGGCCTGCATGACGCCGATGCTGACGCTCGAGCTCGACGATGATCCCCTGTCGATCGGCAGCCTCGAGGTCTACGGGGTCAAATTCGAGTGCTCGATCGGAGAGTCCGTCGAGTTCTACGCCGCGACCTCGATGTCGGACGCAAGGAATCTCGAATTGACCGGGGATGCGGACTACTTCGAGGTCTACCGTCTCGGTGTCGACCTCCCCGGATGCTGTGGTGGTGAAACGGAAGTCGACGTTGCCTTCTACTTCGAGCGCGGTTCCACGTGGCTGTCCGACTGGGGGATGACGACGGCATCGATCGAGGTTCCACTCGGCCACAAGATGCTCTGGAGCCTGCAGATGGAGGTCCGGGCGGCCTCGGAGTGGATGTTCTACGTCGGATGGAATTGGCAGTTCTAGGAACCGAAACAGGCTTCATCCTCGACCGGAGGCCGAGAGAGCTCGCACCCGGAACGGGATCGGATCGACTGCAATGAGGAGGGACGAAACATGATCAAGCGAGGAGTCTGGCTCGCCGCAGCCATCGTGGTTCTGGCTGTCGGAGTCGTTGCTCTGCTGGGGGCGCAATCGAACGAGACGCAAGACGTAACCATCCAGGATCTTCTTGACCTACTCGTCACCGAGGACGGGCAATCGCGACTCGACATCATCGAAGCGATGATCGAGGAGATCGAGCACGAGGTTGACGTGATCCACTCCGTCGCCGAACGCATGCTACAAGAGCAGTACGGTTTCTTCGAAGCGGAGGAATGGACGCTCAGCGACATCAAGTTCCAGCTCAACCAGATTGAAGCGCAGCTCGACGCCATCGAGAGTTGCTGCTGCACCCCCTAGCGCCTCCTCGGTCGCTCTGATTGAACCGTCTCGGCCGCGATCGACCACCTAGTCTCGAGCGATCCGAAGGAGAGACGTGACCGAGCGGGCCGAGTCGTTGTGCGAAGATCTGTCTCTCCTCCGTCGCATCGCTACCGGGGATCGCTCGGCGTTTCGGTCGCTCTACGATCGCCACGCGGATCGGGTCTTCCGCTTCGCGATCTCGATCGTCCGCCGGGCACACCTCGCCGAGGACGTGCTGCAGGAGACGATGGTCGTGGTCTGGAAGAGGGCGAAGACATTCAGAGGAGACGCCATGGTCTCCACATGGATCCTCGGAATCGCCCGCAACGTCGCGTTCAACCTGCTCCGCAGGGAGAAGCGCGGCGAACGGCTACCCGACGAACGCCGGGGGGGCGGAGATCCGGCAGAGCGGGTCGAGATGGCGATCCGCGTCGAGCGCGCCCTCGCGACGCTCCCCGACCACCATCGCGAGGTGATGCACCTCGTCTTCTACGAGGAGATGAGTGTGCGAGAGGCGGCCGAAGTGCTCGGCATCCCTGAAGGGACGGTGAAATCGAGAATGCATCACGCTCGGAAGACCCTTGCGAAGGAACTGGCGAGATGATCACGTGCGACCGGGTCCGCGAGCTGATCCCGTGGTACGTGACGGGGCGGATCGCGCTCGAAGAGGCCGAGCGGATCGCCGACCATCTTGCGACGTGCGCCGACTGCCAGTCCGACTTCGCCGAGGCCGCCTGGATGCGACGGCTGGTGGCGAATCGGGCGTCATCGACGCGAACACCGAGGGGGGCTGCATGGTCTCTCGTCGCCAGGAGAGCTGGGATCGTGGACCTCGCGAGGATCGACGTCGGCTCATTCCTGATCGGACTCAACCTTGGGATTTCGGCTGCATCGAAGCGATACCCCGTCCGCGGGAGTCTTCGCGTCATGGGTCACAAAGTGCGGATCGTCGGAGCACGCAGAGAGCGAAGGGAGGACCGACATGTTCGGAAGTGATAGACGAAGGCAGCGAGAGCGCGAGGCCCGCGAACACGAGCAAGAGCGGGAGCAGGAACGAGAGGCGGAGCGCCAAGAGCGAGAGACGCTGCGGCAGGAGGAACGTGCCGTTCGACAGGCGGAGCGGGCGTGCGAGCAGAAGGAGCGGGAATTCGAGCAAGAGATGGAACGGATCGAGCGGGAGCGCGAACGGGTCGAGCGGGAGCGCGAGCGGCTCGAACAGGAGCGCGAGCGGCTGGAGGAGCTTCGCGAACGACTCGAGGAACGGCAGAGCGAGCTCGAAGAACTGGAGAAGGAGATCGAGGATCTCGAAGAGGAACTCGACAGCGCTGGCGACGTCAAGGAGGTGCTTGACGTGGTCTCCGAGCGGATCCCGAACCTGATGCGTGGGATCCAGGAGACGATCTACTCCCCGGAGCAGATCAAGAAAGCGGCCGAAGGAATCGCGCTCTTCTACAAGACACTGGTCGATGCCGGGATGGACCAAGAGGTCGCGAGCACGATGACGATAAACTATGTCGACAACCTGCAAACGCAGCTCCGGATGCCGCGACACGCAGTCCGGATTCCGCACATCCCAGATCGACCTGAGATTCCCGACCTCGAGAGACCGTCCGACGCCGCCAGTTTTCAATTCCGTGCAACGGGAGTCGACGAATCCGAGTCGACCCACGAAGAAAATCATCCGACGTGATGCGACCGCCGAGCGTGCGCCAGGGAGTCCCTCGAGAGGACTCTCGAAAGCGTGTCCTCCATGAGTGAGCGACCCTCCGGCGTCTTCGGCGCGATCCGGGCCGCCTGCCGGGCGGTGGCCGATGGAGCCCGCCACGTCCATGTCGAACCTGATCGGGTTGAACCGTACGCCGACGCGCTCCCGCTCGACCGACTTCGACGTCCGGAACTCGATCAGGAACACCACTTCGTCGGAGACGAAGACGAAACGATCGCCTACTTCGTCTCGCTCGACGCGGTCAACTTCGGCTCGGGCTACTTTCCTGACCTGCGGAAACGGCCCGGGCTGTCCGGCTACTTCACGATCGCGTCGTCCCTGACCGATCGATTCCGGCGGGACGGTCTGTTCGAGCCCGAGGAGCTCGCCGAGATTTCCGCCGAGGACTGCGCTCGCCTGTTCGGTCAAGGCCCCGCCGTCGAGCCGATCGGCGAATTGATGCGCCTCTTCGCGCAGGCGTGGAACGATCTCGGCGCCGATCTGATCGATCGATTCGACGGCCGATTCGGAGGACTGATCGAAGCGGCCGACCGCTCGGCCGCACGGCTTGTCGAAGTTCTGTCGGCGCAGCCGTTCTTCCGCGACGTCGCCTCGTACCGCGGCAGTCCCGTCCCGTTCTACAAGCGGGCTCAGATCCTCGCCTCCGATCTCGCCCTCGCCTTCGACCGAGCCGGACCCGGTCGATTCGACGATCTCGATCGACTGACGATCTTCGCCGACAACCTCGTCCCCCACGTCCTTCGGATCGATGGGGTCCTCCGCTATGAGCAGGCTCTCGTCGACCGGATCGAACGGGGAGAGCCGATCGCCTCCGGATCGGCCGAAGAGGTTGAGATTCGAGCCTGCGCCGTCGACGCGGTCGAACGGATCGTTGATCACCTACGCCGGATCGAGCCGCCGGTCACATCGCGAGACGTCGACAACCTGCTCTGGTCCCGAGGACAGCGGCCCGAGATGAAGCGATTGCCGCGGCATCGGACCCGCTGCGTCTTCTATTGATCGTCCGACGCAACGATCGCCCGCTCTCGGAATCCCTCGATCGTCTCCGGACCGATCCCCTTCACCTCGGCCAACGCGTCGACGGAGGCGAATCGCCCGTGCTCCTCGCGGTAGGCGACGATCCGTCCGGCCAGGACAGGGCCGATCCCGGGGAGTCGCGTGAGGTCCTCGAGCGTCGCCGTGTTGACGTTCACTGTTCCCGACGCGCCCGACGCGTCGAACGACGGGATCGTCACGTAGACATTCTCCAGTGCGATCAGCCGGTTCTCCACGCCGTCCGGCGAGCGCTCACCGCCGTCGAAGAGAAAGATTCCACCAACAAGCAGGGCGGCCCCGATCAGCAAAACGAGGCCGCGTCGCTGCGCCCCGGCGTCGATCCGGACCACGCGACGGCTCCGTATCTCGTTCATGCTCATTGATTCTAAGGTTTACTCCTCCATCGGAACAAGGCGGACTGGCAAAACGCCCGACCGAGAATAGACTCTGCTCATCACCGCATGCACGGAGGGACCATGCTTCAAGCCGCACTCACATCGTTCGGTCTCGTGCTTCTGGCCGAACTCGGAGACAAGACGCAGTTGGCCGTCCTGGCCCTGACGAGTCGAACGAAGGCGCCGTGGGCCGTCTTCCTCGGAGCCGGCGCAGCGCTGCTGATCTCCACGGCACTCGCTGTGGCGCTGGGAAGCCTGTTGACCCGATTCCTTCCCGCCGGAGCGACCCGAATCCTCCACTACGCCGCCGGGGCTCTTCTCGTCGTCGTCGGTGTCTCGACGATCTGGAAGGCCTAGGATCACTCGCTGAGCTTCGTCTCCCAGAGACGAAGCTCGTCGAGGAGGGAGTGCTCGGTCAGATCGAGGTGGATCGGGGTGATCGAGACAAACCCTCCGGCGACCGCGCTGATGTCGGTCCCCTTCTCCTCGGCCGGAACCTCGGTCATCGGGTCACCGCTGATCCAGTAGAAGTTGCGCCCGTTCGGATCCTGCCCGATGACCAGGTAGTTGTCGTACGCCGCCCCGCCGAGGCGCGTGACCCGCGGAACGAGGGCCCGCGGTTTTGGCAGATACGGGATGTTGACGTTCAGCAGGATCCCGCTTGGGACCTTCGCTCCGCCGAGAAGGAACCGGGCAAGCCGGGTCGCGAATGCGGCCGCCCCATCGTAGTTCGGCTCGTCGGCCGGATTGCTCACGGTGTCGAGGGAAACGGCGACCGCCGGAATGCCAACGCGAACCCCCTCCATCGCTGCGGCGACGGTCCCCGAATACGAGACGTCGCGTCCGAGATTCAGTCCGGCGTTGATCCCGGAGACGATGAGATCCGGTCGCTTGTCGAGAAGCCCGAGGAGGGCGAGCGAAACACAATCCGACGGGGTCCCGTTGGTTACGTGTGCGATGCTCCCGTCGAGCATCCGGACCTCGTCGAGCCGCAGCGGCTTGTGAAAGGTCCGCGTCCGGCTCGCCGCCGACCAGTTCCGCTCCGGCGCAAAGACCTCGACCGTCGCGATCTGGGAGAGCGCGCGGTTGAGAGCGAGCAGGCCGGGGGCGTTGACGCCATCGTCGTTGGTGATCAGGATGAGTTTGTCGTCCATTTCGGTTCGGTGACACTAGCGGCCCGATGACGGTTCGTCAACCGTCGCGTCGGCAGATCGATAGAAGTAGAGAACATTGTCCCCGTACCTCCGCCGATCGGCGAGTGCAAGCCGCCCGAACGTCGACCCCGGGTCCTCCGTCTTGTGAACTGCGGCGACAACGAGGGGATCGTCGGTCACCAAGTGAGCGCCTGCGATCTTCGACAGCGCCGCAACGGCGAGCCCCTGGAAGTAGGGAGGATCGACGAAGACGAGGTCGAAGCGCCTCCCCCTCCTTCCGTATCGGTCGATGGCGTCCTCCCAATCCCCCTCGAAGACCTCGCCGACGCCGAGGAGACCGAGCTCGTCGAGATTCCGGCGGATGATTCCGCACGCCTCACGCAAATCGTCAACGAACAGGCAACTTCTCGCCCCGCGCGACAGCGCCTCCAATCCGAGTGTCCCGACGCCGGCGAACAGGTCGAGGCAGACGGCCTCTGGAACGAAATCGGAGGCGATGCTGAACAGGGCCGTCCGGACGAAGTCGCGAACCGGCCGGATGTCTTCTTCTTCCCAATCGACGAGGCGACGGCCCCTCAAAGACCCGCCGATGATGCGCATCCCGTGTCTCCTTGAACGTCTGAGGCGCCGAAGCTATGATCCGATCTAGGTTCCAGCACCTAGCACACGAATCAGCTTACGAGAGGGGGGACCGTCGTTCAACCGCCGATGATTCGATCCGTCCGGGCGGTCGCGTTCGATCTCGACGCGACGCTCTGTGAATACACGCTCACCGTGCAGGAGGTCATCGAGCGCGCCCTAGCGCGGATTGGCCTCTCCGGGCCGCCGTTCGGCCGGCCGGCCCAACTCGCCGCCGAATACAACGTTGCTTGGTGGACGGCGGAGGAGCATCTCCGCGTCCCCGTCCATGAGCTTCGCCGCCGCGCCTGGACGACGCTCCTGAAGCGGCGCGGCTTCGACGACCGGGTGGCTGCCCGCCGGCTCGCCGATGCCTACAGCGAGATCCGCGACGAATCGGGCGTCCGCCTCTTCGACGGCGTAGCGTCTTTCCTCTGCGATCTCCGAAACCGGTTCCGAATCGGCATTCTGACCAACGGCCCGTCGGACATGCAGTGGGACAAACTCCGCCGACTCCACCTCCCGGATGCGGTCGACGGGATCATCGTCGCCGGCGATCTCGGGGTCTTCAAACCGGATTCGAGACCGTTCCGTCGGCTCCTCCGAACCCTCGAAGCCCAGCCGCCGACCTCGCTGTTCGTCGGTGATTCCTACGAACACGACATCGTCGGTGCACGGGCGATCGGCATGCAGACCGCCTGGGTGACGAAGGACGGACGTCCCGAAGACGGCGGCCCGAGTCCGGACCACGTCGTCGAACGGGCGACCGACCTGCGCGGGGTTCTCCTGTGAGCGCGCCCGCCCGCTGTGCGGCCGTTCTCGCGATCGTCGCCATCGGGTTCGTGCTCTCGCCGTCCTCTCTCGCCGTCGCCGAAACGATCCTCCTCCCACGCCCGGTCCCGACGTTCAACCAGAACTATACGAACGGTCCGAACGCGTGGGGGGACTGCTCGCTCGGAACCTCCGGATGTCCGGACAGGATCTCGACCACCGGATGTCTTGTGACGGCCTTCTCTTCCGTTCTCGCCTACTACGAGATCGAATTGGAGGTCTCGGCCCGCTACTCGTGCACCGGGTCCGCCCGATCCGGGATGGATCCTGGAATCCTGAACGATTGGCTCCGCGAGAACGAGGGATTCGGCCGCTGCGCGCAGGATCCCTACGGGAACTGCTGTCTCGTCTGGGAGCGGCTCCCCGACAGGATCGAATTGACGGAGCACGCGAACCGGAGCGACAGCGGGCTGAATCCGGTCGCGTCAGTCGTGATCGACCACGCACTGCGCGAAGGGCGACCGATCGTCGCCGGCGTGCACTGGGACGCCTTCTGCCGAGCCAGCTCAGATCAGACCGAGAACTGTCACTGGGTCGTTCTGACCGGGAAGATCGGCGAGACCTATACCATCGTTGATCCGATGAATCCAGACGCGTCCGACTCCGGAGGGGTTCGCACGACGCTCGAGTCCGGAACAAGAGGACGCTACATCATCGATCGTTTCTACGTCGTGGCCCCGTCAGCGCTCGGGACGGACGACGGCGCGTCGACCGACGGGGGGACGGCTCGTTCCGAAGATACCGCCGAAGGGGACCTCCCCGGGGCCGGCGTCGCCCTCATCCTGCTCACTCTCGTTGCGGCGCTCGCCGCGATCGTCATCCTCGCCTCCTCGCAGTAGGAGAGCGACTCTCGCGAATCAGACGGCCAGGCCGGTCAGGACGAGGACGCCGAGAATCGCGCAGTAGATCGAGAAGATCCAGAGGCGTCCGCGCGACACTACCGCAAGCAGGGTCCGGATCGCGAGGAGACCGACGACGAATGCGGCGGCCGTGCCGACGAGAAGGCCCGTCCACGGCGTCCCCCCAAGACCGGCGCCCGCGGCGTCCCAGAGACTCACCAAGCCGGCGCCGAACAGCGCCGGAACCGCCAGAAGGAACGAGAAGCGGGCCGCTCCGCGCGGGGTCAGGCCGACGAGCATTCCGACACCGATCGTCGCCCCGCTCCGGGAAAGGCCGGGCAGGATCGACGCCGCCTGCGCGATCCCGACGACGACGGCATCGAAGAAGCCGGCTCGATTGCGCTCTGCGCGATGGCGGACGAAGGACGGCGCCGCCATCAGAAGCGCGCCGGCCATGAAACTCGCCCCGAGGATGACGGTCGAACCGAAGATCGCGCCGATCGACGTACGAAGGAGCAGCCCGAGAACGACGATCGGGACCGTTCCGGCAATGATCAGACCGATCTCCTTCCGACCTTCGATCGAGCCTCGCGGCGTTAGAGACCGGACGAGGGTGACCAGATCCCGCCGGAAGACGACGAGGACGGCGGCGAGCGTCCCCCAGTGGAGGAGCGCCTCCAACAAAACGCCGGGCGGATCGAGCGCCAGCCATCGCTGGAAGAGCGCGAGATGCCCCGAACTCGACACGGGGACGAATTCGGTCGCTCCCTGAACGACGCCGAGGAGGAGGTAGCGGATCATCCCTTTCTCCTCAAGCCGTAGCGCAGTGACAGCGCCCCGAGGTGACACGCCTCGACGCACTCGCCGCACTTGATGCAATTGTGATCGTCGTACTCGATGTGCGGTTCGAGGCCCATCGGGCAACGCGCCGAACAGAGGCCGCAGCCGCTGCACCGGTTCGGGTCCAGTTCGAGGTGGAGGAAGCTGACGCGATTGAACAGGGCGAGAAGCCCGCCCATCGGGCAGAGGTAGCGGCACCAGAATCGCGAAATGAGGACCATGCCGACCAGGGTCCCGCCGAGTGTCGCCATGTGAATCAGAAACGGCCGATTCACCTTTGCGACCCCCAAGAACAGGTACGGAATCGACGCCTCGATCGACCCGGCCGGACAGAGCTTGCAGAAGACCGTGTCCGCGAAGTACCACGCCGCGAAGACTGTCCCGACCAGAACGGCAAATTTGGTGTACGAGAAGGACTTCAGAATCCTGACCTTCCTAAACGAGAGGAGATCGTTCAGCGTGCCGAACGGACAGAACCAGCCGCAGAATCCCCGCCCCGCCAGGAGGCCGTACGCGACGATCGCTCCGAGCCAGAAGTAGGGCGGCGTGCCAAAGACAATCAGATTCTGCATCAATCCGATCGGACAGACGGTCACCGCCAGAGGGCACGCGTAGCAGTGCAACCCCGGGAAGAGAACGTGGGTCATCCCAATCCCGGTCATTCCGAACAGCCCGAAGAGGAGCCCGAGCCCTTGCGTGCCCCGGCGAACGATCGTCCGTTTCATGGCGCCACCCCGAGGAACTCCAACAGCCGAGCTTCGAGGTCCTCGGCGCCGAAGAGTACCTCGTCGCCGTCGTTCCGAACGATCGCCGGGACGACCGTTCGGCCCGATCGGACGATCCCGTACGCCTCCGCAAGCTCTGGATCGACCTCGACGTCGACGAACCGATAGGCGATCCGGGCGGTCGCGTCGGCCATCCGCTCGACCATCGCCTCGGCGGCCGGGCAGGAGTGGCACCAACGCGCATAGAACACGATCAGTTCGACGTCCTCCTCGAGCGAGCCGAGGGCGGCGATCGCCGCGTCCGAAAGCTCAACCGACCTCGGACCCGCCTCCTCGATGCCGACGCATGACGTACAGAGGACGGCGCCGATTCCCTGTGCCTGTTCGTGCTGATTCCGAGCGACCCCGTACGCGAGCGCCCCGGCGACGACGCACGCGAGGCCGAAAGCGGCGATCCGCTTCACGCCGACAAGCCTCGTCGCCGTCAGCAGCGCCGCGATCGACAGCATCGCGACTCCGAACCCGATCCACGCCCACGGAACCGGGCGCGCGACGACGGCCGCCTCGGTCGACCCAGTCGCACCGTCTACGGGAACCGCGGCCGATTCGACGAAGAGCGCGACGGGGAGCTCTTCGTCGAACCGATAGCACCGCTCCTCCGCTCCCTCGAGAATGCAGTACGTATAGCTGACGGCGAGGCGCCCCTCGACCTCCCCCTCGACGGCCGACTCCGGCGCCTCGATCCGCACGCGGACTTCCGCCCGTTCGAACGGCGGCAGAAGGGCGATCTCCTCAGGGGGGTCGGCCGGCGCAAACGCCTCCGGCGCCGCCCAGTCGACGTCGATGTCGTCCGCCTCGCGGACCGAGTCGTTCTCGACCGAGACGACGACCTCGGCCGAGCCTCCGGCACAAATCGGAACCGGCCGGTTCGGAACGGAGAACGTGAGGATCGGCTCCTGCCCGATCCCCAGGAAGGCGAACGCCGCTGCGAGCCCGACGGCGAGTCTGACGATCGCCCGTCGTCGACTCACCGGCCTCCCCCTCTTCCTCCGATACTCACGTCCTCCGCAAGTCCGCTCATCGCCGCGCGGATCATTCCGGCTGCACCCCGCGGTAAGAACGGAGCCGCTCGACGACAGGCACCAGACCGATCGCACTCAGGATCTCGAACAGACCCGGGCCCGCCCGCCGACCTGTCGTCGCGATCCGACAGGCGAGAGCGACGTCCTTCAGCTTCGCTCCTTCTCGAGCGAGCGTCGCGCGGACGGCCGCCTCGACGGCGTCGGGGCTGAAGGACTCCAGCGTTTCGAGTTCGTCGGCGACGGCGCACATCAGCTCTCGCTGTCGTCCCGACACGTCGATCTCGTCGACCCGATCGAGCGGGACCGGGAAGAGCATCTCCATCGCTTCCGCGAGATCCTCGAGCGTGTGCGCGCGGTCCCGCAGCAGGTCGACGCCGACGCGAAGGCGCGCCCGATCTGCCGATTCCCACATCGCCTCGTCGAGACGCTTCCGAGACAGGACGAACGGTTCGACCATGTCGATCAGCCGCTCCAGTTCGGCCCGCTTCAGGTGTTGTTGGTTCAGCCAACGGAGCTTCGACTCCTCGAAGACGGCCCCCGACTTGTTGATCTCGTCGAGACTGAACAGCTCGACGAGTTCGGCGATCGAGAACACCTCATCGTCGCCGTGCGACCAGCCGAGACGGGCCAAGAAGTTGACCAGCGCTTCGGGGAGGTAGCCCGCGTCGCGGTACTCGAGGACCGACGCCGCCCCGTGTCGCTTCGACAGCTTCGCCCGATCCGATCCAAGGATCATCGGAATGTGCAGGAACCGCGGCACCGGGCGGCCGAGCGCCTCGAACAAGAGGATGTGCTTCGGCGCGTTGTTCAGGTGGTCGTCCCCTCGAATCACGTGGGTGATCTCCATGTCGGCGTCGTCGACGACGACCCCGAAGTGGTAGAGGAAACTCCCGTCCGAACGACGGATGACGAAATCCTTCAGATGATCGTTCCGATACGCAACGTCCCCGAGGAGATCGTCGTGGACGATCGTCCGTCCCTCGAGCGGAACTCGGAACCACCACGCGCCATCCAACTCGTAGGCGAGCCCTTTCTCCATCAGCTGTTCGGCCGCCGCGACGTGTTCCACGTGCCGATCGGATTGCCGGTAGAACTCGTCCCAGTCGAGACCGAGCCACTCGAGCGATTCGAGGATCTGCGCGATCGACGCGTCGGTCGATCGCTCGCGGTCGGTGTCCTCGATGCGAAGGACGAGGACCCCACCGGTGTGACGCGCGTAGAGCCAATTGAACAGCGCGGTCCGTGCGGAGCCTACGTGGAAGTATCCTGTTGGACTCGGCGCGAAGCGTACCCGGACCATGATTCCCCCTCGGTCTCGAATTCGAGGGCATTGTACCCGATCGCCGGTTGGATCGAAGCCGCCGACGGGTCCGATCGCCTTGCCCAGAAAAGGCCAGGGAGAGGGACTGTGGGGTCCCTCTCCCGGAGGGCTGGTATCGGGGGTGCGAGATGTTTTCACTCGCTGTCTTGTGACAGAAATCACGCTAGCGAAGGTTTGTGAGGGACTTGTGAAGCCGGGGTGTGAATCCGATGGGAGGTGAAGGTCGTTTCCGGAACCTCAGGCCGCTTCGGGTGTTCGTTATGAGAGAAACGCAGATTACGACTTGTCGCGGACGCCGTTTGACGGTATCTGTAGCTTGTGAAAAGACCACGCTGCAAGGGGGCGGGCATGAGTCGAAGTGTGCGGATGCATCGCTGGGTGTTGATCTCGGTCGTCTCGTTGATCCTCGTCGGAACGGCCACAGGAGCTGTGGGCCTCCGCGCCGCGGAGGAGGAAGCCGCTCCGAATGTCGGGTCCGTCGAAGCACTCTCCGTCGTTCAGATGATTCCGGCCGACAGCACCGTCGAAGTGGAGACCGCCGCGACGATCGTCGTCACGTTCGACCGTCCGGTCGTCCCCCTGACGGCGATCTCCGATCCCGCGGCGGCCGACCTGCCGAATCCCCTTCGACTGTCACCCGACGCCGTCGGCGTCGGGCAGTGGCTGAATACGTCGGTCTACACGTTCACCCCGAGTCGCCCCCTCGCCGGCGGAACGACCTACGCGGTCGTCGTCGCGGCCGGTCTCACCGCCGTCGACGGAAGTGTTCTGCGCGACGACCACACGTGGCACTTCACGACCGTCCGACCGAAGGTGGTCCGGATCGACCCCGGACGCAACGAGGAACTCGTCCCCGTCGACACGTCGATCCAGATTGAATTCAACATGCCGATCGACCCGGGGACCGTCGCCGACCGACTGACCGTCCGGACGGCGAGCCTCCTCGGGGAGCTTCTCGCCGTCAACGTTCCCGGAGCGGTGTCGGTCGAGGGCGATACGATCACCTTCACGCCGAGCGAGCCGTTCGAGTTCGACCGACGCTACGTCGTCACCCTCGATCCGGGCGTCACCGGATCGGCCGGCGGCCTCGGGTGCATCGCCAAGACGACGTGGCGCTTCCAGACCGTTCCCCTCCCGCGGATCGTCGAGACCGATCCGAAGGACGGTGCGGACGACGCATACCCGTACACGTCGTTCGAGATCTACTTCAACGCGCCGATCGACCCGGACACGGTCCTGCCGAACCTTTCGATCGATCCAGAGCCCGATCCGGAGACCCTGGACGGCTGGTACCGCAGCTGGGGCCGGTCGTTCGTTGTCTACTTCGGTGCAGAACCGAGCACCGACTACACGATACGGATCGGCCCCGAGATCGCCGACCCTTACGGGAACACCACCGGACAGAGCCTCACCGTCGAGTTCCGGACCGCCCCGCTCAGCCCCGTTGCGTGGCTCCACGTCCCCGGGCGGACGAGTACGCTGAACGCGTCGATGGATGCGCGCATCGTCGTCGGGTACAGGAACACGGACCGACTCCGACTCTCTCTGTGGCGTCTCGATCTCGAAGAGTATTTCGAGGCGACCTCGGACTGGTACGACTACGACCCGGCCGGTCGCCCGGACCGCGCGTGGAACCTCTCGGTCTCCGCCCCGCTCAACGAGGCCGTCTACGCGCCGGTCGACCTGACGGAAGGGGGAGGACCGATCGCTCCCGGAATCTACGTCGTCGAGCTGAAGGCGGACGACGTCGAGTGGGACCGATGGAACCATCGGCACCTGTTGATCGCCAGCCCCGTGAACCTGACCCTGAAGACGACCGAGCGCCAGATCCTCGCCTGGGCGACCGACCTCGAGACCGGTGTCCCCAAGCCCGGGCTGATCTTGAAGGCGTACAACAGCGACGGCGACTTGCTCGGCGTCTCGATCAGCGACAGCGAAGGACTCGCGTCGTTCGAGGTCGGAGATGCCCTCGATTGGCGAGGCGCGATGATCGTCGGCCACAGCCCGTTCGTCGCCGCGAGCACGGGTTGGTCGGACGGGATCTCGGCTTGGGATCTCGGTCTCTCGCGCGAAACGCCGCACGATCAACGCGCGTTCCTCGACACCGACCGACCGATCTACCGACCCGGCCAGACCGTCTTCTTCCGGGGCATCGTCCGCGACGAGGACGATGCATCGTATACCCTCCCAGATCTCACGTCCGTCGACGTGGTCATCCGGGACGAAGAGTGGGACCCGGTCTACGAAGAGACGCTCCCTCTCGATGAGTTCGGCGGATTCTCGGGGACGATCGAGCTCGATGAGGACGCGCGACTCGGCGACTACGCGATCCGGGCGAACGTCGGAGACCGAACCTTCCATCACACGTTTCAAGTTGCCGCCTACCGTGCCCCGGAATTCGAGGTCACGGTCACTTCGGAGTTGCCCGACGTTGCGACGGGCGAGGCGGTCCGCGCCGTCGTCAACGCCGCCTATTTCTTCGGCGCACCGGTCGCCGACGTGCCGGTCGAATGGAACGTGCTGTCTCGAACGTATCGCTTCGCCCCCCCGGCCTTCGGGCGATACACGTTCGACGACGTTGACGATCCGTGGATCTGCTGGAGCTGCTGGTGGCGTCCCGCGAGCACACCGGCCTCGATCCTCGACGGAGCCGGCCGGACCGATCAAGAGGGCAATCTCCTTCTCGATCTTCCAATCGATGAAATCGACCCGCAGAGCGGAAGCCGCGTCTGGACGATCGAGGCGACAGCGACCGGCCCGAGCGGCGAGACGATCTCCGGGCGGACGGCGGTGACGGTTCACCAGGGAAGCTTCTACGTCGGCCTCGCCGCCGGTCGAACGATCGGCCGCGCCGGGGAGGAATCCTCCGTCGACGTCGTCACCGTCGATTGGGAGGCGAACCGGATCGGCGGGCGGGCTCTACGGTACACCGTCTTCCTCCACGAGTGGGTGAACGTGTTCGAGGAGGGCGAGACCGGCGGCCGATGGACGTGGACGCCGAAGGAGACGGAGGTCGACGCCGGCACGTTGACGACCGACGAACGTGGGGACGGCCGCCTCTCCTTCGTGCCGGAGGTGGGCGGATCGTACAAGGTCGTCGTCGAGGGGGATGACGCGAACGGCCGGACCGTTCGATCGAGCCTCTTCCTGTGGGTGACCGGCCCCGAGAGCGTCTCGTGGCGCCGAACGAACGACGACACGATCACGCTGATCAGCGACCGAACGAGCTACGCCGTCGGAGACACGGCAGAGATCCTCATCCCGAGCCCGTATCAAGGGGAGCAGTGGGCCCTGGTCACCGTCGAACGCGGCGGGATTCTCTCCCGCGAGGTCGTCCTCCTCCCGACGAACAGCAGTACGATTCGCATCCCGATCGCCGACGAATACGTCCCGAACGTCTACGTCGGCGTCGTCCTCGTGGAAGGTCGACAGGCCGCACTCGCCGCGGCCGCCGCATTGACCCAAGGCAACACCGCGTCCGATTCTGCCGCGGCCGCCGCATTGACCCAAGGCAACACCGCGTCCGATTCTGCCGCGGCCGCCGCGTCGACCAAGGTCGGTTATCTCGCGCTCTCGGTCGATCCGGACCCGCGCGAGCTGCGGATCGACCTCTCGCCGACTGAGACGCGCCTCGAGCCGGGCGATTCGGTCGGAATCGATCTCCGAATCACCGACGCCGACGGCCTGCCGGTCGAGGCCTCGCTCTCCCTCGATCTCGTCGACAAGGCGGTCCTGTCGCTCCAGCCGCGAACCGACGACGCGATCCTCTCGGCCTTCTACGGACGACGCGGGCTCGGCGTGGGCACGGCGAGCGGCCTGGTCATCTCACTGACGCGGCTCACGCTCGAACAACTCGAGGACCTCGATCTCCTCGAAGAGGCGCAGAAGGTGGCGACCGACGGCGAGGCTCCCCCCGGGGCCGGATACCTGCTCGCTGGGGGACCGGTCGCCGAAACGGCCCTTCGCGCCGCAGACGACGCGGGCGCGGAAGGCAACCTCCCCGAGGGAATCACGGTGCGCGAGGAGTTCCTCGACACGGCGTACTGGCGCCCGAACGTGGTGTCGGACGCGAACGGAATCGCGCGCGTCGAGGTCGAACTGCCCGACAATCTCACCACCTGGGTCGTCCGGGCGGTCGGAGCGACCCGCGACACGCTCGTCGGGGAAGCGACGACGGAGATCCTGGTCACCAAGCCGCTCCTCATTCGCCCGGCGGTCCCGCGGTTCCTCGTCGTCGGCGATCGTGTCCGTCTCGCCGCCTCCGTCTCGAACCAGACGGAGGACGATCTCACCGTCGACGTGACGATCGCCGCCGTCGGGGTCACGCTCGAGGCGTCTGCCGTCCAGACCGTGGCGATCCCTGCGGGCGGTGAAACGACCGTGTCGTGGTGGGCGACGGTCGACGACGTCGCAGCGGCCGATCTGGCATTCAGCGCCGTGTCCGGTTCGTTGAGTGACGCGGCCCGCCCACGGCTGACCCTCGGTCCCGATGGAACGTTGCCCGTGCTTCGCTACACGGCCCGCGAGACGGTCGGAACGGCGGGGGAGCTGACCGAGGAAGAAAGCCGCATCGAGGCGCTCGTCCTCCCGGAGACGTTCGACCCGGACGCCACCCAGCTGTTCGTCCGACTCGAGCCGTCGCTCGCCGCCGCGATGACTGAGGGGCTGTCGTACCTCGAGCACTTCGAGTACGAGTGCACCGAACAGCTGGTCAGTCGCTTCCTTCCGAACGCACTCACCTACCGCGCGCTCTCCCTTCTCGGGACCGAGGACGTCGAGCTGAAAGCGAAGCTCGACACCCTCGTCTCCTACGCGCTCGAAGAGCTGGTCGAACGGCAGAACGCCGACGGCGGGTGGGGCTGGTGGCGGGGCGACCGATCGAACCCGTATCTGACGGCCTACGTCGTCTTCGGACTCCTTCGTGCGGCGGAGGCGGACGTCTCCGTCGATCCGGAGGTCGTTGCACGCGGTCTCGATCGGATCGCCGACGAACTCGTCCCGGCACGCGACCTCGACTCCACGTGGACCGCGAATCGGCAGGCGTGGCTCCTCTACGTCCTCGCCCTCGGCGGCGAGACGAGCGACGCCTCCGAGTACGCCGGATCGCTCTTCGAGGAGCGGGAGAAACTGAGCCACTACGCGAAGGCCTATCTCGCGCTGGCACTCGCCGAGATCAGCGGGTTCGACTCGGAGATCGAAGCGCTCCTCTCCGATCTGGTCAACGACGCCATCCTGTCGGCGACCGGAGCCCATTGGGAAGAGCCCGGGATCGACTGGTGGGCGATGAACACCGACACGCGATCCACGGCAGTCATCCTCGACGCGTTCGCTCTCCTCGACCCGTCGAACGCCCTCGCCCCGAACGTCGTCCGCTGGCTGATGGTCGCCCGCCGCGCCGGGATCTGGGAGACGACGCAGGAGACGGCGTGGGCGCTGATCGCGCTGACCGACTGGATGGTGGTCACCGGCGAGCTCGGCGGCGCCTACGAGCTTCGTGTCGGGTTGGACGACGAACCGATCTTGCTGGAGACGGTGACCCCCGAGACGGTTCGTGAGCCTCGCGAGATCGCCGTCGCCGGCGACGATCTGACCGGGTCGGACGTCCACCACCTCACGATCGCACGAGGCGAGGGTGAGGGAAGCCTCTACTACACCGCCCACCTGACCGTCGGCCTTCCGGTCGGCGAGGTCGAACCGCTCGATCGCGGCGTCTTCGTTCGCCGTCAATACCTCTCGACCGGCGACGTGACCGAGGAGAGAACGGCCGTCGACGTCGGCGAGACGTTCGAGGTTCGGCTGACGATCATCGCGCCGAACGACCTCTACTACGTCGTCGTCGAAGACCCGATCCCGGCCGGTTGCGAGGCGGTCGATACGTCGCTCGCAACGACCAGCGTTCGCGAATCCGATCCGAGCCTCCGGCGCGAAGACGACGAACGGCCGTGGTGGAGATGGTGGTGGTCTTGGTACTCCCGATCCGAGTTCCGCGACGAGAAGGTCGTCCTGTTCGCCGACTACCTTCCGGCCGGCACCTATTCGTACACCTACACGCTGCGCGGCGTGACTCCGGGATTCTACGGCGCGCTTCCGTCGATGGCGTACGAGTTCTACTTCCCCGAGGTCTTCGGACGCTCGGCCGGACGGACCCTCCGCGTCAGCGAATAGCCGCCCCGTGCGGCTAGCGCCCCCGGAGGAGGAGGAGGGCGTTGCGGTTGTCGGAACAGCGCAGGACGACGAGACCGTTGGCCCCGTCGTCCGGGATGGTCGCGTGGAGCTCGTCGATCGCGATCTCCTTTCGCGCGAGAGCCTGGCTCATCCGGCTGAGAAACCCGGGATGATGCGGCAGTTCCATCAGGATGACGTCGCGTTCCTCGACAGAGAAGCCGGCCGTGCGCAACGCCTCCGCCGCGTGCGTCTGCGACGTGGTAACGAGCCGGAGACTGGCCGTCCCCCCGTTTCGTCGGACGACGACCGACAGGAGATTGATCCCCATGTCGCCAAGGAGGCGGGTCGCTTCGGCGACGAGGCCGATGCGGTCTTCCGTGTCGATGATGAGTTCGCTCTGTAGACGTACACTGATCATATCGATCGACTCACCCGTCCGCTGAACCTACACGACGCAGGATCTCGCCGCTCCACCGTAGCCGATCGTGATCGAGGCCGCCCGACGGCTGACCGATCGCCAAGGGACATGCGGTTCCAACGCACGACGCCGCAGACTCAACGCACCGACGGATCAGACAAACGTCTCGATCGGCCCGCGGCCCGGTCCTTTCGCCCTTCGACTGGGCGATCTACTCTCGTCGCAGCATGCTGGCGAGATCGAGGTGCTTCCGGGCGACCATCGCTTGGATGGCAATTGCCGTTTCCGTGTTCGGCCTCTCCTGCCGGGGGGATGTCGGAATCGACGTCCGCCCGGTCGAGCAGGAGGCCGCCCCGGGTCAGTTCGTCACGCCGGTCTTCGCATTGACCACCTCCGAACTCGACCCCGTCACGGTCTCGCTGACGCTCATCGCCCCCGCCGGGTGGCAGATCCTCGAGGTCCAGGAATCGATCATCGTTTCCCCGGAGGAAGAGGAGGCCGTCTTCGTGACGGTCATCGTTCCCTCCGACGCGGCCGCCGGCGCATATGAACTGACGCTCATCGCCGCCTCCGAGACCGATCCGACCGATCGAACGTCCGGCACCGCCGGGATCGTCGTCTCGCCGATCAACGAGATCGAACTGCTCGGCCCGGGTGGCACAAGCGCCGCGCCGGGAGGGGCCGTCGAGTACGAGTTCACGCTCGTCAATCGCGGGAACGCGCAAGATTCGGTGATCGTCGACGCCGTCTCGTCGCGCGGCTTGCCCGTCTCCCTCTCCGCGTCCGTCTTCGATCTTGCACCGCAGGAGCGGGCGACGATCGTCGCCCGCATCGACGTGCCGACCGGGAGCGACTCCGGTCAAGACGTGCTGACCGTCACCGCGACCTCGTCCCTCTACGGCAACGTCGGAGACGACGCCGTCGTCTTCACGACGATCCTCCCGCCGACCCCGGACGTCGTCGGCGGTTCGTTGATGGAGATCCTCCCGGGTCGCCTCAGGCTGTCGATCGATCGGGACGTCTTCGACGGTACGTTCGACAGCCGGTTGACCTTCTCCACCTCTGGCCGAGTCGTCGACGGGTATTTCTCGTCGTTCCTCAGCGTCAACGACCCGCTCGGCCCGGATCCGATCGACGTCACCTTGTACACGATCCTCTACCGCCGCGATCCGGCGGTGGTGATGCTCGGGAACGTCTCGAAGCGTCTCTCCGATCTCGTCGGTCTGACCTGCGAAGGAGGAAGCTTCGAGATCGACGACGAGCTGCTCGATCTGACCTTGGTCGCCGGGCTGAGCGGCGACGAAGCACGATTCGGTGGGCAGTTCGCCATGGGACCGGAAGTCGCCAACGTCGGATTCACCTTCTTCGACGCCCGGAGCCCGACGAGCCGACGAGCGATCGGCGGAGCGACCGCCGAGGCCGAGCCGCTGGAAGATTGGCGCATCTTCGCCGAGGCCGCTCTCGGAACCAACGACGGTCTCACGAGCCGCGCGTTCCTGTTCGGCACCGAAATCGACACCGCCGGCTACTTCCTGAACGGCGAGGCATTCTCCATCGGGACAGGCTTTCCGGGATCGGGCACCGACAGCGCAGGGATCCGCCTATCGCAACGCCTTCGGATGCCCGATCTCTCCCTCAGCCTCTCCCTGACGCACGAGTGGAACAACGTCGTCCGAGATCCGCTCGAGTCGACACAGGTCGACGACGGGCTCGGCTTCAATCTCTCCGCGACACCGATCGAGGACGGACCGAAACTCTCGTCGACGGTCGAGTTCGAGTGGAGCCGACTGGACGATCCAGCGCTGATGAGCGACGTCTACCTCCTCATCTCGATGGGAATTCGAGAGACGAGCGGGGTCTTCCCGTACACATTCTCGGGCGAGATCGAGGACCGGATCGACCTCGCATTCGGAGATCACACGAGAACGCTCACGTTCACCGAAGGCGTCGGCCTCTCCGTCGACTCGTTCTACCTCTATCTCCAGCTGGAGCAAGAGAAATCGATCGACGTTCTCACCGACCTCGTCCTCGCCGGCGAGACGGAGGTCTCGATCCTCTTCCGGCCGGAGGGAACGCTTCACGAAGGATCGATCAGACTACAGAACACCGGCGATGCGTTCGACCTGTCCGTCTCGCTCGACATCCGCTTCACCGACTGGCTCGACATCACGTTCGACGGATCGATTGCGTGGGATCGGGGTGACGCGGATCCGATCTCGTTCGGCTGGGGGATCACGTTCAACGCGGATCTCCAGATCCCGCTTCCGTTCCTCGTCACCAAAGGGAGAATCGAGGGTCGCCTGTTCGTCGACACCGACGGAGACGGCGTCTTCGGAACGGTCGATCGACCGATCGCAGGGGGAATCCTCGCCGCCAATGGGACCGAGGTGTCGACCGACCAGACCGGCCTCTTCCGGTTCCCGCCGCTCGGCGCCGGCGACTACACGCTCGCCGTTCGCGCCGTTCCCTCCGACGCGTCCTCGGCGGAGCGACTCGACGTTCATGTCGCTCCCGGTCAGACAACGAGGGTCAAGATCCCGTTGCAGCCGATTCTGTCCGTGGAAGGAATCGTTTTCGAGGATGCGAACCAGGACGGGAGTCGGGCGGCCGACGAGGGCGGCTTCGCCGACGTTCGCGTCCTGTTCACCCGCGACGACGGACCGACGCGGGCCGCGGTGACCGATACGTTCGGTCGCTTCGCCCTCGCCGACGTCGATCCGGGTTCGTATACGGTGTCGCTCGATCCGGCGACGCTCCCGGGGCGCTTCGTGTTCACGACCGAGCAGACGATCACGATCGATCTCGACGCGGCGGCGGACGGCCGGACCGAATTCGGAGGCTACATCCGGCCGCGAGAGGTGATCATCACCTTCCAACCGCCGACCGCCGATTTCACGTTCACGCCGTCCGAGCCGACCGCCGGCGAGACGGTGACGTTCGACGGAACGCCTTCATTCGATTTCGACGGTGAGATTGTCTCATACGCCTGGGACTTCGACGGAGACTCGACCTTCGACGCAACCGACCCGATCGTCGAATGGACGTTCGCCTCCCCCGGTGACGCGTCCGTCGGACTGACGGTGACCGACGAGTCGGGGAACCAAGACACGCTCGTCCGAACGGTTCCCGTCGCCGAAGGCGCGCCGGCCGCCGAACCGGCCGCATCGAGCTTCCAACCGCCGATCGCCGATTTCTCCTTCGCCCCCGAGTCGCCGAAGACCGGCGAGTCCGTCACGTTCGACGGAACGCTCTCGTTCGACTTCGACGGCCAGATCGCGTCCTACGCGTGGGATTTCGACGACGACGACGTGAGCGACGCCGCCGGCCCGACCGCGACCCAGTCCTTCTCCGCTACAGGCGCCTACCCTGTCCGATTGACGGTGACAGACGACGGTGGGAACACGGACACGGTCGCCAAATCGGTCGAGGTTCTCGAACGGCCGACCGAGTCGGTCGACGTCCGACCGACGCTCGTCCGCCCGACGGCCGATTTCTCCTACACCCCGGGCCGCCCGATCGTCGGCGAGCCGGTGACCTTCGACGCCTCGCCATCGTCCGATCCGGACGGAGAGATCGTCTCGTTCGCCTGGGATTTCGACGGGGACGGATCGACCGATGCCGCTGAACCGATCGTCGAGTATCCCTTCCCCTCCGTCGGCAGCTACAGCGTGCGCCTGACCGTCACCGACGACAGCGGCATCTCGGACACCGTTCTCTACGTGATCCAAATCGACTCACCGTCCTTCGAGAACGGCGACGAGACGATCCTTCCGCCCATCGCTTCGTTCGCTTTCTCCCCCGAGGCACCGTTCGCCGGCGAGCCGGTCGAGTTCAACGGGATGCTCTCGTTCGATTTCGACGGAACGATTCTCGCGTACGCTTGGGATTTCGACAGCAACGGAGTGATCGACGCGACCGGACCGATCGTCCTCCACGTCTTCCCGAGTGCCGGCGACTACGCCGTCCGGCTGACCGTCACCGACGACGACGGGGCGACCGACACGGTCGTCCGAACGCTCACCGTCGAGTAAGCACGCCCGCATTGGGCACTTCGTGAACGCTTCACGGGGCCGTCGTTTGTTGACAGAATCCACGCCCCTTCCGTACCATCCGTCTGCCCGACGGATGCTCCGCCGGGCTGTCTACCAGATTGCCGTATCGGGAGGGTGGGAATGCTCGCTACTCTGGTTACTGCGGCCGTTGCCTACATCTTCTACCTTCTGATGACGCTGGGAAGCGGGACGGTCGGCGCGTGGAGCCCGGAGGAACTCGTCGCCGGCGCCGTTCTGTCGGTCATCGCCGGTGCTATCGCCGGTCGCATTGCGCTCGGGCGGGGAGCGACGCACGGGAAGAACCCGTATCGGATGCTCAACCCGCTCCGCATTCTGACCTTCCTGGTCTACGTCATCGGGCCGTTCTTCTGGGCAATGGCGAAAGCGAATCTCGACGTCGCCTACCGCGTGATCACCGGGAGGATCCGTCCGGGCATCGTCCGGATCTCCCCGGGACTGAAGACCGAGCTCGGCGTGACCCTGCTCGCCAACTCCATCACGCTCACGCCGGGGACGTTGTCGGTCGATGTCGACGACGAATCGGGAGACCTATTCGTCCACTGGATCAACGTCACCGACCCGGAGCCAACGTGCAGGGCAGTGTGCGGACGGTTCGCAGACTGGGCGAGGAGGATCGCGGAATGATCGTCGAACCGATCGTCTTCCTCGTCGTCGCGATGTGCTTCGCGTTCTTCACGCTGTTCAGCCTGGTTCGAATCGGTCTGGGTCCCACAGTCGCAGACCGCGTCGTCGGGCTCGACACGCTGAACACGATGGTCGTCGGCACGATGATCGTACTGGGCGCGGCGTTCGACCAGGTGGTATTCGTCGACGTCGCCATCATCTACGCGCTTCTCTCGTTCATCGGAACGCTCTACGTGGCGCGGTACTTGGAGAGGGGGCTGTGATGTCGATCTTGATCTACGTTCTGCTCGGCATCAGTGTGCTGTTCAGCGGACTCGGTGCGGTCGCCCTCGTTCGTTTTCCCGACGTGTACACGCGGCTCCACGGAGCGACGAAGTGTACAACGTTCGGGTCAATCTTCACGGCGGCCGCGGTGGTCGTCTACGGCTTCGCGCGGGGAGGTGCGGCGTACAACACGCTCGCCATCCACACGATCGTGGCGCTGATCGCGATCCTCGTCACCAATCCAACCGGATCACATGCGATCGCCCGCGCGGCGCACCGAAGCGGGGTCAAACCAAAGCAGGCCGTCGTCGACCGATTGGAGGAGCGGTCATGATCGAGAGCATTCTTCACGTCATCGTTCTCGTGCTGATCGTCGCCGGGGCCGCCCTCGCCGTCTGGTTCAAGGACCTCCTCTCGTCGGTCCTCGCCTTGGCGGCAGCGAGCCTGCTGGTATCACTCGAGTTCTACATTCTGCAAGCGCCGGACGTCGCCATCGCGGAGGCCGGAATCGGCGCCGCATTGACGACGGCGATCTACGTCATCGCTCTCCGACGAACGAGGCGAAAGGAGGAGGAATGAGAAGGGCTGCACTGCTGGTCGCGTTCCTGTTCGTCTCTGCGTTCCTCCTTCTCGCCGCGACCTCGATCCGCCCGTTCGGTGTGCCGAACGACGCGGCGATGGACGACTACTTCATCGCCAACGCGCAGGGCGAGGTCGCCGCGAACAACGTCGTCACCGCCGTCGTCTTCGACTATCGAGGATTCGACACGCTCGGCGAGGCGACCGTCCTGTTCGCCGCCGTCGTCGGCGTGATGGCGCTGTTCCGGAAGCTTCGGGAGGACGAGCGATGAACGAACATGGAATGTCGGTCATCGTCCGAACCGTGACTCGCCTCATCTACGGGCTGGCCATCGTGTTCGGGTTCTACGTGATCATGCACGGTCATCTGACCCCCGGAGGCGGGTTTCAGGGCGGAGCGATCGTCGCGAGCGCCTTCGCTCTACTCCTCGTCGCCTTCGGCGCGGCCGGGCTGAAGGGGCGGCTGAATGAACACCTTCTTCAGACCCTCGAAGAGATCGGCGCCCTCGCCTTTCTCGGACTCGCCTTCGCCGGCATCGGAACGGTCTTCTTCTACAACCTCCTGGCGAACTCGGGCGGGGCGCTGTTCGGAGCGACGATCCAGAACCCCGGCCTGCCCAACGACGGGGTGTTCAACGCCGGGGGAATGGTCCCGCTGATGAATTGGGCCGTCGGGCTGAAGGTCCTAACCGGGATTGCCAGCATCGTGATCATGATGCTCATCGGCGCCCGCAAGGAGGAAACCGAATGAGCGTGGGCAACTTTCCTTTCGTCATCGCAGCGCTCCTCGTCGCCTTCGGCATCTACGCGCTGCTGTTCAAGCGCAATCTGATCAAGATGGTGATCGGCATCTCGCTCGTCGAGACCGGCGTGAACCTGTTCTTGGTCATGCTTGGCTATCGAAGCGGAGGCGCGGCGCCGATCTACACATACGCACCGGCCGGAGAGAGGATGGTCCTGCCGACGCCGCAAGCGCTGACTCTGACGAGCATCGTCATCGGTCTCGCCACGACGGCGCTCCTCCTCTCGTTCGCTGTCTTCGTCCACCGTCACTACGGAACGCTGGACGTTCGAAAGATAAAGGAGCTGAGAGGATGAACGCACTCACCGTTCACGCGCCCGTCCTCCTCGTCGCCGTCCCGTTGCTCGGCGCGTTTGCCGTTCCGCTCGTCGGGAAGCTCGGACGGGGTGCACGGGACGTCTTCGCCGGCCTGATCGTCGCCGCCACGGCGGCCCTCGCCGGACTCCTCGCAGCCGATTTCTTCGCCGGAAGTGGAGCACCGAACGTGTACGTTCTCGGCGGAAGCCTTCCGCTCCCCTCGGGAATGGCGGTTCCGATTCGGATCCTCCTCGAAGTCGACGGGATGAGCGCCTTCATGACGCTCGTCACCGCTCTCGTCACGCTGGCCGCGGCCTACTTCAGCTTCTCGTATTGGCGCAATCGGTCCGGTGGGAGCATGTACTTCAGCCTGCTCTTGCTCCTGACCGCCGGGATCTTCGGCATGGAGCTGACCGGCGACATGTTCAACTTCTTCGTCTTCCTCGAGATCACGTCGATCGCCGCCTGCGGACTGATCGGATTCCGCGTCTGGTTGAAGAGGTCGCAGGAGGCGGGGTTCAAGGTCATGACGCTCTACACGCTGTCGGGCCTGTTCGTCCTCCTCGCGGTCGCTCTTCTCTACGGGCGGCACGGCGGACTGAACATCGCCTTCCTCGCCGGTCAGATCGGAGCCGCCGGAGCGAGTCTGATCGACAAGGTCGCCCTCGGTCTCCTGTTGACCGGTCTGGCGATGAAGGCCGGAGCCGTCCCGCTGCACATGTGGGCCCCCGATGCCTACGGGGAGGCCCCGGCTCCGACCTCGGCCGTCCTCGTTGCCAACAGCCAGGCGAGCCTCTACGGGCTCTTTAGGGTCCTGTTCACGCTGTTCGGCGTCGGTTCCGCGCTGTCGACCAATGGGTGGATCCTGATCGTCTTCGCCGTCCTGACGATCTTCGTCGGGGTGACGATGGCCCTGGTTCAGAGCGACATCAAACGGCTGATCGCCTACGGCGCCGTCTCGCAGATCGGCTACATGCTCCTCGGCGTCGGCGTCGGCCTCGTGCGCCGAGCGACGCTCGTCGCCGGCGGGGCCGCGTTGACGGACAGCGCTGACGCGCTCGATTTCGGCTTCGTCGCGATGCAAGGCGGCATCTTCCACATGCTGAACGACGCCGCATGCATCGGGCTCCTCTTCCTGACGACCGGGGCGGTCGTCAGGGCGAGCGGGACACGAGATCTGAACAAGATGGGGGGACTGGCACACCGGATGATGTGGACGACGGTCTTCTTCATCATCGGCGCGTTCGCCCTCGCCGGCGTTCCGCCGTTCAACGGGTTCGCGTCCAAATTCCTCATCTACGAGGCGTCGTTCCAGCTCAGCCCGTTCCTGTCGGTGATCGCGATCCTGTCGAGCATCATGCTTCTCGCCGTCTTCGTCAAGGCGTTCCAGGGCGCGTTCCTCGGGTCGAAGGAGGGACTGCCGCCGACGGCCGGCGAGGCCCCGCTCGGAATGTTGATTCCGATGGCGTTCCTCGCCCTCGTCGTGATCGCACTCGGTCTCTTCCCCGGCTTCTTCGTCGACAAAATCGTCACACCGGCCGCCAAGGCGCTGTGGACCGGACGCGAAGCGTACATCGGTGCCGTCCTAGGAGGTGGATAGCGATGGGAGGAATCAATTCCGGTTTCGGTGCGTGGAATCCGATCGCCTGGACGCTCCTCTTCCTAGGCATTCTGGTCATCGGGCTCTTCGTCCGTTCGCGAGGTCGAAAGGACTACAAACGCGGAACCGACCAGGCTCAGCCGTTCCTGTCGGGAAACCCCGCGCCGGAGGCGGTGGAGGCTCTGCACGTCCGCGGAGATAGCCTGTACTGGGGAATGATCCACGGCCTGTCCGGGTACTACGACCGCGTCCGTGCTTGGCACACCGGGATCTTGAGTGACTACGTGGCATGGTTCATCGGCGCCCTCGGGCTGATCTTCGTCATCTTGATCTGGATTGGGTGAGACGTATGGCACTTCCTCGATCATTCAAACGGGCCCTGTGGGTCTTCCACATCGCCACCGGGTCCTGCAACGGATGCGACATCGAGATCGTCGCCGCACTGACGCCACGCTACGACGTCGAACGTTTCGGGATCATGCTCACAGGCACCCCGCGGCACGCCGACGTCCTCTTGGTGACCGGTCCGGTGACGCGTCCGATGCTCCCGCGCCTGAAGCGGGTCTACGATCAGACGCCGGATCCGAAAGCGGTCGTCGTCGTCGGCGGCTGCGGCTGCACCGGCGGTGTCTTCTACGAGTCGTACAACGTCGTCGGCCCGGTCGACGAGGTGATCCCGGTCGACGTCTACGTCCCCGGCTGCCCGGCGAGGCCGGAGGCGATCATCGACGGCGTCGTCAAGGCGGTCACGAAGCTCGAAACACTGGAGAAGGCGGGGGTGGGCTGATGGACGCACAATCCGTCCTTTCTTCGTTCCGCGAGGCGCTCGGAGGCCGAGTCCTCGACGACCGCACGATCGAGCGGCATGTCGGCACGATCGATCCGAAGCCGGTGTACGATCTGTGGGTCGTCGTCAAATGCGAGGCGTTTCGTGACGCGATCGAATTCCTCTGTGCCGAGATGGACCCACACCTGTCGGTGATCTCCGGGGACGATCTCGGCGACGATGGGCTCGCACTCAACTACCACTTCTCCACCGGGTGGGGGGAGCGCTACGGCGAGGCGACGGTGACGATTCAGACGATCCTTCCGAAGGACGACTTGAAGATTCCGACGATCACCGACCTGATTCCCGGAGCCCAGACGACCGAACGAGAGAAGCGCGAGTTCTTCGGGATCGAGGTCGTCGGGATCCCGGACGATCGGAACCTGTTCCTTCCCGAGGACGCGACGATCCATCCGTGGCGCCGAGACCTGGAAGAGGAGACGAACGGAAGCGTCAAGCGGTTGGTGAAGTGGGAGGAACGAGATGAATAACCGATCGATCGACCTCGAGATCGGCGGCGGCGGCGGGCAGACCTGCTACACCGTCCCGATCGGACCGGTTCATCCGGCGCTCAAGGAGCCGATCCGATTCACGTTCGAGCTCTCCGGCGAGCAGATCGTGGGCGTCGACATCAAGCCCGGATTCGCGCACCGCGGGATCGAGTACATGGGGATGCGTCGGAATCTGATTCAGACGCTCTATCTGTCCGAGCGCATCTGCGGGATCTGCTCGATCTCCCATCCGCTTGCGCTGACGCAGGCGGTAGAGAACGCGGCCGGAATCGAGGTCCCACCCAGAGCGCAGTACATCCGAACGATCATCGGCGAGCTGGAGCGGATCCATTCGCATCTTCTCTGGGCCGGCGTCGGCGCGCACGAGCTCGGTTTCGACTCGCTTCTCTACCTCACGTGGAACGTGCGCGAAAAATGCATGGACCTGCTCGAGCAGCTGACCGGAAACCGCGTGGATTATGCGATCCCGATCTTCGGGGGGGTCCGCCGTGACATTCCGGAGGAGAAGGCGCCGCTCGCCTACCAGGCGCTCGACTACTACAAGGACCTCCTCCAGCAGATGATCGACGCGTACCTCCACGACAAGTCGGTCGAGATGCGAACGCGCAACGTCGGTGTTCTCACCTACGATCAAGCGATCGATCTGTGCACCGTCGGGCCGACGACGCGCGCGTCGGGGGTCAACAAGGACGTCCGACAGGACATGCCGTACCTCGCCTACGCCGACATGGAGATCAAGGCGATTACGCCGGAGGACTTCGGAACCGAACCGATCGGTGACGTGTACGACAACATCATCGTCCGGCTCCTCGAGGTCGCCCAATCGATCGAGATCATCGAGTTCTGCCTCGAGAACATGCCTACGGGCGAGCTCACCTCGATCCCGAAGGTCCCCGCCCTCCTCGCCGCACTGCAGAAGGCCGACGGCGAGGGGATCGGACGCCACGAGGCGCCGCGTGGGGAGGTTTTCCACTACGTCCGCCTCGTCGGGGGACAGGAAGAGATGGCCGTCTGGAAGGTCCGCGCCCCGACCTACAACAACCTGATGGCGTGGGTCCCGAAGTTCCTCGGAGACGAGGTCGCCGACATCCCGATCATCGCCGCGTCGATCGACCCGTGTATGTGCTGCATGGATCGCGTCCACGTCGTCGACGAAGCGGGAGCCGAGTCGGTCCACCTCAAGGAGGAGCTGGTCCAGCGCTCCCGCGACAAGACAAGGAGGATGTGCGGATGACCGTAACGATCGCCAATGCAGTCTGGCAAGGGATCGTGATCCTCTTCGGATCGGTGCTCCTCGGCATGGTCTACAAGGGCTTCGACCGGAAGCTCGCCGCCCAGATGCAGGGGAGGATCGGGCCTCCGCTTCGACAGCCGTTCTTCGACGTCGTCAAGCTGATGGTCAAGGAGAACGTCGTCCCCGAACACGCCGTCGGATGGCTCTACAACCTGATGCCGATCGTCTCGCTCGTCGCGGCGGCGACCCTCCTCTTCTACATCCCGCTCGGCGGCCGTGGGCCGCTTCTGGGGGGATTCGGCGACTTGATCCTGGTCCTCTATCTCCTCGCCGTCCCGTCGATCGCGATGATGGTCGGCGGATTCGCCGCGGGGAGCCCGTACGCGACCGTCGGCGCGCAGCGCGAGATGGTGATGATGATGGCCTATGAGTTCCCGCTCGCGGTCACCCTCGTCTCCCTCGCCTGGCGCCTGTCGGCCATCCTGCCGGGAGAAGCGGTCTTCTCCCTGTCGGTCCTCGGTGCAAACCCGCTCTGGGGTCTCGTCGGCCCCCTCGGCGTGATCGGGCTGTTGCTCCTGTTCGGAGCGCTGCTGGTCGTGATGCCGGGCGAGCTGGCCAAGATCCCGTTCGACATTCCGGAGGCGGAGACGGAGATCGCCGGCGGGCTCCTCGCCGAGTACTCGGGTCGAAACCTAGCGATGTTCTACCTCGCCGACGCGGTGAAGATGGTGGCGATCGCCTCACTCGCCGTCGCGCTGTTCATTCCGTACGGTCTGGCGAACGTCTTCGGCTTGGCCGGTGCCTGGGGCGGACTCGTCGACGTCGTCTTCTTCTTGGTCAAGGTATTCTGCGTCATCTTTGTGTCGGTCATCGTGGTGCGCGTCGCCTTCGCCCGGCTGAAGATCGGGCAGGCGACGCGTCTGTTCTGGCTCCCGGTCACCGGTGTCTCCCTTCTCGGGCTGCTCCTGCTGACCCTCGATCGGTTCGTCTAGGAGGAAGATCGTGATCCTTGGAACGCTGATGAAGCAGTTGTTCAGCAAGCCGGCGACGAACCCGTTCCCGGTGAAGTACATGCCGCGATCGGTCACGGCGGTTCTCAAGGCGGTCGCAGCCGGCCGGGCGGAGATCCACCCGCCGATTCCGACCCCGAAAGACCTCCGGGGGAAGATCGCCTACGATCGGGAGACCTGCATCGGGTGCGGTCTCTGCGCCCGGGTCTGCCCGGCGAGCGTCATCGAGCTCTACAAGCCCGAGGGCGAGGAGAAGAATAAGATCCGGATGTACGTCGCCCGCTGCACCTTCTGCGCGCAATGCGTCGACGTCTGCCCGGTCAACGCACTCAAGACGACCGAGGAGTTCCTCCTCGCCGACGCCGATCGGTTTGCGGAGAGTCTCATCGTAGAGTAGTCGCAACGGAAACGGAGGGGCACGGCGGACGCAATGCGTTCGCCGTGCCGTAATCTGTCGGCGTCAGCCGACAGACTTCGGCGAGGACTGAAGGAACTGATGGGCGGGCACCACCCGGCGCCCGCCTTCTTCTGGCGTCTTGCTCTCTCCCCGCAAGTTCGGGAGCGAGGAGGATTCTGGTATAATGCGGGCATGAGAGGGTTCGTCGAGACGCCAGACCACCTTGTCGACAGCATGATCGAGCAGCTGTTCAGCGAACGCCGTCCTACCCGTTCCGACAGGCTGCTTGACCCGGGCTGTGGCACTGGCGCTTTCATTCGAGGAGGAGCGTCGCCTCAGGGCTGGGGATTCCTGCCTCGGTCCTGAAGCGCCCACTCTCTCAGCGCCAAACCTCGGCTGTGGCATCAATCTCTAGGCTTGGCCATGCCTGCGTCTGACTGCTTAGGTGCCGTTGCCGGCCGGTCCCGACTCCGTAATGTCCATCCAATTGGGAAGCGGGGCATAGCCTGCGCCTCCCTGACAGATGGTCCCATCATCACCAGGGGTGAACAGCCACGCCGAGGCTTGAAGACCGAATATCGCCACGAGGATCGCCATCAATGCGATGATCACCACTCGCTTCATTATGCGCACCTCCTTTCTGACTGAGATACAACACAGTACCATATCCGAAGCGCTTGATGAACACCCTTCTACAGGTCGCGGGAAGGATGAACTCAGGTGTTCGCTTCCGGTGTTCGGATCACGAGTCTCGTGGGCCCCGCGGCGTGAGATGGCAATCAGGAAGTGAGCGTCGCCGGCTGCCGATCGCGATGCGCTGCAGGCCTCAGCGATGACCGGCCGAATGCGGACACGAGTTGAGAGGTCCGGCTCATCCGCCCATGCGAGGACCGGCGGCTCCTAGATGCTCTCTGAGGCTGTCCGGAACGGGCCGATCCCGTCGTTTAGAACGAGGGCCTCGGCCTCGCGGTATCGGCCGTTCAGTTGCTCTGTTTCGCAGAACGTCATCCACAACCGCTCGATCGGGACGGTCAGCTTCATCAAGTAGGAGGTCTTGAAGCGACTCGACCGGTCAAAGCCGGCGAACGATCGCGCAACCCGCAAGCTGAAGGTGCAGGAGACGATCGACCGTGCCGGCTCCAGCCAGTGGGACTCGGAGATCATCCCCCGGTACACGACCACGTCGGAATGTCCCGCGCGGCGAAACGCGGCGCGGACGAAGCCGAGTCGGTGCACGAGATACGCGCGCCGGAGATGCTTGGCTCCGATCTCGTCGAAGAGGTCCCGCGTCCGAATGATGGTCCCCGAATAGGCGACCAACCCGGACTCCGCCATCACGATCAACATCCCTTTGATCCACTCCCCGGAATTCGGGTTGAGGACCATCGCCTCGGCCGTCTTGGTCTCGATCCGGAGAAGCGCCTCGGATTGAGCCTTCAGGTAGCGTTGAAGGTCGTTCGCAAGCTCCTCGGGGCCGTCCCGAACCGTCAGATCCAGAGGCCGATTGCTCGCGAAGAAGCTCGACTCGGTCTCGAACCAACGATTTGCGACATCCTCCGCCTGCTGGATCTCCCGGGCGATCGCTTCGCGCGCGATCGATGTCGGCTGAATCGTCAGCGGTTCGGAAAGCCGGTCGGCGATCTCTCGAAGCGCGCGGACCCGTTCCGGCTCGTTGCGATCCGAGGACCGCTCGAATTGGTAGCGCGTGATCTTCTCGAGCGGCACGTCCCAACTCCGTCCTTCATCCTCGAAGGCTGTGATCCTCCACCGGAAGAAGCCGGCAGCGTCGTCGATCGACTCGATCACGCCGGGCGTTCGACGACCGTCGAGGAGTCGACAACGGTTCCCGGGCACCAAGTAGGCGAGTTTTCCAGGGACGTACGCGCTGTCGGGCGCTCGGTTGGGATCGGATTGATGAACCGGCATGACGATCCATCTTACACGCTACGGCTTTGCAGCCGGGTCCCTGCGGGGATGAGGAGACATGTACTTCGCCAGCGTGACGCGCCTTCTGCCAAGGCAGGTTTCAGAACCGCGGATCGTCAACCCAAAACGTCGCACACAAGGCACGATGCTGCAGGTTCTCTGAACTGCGAATCGTGAACTGCGGTGTGCAAATTCCGCACCATGCATGGCCTCACATCCCCGACCAGGGCATCCGGTCCGTGTCGAGCGTCCAGATGTCGCAGACCTCGCGGCCATCCCGCCTCGAAGCGCGGGCGAAGACCGCCGATACTCCGTGCATGCGCACACATGTGCTCCGACTCGCCTCGGCCTTCGTGATCCTCGCCGGCGTCATCGGAGTCACCCTCCTCTGGGGGTGCGGTCATGCTCAGGGGGAGTCCGCATCCGATCGGGTTCTCATTGTGCTCGACGCCGGCCACGGCGGCCGGGATCCTGGCGCCATCTGTGACGGCGTGAAGGAGGCTGATGTCAATCTGGCAATCACACAGCGGGTCGCGGCCCTGATCGAAGCCGACGATCGACTTGACGTCAAGACGACCCGCACACTCGACATCACCGTATCGCTGGAGGATCGGATCGCCGTCGCCAACGAGGCGGGCGCTGCACTCTACCTGTCCGTCCAGAGCAACGCGTGTGCGGAGTACCCCGATGCTGCAGGCGTGGTGACGCTCGTCTCCGATACGCTCGACGAAGGGGATCCGAGCTGGCAGTTTGCCGAGGTTCTCCAGGGATTCGTGACCGACGCGACGGGGGCTCGCGATCGGGGCATCCGCTCGCAGGACCTGTACTTGCATCGCGCCGAGATGCCGGCGGCGCTGATCGAGGTCGGCTTCCTGACAAACGAGGTCGAGCGAGCACGACTCGTCGATTCGGACTACCAGGGGACGATCGCGGAAGCCATCTACGACGGGATCGTTGCCTACCTCGAATACGCCGATTCGTCGTTCACCGGACCATAGTCGATCGTCCAGCGGCAGTGCCACCTCTGAACGGCAAATCGCGGCTCTCAAGACTGCGGACCGTGGACTCTGGACCGATTCCCTCAGACGATCTCCGCGAACGACCGCTTGCCGACCTGGACGAGCACGGGGGGGGCGAACGGGACGTCGAGGTCCTGGGAATCGACCTTCTCTTCGTTGACGCGGACGCCGCCCTGCTTGATGAGGCGCTTCGCCTCGCCGCGACTCGAGACGAGGCCGGAGGTCTGGAGGAGGTCGATGATCCAGATCGTCCCGTCGTCCTTCAGCAGGGACCGATCGAGCTCGATCTGCGGGACGTCGGTCGGGCGCTCGTGGTGGATGTGGACCCGGTCGAACTCGGCCTCGGCCCGTTCGGCCGCCTCGGCACCGTGATACATGCGGACAATCTCGCGGGCGAGGGCGCGCTTGGCATCGCGCGGCGCGCTCTTCAGATCTCCGGGAGCGTCGACGTCCGTGAGGAAGAGGAAGTATGGTTCGATCAGCGCATCCGGGATCGACAAGATCTTCCCATAGATCTCGGCCGGTTCCTCGCTGATCCCGACGTAGTTTCCGGTCGTCTGGCTCATCGCCCGCTCCCCGTCGAGGCCGATCAGCAGCGGCACCGTCATCACGACCTGCGGCTCCTGTTCGTACTCGCGTTGGATGTCCCGTCCGACGAGGAGGTTGAACAGCTGGTCGGTCCCGCCGAGCTCGACGTCGGCCTGAATCGCGACCGAGTCGTAGGCCTGGGCGAGCGGGTAGAGGAACTCGAGGACGCTGATCGATTCACCGGCGGCGTAGCGCTTCGAGAAGTCGTCCCGCTCGAGCATCCGGGCGACGGTGTACTTCGCCGTCAGATGGATGACGTCGGCGAAGTCGAGCTTTCCAAGCCACTCGGAGTTGTAGCGGAACTCGGTCCGCTCCGGATCGAGGATCTTGAACGCCTGTTCACGGTAGGTCTCCATGTTCCGCTCGATCTCTTCCGACGACATCAGCGCCCGAGTCGATGACCGACCGGACGGATCGCCGATCCGTCGGGTGAAATCGCCGACGACGAGGACCCCCGTGTGGCCGAGGTCCTGGAACTGGCGCATCTTGCGGAGCGGGACCGAATGACCGAGCGTCAGGTGCGGCGCCGATGGATCGATGCCGAGCTTGATCCGGAGGGGCTCGCGTGTCTGTTCAAACCGCTCGAGCTTGGCGACGAGGCCCTCCCGCGGAACGAGGTTCTCCACGCCGACGGCGAGGGTCTCGTCGATCAGCCTCTCGATCCACGCGGACAACCTAGCTCCCCACGTTGACGACGGAGACGATCCGATCGTCCTCGGCGAGGTCGATCAGCCGGACGCCGCGGGCGTATCGCCGGTAGACGTTGATCTCCCCGGCGAGTATCCGGATCACCTTCTGTTCCGTCGTGATGATGATCTCGTCCTGATCGGAGACGATCCCGATGCGGACGAGCTTGCCGGAATCCTCGTCGAGCTTGATCCCCTGTACGCCCTTCCCTCCGCGTCCCTGGATCGGAAAGTCGTCGAGGGAGACGCGCTTCCCGTAGCCGAACTCGGAGACCATCAGAAGCTTCTTGTCCATCGTGATCTCGCGCCCGAGGCAGGACATCCCGACGACCCAATCCTCGTCGTCGAGGCGAATTCCGATGACGCCCTTCGACGGACGCTTCGTCAGCCGGACCTCCTCCTCGCGAAAGCGGATCGTCTGCCCGTTGCAGGACGCGAGGATCAGATCGCCCCCGCCCTCGGAGATCACGGCGTCGACGAGACGATCTTCGTCGTCCGTGTTGATCGCGATGATCCCGCTGGCGTGGACGTTCGCATAATCAGTCAGCCGGTTCTTGTTGACGATCCCGTTCGCCGTCGCCATCAGGCAGAGCTCGTCTTCGACGTCGTCGAAGCTCGAGACCGGGAGAATCTCGCGGACGACCTCGTCCTGTTCCATCGCGACGACGGAGCGCATGTTCTTTCCGGTGGCGTCCCGATGGAGCGACGGAAGCTTGTACCCTTGCGTCCGGAAGACGCGTCGCTGATCCGTGAAGATCAGCAGCTGGTCGCGGGCGTTGGCCAACGTCGTGTTGCAGATGTAATCGTCCTCTTTCGTCCGTTGTCCGATGACGCCCTTCCCGCCGCGGCCCTGGCTTCGGAAGTCGATCGCGCGGGGGGCGTTGACGTACCCGCCGTGCGTGACGCTGACCATCAGGTCGTAGTCGGGGATCAGCTCCGAGAAGTCGACGTCGCCGTCTTCGTCGGCGATCAGGGTCCGTCGCGCGTCGGCGTATCTTTCGCTGATCTCACGCAGCTCCATCTTGATCGTTTCGTCCAGGACAACGTCGCTTCCAAGGATTCGCTCGTACTCGGCGATCGCCTTCAGCTTCTCCTCGTACTCGTTGTCGATCTTCTGCCGCTCCAGCGCACGCAACTGGGACAAGCGCATCCTGAGGATCGACTCGATCTGCTCCTCGGACAGAGCGAGCTCGGTCTGCAGCAGGCGCGTCTCCGTCTCGGTGTCCTTCGACGTTCGGATGATCTCGATCACACGATCGATGTTGTCGAGCGCGATCCGGTACCCCTCCAGGATGTGGGCCCGCTTCTTCGCCGCGTCGAGTCGGTGTTCGGTCCGCCGCCGGACGACCTCACGGCGGAAGTCGATGAAGCAATTGAGGATCTCCTTCAGCGAGAGGGTTCGGGGATTCCCGTCGATGATCACCAGGAAGACAGCGGCGAAGGTGCGTTCGAGCGGCGTGTACTTGTACAGCTGGTTCAACACGACGTTCGGCGTCGCCGACCGCTTCATCTCGATGACAATCCGAAGGCCTTCCCGGTCCGACTCGTCACGCAGATCGGAGATGCCGTCGATCTGGCCGGACTGCACCTTCCCCGCGATCGACTCGACAATCGTCGATTTGCGGACCTGGTAAGGAATCTCGGTGATGATGATCCGATCGTCATCGATCTCCGCCTTGGCGCGCAGGGTGATCTTCCCCTGGCCGGTCCGATACATGTCCTCGATCCCGGCGCGACCCATGATCAGGCCGCCGGTCGGGAAATCCGGGCCGGGAATCTGCCGCATCAGATCCTTGATGGAAATGAGCGGGTCGTCCATCAGGGCGATCGTCCCGTCGATCAGCTCGCCGAGGTGATGCGGCGGGATCTGCGTCGTCATCCCGACCGAGATCCCCCAAGCCCCGTTCATCAGGAGGTTTGGAACCTTGGCCGGAAGGACGATCGGCTCTTCGAGCGAGTCGTCGAAGTTCGGCATCCAGCTGACGGTCCCCTCGTCGAGCTCCTCGAGGAACTCCATCGAGATCGATGCCAGGCGCGCCTCGGTGTATCGCGTCGCCGCCGCGGGGTCGCCGTCGATCGAGCCGAAGTTTCCCTGGCCGTCGACGAGCGGATAGCGATACGAGAAGCCCTGAGCCATGTTGACCATGGTGTCGTAGATCGCCAGCTCGCCGTGAGGATGGAACTTTCCCATCACCTCGCCGACGACGCGGGCCGACTTGCGCGTCGGCTTGCTCGGGACCACCCCGAGCTCGCGCATGCCGTAGAGGATTCTTCGCTGGACCGGCTTGAGACCGTCTCGCACGTCGGGGATGGCACGCCCGCGGATGACGCTCATCGCGTAGTTGATATAAGACTGCTCCATCTCCTCTTCGATGAACGCAGACTCGATCCGCTCCATGGCTTCCCCCCCCTCATACTCGCCGTTTTGGCGCCCGCCGGACGCCGACGATCTAGACCCATTAAGAATACCGCAATCCCTTACCTGATACAAGTTTCCGCCAATCCCACCGACTTCTTCCATCTCGTCGCCATCGGCGGGGCGAGGATCGCCCGAAGTCGCGTAACCGCAACCGTTTCGGCGCCCCGTGCTCGGCCGGGCGAGATCCCGCGGACGACACCGCCCGGGCCGCGGTACTCACAGCACGAGGGCTCACGGAGGCTCCATCCTCATCGAGCGCAAACCCATGGAATACATGAGAACGTCCTGGCTCGGGACCCGGATAACTCGGAAACTTCGTCTTCATGGGCACTTCGCGTCATCGCGACCCATTGACGCCCCTCCGGGACGACACTATACTGCCAACGGGGACTGCGTGGGCGCCGAGACGGGTGCCCGGGAGGGCGAGCCATGGAGATCCTAAAGGTCGCGTCTCGATCCAATCCGAACTCCGTCTCCGGAGCGATCGCCGGCGCACTCGAACAGGAACGCGTCGTGGAGATTCACGCGATCGGTGCCGGAGCCGTCAACCAGACAGTGAAGGCGATCGCCATCGCTCGCCGCCTCGTCGAGGGCGACGGCGACCCTGCGATCCGCGTCATCCCCGGATTCATAGAGCTCGAGATCGACGGTCAGACCAAGACGGGGATCCGATTCATCGTCGAGCGGTAGCCTTTCCGGTATCCTCTCGCGCAGAATGTCAACGCATCTCGAATCGCGAATCGCAGTCGCCCTCGCCTCGGCCTCTCGGAGCGTCGTCGGACCGTCGATCGAGCCGGTCGACGTCCGACCGGCCGATCGCCCCGAGTTCGGCGACTTCTCGTCAAACGTCGCACTCGCGTCGGCGGCGAATGCCGGAACGAGACCGCGCGACCTCGCCGAGCGACTCGTCCGGAGGCTCCGCGAGGAGGACGAGTCCCTGTTCCGCGAGGTCCGCGTCGACGGTCCCGGGTTCGTCAACTTCTTCCTTCGACCCGAGACGATTCAATCGGCCCTCACACACGTGCTCGAGCTCGGCGACCGATTCGGAAGCTCCGACCGCGGGGCCGGCTCGAGGATGCAGGTCGAGTTCGTCAGCTCGAATCCGACCGGTCCGCTGACGGTCGGCCACGGACGCCAGGCCGTTCTCGGCGACGTCCTCGCGAACCTGTACGAGCGGCTCGGGTACGACGTGCAGCGCGAGTACTACTTCAACGACGAGGGCCGCCAGATCGATCTGCTCGCCGAATCGCTCTGGGTTCGACATCGCGAGCTCCACGGGGAATCCCACGAGATTCCGGACGACGGGTATCGCGGCGAGTACTTGATCGACGTCGCCCGAGGCCTCGACACGGAGGAACCCTCGAAGGGGACGTTCGAATCCTTCAGCGAAGAGGCGCGCGCCTTCTATCGTCGAGAAGCGGTCGATCGACTGACCGCGATGATCAAGGATGACCTCGCCAAGCTCGGCGTCCACTTCGATCGTTGGTTCAGCGAGGCGACCCTCCATCGCTCGGGTGAAGTCACAGCCGCGCTCGAGGCGCTCGAGAAGCACGACGGCGTCTACGAGAAGGACGGCGCCGTCTGGCTGAAGGCTGAGGCGTTCGGGGCCGCACAGGACGCCGTGCTCATCCGGAGCACCGGCCGACCGACGTACTTGATGGTCGACATCGCCTACCACCTGAACAAGCGGGCGCGCGGCTTCGACTGCGTGATCAACGTCCAAGGGGCCGACCATCACGCGGAGCTCACCTACGTAAAGGCGGCGCTGCGGATCCTCGGGCTCCCGGACGAGTGGCTGCACTACGCCGTGCACCAGTTCGTCAGCCTGAAGGAGGGGGGAGAGACGCTGAAGATGTCGACCCGTGCAGGGCGCTTCGTCACCCTCCGCGATCTTCTCGACGAGCTGTCCGGCGACGTCATTCGACACTTCATGATCTCCCGGAAGCCGGAGGCGCACCTCGAGTTCGACCTCGATCTGGCCCGATCCGCGTCTCAGGACAACCCCGCCACCTACGTGCAGTACGCGCACACGCGGATCGTCTCCATCTTCCGCAAGGCCGAAGACGCCCCGATGGCAGACGAATGGACGACGGTCGACCTCTCTCCGCTGAGCGAGCCGGAGGAGCTCGACCTGATCAAGTCACTCGACCGATTCCCCGACGTCGTCGAAACGTCGGCTCTGACGTTCGGGCCGCATCTCCTCGCCGACTACGCCCTGCAGCTGTCGAAGGCGTTTCACGGATATTACGACCGGCACCGGGTGCTGTCGGAGGACGCCGAATTGACGCGGGCCCGCCTCGCCCTTCTCCGCGGGATGCGGATCGTCCTCCGGGAGAGCCTCGGGATCCTCGGCATGACCGCGCCGGAGGAGATGTAGTGGCGTGGCTCGAGCGACTCCGGAATGGGCTGTCGAGGACCCGTTCCGGATTGACCGATTCGATCGCCAAGGTCCTCGGCGGACGATCCCGTCTCTCCCCCGAAGACGCCGAGCGGATTGAGGAGGTGTTGGTCGCCGGCGACGTCGGAGCCGCGGTCGCCGCCGAGCTCGCCGAGAGGCTCCAGGATGAGCTTCGCGCCGACGGGCGGACGCCACTCGAGGTCCTGAAGGGCCTCGTCCTCGAACGTCTCGAGGGGGCGGAGCGGCCGTTCCGGCTCCGATCCGACCGGTCGCCGACCGTCCTCCTCGTCGCCGGGGTGAACGGAGCCGGGAAGACGACGACGATCGCCAAGATCGCCGCCCATCTTCGCGAGCAGGACCCGAAGCTTCCGATCACATTCGCCGCCGCAGACACCTTCCGCGCCGCAGCGGTCGAACAACTCGAAACGTGGGCGCAGCGGATCGGCGCCGACCTCGTCAAGCAGACGCCGGGGGCCGATCCGGCGGCCGTCGCGTTCGACGCGCTCGACCACGCGATCCGGACCGGCGGCGTCCTGTTCATCGACACGGCCGGACGCCTCCAAACGAAACACAATCTCATGGAGGAACTGAAGAAGATCGAACGGACGGTGGCGAAGAAACTCGGGCGTGGATCGGACGAGCGACTCCTTGTGCTCGACGCGACCACGGGCCAAAATGGCATCTCGCAGGCGGAGCGGTTTCACGCTGCGATCGGCCTGTCGGGCCTCGTCCTGACGAAGCTCGACAGCACCGCGAAGGGTGGTGTAATCCTCGCGATCCGAGACCGGCTCGATCTGCCCGTCCTGTTCGTCGGAGTCGGCGAAACGGCCAACGACCTGCACTCGTTCTCGGCGTCGGAGTTCGTCGAAGCGCTCTTTGCCGAGTAGACATAGAAAGAACACGGAGGTGCTCTACCAGGGATGAAGTACGTCTACTTCTTCAGCAAGGCCGAGTCGGATGGAAACGCGACGATGAAGGAACTTCTCGGCGGAAAGGGAGCGAACCTCGCCGAGATGGCCGGGCTCGGAATCCCCGTCCCGCCAGGGTTCACGATCAGCACAGAAGTCTGCAACTACTACGAGGAGCACGACGGGACGTACCCTGACGGGCTCGACGAAGAGGTTGCACAGAGCCTGCGAAAGCTCGAACAGGCGACCGGGAAAGCGTTCGGCGATCGGTCGAACCCCCTTCTCGTCTCGGTCCGATCCGGCGCGGCGGTCTCGATGCCCGGGATGATGGACACGATCCTCAACCTCGGCCTGAACGACGAAACGGTCGCCGGACTGGCAGCCAAGTCGGAGAACGAGCGGTTCGCCTACGATTCGTATCGGAGGCTCCTGCAGATGTATGGCGACGTCGTGATGGAACTGCGGCCGGAGACGGAGTCCGACCCCGACCCGTTCGAGGAGATCCTCGACAACCTCAAGGAGGAGAAGGGCGCGAAGCTCGACACCGATCTCTCCGCCGACGATCTAAAGGCGCTCGTCGCCCATTACAAGAAAGCGATCGAGGCGAAGGCCGGGCGCCCCTTTCCGCAAGATCCGACTGAACAGCTGTGGGGTGCGATCGAGGCGGTCTTCCGCTCGTGGGACAACCCACGCGCGGTCAAGTACCGGCGCCTGAACGACATCACCGGCCTGATCGGCACTGCCGTCAACGTTCAGGCGATGGTCTTCGGCAACATGGGTGACGGCTGCGGAACCGGGGTCGCGTTCACGCGGAATCCGGCGACCGGCGAGAACGTGTTCTACGGCGAATACCTGATGAACGCCCAAGGCGAGGACGTCGTCGCCGGCATCCGGACGCCACAGCCGATCGAGGCGCTGCAGGAAGAGATGCCCGACGTCTACGACGAGCTCTCCGGAATCCGATCGAAGCTGGAAGCTCACTACCACGACATGCAGGACGTCGAGTTCACGATCGAGGACGGCTCACTGTACATGCTTCAGACGCGGACCGGGAAACGAACGGCGGCCGCGGCCGTCCGCATCGCCGTCGAGATGACCGGCGAAGGGATGATCGACGAGAAGACGGCGATCACCCGCATCGAGCCGGGGCAGATCGACCAGCTCCTCCACCCGACCTTCGATCCGAAGGAGGAGGAGGCTGCCGAGCTGCTGACCAAAGGGCTCCCGGCCAGCCCGGGAGCGGCGTCGGGGATCGTCGTCTTCTCGGCCGAGGCGGCCGAGGCGGCGGCCGAAGAGGGAAAGGCGGTCATCCTCGTCCGAATCGAGACCTCGCCGGAAGACATCGGCGGGATGAACGCGGCGCAGGGGATCCTGACCGCCCGCGGTGGGATGACAAGCCACGCCGCCGTCGTCGCCCGCGGGATGGGCAAGTGCTGCGTCGCCGGAGCCGGAGATCTGGCGATCAATTACGGCACCGGTCGGTTCACCGTCGGCGGCACGACGATCGACGCCGGCGATGCGATCAGTCTGAACGGGTCGACCGGGGCCGTCTACGCCGGCGAGATCCCGACCCAGGAGCCCGAGCTCTCCGGCGACTTCGGCACGCTGCTCGAGTGGGCGGACGAGCTGCGCACCCTCGGGATTCGAACCAACGCCGACACCCCGGCGGACACCGAAGCGGCGATCCGATTCGGCGCCGAGGGGATCGGGCTGACGCGGACCGAACACATGTTCTTCGAAGGGGATCGGATCATCGCCGTTCGCGAGATGATCCTCGCCGAGGACGAGAGCGGGCGCCGGAAAGCGCTCGGGAAACTGCTCCCGTACCAGCGCGGCGACTTCGAGGGGATCTTCCGCGCCCTCGACGGACGTCCGGGGACGATCCGACTCCTCGACCCACCGCTCCACGAGTTCCTTCCGCACGACGAGGCCGGCCAGCAGGAAGTCGCCGACGTCATGGGCGTCTCGCCCGACGTCGTCCGCGAGAAGGTCGACAGCCTCCACGAGTTCAACCCGATGCTCGGCCATCGCGGCTGCCGCCTCGGGATCACCTACCCCGAGATCAGCGAGATGCAGGTCCGGGCGATCGTCGAAGCAGCCTGCAACGTCCACAAAGAGGGGACGAAGGTCCGTCCGGAGATCATGATCCCTCTCGTCGGAAACGCCAAGGAGCTGAAGCTCCAGCGGGAGTTGGCCGAGCGGGTCGCCGAGGAGGTCCTCGCCGACAACGACCTGTCGAAGGAGGAGGTCCCCTATCTGATCGGAACGATGATCGAGGTCCCGCGGGCCGCCGTGACGGCCGACGAGATCGCCGAGGAGGCCGAGTTCTTCAGCTTCGGCACGAACGATCTGACGCAGATGGGCTGTGGTTTCTCCCGCGACGACGCCGGCAAGTTCCTCAAGGACTACGTCGAGATGGGAATCTACGACAGGGATCCGTTCCAGGCGCTCGACCAAGCCGGCATCGGGAAACTCCTGGCGATGGCCTGCAAACTCGGACGAAAGACCCGGCCGGAGATCAAGCTCGGCATCTGTGGCGAGCACGGCGGGGACCCCTCGTCGATCGCCTTCTGTCACAAGGTCGGACTGAACTACGTTTCCTGCAGCCCGTACCGTGTGCCGGTCGCCCGCTTGGCCGCCGCTCAAGCAGCGATCCGTGGGTGATTAAGTGGATGGAGATGCCCCGAGCAAGAAGACTCGGGTCTTCTTCCCAGCTACTGGAACCACAGCAACACCAGTAGCCTGAGGCATCAGGCCGCGATTCGAGAATAGTCTCGCAGGAGACCTCCAGCCATGGAGAGAAAACGCCCGGCGGAGGCCGGGGCGTTCTCTTGCGAAGCAGTGTCCAAACGAGAGGATCAGCTGACACCGCCTCTGGAAATCTGCAATCGGCCGACACACAACCTTTCAAACCGCCGATACTTTATCTTGCAATCAGCCGATGGCCACAGTTACAATCAGCCGATATGAAGGACGATCCTCTCTACCCTCGATTCGTGGAGACCTCCCTGGAGGATGCGATATCGGACACCCCAGTCGTCCTGATCCACGGTCCCCGCCAATGCGGGAAGACAACGCTGGCTCGGACGTTTGGCGAGGCAAGAGGCTACACCTACTTCAGTTTCGATGATGACGTCGTGGCGACTGCGGCCCGAACCGACCCCGCAGGGTTCGTTGCCGACTTGCCCATGAAGACCATCCTCGACGAGGTTCAGCACGTGCCCGAGTTGTTCTCCTCGCTCAAGATCGCCGTCGATCGGGATCGCACACCCGGGCGATTCCTTCTCACCGGCTCGGCGAATGCGCTTCTCGTGCCTCGACTCGCGGATTCGCTCGCCGGGCGAATGGAGATCCTTCGGCTGCACCCCCTCGCGCAGTGCGAGCTCGCGGGGGTGCGACCGGATTTCCTCGACAGGCTTTTCGACAGAGGCTTCCCCATGCGTTCTCACGACCGCCTCGGAGACAAGTTGGTGGCGTGCATCGTCGCAGGCGGCTATCCCGCAGCGCTTGCGCGATCCACGCACCGCCGACAGGCGGCGTGGTATCGAGATTACATTGGCACCCTCATTCAGCGTGACGTGCAGGATCTAGCCAGGATACGTAACCTGGATGTGCTCCCTCGGCTGCTGGCGCTCGCTACCGCGCAGACGGCGCAGCTGCGCAACGTCGCGGATCTAGCGGGTCCGTTCCAGTTGAGCCGGCCGACGATCCAGGAGTACGTCACGCTGCTTGAGGCCATCTTCCTGATCGACATCCTGCCGCCGTGGCACAGCAATCGGCTCAAGCGGCTCGTCAAGAGCCCCAAGATCCACGTCGGAGACACCGGCGTCGCCTGCGCACTGCTCGACGCCGACAGCCAGAGCCTGGCGGAAGACCGCGACACGCTCGGTCGTCTCTTGGAGACCTTCGTATTCCAGGAGCTTCGTCGCCAGGCGAGCTGGCACCCGACCGCCCTTCGCTTCCACCATTTCCGGGATCGTGACGGATACGAGGTCGACATCGTTCTCGAACGCGCTGGACAACGCATCGCCGGCATTGAAGTGAAGGCCTCGGCGACGGTCAGAGATCGGGATTTCCGTGGACTGCGCAAGCTTCGATCCGCAAGCGACAAGCGGTTTGCCGCAGGGATTGTGCTGTATGACGGTGAGACGTGTGCTGGATTCGGCGATGACCTCTACGCCGTGCCGATCCGGACGCTCTGGGAGAGTTGAGCGGCTCCGGTGGCTTCCCTTGGCGAACCCTCTCTTCGCGCGTCAAGATGCGACTCCGACAGTCACTCGCAGCGTTAGGAACGCCAGCGTCCCGCGGAGCCGGCCATTGCGCAGAAGCCGTCAAGTGCGCCTCTACGCAAACGGCGATCTTCCGGCGGCGATCGCCTCCTGCCACTTCTGATTGGCGACCTGCACGAATGCCTCCAGCGGCATGAGCGGACGGCCGATCGTGTTCAGGGTCTCCGCGGGGATCTGGCCGCTCTTCACGAATTCCCGACCCGCGTCCTTCGCGGCCTCGAGGATGTCGCCCACGGGTTTCCCCGTCTTCAGCATCCCCGCGAACGGCATGCTGTGCGGCCGAAGAAGCGCGCCCGCGAACTCCCGATCGGCCTGTCTGGAGAACCTCTTCATGTAGTCGATCGCGGAGTCGAAGTTGTCCAGCTCCCAGAAACCGCAGGTGGAGACCAGCACGACCTTTCCCCGCGTCACGTCCTCGTGCAGGCTGTGGTAGCTGTGCCCGTCGCGGACTCCGAAGACGGGGTTCCCGAACGGGGTCATTCGGTCGATCAGGTTCTTCATCCCGCCGGCTACTCCGCCCCAGTGGACCGGCGTGGCGAAGACCCAGACGTCCGCGTCCCGCAGCTTGGGAAGCAGCGTCTCCATGTCGTCCTTCTGAATGCACGCGCCCCGGACGAAGCACTCCAGACGACCCAGGCAGGGGCCGATGTTGAGCTTCTTCGTGTAGAAGAGCTCCACATCCGCACCTGTCTCCCTCATCCCTTCAAGGAATGGATTCAGGATCAGAGCCGTGATTCCCTTGTCCATCTTGGGGCTGCAGTTGATCGCCAGCACCTTCATGTCTCATCTCCTCCTTTCTCTGACAAGTCCACACCCGCTGGCCAGGATCTGCCTGGCAACGCACACGCTGGCACCGTGACATCCATCCGATCGTCGGCCCGCGCCGCCCTATCCTCTGCATTCTCTTGTGTTCCCGTATTCAGATCGATGCGTCCGCGCGCCATCCTAGGGCGCCGGGATTACTTGGGCAAGTTCATACAGGCTGCACAGCTAGAGAGCCGCGATCGGAGTCTCGGCTTGCGCTCATCGCATCGCCTGGACTTCAGTCGTAGTACCAGACCACCTGCAGACCGTAGTCATTCAGGTAAGCTCAGAGCTTCTCGACTTCATGCCAGAGGTCTCGAACGTTGAGGAACGCTACGTCCTTGCCCTCCAGCCGCTTGGCTGCCTCAGCAGCCTCGGCCTCTTCGTAGAAGTAGTAGTCAATGGCGTTGATTCGAGCATTTCCTACCACCTCTTCGAACACGTGGTTGTCGTTCATCGGCGACAACCCGATGATGGTAACGTGGCCTGAGATCTCCCGAAACCTCTCCATCGGGTACTGCTCGGAGTGCCGAAGTCCAGGATCCTCACACTTGAGTCTGATCGCCTCGCGCATTCTCAGGAGCAGCGGACTGCTCTCGCCCCATGCATCAACCTCGTCGCGGATCTGTGGATCATCCCCATAGGCCGCGGCGAGCTTTTCCATTGCGCTGTTCGCCCGGCTAGCCTGGGTCATGGAGAAGGATTTCATCTCGCTTACGTGCGACAGCAAGCAGCTTGAGTAGAGATGTGGATACAACCAGTCCACCTTCTCGCCGTCGAGAAGGTCCTCTGACAGCTGATTACGGAAGCTGCTTGGATCATACACATCGCTCAGAACATCGAAGGCGCCATGGAGATGCAGAACCTCCGTCGAGCTGACGGACTCAAGGTTGTTGTCGTAGTTCGTTGTTAGTATGAGATCCCAGTCCGACAGCCAGTCCACCATCCCAGTTGGAAAACGCTCGTGGATCATCTGGATCGCGCCGCCATCGAACACCGCGTCCAAGAACATTCTCCTGAGTACACCTCTCACGTGGAAGGTCTCAGGGTTGGTCTTCCCCAGCTTGTTGTACACGAGCTCGAATAGCAGGAAGTAGTCCTCGAAGCCGATCTCATCGACCGAGTAGCGTCGCGTCGTGTCGTACCTTAGCTTGAAGTCCTCAAGAGCAGCTTTCTCGAACCCTGCAAACGCGTACCTGTCATACGCGCCGTTCAGTACTGACCGATGCTCTCTGTGCAATACACGAACGAATTCAGCGCACTCCGAGGGATACAAATGCTCTGGGAAGCTTCCTCTTCGGACGTTATCAAGTGCACGGGTGATGATTCCCGCATTCGTGTAGCGTTCACCGCCGAACTGGATGATCAGTCCGTTTCCGAACAGGACGTTCTTCACGGTGTCTTCCTCCGCTTCCGGATCCGGGCAACTGCCGAGCCTGATTGCTAGGGCCTCACTCTCGTATCACGAGGCTCCTCTCCTACTCATCAGTCCTCTCACGATCCCCGCATGCTGCCACAAGACCGCTCTGTAGTTCAACAGGCCAGCGTATCCGACAAGCGGCGCATTGGAGTCCTGGTCGCTCGCCAGTACAATCCCGCCCGGTCAGTGAGGAGGTTGCCCGTGTCTGAACGGAACGTGGTGCTTGGCGTCACCGGCTCGATCGCGGCGTACAAGGCGGTCGATCTGGCGAGCAAGCTGACGCAGGCCGGCGTTTCCGTCCACACGGTGATGACCGAAAGCGCGGCGAAGCTGGTCGGAGAGGCTTCGTTTCGCGCGATCACCGGAAATCCGGTGGCAACGCGGATGTTTGACCTCGAGAACCTCTATTCGATCGAGCATATCTCGCTCGCCGAGCTCGCCGACCTCGTCCTGATCGCTCCGGCGACGGCGAACGCGCTCGCCAAGATCGCCGCCGGAATCGCCGACGATCTGCTGACGTGCACCGTTCTCGCCTCTCGAGCTCCACTCCTCGTCGCACCGGCGATGCACACGACGATGTGGGAGAATCGGGCGACACAGAAGAACGTCGAAACGCTGCGAGCGCGCGGGATCGGATTCGTCGGGCCGGCCGTCGGGCGCCTCGCCTCAGGCGGCCGGGGCACCGGACGGTTCGCACCGATCGACGAGATCCTCGGGGGTGCTCTCCGCATCCTCGGGCGGACCGGCGATCTCGCCGGCCGGCGAATCGTTGTCAGCGCCGGCGGAACCCGCGAGCCGATCGACCCGATCCGTTTCCTCGGGAACCGGTCGACCGGGAGGATGGGCTTCGCGATCGCCGAGGCGGCGCGTGACCGAGGGGCCGAGGTCGCCCTGATCGCTGCGCCGACCCTTCTGCCGCGACCGACGGGGATCGACGTCGTCGAGGTCGAATCAGCGCGGGAGATGTTCGATGCCGTGAGAGAAGCGAGCGCCGACGCCGACGCGCTGATCATGGCCGCCGCTGTCGCGGACTACAGCCCGGAGGCCCGATCGGAGTCGAAGTTGAAGAAATCGGAGGGTGAGCTTCGGCTGCGCCTCATTCGAACCGAGGACATTCTCGCGGCCGTCCGCGACGTCCCCGTCCGCGTCGGGTTCGCCGCCGAGACGGACGATCTGATCGGCAACGCCACGAAGAAGCTCGAGGAGAAGGATCTCGATCTCGTCGTCGCCAACCTCGTCGACAACGCGGGAGGGCCGTTCGGAGCGGAGAGGAATCGAGCGATCCTTCTCGACTCGTCCGGTGCGACGGAGGAGCTGCCGACCCTCACGAAGCGGGAGTTGGGGGATCGGATCCTCGACTGCATCCGCGACCTCCTCCCCGCCGGCTAGGTGATCGATGAAACATGGCAACCAAGAATCGTCCTAGACTCGGATTCATCGGACCGGGAACCGTCGGGACGGCGCTGGCTCGCGGACTCGCCGAAGCCGGCTATTCGATCGTCCTCCACGGACGGAACCCCGAGCGCCTGCGGCGTGCCCTCGACCGCGTTCCCGGGGCCCGTCGGGCAACGAGCGCCCAGGAGGTCGTCGACTCGGCCGACGTCGTCTTCTTGACCGTTCCGGACGACGCGATCCGCTCGGTCGCCGCCTCGCTCGACTGGTCGCCGGAAAAGAGCGCCGTTCACTGCTCCGGTGCCTCGTCGTTCGATCCTGTCGAGCCAGCGACGGCCCGCGGGGCGGCCGTCGGGGTCCTCCACCCGCTCCAGTCGTTCGCCAGTCCAGAGCAAGCAGAGAAGAACCTCCCCGGCTCCGCGTTCGCCGTTCAAGCGACGGAGCCCGACCTCGAGACGACCCTCGCCGAGATGGCTCGCGCCCTCGGAGGAAGCCCGTTCGTCCTCGCCGGCGACAAGGCCGTCTATCACGCGAGTGCCGTCATCGCCTGCAACTACCTCGTCACCCTGCTCGACGCCGCGGCCGACTTGTGGCGGCACCTCGGCCTCACCAAACAGGACGGGCTTCGTGCTCTCCTCCCGCTCGTCCGGGGGACGGTAGAAAACCTGGAGGCGGTCGGACTCCCGAACGCGCTGACCGGGCCGATCGCTCGGGGCGACGTCGGGACGGTCGACCGCCATCTGGCGGCGCTTCGCGAGTTCGCGCCGGACCTCGCCCTCTTGTACACGGAGCTCGCACGAAGGACGATCTCAGTGGCACTCGACAAAGGAACCCTCGATGAGGCCGCCGCCCGGCGGCTTCGCGAGCGACTCGAAAAGGGGTGAGTTGCGTTGCGCGTTACGACCGCCGACATACGAAAGAAGAAACAGAAGGGTGAACGGTTCGCCGCCATCACCGCCTATGATGTCGTCTCCGCCCGCCTCGTCGACGACGCCGGGATCCCGCTGATCCTCGTCGGCGACAGCCTGGGGATGGTCGTCCTCGGCTACGACAGCACGATTCCGGTCACGCTCGACGACATCATTCATCACACTCGCGCCGTCGTTCGCGGGAGCCGTCGCGCGCTGATCGTCGCCGATCTGCCGTTCATGACGTACCACAAGTCGCCCGAGCAGGCGCTCGACAGCGCCGGGCGCTGCCTCCAAGAGGGGGGCGCGCAGGCGGTGAAGCTCGAGGGAGGGCGAGCGATCGCCGGGACCGTCGCCCGGCTGACCGAGGCCGGAATCCCGGTGATGGGGCACCTCGGTCTGACGCCGCAGTCGATTCACCAGCTCGGTGGCTTCCGTGCTCAGGGAAAGAACGTCGAACGCGCCCGGGAGCTCCTCGAGGACGCCCTCGCCCTACAAGAGGCCGGCGCGTTCTCCATCGTTCTCGAATGCGTCCCGTCCGAGCTCTCCCGTCTGATCACGCAGCGCCTGGCGATTCCGACGGTCGGGATCGGAGCCGGGCCGGACTGCGACGCGGAGATCCAGGTGGTGAGCGACACGCTCGGCTGGTTCTCCGATTTCGTTCCGAAGCACGCCCGGCAGTTCGCCAAACTGGCCGACGCTGCGGCATCGGCACTGAAGGAGTACATGGAGGCCGTCACCTCCGGGAGGTTCCCGACGGAGAAGGAGTCGGTCTCGGTCTCCGAGGACGTGATTCGCGCCGTCGAGGCAGGCCTCGACGGAGGCGTCGAACGGTAACGATGAAGGTCGCGACGACGATTGCCGAACTCCGGACGTATCGCGCCGAGCTCCCCGAGCCGGTCGGCTTCGTCCCGACGATGGGATCCCTGCACGAGGGGCACCTGTCGCTCGTCCGGCGCGCACAGGCTGTCGCAGCTTCGGTCGTCGTCAGCGTCTTCGTCAACCCATCGCAGTTCGCTCCCTCCGAAGATCTGGCCGACTACCCGCGCAACCCCGAGCGGGATCTCCGGCTGCTGGAGTCCGAGGGAGTCGATCTCGTCTTCGCCCCCGCAGTCGCCGAGATGTATCCGGAAGGGTTCGACACGTGGGTCGAGGTCGATCGGTTGTCCGACCGGCTCGAGGGGGTGTCGCGACCGACGCACTTCCGCGGGGTCGCGACGGTCGTCGCCAAGCTGTTCAACATCGTGTCGCCTCGACTCGCCGTCTTCGGACAGAAGGACGGCCAGCAGGCGATCGTCGTCCGTCGACTGATCGCGGATCTCAACTTCGAGATCGAACTCGTCGTCGCGCCGACCGTTCGCGAGCCGGACGGGTTGGCGATGAGCAGTCGAAACATGTACCTGTCACCGGAGGAGCGCGCGGCGGCGACCGCCCTTCGCCGCGCGCTCGTTTACGCCGAAACTGTGTTCGACGCGGGGGACCGGAACGCCGAGACGATCCGCACGGCCGTCGAAGAGGCGCTCGCCACCGAGCCGCTCGTCCACCCGATCTATGTGAGTGTCGCCGACGCCGAAACCCTCGACGAGCTCGAGACGGTCGACCGAAAGGCTCTCGTTTCGCTCGCCGCCCGCGTCGGGAAGACGCGCCTCATCGACAATGTCGTTCTCCCGCCCAACGAGGGGCTGGGATGACCGTTCTGGTCGGCGACGTAGGGAACACGCAGACGATCCTCGGTCTGTTCGAGGCGGAGACGCTCGCCGAGCACTGGCGATTGACGACCGATCGAGATCGGACCTGCGACGAACTGGCGATCCTCGTCCGCGGCCTTCTGCAAGAGGCCGGCCGATCGCCACAGAGCGTCGACGCGATCGGCGTCGCTTCGGTCGTCCCGTCGCTCCATCGATCGCTGCACGGCGGGCTCACCAAGGTCTTCGGGACCGAGCCGCGCTTCCTCACGCCGGCGAACGCCGGCATTCGCCTCGACGTCCGAGAGCCGCACGCGGTCGGCGCCGATCGGATCGCGAACACGATCGCCGCCCATCGGCTGGTCGAGGCGTCCTGCCTCGTGATCGACTTCGGCACAGCGACGAACTTCGATCTGGTCGGGGCGGACGGTGCCTTCCTCGGCGGAGCGATCGCCCCGGAAATGGAACTCGCCGCCCGCGGACTGACCGACCGGGCGGCACAGCTTCACTCCGTCCCACTCGACGTCCCCCCGTCCGTCCTCGGGAAGACGACGACGGAGAACCTTCAAGCGGGGATCGTTCTCGGCTTCTTGGACCTCGTCGACGGCCTCGTCCGCAGGTTCCGAGTCGAGGTCCCGACGATCGCCCGCGTCATCGCCACCGGCGGGAAGGGTGAGCTGTTCGCACGAGAACTCGACGCGATCGACGAATACGTCCCTTTCCTGACGCTGCTCGGGTTGCGCGCGTGGTTGCAGCGCACCCCGGACGCATAGTGTCCCGCCCTAGGGTTCCTCTGCCAGCCGGCTCGGATCGAACAACGCCTCATCGAGTTCGTCAGTCCCGATCTCGAGGATCTCCGAGGTGGTGATTCGGCCGACGAGGAGTCGGTTCTCGATTCGTTGAACCTTCGCGTAGACGTCGCTCTCGCCGCGCGTCGCGTAGTCCTCGTAGAAGACCTCGTAGAACGGAAGATCCTCATTGAATGCGTAGAGAACGACCGAGATCGGCCGAAGTGTCTCAGGGTCCGCCTTCACGCTCGCCTGTTGAAAGGCGACGGAGAAATCGACGGCGTCGAGGTCGACCTCGATGAGCTCTTGGCCGTTCTCGTCGGTGACGACTCGCCGCGCGTCGACCGTGTAGTCTTCCGCAAACCGGATGCCGGCCGTCTGCGCGACGGCGGAGTCGCCGAAGACGGCCTGCGTACCCCCGACGGCGAGCGGCTCGTCGAGATCGGGTCCGAAGAAGAAGGTGTCTTCGGGGGTCACGAGGTAGATCTGCCCTGCGAGTTCGTCGGGGGCCAGGAATTCGATCCGGCTGATCGACGCGCCGTCGATCTCTCCGAAGAGGAGGCGAATCTCCGCCTCGCTGGTTTCGTCGGGCGTCTCGGAGACGACGCGCGTTCGAATGCTCGTTGCATCGGAATCGAAGAAGCGGGCCTTGTCGAAGGCCTCCAGCAGGGTGGCATCGCTCAAGCCATCCTGAGCGGCGACGGCCGATCCGATCAAGATGACAGCGAGGACAATCGTGGCAAGTCTCATCGATCTCCTTTCCTCACGATGATCATACACTCCGCAACGCGTCGACGATTCGCGATCGGGCGTTCTTCCAAGACGGATAGAGAGCACTGACGAGGGTCGCCGCGAGGGCCGTCAGAAGCGGAACGAAGACGGTCGAGAGTTCCAGTCGCAGACGGACGGCCTGGGGGATCGCCGCACCCGGAGGCGTCCAAGCGAAGCCGATCGCGTTGAAGATCACCGCGACGCTGAGACCGACCCCGACACCGAGAACGCCCCCGATCAGCCCGAGCCAGACACCCTCGAGAACGTACGTCCGAAAGATCCTCGACGGAAACGCTCCGAGAGCACGCAATGTTCCGATCTCCCGCGTTCGCTCGAGGAAGGCGATCGTCAGAACCTCCAGCACGCTGAAGAAGACGAGGACGAAGACCGCGACGCCGGCGAGGCCGGAGAAGGCGGTGTAGAAGGTGCGAAGCGACTCATAGTCCGGGCTCAGCTCTTCCCACGTTCTCGCCACGAGAGCGATCCCCGCCGCGGACAGGCGTTCCTCGAGATGCGCAGCGACGTTCGCCGCGTCGTCGAGATCCTCGAGGCTGATCAGGATCCGCTCGATCCCGTCGGTCCTCAGCAATCGCTGGACGAAGGCGAGCGGGAAGAGCCCGAGCTGCTTCTCGACCGTCTCGATGCTGTAGGTCAGCTCTCCGACGACGTCGATGGTCGCCGCGTTGAACGCACCGCTCACCGTCCCCGTCGCAACGTTGATCCGCCCCCCGACCGAAACATCGAGCTTCCTCGCGAGCGATCGACCGAGGACGACCTGACGGCTCGCATCGTCGGCGAGGACCTCGCCTTCGGTCAAGATGCACTCGTACTGCTCGGCACAGTCACACGGGATCACACCCCGACCGACGATCAGCGTGCTTCCGGACGCGTCGCCGACCAGCCCGGCGAAGTCGAGTCGCCAGGTGACACCGGTCACCCCTTCCTCTGCGCCGACGATCTCGACGACGCGGTCGAGCGTCTCCGGATCGATCAGGTAGTCGTAGCCGTCGGCCTGGTTCTCGAACAGCCGCTCGTCGGCGATCTGTATCGCCCCCGTCTCACAGGCGAGCGAGCGCTTCGTCGATCGCAACGCCTCGCCGATGAACCCAAGGAGAAAGAGCAGAATCGAGATGCCGACGATCATCACCGTCAACGTGAGGGCCGTCCGGCGGCGGTTGCGGAAGACGTTTCGCAATGCCAGTCTCCAGTCCATCGAGCCCCCTATCGAGCTTTCCTCACTCCACGCGAAGCGCGTCGACGACGCGGATTCGGGAGGTCCGAATCGACGGGAAGAGCCCCGAGATCAGCGTCGAGACGGCCCCGAGAACGAACGGAACGCCCACCGTCATCGGCGTGATGGCGATCGAGAACGTCACCGGATCGACCGTACCCGGAGGGCGCCACTCGATCCCCACAGCGTTGAAGATCAGGGAGAACGTGACGCCGGCGACGACGCCGATCAGACTCCCGACGATTGCCAGCCAGCCGCTCTCGACGAAGAAGAGGCGGAAGACCTCGGCCCGCGTCGTCCCGAGGGCGCGAAGCGTTCCGATCTCCCTCGTCCGCTCGAGGAACGCAAGGGTCAACACCTGCAGGATGATGAAGAAGACGAGGATCGTCACGGCGACGGAGAGGAACCCGAACAGCGCATCGAAGTACCCTGACAGCTGAGTGTAGAACGGCGAGAGTTCGTACCACGTCTTGACTTCCAGATCGAGTCCCTCGCGATCGAGCGTCGATTGAATCCGCGCCCGCGCCGGATCGGTCGACGAAAGTACGTCGAGTCCGACGATCACTCGATCGATCCCCCCGGTTCCCAGGAGGCGTTGGCCGAAGCGAACCGGCAGGTAGATCGTCCGAAGCTCGACGTCTTCGCTCTGGAACCGGTAGACCCCGGCGATCACCAGGGGAGTCGCGTTGTACGCCCCCGCCGCCGTCGTCAGGGTGAAGATCAGCGGATCGCCGACCTGGAGCGACAGACGATCGGCGAGACTTCGACCGATCAGGACGGCCGCCGTGTCTTCGTCGCTCAGGTCTCGCCCCTCGACAATCGCGCCCGCCGTATCGAGAATCTCGTTCCCCGGCTCGATCGCCGTCGCTTCGACCACCTGCGTCCGGTCGCCGGCGGCGAGGAGCCCCGGGAACTGAAGCCGCAGCGTCCGCCCGACGAAGGCCGGTTCGTCCGCCAGAATCGCGTCGACTCGATCGACCGTCTCCGGTTGGATCAGATACTCGTAGTCCTCGGTCGTCTCGGCCCACAGGCCGGGCGCGGCGAGTTGAAGGTATCCGAACTGCTCCACGGTCGTCTCTTGAATGACCTTGCGGGAGCTCTCGACGAATCCGAAGACGACGAGCGAGATTGCCGTCCCGAGTGAGATCACAGCGATCGAAAGGAAGGTCCGCCGTCGGTTCCGCCAGAGACTACGAAGCGGAACGAGTAGCCACATCGGATCCCTCCTCGCCGATTCCGTCGTCGAGGCGCCCGTCGAGAATGCGGATCCGACGTTGCGCGAAGGCCGACACGGCCGGATCGTGCGTGACGACGACGAAGGTGACGCAGTGCTCTTCGTTCAGCCCGCGGAGGAGTTCCATCACCCGACCGCCGGTCTCCGAATCGAGGTTCGCCGTCGGCTCGTCGGCGAGGATGATCCGCGGACGTGTCACCAGCGCCCTCGCAACGGCGACGCGTTGCCGCTGTCCTCCGGAGAGCTCGTTCGGCCGCCGTCGGGCGAGATCTTCAAGGCCGACTTCGGCGAGGATCGAGGAGATGCGGCGGCGGCGTTCCATCTTCGACAGGCCGAGCAGGAGAAGTGGATACTCGACGTTCTCCGCCGCGTTCAAGACAGGGACCAGATTGAACGTCTGGAAGACCAGGCCGATCTTCGACCGACGAAGCATCGCAAGCTCCCGCTCCGTCTTACGCGCCGTCGGTTCCCCTTCGATCAGGACCTCGCCTTCAGTCGGGCGGTCGATCACCGACAGGAGGTTGAGGAACGTCGTCTTCCCGCTTCCCGACGGGCCATTGACAACGATGAAATCCCCCTGGGTGGCGACGAAATCGACGCCTCGAAGGGCGTGTACCTCCTCGGCGCCGAGTCGGTAGACCTTACTCAACCCTCGCGTCTCGAGGGTCGTCCCCTCGCGTTCGTGGCAGAACCGGCCGCTCCCCATGTTCAGATCTTCTCCCATCGCTCGCCGCGTCACTCTAGTCGGCTGCGCGGATCGAGGCAAGCCGGGGCCACTGCTTGACGATTCTGCATCGGAGGCCATACGATGCGCCATGAGGCGCTTCGCGATCGTTCCGGTTCTTCTCGTCCTCGCCGCCCTTTCGAGCTGTGCGTTCCTGCTCAACAGCCCGCCGACGGCCGTCATCACGGCGACGCCGCAGCAGGGAACCACGCCGTTGACCGTCGTTTTCTCCGGCTGGGGGTCGACCGACGACGGCGGAATCGTCTCCTATCGCTGGGAATTCGGCGACGGCTGGGCGGCGGCCGGAGCGTCGACGTCGCACACGTACACGCACCCGGGGACGTACGTCGCCCGGCTGACCGTCGAGGATGAGCTCGGCGAGATCGATGTCGCCAGCATCACCATCCTCGTCTACGAACTCCAGACGATCGATCGCCAATTCGATTGGGACTCGCACGGCGAGTCCTGGACCTGGGAGATCGCGATTCCGCAATCGCTCCACACGCACTATACCGAACTGGTCCCGCGATCCTGGTGCACCGACGCCAGCTGCGATTGGTACAAATACGTGACCGATCCGGACGACGACGCGTTCATCGAGACGCTCGCCGACACGCTGTTCGAGGCGATCGCGCCTCGCTTCGTGAACGACCGGTCGGCCTACTACGCGTTCCTCCGGTTCGCGCTCGATTTCGTCTCGGCCGCGATCCCGTACACGATCGACTCGCTATCGGACGAATGGCCGCGCTATCCACTCGAGACGCTGGTCGAGGTGGCCGGCGACTGCGAGGACACCGGGATCCTCTACTGCTCCATCGTCCGACCGCGCGTCCAGAGCACGCATCTTCTCTTCTTTCCGACCCACGTCGCCTCGGGCGTCCCGGTCGACTGGGACTTCATCGCCGGCCAGGACTACGCGGTCGGCTACTACGAGCACCAGGGAGCCTACTACGTCATCTGTGAGACGACCGGCGATCCGCCTGATACCTGGCGTGTCGGTGAGCTGCCCGATCCACTTCGAACCGAGTGGACGACGGGAGGCTTCTGGTTCTACGACGTCGGCCTCCGATCGGGACTCCGGGGAATGGGCCTGATCCACGAGCCGTCGCCCGGAGCACGTCGGTAGCGTCGAATGCCGCAGCCCGCACAGCGGACGAAGGAACCGCCGCCGGGCACGAGGTGTACGTTCTTCAAGAACGTTTCACGGAGGGATTCCCATGACGCAACGACGGCACGTTTCCTCAGCGATCATCGCCCTTTTCGGCCTGCTTTTCGCCGCGCTCCCCGCCCCGGCCGACGGGGTCATCCTTCCGGACGAACCCGACGAGGGGTGGCTGTCGATCGTCCACCACGACGTGACCGTCAAGATCCGCGACGGCGTGGTGACGACAAGCGTCGACCAGCTGTTCCGAAACGAGACCGGACGTACCGTCGAGGGGCGGTACGTCTTTCCGCTTCCCCCGGGTGCCGTCGTCTCGAGCTTCACGATGTGGGTCGACGGAGAGGCCCTCGAGGCCGAGATTCTCGGCGCCACCGAGGCACGAGCGATCTACGAGGACTTCGTCCGCCGAGCGATCGACCCGGCCCTCCTGGAGTACGTCGGCCGCGACACACTCTCCGCACGGATCTTCCCGATCCCCGAGGCAGACGAGCGCCGAATCGAAATCACCTACACGGAACTCCTTTCGGCCGAGAACGGTCTCTATCGATACCGCTACCCGCTCGACACGGAGCGGTTCTCCGCCCGCCCGCTCGACCGCGTCCGCATCTCGGTCGACGTCGAGACGACCGAGATCCTGACCTCCGTCTATTCCCCGACCCACCGCGTCGCGTTCGAGCGATCGGGACCGTTCCGCGCGATCGGCATTCACGAGGATCACGAGCTCCTCCCAACGCAGGACTTTGTCCTGTACGTCGGGATCACGACCGAAGCCCTCGGCATGTCGCTCCTGACCTACCGGGCGCCGGACGAGGACGGGTTCTTCCTGCTCATCGCCACCCCGCCGCAGCTCGACGGGGCGAGCGAGCCGCTCCCCAAGGACCTCGTCTTCGTTCTCGATCGTTCCGGAAGCATGAGCGGCGAGAAGATCGAGCAGGCGAAGGAGGCCCTGCGATTCATCCTCGACAACCTTCATCCGAACGATCGGTTCGCCGTGGTCGCTTTCTCCGACTACGTCGACGCATACGAAACGGAACTCGAATCTGTCTCGTCCGAGGCGATCGCCCGCGCCACCGCATGGACCTCGAACCTCAGCGCAAGCGGCGGGACGGACATCGACGCCGCCCTTTCGAGCGCTCTCCCTCTGTTCGAACTGAACGATCGCCCGAGGTTTCTGATCTTCCTGACCGACGGCGAGGCGACGGCCGGGGAGACCGACCCGACCGTCATCGCCGAGAACGCCCTCGCGCGAAACCACGCCGCGGCACGTGTCTTCGTCTTCGGCGTCGGAACGGACGTCAACACGGTCCTCCTCGATCAACTCGCCGCTGAAGGCCGAGGGACAACGACCTATGTGCTCCCCAACGAGGACCTGGAGGTCTCGCTGTCGACCTTCTACCGGAAGATCGCATCGCCCGTTCTCGCCGATCTCGAGCTCGAGCTCGCCGGAGTCGACGCGTTCGATCTGTTCCCGCGGACTCTCCCCGACCTGTTCCGTGGTTCGCAACTCCTCGTTCTCGGCCGCTATCGTGACGCCGACGAAGCCCGCGTCACCCTCTCCGGGCAAGCCGCCGGGATCGCGACTGCCTACACCGCGCTCCAGTCGTTCCCCGATGTTGAGCTCGAGGCATCGTTCCTTCCGCGCCTCTGGGCAGGTCGGAAGATCGCTTATCTGCTGAACCAGATCCGCCTTTACGGGGAGCGGGACGAACTCGTGGACGAGGTGATCGATCTATCGAAGACCTACGGGGTCATCACTCCGTATACGTCGTTCCTCGTCGACGAAGGGGAGCTCGACACGGAGGAGGCGGCCGATGCCCTGAGGGCGGCCGCCACACCGTCGACCGGAGCGAACGCCGTCGCCGGCGCCTCGGCGATCCAAACCTTGGCGCAATCGGAGACGGTCGCCGTCGAGCCGGACGCCGAGGGAGTCCGTGTCGTCGAAGATCGGATCTACTATCTGCGCGACGGAGTCTGGACGGACAGCACCTACGCCGATGAGGAGACGATCGATGTGGCCCCGTACAGCGACGCCTACTTCGACCTGCTCGAGGTCGTCCCGTGGATCGGACCGCATCTCTCGGTCGGCGAGAAGGTCATCGTTCGCGTTGGCGAGAGGTTCCTCCGGACCCGTGCGGAGGGGGTGGAGACGCTCACTCCGGCGCTGATCGAAGCCCTGTCTGCGTAACACCGGTTGACGGAGGTCGTACGAGGTCCGTCCGAGGGATTCGATCGGAGACTTCCCGTGACCGCCGGTGACGTGCTAGCATGCCGGTCTGGAGGTGATCGACCGTGAAGGAATTCTCCTTCCTCATCGGGAACTGCCCCGGAGCGCTGGTGGGAATCGCAAAGGCGCTCGGAGACGAACACGTCAACATCGACGGAATCGCCGGACTGACCGTCCTCGAAGAAGGCGTCATCAGTCTGATCGCCGACGACCCGGGGAAGACCCGGAAGGTCTTGAAGGAGAAGGAGATCGACTTCGAGGAGCGAGAGGCGCTCGTGATCGACCTGCCGAACCATCCGGGCGAACTGGCAACGCTCCTCGACCGTCTGCGAAACGACCGGGTCAACGTTCTCTCCTGCTACGCGAGCGTGGAGAAACATCAGGTTGTGATCACCGTCGACAATGTCGACCGAACGAAGGAAATTCTGCGGATCGCCTAGGATTCCCAGACCCGGACGAACCGTGCGTCCAACAGCAAAGGCAGGGGTCCCCGCCCACCCGCCGGACCTATCCGCGGTTCAGCCTGTCGAAGCGAGGCGACCGGCGGCTCGAATGAGCCGATGAAAGTCCTCTACGGCTTCCCGCATCCCGACGACGAGTCGTTCGACCTGCCGTTCGACGATCTGTGTTCCGATCTTCGATCGACGCCCGAGGCGCACTACGGGTTCGAGCCGAACAGCGGATAGGCGGCCCGAACCGCGCGGATCTCCTCCGAGCTGTTCGCGGTCGGAACCAAGATCGAGCCCTCGAGGATGCCGACTCGCAATTCGTCGATGGCGTCCCAGATCCAGGCCGGCACCGTCGCTCGGTTCTTCGCCCAGTTGCCGACGATCCGATAGAAGCCGTCCGAGGCGATGGCACCCGCTTCGATGCCGAACTCGATGAACTCGACGAGATCGTCGAGGCCACTGATTCCGACACCTCCGTCGGCGAGCCCAAGGCTCGTCAGCCCTCCGGCGAACGTACCCTCGACGACGGAACGAATCGCCGCATACGTCGCTTCGTCCACCCGCTTCATCCCGCTCGCCAGAGCGTGTCGCCCTTCCCCAAAGTAGTCCTGGTTCGCGTCGACGCCGAAGTAGTACGGTGGCCCGGCGGCCGTCGCGGCCATCTCGTGGAAGTCGGCGATCGCCTCGTGTTCGCCGAGGCCGAGTGCCCCGGCCACGTTGTAGACACCGACTGCACCTTGGGCGAGCATCGCTTCGGTCGCCGCCTTTCCGACCGCGATGTCACGGAACGTTCCGGTGTACGTGTACAGGAGTCCGAGGCGGACATCGTCTCCCGTGTTTCGGCGATACCGCTCCAGCCCCCAATCGATCCCGAAGCGAAAGCCCGCCTCGAAGTGATACAGCGTCGGAATCTCGATTCCCAAGACGATTCCCACGTACGGGCAGCCATGATGTGCCGCCGCCATCCCTGCCAGAGCCCCGATGAGAGCCGACATCTCCCGCTCGCGGAAGACGATCGACAGCACGTTTTCCATATCCGACACAACTCCGCCGATCGTGACGAATCGCTGATTGGGAAAGGCGTTCGCCGTCTCGATCACAGCATCCTGGAGCAGCTGGCCGAAGGTGATGATCGCGTCGTACTCGCACGTGCGAGCGAGATCGCGAAGCGTGGGGAGGAAGTCGGAAGCGCCCGTCCCCTGCACGGTGACGAGTTGGATGCCGAAGTCCGCCGCCGCGGCCGCCGCTCCCTTGTAGCCCATGTCGTTGAACGACAGGTCGCCTCGTCCGGAGCCCAAGAAAACGGCGATCTTCGCGCTCCTCGCAAGGACATCGGGGCAGAGGACGAACGCGGAGACAAGGACGAGGATGAGAGGGAAGCCGATCTTGTGCCTCGTTCTCATCCTTTCTCCTCTCGTGACTCCGTCGCGCCGAAGACCGATTCTACCGGCTCACGCGAAACGAGTCCCGTGTCGCCTGCGAACGTCACCGACCCCGTCCGGGATGATCAACGCTTTGGGACCGCTATAATCCCGTCAACACGCAACGTGTGGGAGGCGTTCCATGGGCTACAAGATTGCATTGCTCCCCGGCGACGGCGTCGGGGGGGACGTTCTGGGGGCGGCGAAGCGCGTCCTCGCCGCGGTCGGCTTCGAGGCTGAATACGAGATCGGCGACATCGGGTGGGAATTCTGGCGAACGGAGGGGAATCCGCTTCCCGAACGAACGATTGAGTTGTTGAGGCGCACCGACTGCTGCCTGTTCGGCGCGATCACGTCGAAGCCGAAGGACGAGGCCGCAGCGGAGCTCGATCCGAAGCTGAGAGACAAGGGATTCATCTACTCGAGCCCGATCGTCGGGCTCCGACAGATCTTCGGCCTTCACACGAACCTTCGGCCCTGCAAGGCCTATCCGGGAAACCCCCTCAACCTGCGCGACGACATCGACCTTGTCGTATTCCGCGAGAACACCGAGGGTCTCTACGCCGGCGTCGAATGGCACCCGGTTCCAGAGACCGTCCGCGCCGCGTTCGACACCCATCCCAAGATGAAGTTGTTCGCATCCGTCGCCAACGACGACTTGGCGATCTCCACCAGGATATTCACGCGGAAAGGCTGCCGGGCGGTCCTTCGCGACGCGTTCGACTACGCGAAGCTTCACGGCTACCCGACGGTCACCGTCGCCGAGAAACCGAACGTCATCCGGGAGACGTCCGGTCTGATGGTCCGCGAGGCCCGCGCGATGGTGAAGGACTATCCGGGAATCGAGCTGCGGGAGACGAACATCGACGCCATGTGCATGTGGCTCGTCAAGAACCCACAGGATTATGGTGTGCTCGTCAGCTCGAACATGTTCGGAGACATCCTCTCCGATCTGGCGGCACAGATCGTCGGAGGCCTCGGTTTCGCATGCGCCGGGAACATCGGAGACGACTACGCCGTCTTCGAGCCGACGCACGGTTCCGCCCCGAAATACGTCGGACAAGACAAGGTCAACCCGATTGCGACCATCCGTTCGGCGAAGATGATGCTCGACTACCTCGGGGAAGAGGCGCTGGCGAACAGAATCGAAACCGCCGTCGCGAGAACGATTCGGGAGGGCCGGCTCCGAACCTACGACATGGGCGGTACGACTACGACGTCCGAGATGGCGGCCGCGATCGCCGAGGCCGCAGAGGAGGCCTAATATGGGAGACTCGATCAGCCGGGCGATGGCGCGGTTCGCGCTGTCGCTCTCCTACGAGACGATACCGGAGCCAGCGAGGAACGAGGCGAAGCGCTTCCTCCTCGATTCGGTCGGTTGTGCACTCGCTGCGCTCGATCACGAGGACATGCGACAGGCGTACGAATATGTGAAAGGGCTCGGCGGATCCGACCAAGCGACGATCATCGGCCACGGAACGCGAACGAACCTGGGCAACGCCGCGCTGATGAACGCCCTCCTCATTCGCGCGATGGACTACAACGACATCTACTGGAAGCAGGATCCGTCCCATCCGTCCGACATCATTCCGGCCGCTCTCTCGCCGGCGGAGTCCAGGGGGCTGTCCGGAAAGGACCTGCTCGTCGGGGTTGTGATCTGCTACGAGCTCGAGATGCGTCTCTGCCTCGCCGCCGATCCGGGCGTCCGCGAAGTCGGCTGGCACCACGCCAGCCTCACCCAGTTCGTCAGCCCACTCGTCGCGGCACGGATGCTCGGTCTGAGCGAAGATCAGGCGGTCGCCGCCTGCGGCATCTCCGGTTCGAGCCACTTCACCCTCGGCGGCGTCGTCGCCGGACATCTGACGAACATGAAGAACACCGCCGATCCGATGGCGACGGAGGCCGGGGTTCGCGCGGCGCTGCTCGCGGCCACGGGCTACTCCGGTCCAGTCGAGCTGTTCGAGGGGAAGGAGGGTGTCTTCGAGGTCCTAGGCAACGTCTCCTGGGATCCGGCGAAGATGCTTGACGGCCTCGGAGACGACTTCCTGATCACCGAATGCGGCTACAAGGCCTTCCCGACCGAGGCACTGACGCACCAGCCGATCACCGCCGCCCTCGAGGCGATGCGCGCGAACGACATCGATCCTCACCGAGTGTCCGAGATCCTGGTCGAGACGACGACGCGTGGGGCCGACATCCTCTCCGATCCGTCGAAATACGAGCCGCGAACGAAGGAGACGGCCGACCACAGCCTCCCCTACTGCATCGCCGTCGCCGTGACCAAGGGGAACGTCCTCCCGTCGGACTTCGAAGAAGAGGCACTGACGGACCCGTTCGTCTGGGAGACGTTACCGAAGATCAAGGTCATCGCCGATCCGGAGATCGACCGTCTCTTCCCGGCGGTCAAACGAGCGATCGTCACGATCACGACCGAAGACGGACGATCGTCCACGATTCAGGAAGATCACGCGAAGGGCCGGGCGGAGAACCCGCTCTCCGACGAGGAGCTCGTCGCCAAGCTCCGCGCCAACTCGTCGGGAGCAATGACCGACGGCGCGATCGATCGGATCGTCGAGGCGACCCTCGCTCTCGAGGAGTTCTCGAACGTCGGTGACTACGTGAAGCTTCTGACGCGGGACCTGTAGGATCTCACGAAGCGCGGCGGCGCGTTCCGGGCCGCCGCGCTTGCGTTGGGTGCCATCCATGGAGGTCAGCGTGCGAACGAAGTCGATCCGAAAGAAGCTCCTGGCCTGGTACGCCGTCGAGGCGCGAGATCTACCCTGGCGCAGGACGGACGATCCGTACGCGATCCTCGTCTCCGAGATCATGCTTCAGCAGACACGGGTCGAAACGGCCTTGCGCTACTACGAGCGGTTCCTCGAACGATTCCCGTCGGTCGGCGCGCTCGCGAACGCCTCGATCGACGACGTTCTCAAGATGTGGGAAGGCCTCGGCTACTACAGGCGAGCCCACAACCTCCATCGCGCCGCGAAATCGATCGTCGAGATCCACGACGGCCGGCTCCCGGAGACGGTGGCCGAGCTCCGCGCCCTCCCCGGGATCGGTCCGTACACCGCACCGGCGATCGCCTCGATCGCGTTCGGCGCCGACACGCCGGTCCTCGATGGGAACGTCATCCGTGTCCTCGCCCGCCTGTCCCGCATCCCGGGCGACCCGGCCCGCGCCGAAACCCGCCGGCTCCTCTCCCATCAGGCGCAACAGCTCGCCCGTGACGGCGACGCAGCGGCCGTGAATCAAGCCCTGATGGATCTCGGCGCCCGTCTCTGCCGGCCCCGATCGCCCCGCTGCCACGACTGCCCGATCGTCGCTGAATGTGATGCACATCACGTCGGCGAGGAGATCGACTACCCACAGAAGCCGGCCCGAGCGAAGACGCCGCACATCACCGTCGTCGCCGGGGTCATCTGGGACGATGACCCGTTCGCGCGCGACGGGAACCTCCTCATCGCCAGGCGTTGCGAGGCCGACATGCTCGGAGGCCTGTGGGAGTTCCCCGGCGGCCGGGTGGAGGACGGGGAGACGCACGAAACGGCTCTCGTTCGCGAGTTTCACGAGGAACTCGGGATCTCGGTCGATGTCATCGGACCACTTCTCGCAATCGACCACGCGTACACGCACTTCCGGATGACGCTCCACGCCTATCACTGCCGGCACACCGGCGGAGAGCCGGAGCCGATCGAGTGTGCCGACTGGGCGTGGACGACGATCGACGATCTCGACACCTACGCGCTCTCGGTCGCCGACCGGAAGATCGCCTCCGCGCTCTACGATGAGCTCAAACGCAGAAGCTGCAGTCGATAGCGTCGAAAGCGAGAACCGCAAGGGTGTAACAAACTATGCTGGCGTCAAGGGCGAGTAGGCACGGTTGTCCCTCCAAA
>CAZUIM010000015.1:0-60440 GCA_964620325.1 uncultured Thermotogae bacterium
GCTCTTCAGCCTGCCACCTGAGAGACCAAACTACACACGAAACTTGACACAGCCGCGTCAATCTCTACTTGCTCCTCAACTCGTATGTGTTGCTTCTTACCCGTTCGTTTCTTCTCGCCTTGATTCTCCACCCATTTGGCGTTGTAGAGTTCGTCAAAGATGGCTTGGATGCTCTCGAAGGTAAACGCTACTTTACAGCCAAGTGAGGTCTGATCTGAGACTTCCGGAAGCGGCCCCATGCGCCGCCGGCCCATCGACTCGATCAGGAGAAGCAGCCCAGCAAGCCCGGCCTTGTGCTGCGCTGAAGGTAGGCTGGGCAGGTCGTAAGAGATGGTGATTAAGGTTTCATCAGTCTCACCTTTCTTCTCTTTCGATCTTTTCTCATGTGTGGCGGCTATTGCGCACCTCCTATCTCCGGTATCCCAGTACAGGGCTATATTTCGCCGAGGCCGCGACCCGCAGGTGGCGCAGCCTCCCGTCGGATTTCGGCTTCTCTGATCTGGGCACCGGAAGCACGTATCCCGGCGCGGAGATCAGCTTCCGGTTTCGAGCTTCGAGGTATTCGTCGATGTCGGTGTCGAGCACGCAGTCAACGTTGTAGTCGAGCCCCTCGCGGAACTGGTGTTCGTGTGCGCTTGCCCAAAATCCGCTTTGCCAGAACGCCTCGTATCTGTCGGCTTCCCATGTCGAAACAAGTCTGTCCAGGTACTCCGAAAGGTAGCTCTGTGATATATCGGTCTCACGCGCCATCTCACTAATGCAGGCGCCGCCTTTCGCGATATCGTCACTGTCGTATGGAAGCGGATTCTCGGACTCGTAGGCGAAAACCTCGCCCCGACGGTCCCCGGGTTCCTTCTGCCGGCAGCAGCGCCCCATTCTCTGAATCAGCGATGGCACCGGAGCAATCTCAGTGATCAACACATCGGCATCGAGATCGAGGCTCATCTCGCAAACTTGTGTGCTCACGACAACGGCTTCCTCGTCTCCACGAGAGGACCTGAAGAGTCGAATGACCTCCTCGTGGCGGTCACGCCGGTCCATAAGCCTGAATCGGCTGTGATAACAAAGCACGCTCGCCCGCGGGCGCCTCTCACTCATCTCCAGTGCGATGCGCTGGCACTCGTCGACCCGGTTGACCACCCACAGGACACGCTTGCCCTCGTTCAGAGCGCGACTGGCCACATTCCGAGCATCTCCACGTTCGATCGCTTGCACGCGATAGCGTGGATGTCCAGCGATGCGCTCCAAATCTGCAAACTGAGACTCGTCTCCAGGAAACAGCTGCAAGCCGGCTTCAAGCAGCCTCTCTCGTCTTTTCGACGGCAAGCTCGCTGTCATGCAGAGTACCGGCACATCGAACTTCTCGATGAACCTGACCAGTGACGAGAACATTCCGGGACTAAAGCTGTGCACCTCGTCGATGACAACAGCGCTGTCGGCGAGAAGCGGAAGTAGGCATACCGGTGCGTACTGACTGGCCATGAAGCCGAGGAACGAGTCCACCGTCGCGCTGAAGATCCGCTTAGGCCACTGACCCAACGCGAACAGCCGTCGCTCCACCGTGTAGTCCCGACCGGAGCGCTCATCGCCGTTCTCAAACATCCCTTCGAGGTCATACGTAGCCGTGCCGTGAAGCAATGCGGCATCGGTTTCCGGAGCCCACGAAACGTAGTCTCTGAAACCCTCGGTTGCTGTGCCTCGCGTTGGATACAAGAAGAGGATCCGTGCAGCGGGACGTCCGGCGAGACGTCCCCCAATCCACCTCCATGCAGCCAGGGTCTTGCCCGAGCCACAAGGCGCGAGCATCAGCGCTCGGTCGCTCAGGCACGATGCTTCCACCTGAAAGTCGTTCCAGCGGAAAGGGGTGCCGCTTGACTTCTCGATGGCCTGTCTTCGCGGCGCAATGACCTTGTCTTCAATGTACTCGGCGTTGATGATCCCTTCAGCTTTGAAGACCTCTTCAAGCCATGAACTCACTGACTTATTCTCCCTCGTGAGGCCTGAACCCACTGAATCGGCAACGATTACCGCGGCTCGTGCTGCAAGAAGAAGGCGGTGACGTGGTTCATCGTACGTTTCGCTGGGGACTGCAAGGCTGTGCATGACAGGCCGAACCTGCCGATTGAATCTCCTGGCCAAGTGCCTCACGTAGTCGATCGGCAGGTCCTGATACGTCCACTTACCGACTAGAGCGCCTATTCCGGGTGGTTCCGCTTTCAGAATGGAGGCTGGAGCAGACAACAACCCGGCGAAATCGAACACCTCGAAGCGTGATCTATCGGCAAGCCAGGCAGCGAAGTCGTCTTCCTTGAATCGAAGATGGTGCGAGCCGACGACCGATAGGATTAACTCATAATCAGTATCCGCCCTAGAAGAAAGCCAGCTCTTCAATGGGTCAGAAGCCAGCAACATGGTTGACAGGTGCTCGTGGCGCACAACTTGATCTTTCCTTCGGTCGGTCACGGCGCTCTGAAAACCGTCGTTCGCCTTCCCAAGATCGTGAAAACAGACTGACAACCGCGAGTTAACGAAGAATTGTTGCTGTTGGTCTTCTCCAAGACCAAAGAACCGCATCCATTGAGCCGCAGTGCGGCTCGGAGCATCCACTGTTCCGAACAACGTATCGAATGCGTCAAGCGCGTCGCGAGTATGTTCGATAAGCGTTGGCTGGCGGCCGTCACGAGCGCTCTTCGCGAAGAGCGTCAACTGTCTCACCCCTTCGCCGGCACATAGATCCCGCAGCCAAACCGCCGCCGCCCGCCGATTCCGTGCTCTTGAAGGCGAAGCGACTCGTCCGCGGTAAGCCGTTCCACCCCAACAGCAAATCCAACTACCTCTTTATCCCGAATACGCAGCGTTCGACGGATCCAAGGGGACTGCGTTCCTCCATCTCGGGTCTTGTTGGCCTCAAATGCATCACCGGTCGAAAGGAGAAATGGCTCGCCGTGAACATCAAGCCTCGCGAGCTGTCGTCGGACAGCGTCCAGGAACGGCTCGGCCTCCATGAACCCCTTGATCACAACAAGCCTACTGGATACCGCCGCAGCAGGGACCAAGGCTCGCACGGTAGGCACGCCGACCCTCAGTGGATGGCCCGCAACATCAAGCATCGTGCCGGCGAGAACAAGCACATCAGGGATTCGATCGACGGGCAACCTCAAGACAAGACGGCTGTTCTGAGTGAGTGCCAGCTTCCGGTCCCCAATGAGTCTCCCATAGATGGGATGAATCCCAATCTGGTCGTCCCCGTGAAGACCGAGAAGCAGCCGCGACATTGCCGAGTACACGGCGTACCCGTGGTCAACGGGAATCAATCCTCCGCTCAGCCTGAACGATAGATCAACAATCTGGTCAGCCTCGCGATGCACTGCCCATCCTCTCTCCGTCGTGATGAGAGCGTCTTCTTCTCCCTCTGTGCTGGCCTCACAGACGAACCTTATCCTTCGCATGATAGAAAGGCAACTGTGAAAGATGCTCTTTCCGTGAACACGGTGTTGCCGCGCTTCGGAGCGGGGACAGTGATCCGAAAGACAGCAAGAACGATGTCGAGGTCCCACACCTGACTCGTGCGCGGCCTGGTGTGGCTTCCACGCACTCGGCAAGATCCCACGCACGGGGACTGAAAGAGCCGATTGGCGGTGACGATGCCTATCACCGATCTGATGTTACACGTTCGTGTGCGACAAAGCGGGTTCGCCGAAGAACCGCTCGAGCCGCCGTAGCGCCTCGAGTTCGGCCTTCTGCCCGATCTTCGCCTTCGTGATCGCCCGGCCGAGAAGCTCGATCGTCCCGTCGTACAGCGGCCGATCGACCGGGTAGGGGATCCCGTCCTTCCCGCCGTGCGCGAAGGAGAACCGCGCCGGGTCCTCGGTGCTGGGCGCGTCGCCGTACACGAGCTCGGCGACCAGCGACAGCGCCCGCAGCGTCTTCGCGCCCACCCCTGGCAGACAGAGCAGGTCCCGAAACGTCTCGGGCTGCGCTTCGTACGTCTTGACGAAGATCCGCTCCAGCCGCTCGGGTGCGATGTCCGCGAGGACGATCGCGTGTCTTCGCGGCAGCGCGAGCGACTTGAGCCGGCGCAGCTCGCCGCTGATCTCGACCGGCGACCGGATCGCCAGCTCGGCGCTCGTTCGACGCGTCCGTCCGCTCGCCTCGGCGACGAGGTTCAACGTCTCACTGCGGCGGTCGCAGCAGACGGCCGCGTGCGGTTCACAGACGAAGTCCTCCACGGTGCGGGACAGCCAATGGTAGCGCCGCGCCATCCCGTTGGACTCGTTCATCCCCTGCTGAACGACCGCCCAGTTCGCCTCTCGATCGAAAAGGAAGACGTGGTGGTAGATCTGGTAGCCGTCCTGCACGGCGGCGCTGTCGACCTTCGCCGACGTCCGGCTGGCGTCGGTCAACAGCGTCGCGTCGATTCCCGTTCGCTCCCCCCACGCGGCAATCTCGGATGGGGTCTTCCTCGACGCCGCCCCCTTCCCGCCGGCAACGAACAGCCCCAGGTTCTCTTCCTCCCCACGGATTCCCTCTTTGATCGCGCCGCAGGTGGTCGTCGTCAGGCCGCTCGAGTGCCAGTCGAAGCCGAGGACGCAGCCGAACGCCTGGAACCAGGCCGGGTCGCTGACGCGACCGAGGAGTCCGCGCGAGCCTTCCTCAAGGACGACGATCTCGGCGATCGACCGGGCCAGCTTCGCCATCCTCTCGAAGAGCCAACGCGGCGCGCGGCCTCGATGAAGTGGAAGGTCGGCCGTCCCGGTTCTCATGCGACCACCGTACACGATCTGCGGCGAACCGGCGACGCCGTCCTCTCGGTGGGATCTCTTATTCGCCGCGCGGTGGGATGATTCGATCGATCAGACCGTACTCGACGGCCTCTTCGGCTGACATGTAGTAGTCGCGATCGGTGTCCTTCGCGATCCTCTTCTTGGTCCTTCCCGTGTGGGAGGCGAGGATGTCGATCAACAGGTCGCGCATTCGGAGGAGCTCCTCGGTCTGGATCTTGACGTCGGCCGCCATCCCCTGAGACCCGCCCCACACCTGATGCAGCAGGATGCGCGAGTTCGGGAGGGCGGAGCGCTTGCCGCTCGAACCTCCGGCCAGGAGGACGGCTCCCATGCTCGCAGCCTGGCCGATGCAGATGGTCGCCACGTTGCACTTCACGTAACGCATCGTGTCGTAGATCGCCAGCCCGGCTGTCACCGACCCGCCGGGGGAATTGATGTAGAGGTTGATGTCCTTCGCCGGGTCCTTCGCCGCCAGGAACAGCATCTGCGCGATGACGACGTTCGCCACATCGTCGTCGAGCGCGTCCCGGAGGAAGATGATCCGATCCTCGAGCAACCGGGAGTAGATATCGTAGGTTCGTTCGGTGTGCCCGGTGTGATCGATCACGAATGGAATCTGTGCCGTCATGTGTCTCCACCTTCCTTCGTCGGATCGATCACGAGTCCGCCCTTCGCTGCACCTCTCGACGGATCGATGATGCGTCCTTCTCCATGATCGGTCTCCGCTTCCGTGACTTCGGCCGACTCGCGCAGGATCTCGAAGATCCGTCCGTTCACCTTGCTCGTGCGGTAGTCGTCCCAGCGGTCTTCGGCCTTCAATCGTGCCGCAAAGCGGAGTGGATCCTCCCCGGCCTCCTCGGCGTCCTCGCGCGCCAGCCGCTCGAGCTCCTCGTCGTCGATCTCGACTCCCTCGTCGATCGCAATCTGACGGAGAACCAACTCCCGGCGGATCCGTCGCTCGACGCTCTCCCGGATCTCGGCTCGAAGCTGCAACTCGCTGATCCCTCGTTCGGCCAGATACCCTTCGAGCGTTCGTTCGCTCCCCGGCCGCTCGAGCGACGCCTCGAACCGCTCCATCTCCTCCCCGACCACCTCGTCGACGAACGGATCGGGAAGCGGGATCTCCGCTTCATCGACGATCGAGTCGAGCGCGGCCGATTCGATGATCCGGTCATATCGCTCGGCGCGAGCCGCTCGGATCTTCTCCTCGATGTCCGCTCGCAGTGCTTCGAGTGAATCGAAGCCAGCATCCTTGGCCATCTCGTCGTCGATGTCGGGGAGGAGGATCTCCTTCAACTCGACCACTTCGAGCGTCGTCTGCAATCGCTTTCCATCGGAGAGCTCCGCGTCGATCTCGACCCGATCCCCGATCCGCGCACCGATCAGACGTGACGTGACCGAATCGCCGGCTGCCGCTCGCGTGTCCCATTCGTTCTCTTTCTCGCGGACGCGGACGATGTCCCCGTCGGTGACCGTTTCGCCCTCCTTCCCGCCGAGAGACGCGAAGTGCGACTGCACCTCTTGCAGTGCTTGCTGAACGTCTTCCTCGGTCACCGGCGGCGGCGGCGGCACCGTCACCTCGCGCCCACGGATGCCCGGCAGATCGACCTTCGGAAGCACAGAGAACGACGCGGTGAACACGAACGGATCGGACTCGCCGGATGAGACAACCTCGAGTCTCGGGGGGGAGACGGGTCGAAGATCGAGCGACGCCAACGCCTTCGGCAAGTGGCGACGCTGAAGGTCCTCTTGCGTCTCCGCAATGAAGAGGTCCTGGCCAAACCTCGAGTCGAGGACGTTCCGCGGCGTCCTCCCTCTTCTGAATCCCGGAATCCTCGCTTCTCGCGCGTACCGCCGGTAGACGGCGTCGAGCTGCTCGCGGAATGTGTCGGACCCGACCGTCACGCGGACGGTCGCCTCCGTCTCATCTCGTGTTTCGATCTCGTATTGCGATTTGTCGGTCATGTGATATCGAGTGCTCCAGACAATCTCAGAATCGGATTCGGGCGGATTATACGAATCGGCCGATCACCGAACAAGAAAACACCGTCGTCTACGCCGTTAGAACAATAGGAGCGTTCGCCACTCCGGCCCGAGGAGGAGCGACCACAGCCGCCAGATTGCGCCGAAGACGGGAGTCAGCACGCCGAGGTAGATGAACGCGATCAGGATGAAAAAGCCGTATCGCTCGATGCTCAACAAAAACCGGCGCCCTTGAGGCGGAAGGAAATACATCAAGACGCGGGACCCGTCAAGGGGCGGTATCGGGATCAGGTTGAACACCGCGAGCACCAGATTGTAGAGAACGAAGACACTCAGCAGATAGAAGAGCGCCTCGATCAGGTTCCCGCCGAACCCGCCGATCCGGTGGAGGACTCCGTTCGGAACGCCGAGAAAGACGGCCCGGCCGACACCGGCCGTCGCCAGCGCCAGGACGATGTTCGTCCCCGGACCGGCCAGCGCAACGTAGAGCATTCCGCGGAGCGGATTCCGGAAGTTGCCCGGGTTGATCGGAACCGGCTTCGCCCAACCGAACAGCGGGACCGCGGATTGGAACAAAACCCGCAGCAGAACGAGCGAAACGGGGACGAGGATCGTTCCGATCGGATCGACGTGAGCGAGCGGATTCAACGTCAATCGACCGCGATCCTTCGCCGTCGAATCTCCGAGTCGGAAGGCGACGAAACCGTGCGCCACCTCGTGGAGAACGATCGCCATGAAGACGGCGACCAATGAAAGGACGACTTCTAGGATCAGATCGAAATTCATTCGCGCTCCCTCGGGTCCGGATCGACCGTCAGTGTATCCTCGTTCCGGACGATTACCAGACCGGGGGGAGCCCCTTTCGGCTTCCGCACGTGCTTCACGGCCGTCATGACCACGTCGACGCGGCGCTCCCCTCTCGCCTTCGAGTAGCGGGCCGCAAGCCTCGCCGCCTCTCGGACGACGCCTTCCGGGATCTCGGCCCGTCCGCCTCGTCGGACGATGACGTGCGAACCGGAGGCTCCTCGAACGTGCATCCAGAGATCATCGGGCGCCGCCTCCCGCAACAGCCTGTCGTTCTCGTTCGCGTCCCGGCCGACGAGGACGACGTGTCCCTCGATCGTGAACCGACGCCCGGAAGACGGCTCCGCTCCCTCGGAAGGACGACCGGAACGATCGGGCGGAAGGAGGCGGGCCGCTTCCTCGGGGAGCGGCCCGCCTTCGTCGATCGCTTCGATCGCTCGGCGAATCTGCACGATCTCTCGATCGATCCGCCGGAGCCGCTCTTCGACGTGGGGACGCCCTCGCCGAAGGCGCTTCGATCGCTCGTACAGGCGTTGCGCATTCTCGATCGGGCCGAGCGAGGGATCGAGCCGAATCTCGACCATCTCTTCGCTCGCCGGATCTGTCAGCGAGACCGACGCGACTCCGGCTTCGATCTCGGACTGACGGGTCAGAAGAAGGTCCGCCCAATGCCGGAGCCGCTCCGCCTCACCGGCTGCGTCGAGCCACTCCCTGAGCTTCTCCGCCGTTCGCGATCTTCGGCGAAGCGCCCGTTGCAGGCGAACACGAACCGCCCGCTCTCCGCCCGACGCACGGTCGTCGCTCAACTCACGCGCCATGTCGAGGGCGCGCGAGAACGTCTCGTATCGCCTCGCCGGAGGAGGGAGCGGGTAGAAGGTCGCCCGAGCGCCGGCCGCGTCGACGGAGGCCTCTGGACACTCCACCTTCCGAGCCAGATCGTGCAGGGCGTCGCAGACCCGTTGGGCCGAGAGCTCGGAACTGCCATCGCTTCTCGCCGACGCGATCGAGTCCGCCGCCGTCTCCCGACCGAGGCCGTCGACGATCCCGGCCAGCGCGCGGACCGGATCGGTCCCTTCGAGGGGAGCTGCGACCGACGCGGCTTCGATCGTTCTCGGATCGAGCTTTGACTGCGGGGAGAGCGGTACGTACGGACGACCCGGACGGTTCCGCGAGTCCCGGCGTCCGGAGCCGATCACAATCCCGTCGCGAACCAAGAGCAGATTTCCACGAAGGCCGGCCAGCTCGGCAACGAGCTCGATCACATCGGACCGGGCGCCGCGCTTGCGCTCGACGCTGAAGACGACGATCCGGTCCCATCCTCGCTGCCGGATTCCGGCGATTCGTCCGCCTCGAAGGTGCTTCCTCAGGAGCATCGCGAAGTTCGTCGGTTTCCGGGGATTCGGGATATCGAGCTGCGTCAGGTGAATCGCTGCGTCCTTCGGCGAGATGAGAACTCGACGCGATCCGCGCCCGGAGGCCCGGAGGATGAACAGGTCCCGCGACGGCTGATACACCGTTCGTACGATTCCACCCTCAACCGCTGGACGCAGCTCGTTGAGGGCAGCTGCGATGGCCAATCCGTCCATGCCGCCTCCGGTTGAAGGCTTCCCAGGCCCTCTCTATAATCCCTCATTGTACTGCCGGCGTAGCTCAGTGGTAGAGCAATGGTTTCGTAAACCATCGGTCGGAGGTTCGACTCCTCTCGCCGGCTCTTGCGTTCAGCCTTCGTTCGTCCGGGGTCGACCGCGTTCCGGCCCTCCAGGTCGATCACCGCGATCCCTTTCAGTTGTCGTCTGAGAGGAATCTCACCAACGAAGGTTTCCTCCAAGACGAAGATTCGGATCGTGCTTCCGTCCGAGGTCACGTGGACGTTCTCTCGACGGTCGACGGCCAGGTCGAGCGGACGACGAACCCGAACGACCCTCCCCGGAACAGACGGTGGAGCAGACTGTACTGCTGAAGTAGAGGTTCTCCCGGTCGTCGAACGTGATCCCCACCGGAAAGAGATCGTACCTCTCCATCACGATCTCCGAGGTTGTTCCGTCGACCGCGGCCTCTCACGCCCGTCGTTTCGTTCCGAACGTCAGAACCGGCCACGGGAGGCGCGGACGATCGCGGGACAGACGTCATCTCCCGACTGGCCAAACGACGCGGCCATCAGCATTCCAAAGCGGCTAGCATAGGACGATTCCGCCGAGTCTCGTCGGCAAAGGGGTGAGAGAACGTGGATGATCTAGGGAAAGTTGGAGTGATCGCCGCCATCATGGGTGCCATTCTCCTGATGGGGCTCATCATCGCGCCGGTCGACCGCGCCGCCGACGATGAACCGGCCGTGGTCGTCGAACAGGCACCGGCGAAGGTCACCGTTGTGCAAGAGGACACGCTCGAGATGCTCGATCCGGTCTTCTCGGAGAAGGCCGTCTATCAGGATGGGACGATCCGGATCGCGTTCGACGCATCGTACAGCGAGGACGGGCTGGAAAGCCGCCTGCCGTTCTGGATCCACAACGTCTCCGGGGACGTGATCAACATCCTCTGGGATCGCTGTTCGATCCAACTTCCGAACGGGAACACCGTCGGAATTCTGAGCGAGGAGAACCTGACCTACTACGGCGACTCGAGCGGAACGATCTCGATTGCGCCGTCCGGCGACCTGTTCGACGCCATCATCCCCGTCTCCGAGTTCGCCTGGGAAGACGAAGGCTGGTCGATTTCCACAGGCGTCCTCGACGCAGGAACGTTCACGCTGGTTCTGGGGATCGAGTGCGGAGAGGCCCGACCCCGAGCAGCCGGGGAAGCCACGCGGAGGAGAGCGGTATCCGCGGATGAGGCATGCGAGCCGGCGGCCGCGTCGAGCTGCATACAGGTCGTCGCCTGCGAGAACCGATCCATTGCCTATTACACGTTCCGGTTCGTCGTCCGGTAGGGGCTAATCGAAGAACCGCTCAGAGGATGATCCTCAAAACGGGAGGTCCTGCATAGGACCTCCCTTCTCCTTTGGAGTCCACTTCGATTTGCCGAGAACGCGCAGTTTGCTGTAGGCTGGTTCCTCGCTCCGTGACCGTGAGCGCACAGGGGAGGTGATTGAGGTGGTCCGAAAGAGCGAAGTGACAACGTTGTCGATCTACATCCCGAAGAGCAAGCTTGACCGGAAGCCCATCGAACGGCTCGAACGGTTGGCGAAGAAGGTCGATCGATCGATCAACTACCTCGTCGTCGAAGCCATCCTCCAGTACCTCGACCGCGAAGAGCGCAAGAAGAAGTAGCCCGCTCCCACCAGGAGACGTGTCCTCCGAAGCGGGCGCCGGCATTGTCGCCGACGCCCGTTCATCTTGTCCGTGCAACCATTTGACGGACCTCGATCTAGCGATGAAGGTTCGTCGCCGCGATCACGGCCAGGCCGTTCTCGGTCAACGCCTCCGCCGTTCGGTTCAGCGCGTCGTGCTTGTCGAGGTAGTTGCGCTCGAGGGCTTCCATCAGACCCTCCGCCTCCAGATCGGCCTTCGGTCGGAAGTACTCGAGGATGTCGGACGGGTGCTCGCGCGCCGCGTCGATCTCCGGCTTTCCCCCTTCGTGCTTCGCCGAGATGTTTGCAACCTGCGAAGCGAGCTCGACGAGCTCGTCGGTCCGATCGTACGGTTGGATGACGATCGACTTCTGGGTCTCGGTGATGTGATGCTCGAAGCGAACGACGTCCTCCAAACCAAGAGCCTTGCGAATCTCGGCCCCTTTCTTGATCGTCTCGTTGTCGACCGAGTTCGCCCAATTGAACCCGATCAATGACGTGCTCCCATCGTCGCGGGAGAAGAGCTTGGCCCCGAGGAGCGTCCAGAGAGCTGCGTATGGGTTGTCGTTTCCCATGTAGACGGAGATCTTGAACTCGATGTCGATGCCGAGCTTGTGCAGCAGGTACCCGAGGAGGACCGTCCCCGGATTGATGTTCAAGACCTGGCGGATTCCGTATTCCGTGTAGTATCCGAGGAATTCGTCGACCCAGTGCAACGCGTGCTCGTTCGGCTGGCCGACGCCGCCGAAATACCCGGTGATCGTCTCCGGTCCGCCCAGATGAATGTTCGAACCGTCCGTCCCCTTCGTATCGAGCGTCTCGACGTAGCTCGCCCCGACGATCTGCATCGCCGCGGCGACCGCTCGGGTGTCCCCGTCGTCCGCCACCTGTTCGGCCATGTTCCGCACGCGGATGTACCGCCCCGGCATGAGCTCGCCGTTTGCGATCGCCTGTCGCGCTTCGGAGATCAGCCATGGAAAGAACTGAAGTGCGCTGATTTCCAGCGTCACCGCGCGGCGATCGTCGAACGACATCGCGTCGACGCGGTCGCCGAGGATCTTCCTGCGGTACGCGTCCATCGAAATGAACGCCCCGCCGTCGCGCTGCTCGATCAGCCACTCCACGTCGGCGAGGTACGGCGATCCCGCCTCTCTCAGCCGCCCGAGGAGGTTCGAAAGCTCCCTCGCCTCGGCCGCTCTCGCGTTGATCCGATCAGGACCGCCGTGCTTCTCGACGATTTCGAGGAATTCGTTGATCACACCCGAGCCGGGATCCAGGAGAAGGTCGTTGATCTCCTCGAGCGCCTTCTCGCTGATCGCCAGTCGTTGCCGCAGGTCTCCCATTCCGTCCTCCTCGAGCTTCACTCGAACTCCCGCATCAGGTCCTCGAAGCCGCCCGCCTCGTCCTTCAGCATGTGATAGCAGTGTTCGTCGGCCGGGAAGGCGCCCGCCTTCACGTCCGCGACGTACTCCCGCATCGCGTCGGTGACGACCGCAGCGACATTGCAGTACTTCTTGACGAATTTCGGCGTGAATGCCTGGAATTGCCCGATCAGGTCGGACACGATCAGCAGCTGTCCGTCACACTCCGGTCCCGCCCCGATGCTCAACACGGGGATCGTCAGCTTCCGCGCGATGAACCCGGCGACTTCGGGCGGCACCGCTTCCAACAGGAGGAGTTGGGCTCCGGCGGCCTCGATCGCCACCGCGTCTTCGATCAGCAAACGTGCCGACGCGATCGTCCGTCCCTGCGCCTTGTGTCCTCCGAGCTGCCCCGAGCTCTGCGGCGTCAGTCCGATGTGCCCGCAGACGACGATCCCCGCGTCGAGAATCGCATCGATCCGGGAGATGACGCGCACCCCGCCTTCGAGTTTGACCGCGTCGACGCCGGCCTCCTTCAGAAAGCGCCCCGCATTCCGCACCGCGTCCTCGTCACTCACCTGGTAGCTCATGAACGGCATGTCGCCCATGACGAAGGTGTTCGGCGCCGCGCGCCGGACCGCTTCGCAATGGACGATGCACTGATCCATCGTCACCGGGACCGTTCCGCCGTAGCCGTACACGCACATGCCGAGCGAATCGCCGACGAGAAGCATGTCCATCCCCGCCGCTTCCGCGAAGGCCGCCGTTGGGTAGTCGTACGCGGTCAACCACGCGACCTTCTCACCTTTCGCCTTCATCCTCTGAAGTGAGTGAATGCTGTGCTTCTGCCTTTCCCCCATCGTCGATCTCCTTCCAGCTCGTTGATTCCGCTGAACCGGCCGCGGCACTCGACGGACATGAGGCTACACGCGAACGCCCGCTTCCCGCAAGAGAAGAACGAGCCGACAGAGCGGCAGACCGATCACGTTGAACACGTCCCCACAGATGCGGTCGACGAAGAGACCGGCTCGCCCCTGAATCGCGTAGGCACCGGCCTTGTCGTCACACTCCCCAGTCTTCACGTATCGCTCGATCTCGTCGGCCGAAAGCCGGCGAAACCGGACGATCGTCTCCTCGACGGCGACCCGCTCTTCCCCCGTCCACGTCGAGAGGACGCAGACCCCCGTCACGACAGTATGTTCGCGCCCGCTCAGCCGCTCGAGCATGCGCCGCGCCTCGAGACGCGAGCCCGGCTTGCCCAACACGTCGCCGTCGAGTACGACGACGGTGTCCGCGCCGATCACGACCCCGGGGCGCCGCGAAGCGACGTCGTGCGCTTTGGCGCGCGCCGCTCCGAGGACGCGCTCTCTCGGGCCCCCTTCACTCGGCTCTTCGGCCCGACTCGGAACGACGACGAAATCGGAGGTGATCCGACCGAGAAGCTCGCGGCGTCGCGGGGACGTGGAAGCGAGGATCAGCGTCATTCGAAGCTCCGCCGCGACCGGTGAAAATCCGGACGGAGGCTCGGAGTCGAGCGAAAACGCCGCCGACTCAGGGGAAGTTCACCCCCGTCGAGCCGTAGAAGATGGCGTACGCGCCATCGGGATCCGTCCCTTTCGGCAGGCGAATCACACCGGCGACCATCTCGTCGGGAGCGATCTCTTCGACGCGGATGAACCCGGTCGTCAACTCGACGAACGAGGTGGAGCTGAAAAAGAAGTAGTTCGTCGCCGACTGCTGGACGAAGAGATTCCACGGAGAGAAAGAGACACCGGTCGGAGAGAAGGCCCAGACCATGACCGCCCCCGTACCGATCAACGGTTCCAGCCTCTCGATCAGGTCGGCACCGAGGGTGCTCTCGCCGATCGGCCCCTCGAGGCGCACGTAGACGAGGCGGAGGATCTCGTCGTTGAGGAAGACGATCTCGGTCGTTCTGACGTCGTCGGGCGGAAGCGCGAAGAGCGCCGAGATCGACTCGGACGTGAGGTCCGGCAACGCGAGCACTTCCTCGAGGGACGACACGTCTTCCAACAGCGGGACGGCGATCGGATCGTGCGACTCCGTCGCCGCCGCCGGTCCCCGGCTCGGTGACGCGGCGCCCGCCGTCGGAGTGCTCGAGATGTCGAACGTCACGCGCTCTCCCCTGTACAGAAGGGCGAACGGCTCACTCGAGTCGATCGCGTCGCCGAGAACGAGGATTCCTTCGCTCCCGGACCCTTGATCCGCGCCGGCCGGGTTCACGTCGAATCGCCCCGCCAGAAAGCCGTTCGTGATCTCCACCCACGCGTCGAGCCCGGGCCGAAACCTCTCCCCCTCAACCGTCTCGATCGACACATCGACCGGGTCGAAGGGGAACTCGGAGACGACCTCGTCGACGCTCGGGTTCACATAGAGGGCGTTCTGCCCCACGTACGGCCGAAGGATCGCCCGTAGGGACGAAGAGACCTTACTGTCGAACGTCCGATCGTTGATGAACACGAACGTCAGCGTCAACTCGGCCCCGCCGACCTCGGCCCGGAGAACCTGGACGAGATCGGGGTCGAGGCCGGTCTGGCGGGTGATCTGACCGCGATCCTGCGCGCTCGCCGCAACAACACAGAAGACCAAAGCAAGAAGGGAGGACGCAATCATCGCCCTCCCCAGAAGCCCGATTCTCATTCTGCTGCTCGGTTGCCGTCCCTGGTTCGCTCGCACGACGGGCCGACCTAGCACCCGCCGCCGCACCACCAACCCGCGAACGCGAAGACCCAGAACGCCCAGAAGAACGCCAAGAGCATTCCGGCTGTGATCTCGATCGTGATGGGCATCGGCCACCTCCTTCGTATCTGCCATCAGCCTACCACGACGGGCGACCGCTGACAAGGGTCCATTGGCGAGAACGGCCGCTCGGACATCTGTCGAGGGCGCCCCGCTTCGGTGCTCGCTCATCCTCTCCCGCGGTCGTCCCCGTTTCGTCCGCCGTTGCGAGGCTCGAGATCGGCCGAATACCGATCGAGTCGGTGATCGCCCCTCTCGGCGTCGATCGACCCCCGGAACGCGCGTTGTGAGCTTCGTTACGGACACGTGTCCCGTGACTCCCCGTCCCCCCAATCGCCGGGTGGGCTGACGCTGCCTGTCGGTTCTCGTACCATTCTCCCCCACTTCACCAACGGAGCACGACGATGCCCACGGAAGAGACGACTACCCAGCTCGACCGATTCCTTGCGCAGCACGGCGCCGCCGTCGAGCGCGCTGTCGAGCGCCTCGGCATCCCGCTCCACGTCCTCTTCCTCGACGTCATGGCGGAGAACGCCGCCGGGTTTCTCGACGTCGGGCGCGCGCTCTACCCGAACACCGTCGTCGCCTTCGCCGCGAAGTCGAATCCGTGCCGGGGCGCGTTCCGTGCGGCCCACCGGCTCGGACTCGGAGCCGACGTCGCGTCCGAGTTCGAGCTCCGCGCCGCCCTGGAAGAAGCGATCGACCCGTCCCGAATCACCTGCAACGGGAACGCCAAGTCCGACGACTATCTCGAGACGGCGCTCATCGCCGGCGCCCAGATCGCCGTCGACAATGACGACGAGCTCGCCCGTCTCGAGGAGCTCGCCCGCGGCTCAGGTCGTCGTCCGACGATCCTCGTCCGTTTCCGAGGAATGCCACTCTCGGGATTGACGTCGGCCGACCAGACGACGGCCTCCGACTGGACGAAGTTCGGGTTCCACGTCGACGAGGCGCCGAGGCTCTTCGGGCGGATCGCCGCCTCCGCCGCTCTGCACTTCGGAGGGATCTCCGCCCACATCGGAACGCAGATCGCCGATCCGACCGGCTACGAACGCCTCATTCTTCACCTGCTCGTACTCGCCGAGGCCTCTGGTCGAGCCGGGCTGCCGGTCGAAGCGATCGACATCGGGGGCGGGTTCCCCGTTCGGTTTCTCCCGAAGGACGATTGGGAGCGGTTCACCGGGCGTCTGTTCGCTCGACTTCGGGGCGAGCTCGAGATCGACGAGGCCGTCACGTGGAACGATCTTCCGATGGGATTCGAGCACCTCCTTGCCGGGGAATCGGCGCCTCCGACCTGGATCGGAAAATCCTACTGGACCTGGGCGCCGGCGAGCGAGATGCTCGCGCATCTCCTCCACCATCGACTCCCCGACGGCCGAACGACCGTCGAACATCTCGAAGCGCTCGGGTCGCCGCGCCTGATCGTCGAGCCGGGACGATCCCTGTTGGCGACCGCCGGCGTGACCCTGACGCGAGTGATGGGCGTCAAGCGCGTCCTCGGCCATTGCGTGGTCTCCCTCGATCTGGGAATCAACAACCACGGAACGAACCTGATCAGCCCCGACGTCTTTCCGGCCGCCGTTCTCCCGAAGCGTGCCGGGGACCGGCCGATCGAGGCGTTCCTCGCCGGTCGCCTTTGCTTTTCCGGAGACATGATCAGCAAGGCGAAGATCACGCTCAATCGCCTGCCCGGACGCGGAGACCGGTTCGTCCTCTACCACACCGGAGCCTACGGAGCCGACCACTTCGCCTCGCACAGCTGTGGGTTCCCCCGCCCGGCGAAGGTCGCCATCCGGCGCGACGGGACGGTCGAGATCTGGCGGAGGCCGGAGACGTTCGAAGATGTCTTCGGCCCTCCGGACGCGTCCCTTCTCCTCGACGATCGATAGAGATCGCCTGCCGACGCGCGCTAGACCGAACGGGTCCGCTTCGGCCAACGCCGGAAAGTGAACAGATTGACGAGCTTGAACCAGGCCGTCGCCGCGACGGCGTAGAGGGCCATGCGCCACTGCGCCTCCGGCGGATACCCGAGAATCCCCATCCCGCGCTCGACGTCCTCGTCCCGCTGCGGCGCGTGAGGAAGGCCGCGAACGAGGACCGCCGGAGTCCGCTCGACCGTCTGCCCCATCACCAGACCGGCCAGCCCGGCGATCGAGTCGATCACCACGTCGATCCCGCCGGAACGAGGAACCCCGAACAGGTCGTCGCTGAACGTGGCCCGCGTGATCGGGTCGATCCCGGAGAACCCAATCGCGATGTCCTGCGAACCGAGCCGGCCGACGCAGGTGACCGTGTCGGTGATGATCACGGCGGCGTCCGCACCGAACCGCTCGCGAAGCTCGCCTCGGATCCTTCGAGCGACCTCGCACGGATCGGACGGGAGGGCGGTGACGTAGCCGTCGGGGGAGTTCGTGTGATCGATCCCCGCCTCGTCCAGGTACGCGGCGTGCGCGCCGACGACGAAGGTGAAGTTGTTGATCCGGCTGTATCCGTCGAGCATCGCCTCCGGATTCGCCGACCGCTCGATCATCATCGCGCGAATGCTGGGAATGCTCAGGATCCGCTTCATCGGGACGACGAGGAGGACCTTCCCCGTCTCCATGAGCAGCTGGAGCTTGCGCGGATCCTTCCCGAACGCTCGGCCGAGGAACCGCGCCTTCCAAGAGGGGGTCACGTCCTCAAGGCGGATGAGCCCCCCTTCGAAGAACGAGACAACCTTCGAGCTAACGACGAGGATGTCGCCTGGCCGAGGCGTGATTCCGTTCTCGATCAGGGCTTCCGCAACGGCGTCGCCGGCCGTTCGGTCGCGCGCCTCCTCCGGGCCGATCGTCCGGTTGACGATGATCGGCTTCACGGTGATCTCTGACATCGCGCCTCGCCCCCCTGGCCGCGGAGTATACCCGCCCGGGCCCCGTCATAAGTCGGCTACCGCCACCGAACCAGGATCGACTCCCGTCCGAACAGGCGGACCGCCATCGGAAGAACGCCGGCGTCGACGGCGAACAGACCGGCCCCGAGGAGGATCGTCGCCACGACGTTGAACCGGACCACCCCCAAGACCTGAACCACGATCAGCGCGAAGATCGGCAGAACGACGACCACGGCGAGATTCTGTGCCGACTTCACGTCGTTCGCCCGGGACGAGCCGATCACGCCGATCAGGAAGCTCAGGATCGAAATCGCCGGGGTGACCAGGGCGAGTGCGAGGATCCACGGCACCGTCAGAACGAGCGGGAAGAGGTCTCCCCATCCGAGGAGGCTCGCGGCGAGAACGAAGATGCCGGCGCTCCCCCACGCCACCGCGACCGCAGGGACCGCCCCGGCGAGGATCTTGCCGAGGAGGAGTTCGCCGGTCCGGACCGGCGTCGCGAGGAGCGGCTCGAGGGTGCGCGTCATCTTCTCTTCGACGATCGACAGCGTCGCGAAGACGTTGGCGACCATCGCCGGGATCAGAAGGACGAACAGCGGGAACTGATTCATGATCAGAACGCGAAGCTCGGCCGTCTGATCGAGGCCGCTTGTCCCTTCTCCGATCCATCCGGCGAGGGCGGCACCGGCGAATCGTGGAACGATCCAGGAGAGGAAGACCGCCTGTCCGACGATCACCAGCGGCACGATCAAGCCGAACAGAAGGGTCGACGGGCTGCGAGCGATCAACGCCCACTCCTTCAAGAGCACGTTCTTGATCCGTCGCGCGCTCACTCGACCTCCTCCTCCTCTCGGACGAGATCGAGATAGACGTCCTCGAGCGATCGACGTGCCTCGGAGACCCCGAGAATCTCGCCGCCGAATTCGACGACGCGCGCAACGAGGCGCGGTCGATCGCCGTCCGGATCTGCCAGGCGAACCGTCAATACGTTCTCGTCGCGATCCGCCGACACTGAACGGACGAACGACTCCGCTGCGATCGCCTCGACGAGCCGATCGGGCAACGAGCGCAGCTCCAAGCGGAGCGCGCGCTCGAACCGCCGCTCACGGAGAGCCGCCGGCGTGTCGACGGCGATCAACCTCGTTCGGAGCACGGCGATCCGACCGCAGAGCTCCTCCGCCTCCGACAGATTGTGGGTCGAAACGAGGATCGTCCTCCCCTCCGCAGCGAGCGCCCGAATCGAGTTCCGGACCCCTCTCGCCGCCTCCGGGTCGAGCCCGGCGGTCGGCTCGTCGAGGAAGAGGACGCGAGGTCGATGAAGGAGGGCGCGGGCGAGCGCCAGCCGCTGTTTCATCCCCTTGGAGAAGCTGGAGACCCGGTCGCCCCCCCGCGACGCGAGACCGGCCCGATCGAGCGCCTCTCGGACGGAGGCCGGGACGTCGACGTCCCGGTAGAACCCGGCGAAGTACCCCAGGTTTCGCTCCGCCGACAACCGATCGTAGAACCCCGGTGTCTCGGTCAGGAGCCCGATCGTCTCGTGGAGCCGCTCCGGCTCCCGCGACGGATCGATCCCGGCGACCTCGGCCGTCCCCGACGAGGGAGCGATCATCCCGGCGAGGATCCGAATCGTCGTCGTCTTCCCCGCCCCGTTCGGCCCGAGGAGACCGACGATCTCCCCCTCGCCGATCTCGATCGACAGACGATCGACCGCCGTCCGTTCCCGGAAGCGCCGCGTCAGGTCGTCGGTCCGGATCATGCGCCCCCCCACAGGGGCGCCGGATAGGCACCCGCCTCGACGAGGTCGGCAATCGCCTCCCGCGTACGCGGGAGGTCCTCTCGATAGGTGACTCCGAACCAGGGATCGCGCGACCGGAGAACGCGAACGCGAACGCGCCCCTCGGCGAGCAACTCCCCGACGACGCTCGGAATGAAGAACTCCTCGTCCGGCGCCGGATCATCTTCCAGGAAGGAGACGAACCACTCCCGCAGATCGACGAGGATCCCCGGAGCAAACCCCCACATGTTCATCGACGCGATCGCCCCGTCGGCCACCGGAAGCCAGGTCTCGCCGTCCTCCGTGTACGCGATCCGGCCGTCTCGGCGCGCGACCCGCTTCCGCTCGACGATCGAATCGAGCGTTCCGTCCTCGCCGAGGCGGCAGATTCCGCGGGAGACGGTCCCATGCTCGGTCAACGTCCTCTCGAGCGGAAACGCGACCAGGGCGTGCTCGCCCGTTCTGTTCCCGAGGAAATGGACGAGGAGCTCGTATCCGCTTCGACCGTAGAAATCGTCAGCGTTGATCACCGCAAACGGGCCGTCAAGGAGGTTCCGACAGGCGAGGACGGCCTGCCCGGTCCCCCAAGGCTTGACGCGGTCCGTCGGGGGCGCGAACCCGGCAGGGAGATCGTCGAGCCGCTGATGGACGTAGTCGACCTCGCACCGTCCGGCGAGAGCGGCCCCGAACCGAGCCCGCAACGCCTCCTCCAGCTCGTCTCGGACGACGAACACGATCCGTCCGAAGCCGGCCCTGATCGCGTCGAACACCGAGTAGTCCACGATCCATTCGCCGCTCGGCCCGACCGGTTCGACCTGTTTCAAGCCGCCGTACCGCCGGCCGATCCCGGCGGCCATGATCACCAGCGTCGGCCGTCTCCTTCCTCGGATCATCGATGGTTCGGACCTCCTGCAGCGACAAGTCTAGCCCGGACCGCCCACCGGCGCGAGCGAGGTCGAGTGTGATCCAGGTCACGTTTCGCGCGAAACCGGACGAAACGTGGTAAGGCGGCCCCGCGGACGTCCCGACTCCGTTCGCCGCTCATCGGGTAGACTCCGACCATGCGACCGCGCCTCCTGATCCTCGACAACGCCGTTCACCGCCTCCTGTTCCGACCGCCGTGGCACTGGAGACCGTACGTTCGCGACGCCGTGGCCGAGATCGTGAACGTTCCGTCCGGTCGGCCGATCCCTCCGCTCGACCGATACACACACCTGTTGCTGACCGGCTCGGAGGCATCGATCGTCGAGCCCGAGGACTGGTTCGAATCGGAGGCGAGGGCGATCCGCGTCGCCGCCGAACTCGGGATTCCCGTCCTCGGCTCTTGCTTCGGACACCAGATGCTCGTCCGCGCCCTCTCCGGACCGGAGCATCTGGTCCGTTCCGACTCACCCGAGATCGGGTGGACCGCCCTGCAGATTCTCGAGGTCGACGAGCTTCTCGCCGACGTTCCGAACCCGTGGCACACCTTCGTCTTCCATCGTGACGAGGCATCGTTCCCCCTCCCGGAACCGTGGCGGATCCTCGCCCGGTCGCGGCGGTGTCCGACTCACGTGATCCGATACGGCGACCGCCCGATCTGGGGAATCCAGGCGCATCCCGAGCTCCCGCTTGCCAAGGCGCGGCTCTTTCTCGGGCTCTACTTGCTCTTCGCCGAGCGGGACCGCCGTCGACTTGTCTCTGCGATGCGGCGACCTTCGCAAGAAGATCGGATCGCTGGTCGGATCGTCGAACGGTTCCTGGCGATGAGAGGAGGAGCCTAGCCGCGCGGGAGCGGCTGGCATCTAGGGCAGATGAAGCTCGAGGTCGATCCGGTCTTCAGCTTCTCGATCGTCGCCCCGCACTCGGGACACGGCTCCCCCTCGCGATAGCCGACGAGAAGGTCGTCGGTCGAGAACCCGCCCGGAACCCCGTGCAGGTCGAGCTCGTAGAACGCCGCCCCCTTCTCGATGCTTCGCGCGAGTTCGGTCCGGATCGCCTTGTAGAGAGCGGTCACGTCGGCGTCCGAGAGGGTCGGGATCGTCCTGAGCGGATGAAGCCTCGCGCGGAAAAGGATGTCGTGGACGTACGCGTTTCCGATCCCAGCAATCCTCTTCTGATTGAGGAGGAACGACTTGGCCCTTCCGCGCCTCCCGTTGAGGAGCGAGCGGAAGGCCTCGATCGACACGTCGAGTGCGTTCGGGCCGAGTTCGGCCGTCATCTGGTGGTCGCCGAGCCTCCCCGGCGCCACGTAGTGGGCGTATCCAAACCACCAGAAATTGATCCACAGCGACTCACCGCCGGAAAGGTCGAACCGAACGCGCCACTTCTCCGGCAGTTCGCCCCTCGGGGCGAGGACGATCTCGCCGCCCATCCCCATGTTGATCAAGAGGTGCCCGCGCGAGGTCTCGACGAAGATCCACTTCCCGCGGTTGGTGGCGTTCCTGATCTCGCCGCCGCTCAGGACCTCCTCGAACTCATCGACCGGAACGTTCAGGCACTTCGGCTGAGCGACCTCGACGGCCTCGATCGTGCGGCCGACCAACTCGGCCTTGATCTCCCGCGCCCTGCAGACGATCTCCGGCAGCTCAGGCATCGTCACTCCTTCCGTGGGGTCTCATTCTACGGCCTTCTCGCCCTCGCGGCCCCCAGCGAGCATACTGTGCGGAGAGCGACCCGCTCCGAAGGAGGCGATCGTGGGACGCGAGGAGAAACGGCAACAACACCGAGTCGTCAAACAGCTCCGACGCCGCCTGCGCCGGAAGCCGACCGACGAGGAGATCGAGAAGGCGATCGAGGATCTCCGCGAGAGTCGGCGGAAGACCGCCGGTCGGGAGACCGGGCGCTAGACTCATCGCCCTCCGGCGCCTCCACCGGCCGAGGTCCGTGCGTCTTCGCCGTTTCATCCGTGGCCGCAGCCCGGCTGACAGAGTGCTCCGTTCCCATTACCATCTCACCGGGCGACCGCATTCGATCCGGGGGCGGTCCCGAACTCACGCACCAGACGGAGGAGATCATGGCAAGAGCGACGGCACGACACATCTTGGTCGACAGCGAAGAGCAGTGCGAGGAGCTGATCCGACAGATCGAGAACGGCGCCGACTTCGCACGGCTTGCGGCCGAGCACTCCACGTGTCCGTCCGGACAATCCGGGGGCGACCTCGGCGAGTTCGAACGAGCACAGATGGTTCCCGAGTTCGACGAGGTCGTCTTCAACGACGCCGTCGGCGAGATTCACGGGCCGGTGGCGACGCAGTTCGGGTACCATGTCGTCGAGATCCTCTCCCGCACCGACGACTAAGTCTCCTCGGGCCCCGTCTCGACGACGCCGGCCTTCACGAGGAGCTCGATTCCCCGCTCGACGTCCTCCGTTCGAATCGGCCGATCGAAGTCGAGCGTCAGCTGCAGGGCGATCTCGTCGGCGGTACGCGTCCCGTCGCACAGATTGAACAGGCTGTTCGCCGGCCCCCGATGATGTGCCCCGAGCGCGCGCTTGAAGAACTCCTTCTGCTCATCGTCGAAGCTGTCCGTCACCGCGTACGGGAGTGGCCCGTCGGTTGTCCTCGTCGGTCGCCCGACTCCGACAGCCGGACGCCCGTCCGCCGGCGGGAAGGCCGAACACATCCAGTCGTACGTCGCATTCAAGATCCCGATCAACCCACGAACGTCGCCGACGCGCCGATCGGACCACGCGAGGTCGGCCATGCTTTCGATCCGTTCCTCCTCGATCTCGCGGGCCAGCGCGAGAAGGCGATGACCGTGGCCGGGATCGAGCCCCTTCGCCAGGTGAAGGGCCGACGAGAGCCGACCGATGCTGTAGTCGAGCAGCCACTCGGGCATTTGACTCGCCTCGTCGACCATCGAAGGGACGGCGGCGAGGGCCCCGGCGATCAGCCCGACGTGTTTCAGACGGGTCGCATCCACCTTCTCCAGCGTGTCGAGGCTCGTGTGCCAATACGGATCGTCGTGACCGAGCATGATCGCCGGAAGCTCGTGCGGAGCCGCCGCGAAGACGACGTGGTCGCTCCCGCCGCTCGGGACGTTCATCCGCCAATGGAGCGTCCGCTGCGAGCTTCCCGGAACGACCTCGCCTCTCCGAGTGACCGCTCGAGCGATCGGTCGAATGCACGCGTCGAGGTAGCTCGGCGCCACGTTCGAACCGCGGAAGACCTCGAGCGGCGAGCCGATGAGATCGGGAGACTGACCGACCATGTCGAGGTTCACGGCGAAATGCACCCGGCGCAACGCTCCCGCGTTCGCCGCCGCCCAAGGGACGGTCCCGTAGAACTCAGGCACCCAGAGAAGCCGGACGGTATGGCGAAGAGGAAGCTTGGAGCGAAGGTCCCGAAACGCCCGGGCCAGTTCGAGCAGAACGGCGCTTCCCGACGCGTTGTCGTTCGCCGACTGCCGCGGATGGCAGAGGTGCGCGACGAGCAGGACTTCGCCACGATCCTGGTCGAGACCGGGCACCCACGCTTCGAGAACCCGGAGACTCCTCCCCTCGCCGTAGGACGAATCGATCTCTCCGCACAATCGCACGCTCCCGTTTCGCAACCCCTTCAGCAGGCGATCGGCCGCCCGCCTGGAGATCGAGAAGGACGGCACCAAACTGGGAATCTCTTCGGCACGCGGAAAGATGCTGGCGTACTGGACGAGATCGTAGGAGGCGGCGGCCCGCTCGCTGTCCGGATAGATCACCAATCCGACGGCTCCTCGGGCGGAGGCCTCCTTGACGGCCTCGGCCGCCCGGCCGTTCGCGAGAGCGATCTTCCCCGCAACGTCGCGCCCCTCGTAGTCCTCATCCGAGGTCCCTCGATCGACGTGGACGACCTCACCCTCCACCCGACCGCTCGGTGAGTGGACGACGACGAGCTGCGGACACTCTGCGTACGTTCCGAGGTTCACCGACGTCGGCTCCGCCTGGCGGAGTGACGCCGACTCGATCCGCCACGCCGGGGGCGAGACCCACCCCTCGTACGTTCGCGACCGTCCATCGGCCCTGAAGGCGTGGACCGCCGATTCGATCCCCGACGCCTCGAGGACCCCGTGCACGTAGTCGAGCGCCGCATCGTACCCCGGCGACGCCTGGACGCGATGGAACGAGGCGATTCGGCCGACCGTCTCTTTCGTTCTCACACCGGACACCGCTTCGGACAACGACGTCAGCAGCTCTTCGAAGGTCATCGGTCCTCCTTGCGGCGATTCTACGATCTCCGGTTGACGCGTTCGAACTCGCTCGGACCGCTGCCGCGTGTTGTGCTTCGGGAGGGCCGTCTCAGAGAATACCTGCCGAGACCGAGTCGGCGGCTCGTTCCAGGACGCGACGTCGTCGCGCGGTGACGATCGGATCGGCGACAGACCGACCGAAGACGCGGCCGCAGGCCGGGAGCGCGTATCGCAGCTCGTGCTTCGCTACCCCTCCCGGCGCCCCATCGACCGCCCAGAAGGTCTCCTCGGCGTTTCCGGTCTCGCCGGCGCTCCGTGTGATAGAATCGCCGCAAAGACCGCAACGGGGGCCCAACGCGTGCCCGGACTTGAGATTCACCTCTTCGGTTACCCGCGCCTGGAGTCCGACGGCGCCGACATCCCGATCCGCCGACGGAAGGCGCTCGCGTTGGTCGCGTACCTCGCGACCACCGAGACCGGGCACAGCCGCGACGCCCTCGCCACGCTCCTCTGGCCCGAGCACGACGCCTCTCGCGCCTACGCGTTGCTGCGCAATGCCCTCTGGATCCTCAACCGAACGCCGCTGTCCGATTGGCTCGTCGCCACACGACACACGATCGGATTCCGCAAGGGCGCCGGGCTCGAAGTCGACGTCGTTTCGTTTCGATCCGCCCTCTCGGACGCCCTCGCGCACGATGCCCCCGATTCGGTCGAACGCCTCGCGGCCGCAGAGAGAATCTATCGGTCCAATTTTCTCGAAGGATTCGGCATCGACGACAGCGAGCCGTTCGACGACTGGCAATGCTCCGAATCCAACGCGCTGCGCCGGGAACTCGCGGCCTGTCTCGAACGCCTCGCGGCCATCCTCGAGTCTCGGGGCCGGGTCGACGACGCGATCGGGTTCGTCCGCCGCTGGCTCGAGATCGAGCCGCTCGACGAATCCGTCCATCGCCGACTGATGGAGCTTCTCGCACGTTCGGGAAGGCGGGCGGCGGCGATCGCGCAGTTCGAGGCGTGCTCTGCGGTTCTCGCCCGAGAGCTTGGCCTGTCTCCGAGTTCGGAGACCGCCCGACTCGTCGACCGAATCCGCAACGTGAAGATCGAACCGGCGTTCCACGCTGAGCCGCTATCGTCGATCCCGGTTCGATTGCCGTCGTACGGGACACCGATGGTCGACCGGACGGGGGAGGCCGCCAGCGTCGTCGAGCTGCTTCGCGATTCTGGCTGCCGCCTGCTCACGATCACCGGCCCCGGCGGCTGCGGGAAGACGCGCCTCGCCGTCACCGCCGCGTCGCAGGCAGCGAACGCCTTCTCGGATGGCGTGATCTTCGTCCCCCTCGCATCGGTCGGCTCGTCGAGCCACGTGCCGTTCGAGATCGCCGATGCCATCGGATCCTCCACCCTCAGAGAACAGGTCGCGGACGCATCTTCCGGTTCGGCGTCTCGGAGCGTCTTCGACCACCTCGTCGATCGATTGGAGGACCATCGGATCCTTCTGATCCTCGACAACATGGAGCACCTTCTCGCCGATCTCCGATGGCTCCCCGAGCTACTGCGCCGCGCGCCCGAGATCAAGATCCTCGTCACGTCGCGACACCAACTCGAGCTTCAAGACGAATGGGTCTTCGGTATCGAAGGCCTTCCTTTCCCCGACAGCGCGTCGGCGAGCGAGGATCTTGCCGACTTCGGCGCCGTCTCCCTCTTCCTCCAATCGGCACGCCGCGCCGACGCCGCCTTCACCCCGTCCGAGAGGGACTGGACGGCGATCTCACAGATCGTCCGGCTCCTGGAAGGGATGCCTCTCGGCATCGAACTCGCCGCATCGTGGATCCGGGTCATGAGTTCCGACACCATCGCGAGCGAGATCGAGAAGAATCTCGGGTTCCTCGCGGCGAAACGGCGCGACGTACCGAAGCGTCATCAAAGCCTTCGTGCCGCCTTCAATCAATCGTGGCGCCTCCTCGGCGGGGAGGCTCGGGACGCGTTCCGAAGGGCTTCCGTCTTCCGCGGAGGGTTCACGGCCGAGGCGGTCGAGGCGGTCGCCGGGGCCTCTCTTCCCGTCTTGTCCTCCCTCGTCACCCGCTCCCTCCTCCGCCGGACGTCGGACGATCGGTACGAGATGCTCGAGGTCCTGCGCCAGTACGCGGCCGAGCGATTCCGAACCATGCCCGACGAAGCGAACGGTGTGCGCGATGCGCACGCCGCCTACTACCTAGACGTCCTCGCCGAGCACGAGGATGCGCTGAGGCGATCGGGGCAGCGCGCGGCGGCCGACCGCCTCACGGCGGACAAGGACAACATTCGCGCTGCGTGGCATCGGGCAATCGAGTGTCACCGGCCGGATCCGATCGCGCGCGGGGCGACGGGGCTCTTCCTCCTCCTCGACATGAGAAACCATTTCGAAGAGGGTGACGAGTTGTTCGCCGCCGCGGCGGACGCCCTTCCTTCAGGAGAGACGAACGAGAGCCGCCTTCTCTACGGATTCCTCAGAGGCCTCGAGGCCTGGTTCGCTCACTTCTTCGAAACGCACCGGTCCGAGGCGCGGTTCGGTGAAAGCCTGGCGGTCCTCGAGCCCCTTGGGATCGGCTACGAGCTCGCCTTCGTCAGGCTGCTCTGGTCCTTTGCAGGATTCGGCGATCCGGAGAACAGGCGCCGCCGGCTGATCGAGAGCCTCGCGTTCTTCGAGAAGGCCGGGTTCGTCTGGGAGGCGGCCGAAGCGTGCGAGGCGCTCGCGTGGGTCCTGCACAAGACGGATCCCGTCGGAGCGATCGAGCACGCGAGGCGCAGCGTCGCGATACACGAGGAGCTCGGGGATCCCTGGGGGATCGCGTTGGCCCGATTCACACTGGGCGAGCTATACAACACGAGCGGCGACTCTGAGGAGGCTCGATCCGAACTGGAGAAGAGCCTCGCCCTCCGACGGGAGTCCGGGCTCGATCCGACCGGCGCGCTCCAGTGCGTGATCGCACTCGGCCGCGTCGCCGAGAGAAGCGAGGATTGGCGCGAAGCGACCTCACGGTACACGGAGGCCCTCACGCTCGCTGAAGACCGGGCCGTGAGCCGACTCCTCCCCGGGATCCACGAGTCGCTCGCCACGGCGCTCGCCCGCGCAAATCGTCAGGAGGCGGCCGCGGAGCACGCCCGGACTGCACTCCGTCTCTACCACGATTCGGGTGAAATCGAGGGCGTCGAGCGGTGCGAATCGCTCATCGCGTCGCTCGGATGCATCTAGGTTCGTGCCAACTCGGACGACTCGAAACACCCGGAGCGGCGCCCTACAATTCCGTCACACATTGAGGAACAAGGAGCTGCGAATGAGGATCATCGTACTCGGAACAGGGCGGGTCGGGGCAGCGATCGCGCGCGACCTCGCCGCGGAGTCGGACAACGAGGTTCGCCTGATCGACCGCGATGCCACCCGGCTCGCGACGGTCGAAGAGCGCTGGGGAATCCCCGGGGAGCGCGCCGACTTCTCCCTCCCCTCGACGGTCGCCCGCGCCGTCGCCGACGCCGACCTGGTCGTCAGCGCCGTCCCCGGTTTCCTCGGTCACCGCACGCTCCAGTCGGTCATCGAAGCCGGGAAGCACGTCGTCGACATCGCGTTCTTCCCCGAGGACCCGTACTCACTCGACGATCTGGCCCAGTCTCGCGGGGTGACGGCGATCGTCGACTGCGGCGTCGCGCCCGGACTGAGCAACCTCCTCGTCGGCCACGCCGTCCGCCGGCTCGACGCCGTCGACCGTGTCGCCATCTACGTCGGCGGTCTCCCCGCCGACCCAAAGCCCCCGTACGAGTACCGCGCCGTCTTTTCGCCGATCGACGTGATCGAGGAGTACACGCGGCCGGCTCGCATCGTCACCGAGGGGAAGATCGAAACACTGCCCGCCCTGTCCGGCGTCGAGCCACTCGAGATGGAGGGATTGGGCCCCCTTGAGGGGTTCAACACCGACGGACTGCGGACCCTGATTCGGACGATCTCCAGTCCGGAGATGGTCGAGAAGACGCTTCGCTATCCCGGGCACGCGGAGAAGATCCGCCTCCTGCGCGACACCGGCCTCTTCTCGACCGAGCCGATCGAGATCGATGGAGCCGAGGTCCGTCCGATCGACCTGACGACGACCCTTCTCTTTCCGCTCTGGCAACTGCAGCCGGGGGAAGAGGACCTGACGGTCTTGCGCGTGCTGGTCGACGGTCACGAGGGGGGACGCCGGACTCGATACGCGTACGACCTCGTCGACCGCTACGATCGCCCGACCGAAACGACGTCGATGGCTCGCACGACCGGATACACCGCCGCGATGGCGGCAAGACTCCTCGGCGCCGGACGGGTTCAGCGAACCGGGATCGTCGCCCCCGAGGACCTCGCGGACGATCCGACATCGGTCGCGTTCATTCTCTCGGGTCTTCGGGAGCGCGGGATCCATGTACGCGAATCGAAGACGCATCCTGCCGCAGAGTGAAGTCGCCTCGCCACGGCGAACTCGACGCGTCGTTGCGATCCGGTCGCCTTCTCCTCGACCGAAAGACGGGAGCTCTCCCGCTCGCGTGAGAACTCCATCGCATCGAACCGTTTGACGTGCACTTTCTCGGTGTGCGACGGGAGAAGCGCGATGTTCCAGCCCTGAGTCTCCAGGTCGTTCCGAAGCTCGGCGAATAGCGCCTGGTCTTCCTTCCGCTCCTCCCTCAGGATGACGCGGTTTCCCTCAAGCGCCGCGGCTCGCGCCTACGCCCTGCCCCCTTCGGGTCTGAGGACGTCAACCGTCAGATCCTCGACCCAACACCCGTCTCTGAGCCCCCCGCGGGATCCTGCCCGATTCGGTGAAGCCAAGCCTCCGCGCGAACGTCAGGCTCGCGTCGTTCCAGCTCGCACCCCAGTCGTTGACGCTGTGCTCCGGCGCCTCGCCGAAGAGATGCGCAAGGAGGCGGCATCCCACATCGGAGCCGATTCCTTGGCGCCAGTGCGCCGAAGAGACGACGACGAAGATGTCCGGGCAAGGCGCGTCGCACTCATCGACGAACTCGACGTCCGTGTTCTCACCGCGGCCGAGGACTCGCGACGGCGCTCCTCCTGAATGCGTTCGGCGAGTTCTACCGCCGTGGTAAGACGATCGTCGAACTCGGTGTCGACGCCGAGTCGCTCACCGGAGCGACTCGGCTCTACGAGAAGGCCGGCATGAAGCTCGTCCGACGGACCAGCCTCTGCCAACTCGGGCTTCGCTCGGGGGGACATCGCGACACGAGGCTAGTCGGCCTCCCTGGCTCCGCACACGAGCCCGCTTGTCGCTTCGCTCCGCAGAGAATCCCTGCCTATCCAGCCTTGACGGCCCCTCACCTAGGAGATCCGTCGAGGTCCCAGAGGCCGACGACGCAACGGAACACGCCGCAGTAGGAGACGGCCACCACGCGATCATCAGGGCTGAACTGCGCGGCGAGAATCCGCGCCCGCTCCTTAGGATCGGGCACGTCGCTCTCGCTCAGAGGGCCCAGCAACTCCCAAACGTCAAGGATCGCAGTCTGCTCACTTGTCGACACATCCCAGATTCGAACCGTGTCGTCATGTGAACTCGTCACGAGGCGCGTACCGTCCGAGCTGAATGATACCCACGTGATCGGGCCCCCATGCTGGACCCGAGCCACGACCTCCTGCGTTTCGACGTTCCACAGGCACACCGTCGAGTCTCCTGACCCCGAGGCGATGTATCCGCCCGACGGATCGAATTCGACCGCACTCACTTCGGCTGTGTGTCCGGCAAGCGTTGCCGTCAGACTCCCCGTCGCCACGTCCCACTGACGAATCACGCCGTCCTCTACTCCCGCCGCAAGCGTTGAACCGTCCGGACTGAACGCCATCGCGATGACCCATCCGCTTCCTGCATCCAGAACCCGAATCATGTCGCCGGAGACACCATCGCGAAGCTCAATTGAGCTTCCGGAGAGAACCGCCAGAAGGCCACCGGTCGGACTGAACGCAACTCGTCGATACGGCCAGAGGCGAGTCTCTATCGTCAGAACCTCTTCCCCGGTTTCAACGTCCCACACCTTGACCAAATCCCCCGAGAGCGGAGCAGCGAGCATTCGCCCATCGGGCGAGAAGCTCGGCACGCCGAACTCCATCTGCTGGTCGGAACTCATGACTCGAACCGGTTCTTCGTAGGTCCCAGTCTCGAACAGACTGATCGCGCCCCGGAAGACGGTTGCGATGAAGCGGCCGTCGCCGCTATAGGTGGCAAAGGCGCCGTCCGCCAGAAGCTCGAAGGACTCAATCGCTGCTTGGCCGGTCACGATGAACGAGAATGTCGCTCCAACGACGAGCACGGTCCACAGAATGCGAAGAGCTTCACTCCGTTTCATTGCTATCACTCCTCCACGACGCCGCCGAAGTAGTCGGCGAATTTCGGATACGGACCGTTGCATGGGTAGTAGAAGAAGCAGTCCTCGTACGTAAAGCAATCGGTGCAGGGACCTCCCGGATACTGCACGTCGCAATACCTCCGGAGACAACACACCCAGTCCGGCGGATCCTCGCACCAGCACTTCAGCGTCACAGTGAACGGACACGGAGCTCGCGTCTGCTCGCTCTCCTCAGAACAGACTGAGCACTCCCCCGCCGCCACGAAAAGAGGGATGAACATGAGAACTGCGACAAGCCCGAAGCCGATGAGTCTTTTCTTCACGCTTCTCACCTCCCGCTATAATTGCGTAGTCTAGCGTCTCGTTTCTCACCTGTCAAGACGGCGGATTGCCTCACCAAGAAAGTGCTCGAAACGGGATCGTTGCCTCACGTAAGAAAGGTACTCGAAGAGGGAGGTGAGGCTACGGTGTTCCTCGTCCGAGGACGCTTCCTGGGGCGAGGAGGAGACACCGATGGGCCTGACGATGAGAGAGAAGCAAGCGATCACTCGGCAGATGGCGCAGAGCGCCTCGCCGTCCCAGGTGATCCCTTTCGTGCCGCCGGTCCGGTCTGGCGTCGGCCAACTCGTGACGACCGCCCCTCGGTCGTCAGACCGTAGTCGCGCTTCTCGACGAAATCGTTGATCCAGAGAAGCTCGCCGTCGAACGTCATCCCCCGCATTTGTGGGCCCGGGTAGGACGACTGCTTCAGAATCGCGCCGGACTGCGGGTCGAGACGATACACGTCGCCCCACGGCGTCGATCTCCAAATCGCCTCTCCATCCCACGCGACGGTCCACGTCAGGCCGAGCCCGCCGCCGATCTTGTTCACGACTCGTCGCGTCTCGTCCGAATCCGGATACACGTACATGTAGCCGTCGAGACGCCGTTCGAGGACGATCTCGCCGAGTGGCGGGCGTGGATCTACGAGGATGAAGACTTCGACACCGACCTGTGGTGGCTTGCCCACGATGCAGATCGAATCGTCGGCTTCTGCCGGTGCTACCCAGTCGGTGAGGATCATCCGCGCGTCGCACTCATCGACGAACTCGACGTCCGTGTTCTCACCGCGGCCGAGGACTCGCGACGGCGCTCCTCCTGAATGCGTTCGGCGAGTTCTACCGCCGTGGTAAGACGATCGTCGAACTCGGTGTCGACGCCGAGTCGCTCACCAGAGCGACTCGGCTCTACGAGAAGGCCGGCAGGAAGCTCGTCCGACGGACCAACCTGTGCCAACTCGGGCGTCGTTCGGGAGGACATGGCGACACGCGCACGCCCGTCGCATGGCGTGTAGACGTTCGAGAGACGAAGGGGAATCAGCGTCGGACAAGAGCCGTCCCGATCCGCTGGCTCGATCGAGGGCGGTCGGAGGGAGATGACCGATGCAGGCACACGCGAAGAGCCTTCTCTGGGGGCTCTTCCTGGTTCTCATCTGCGCTCCGCTGGCAGTAGCGACTGAGGACGCGCCCCGGGTCCTGTTCGTCATGCCGAAGGCGAAGTGGATGCACATGCCGCGCTGGATGATCGGAGAGGAGCTTTTCGCTGTGATCGACGAACTCGAAGCCCACGACGTGATCGTCGACTCCACCAGCCCCTGAAGCCCGCCTGTACGCGATTCCGACCGACAAATCGGAGACGGACATGCGGAAAACCGTCGTCGAGGTCACGTCCGATCAGATCGACCTCTCCCTCCAACGACATCGTCGCCATCGCGACGGGCACGTTCACCAGTATCTCACGGTTCTCGTGGCCCCCAACATCAGCCTTCTCCGCGAGGCCTACGCGCGGGGGATCACGCTCGCCGGACTCTCGCAAGGGGTTCTCGCGCTGAACGACGGCGGCTTGATGGCCGGACGGACACTTGCACGCTGTCCGTGGGGTCACGGAATTGTCTGCTGCAGCAACTCGATTCCCGCATTCGAGGAGGCGGGGACGGAGTTCTCGAACGCGTGTCTCGTGATCTCCGACGAGATCCCGAGCGAAGCGACAGTCATCACCGCAACGTACGACGGCATCCGAGCCTTCGCGAGCGGACTCCTGCTCGAGGAGCTCGGCCTGATCGAAGAAAGCCCCTGATAGATCGAGCTCGCTGAGCACGGAAGGCCCGCTGAGGTTTCGGCCAGATCTCACGGCCGGAAGTTGCGAGCGCGACAAATCCCGGCGGAGACGGACATTTCAGTCGGCGGAACCGGACCGCTCGCTCTTCCACGGCGCATCTACGACGCCGAAAGCGAATGCCGTGCCGAATCGCGGATGGTGGGCCGCACCGCCTCTCCGATCTCGTTCCGCCGTTCGACGGAGCGCCTCCGTTCTCTTCGCCCGGGCGTCGTTCATCGCACGGGTTCGCTGCGATCTCTGCATCTCGTAGACGTTGATCCAGAAGGGCCAGTTGAGGCGCGGGCGATGAATGCGCCGTTCGTCAGGCGGCTCGTTTCCTCTCATCACGAAGCATCCAATCGGCACGAGCGCCGTCGCTGGATCGCTTCGAAGGCCTCGCAATCGCGCCCGAATCGATGACCCTTCGAGCACGCCAATCCCAAGCCGGCTCGCAGGTGCCGTATCGGGTTCCCGTTCCCCCACCGTCGTGCAACATCACGGCACCAGTTCGCGCCGCGTGATCGACATCGGCTCCTTGCGGACCGGCCGGGCAGCGTAGAATGGAACAACCGAAGCGAGGTGAACAACGCAAATGAAGATCACGTTCTGCGGCGCGGCGGAAATGGTCACCGGCTCCTGCCATCGGGTCGAGGTCGACGGACTGCGGATTCTCTTGGACTGCGGACTCTTCCAAGGTGGACGACAACGGGAAGACCTCAATCGGAAGCCGTTCCCGTTCGATCCGGGGGAGATCGATGTCGTCCTCCTTTCTCACGCGCATCTCGACCACACCGGCCGACTCCCACTGCTCGTCCGGCGCGGCTTCTCCGGGAAGATCCTGTGTACCGTGCCGACCGCCGAGATCGCCAAGCTGATGCTCGCAGACTCCGCCCACCTGCAGATGGAGGAGGCGTCGTATCGCGCCCGCAAGGCGAAGCGGCGCGGCGAGACCGCCGAACCGCCGCTCTACGACATGGACGACGTCCTTCGCTGCGCGGACCTTTTCCGCCCGATTCCCGAGTACGGAACCCCTGTCCAACTCAACGATCGCGTCTCGTGCGTCTTCCGCGACGCAGGGCACATCCTCGGCTCGGCCACGGTCGAGCTACGAACGTCGAACGGGAATCTTCTGTTCAGTGGCGACCTGGGGAATCGCCACCAGCCGATCGTCCGGGACCCGAGCCCCCCGCCGAAGGCCGACGTCTTGCTGATCGAATCGACGTACGGTGACCGCTCGCACCGCTCGATGGAAGAGACGGTGGCCGAATTCAGGGAAGCGATCGACGCGGTCATCCCGAACGACGGGAATCTTCTGATTCCCTCGTTCGCCCTCGAGCGAGCTCAGGAGGTCCTCTACGAGCTGTTCGCCCTCTGGAAGAGGAAGCAACTCCCCCGCTGCCGGATCTTTCTCGACAGCCCGCTTGCCATCTCGACGACGCGGGTCTTCGCGCGCCATCCGCAGTTCTTCGACGACGCGGGACAGGACCTGTTCGCATCGAGCCCGAATCCGTTCGATTTCACGCCGCTGCGCTACACGCAGACGACCGACGAATCGAAGGAGATCAACAAGGCATCGCGCGGCAACGTCATCATCGCCGGGAGCGGGATGTGCACCGGCGGACGGATCATCCATCACCTGCGTCACAATCTCTGGCACAAGGATTCAGGCGTCCTGTTCGTCGGATACCAGGCCGTCGGCACCCTCGGCCGCCGGATTGTCGACGGAGCCGACACGGTTCGCATCTTTGGGGAGGAGATCCGCGTCGCCGCCAAGATCTGGACGACCAACGGGTTCTCCTCGCACGCCGACCAGCCGATTCTGATCGACTGGATCCGCCGGGCCGAACCCGAACACCTCGTTCTCGTCCACGGCGAGGATGCGGTGCTCGACGCGTTCGCCGAACGCATCCGGACCGACCTGTCGCTCGAACCACGGATTGCCAAGCTGCAAGAGACGATCGTCGTCTGAGGGATAGGCTTCGCGACGGCGCGGCCGGGTCGCCGCTCCCCGTCCGGCGATTGTGTACCATGAGCACGGTCGATGGAGGTGAACGATGCGTTGGAAGAGATGTCGCGCCCCGTGGGCCATCGTCGTCTTCGCCCTGGTGGTGTCCGCCGTCGCTCCGGCGGCCACCGTCAGCCTGTGCGACTTTCGCACCCCGACGACCGACGTCACGCACCTCTTCCTGACGATGGACTACACGTACCTCAACCTCCCCGACACGGCCCACGTCGACGTGAGCTCCGGCCGCTTCTCGTTCACCTTCTCTCACATTCACGACGAGGCCGACCGGGCGCTCAACGTCGGTTCGACCAGCGAGTTCTCGTTCGACCACCTTCAGCTCGACCGGACCCTCGGCGACGCCTATCTGACGACACGGTTCTACTTCCCTCGGGAGGAATCGCTGTACGTCTTCGCCGAGGTCAAGGCCGACTACACATCGGCGGCGTCGCTGCCCGGTCTGGAATTGCGGCTCGGATCGGGCTACGGACGCCTGACCGACGTCACGCCGTTGGCCAAGGCGATGCGCGTCGAGGAGTCACTGATCGGCGATCTCGTCCTGCCGTCCCCGCTGCCGGACGACGCGTTGCAGGAGATCGCCCAGCTGATCGGAAGAGAGCCGGAGTTCTCCGGCATCGGGGAGTTGGTCTCACGGATCGAGGGGATCATCGAGGCGGAGACGAGCGTGACGCTCAACGCAAGATCGCTTCTCGCCATCGCCGAGCGGATCCGGTCGACCGATGTGTCCCGGCAGTGTGGATGGGCGACGCAACTCGGATTCGGATACGAGCTCCTGCGACGATTCGGCGATTCGCGCCAACTCCTCCTGACCCTGTCGACCGACCTCGTGCGCCCGCTGAGCCTCGAGTCGCAGGTCGAAGTCCACGGCGACGCCTCGCGCGCGCTGTTCATTCCGGAGGCGAGCGCGCTGTCTACATCGATGCTCTTCAGCCGCCGACTGAGCGAAGCGGCTCGCCTGGTCGCCGAATACGCCCTTCAGCGAGTCCAACTGCCGGGCCGGGAGCCGAGCGTCGGCGAGACGATCGAGCTGCAGCTGATGCTCGATCTCGGGCCGATCGATCTCACCGCCTCGGGCTCGCTCAATCGGGGAACCGGCATGACCGGATGGGTCGAATCCCTGGTCGTCGCCGTGCGCGTTGACCTCTTGTAGCGGATTGGGGGCTCCCATGGCGAAGGCGAATCCGAACGGCCGGACCGCCGGAACGGACCGGATAGACCGCCGGAGACACCCACGGATGGCGTGGTTCACGTTGCTCCTCGCGGCCTCCGCTTGGGTCCTCGCCGACGGGGCGACCGAGACGCTCGAGATCGTCGTCGACGGGATCGGACGCACGGCCCTCGTCCACGTCCCCGCGGACTCTCCATCCGGCGATCGCCTGCCGTTGGTGCTCGTCTTCCACGGTTCGGCACTGAACGGCCGGATCATGGAAGAGATCACCGGCTTTTCCGACCTCGCCGAACAGGAGGAGTTCATCGCCGCCTATCCGAACGGGAGCGGTCCGTCAAGCGTTCTGAGCTGGAATGCCGGATCCTGCTGCTCGTTTGCGTTGGAGCAAGACATCGACGACGTCTGGTTCGCCGACGCGCTCCTCGACGAACTCGTCGCCCGCTATCCGGTCGACCCGGCTCGCGTCTACGCCGCCGGCTTCTCCAATGGGGGGATGCTCGCCTACGTCCTGGCAATCGAACGTCCCGAGCGATTTGCGGCCGTCGCCGTCGTCTCCGGAGCGATGTTCGCGTCCCAGGAGCCCTCGGGGGTGCCGATGCCCATCCTGATCATTCACGGGACCGACGACGCCGTAATCCCCTACGTCGGGGGGTGGGGCGCACTGCGCACGCTGAGCCGGAAGACCGAGCCGGCCCTCGCCGCCGCCGACGCTGTCGCCTTCTGGATCGCGAACAACAACTGCGAAGACGTTGCCTACACCACGACGAGCGAGCGAAACGCTCGGATCCAGACCTATTCCGGATGCGGTGCGGGGGGCGACGTTGTCTTGATCACGCTCCTCGAAGGCCTTCACGGCTGGCCGGTGGTCGCCGCCAATCCGAACGCCTTTCTCCTCACCGACGACGCGGTCGACATCTTCTCGGGCATGGAGGATGAGATTCCCTGGGACCTGTTCGAGATCGGTCTCGACGCGACCGAGACCATCTGGGCGTTCTTCGAGAGACACGGCCGATAGAGCCTGGATCGATGCCCACAGACCGCCGCATCTCCGGGCCATGCCGCACTCTCCTCGACTGTCGTAGACACATCCCGGCGAGCCGGCTATGCTCAAGAGCCCGCGAGGAGGGACACTGATGGGGAACGTCTACGAGACGGTGCTGCGGCAGTTTGAGCAGGCGGCCGACCGGATGAAACTCGATCCCTCGGTCCGCAAGATCCTTTCCCACACCATGAACGAGGTCTTGATCCACTTCCCCGTGCGGATGGACGATGGTCGGATCGAGATGTTCACCGGCTACCGCGTGCAGCACAACGACGTGCTCGGCCCGTTCAAGGGAGGCCTCCGATTCCATCCCGCCGTCGACATCGACGAGGTACGAGCGCTCGCCGCCTGGATGACGTGGAAGTCGGCCGTCGTCGACATCCCGTTCGGCGGCGCCAAGGGCGGAATCCAGTGCGACCCTCGCAAATTCTCACCCTCCGAAATCGAGCGGATCACGCGACGATTCGCCTTCTCGCTCGGCTGCACGATCGGTCCCGAATACGACATTCCCGCCCCCGACGTCAACACCAACGCCCAGACGATGGCGTGGATTCTCGACACGTACCTCTCGACGATGCCGCCGCAGGAGCGCAACCGCGCAATTCACGTCGTCACCGGGAAGCCGATCGAGGCGGGCGGCAGCCAAGGGCGCGAGAAGGCGACCGGCCAGGGGATCGTGTACTGCATCGAGCAGTGGGCGAAGGATCGCGATTTCGACCTCGCCGCAGCAACCTATACTGTCCAGGGGTTCGGGAACGTCGGTTCGTGGACGGCGCGGCTGCTGAAGCCGTTCGGCGCGACCCTGGTCGCGGTCGAGGATCACACCGGCGCAATCGCCGATCCGAAAGGAATCGATCCGGACGCGCTGGTCGAGCACGTCGCCGGCTCGGGAGGCGTCGCGAACTTCGCCGATTCGAAGCGGGTCGATCACGAAGGATTCCTGTCGACGCCGGCCGACGTCTTCGTTCCCGCAGCGCTGGAGAACCAGCTGACGAAAGAGACGGCACCGCTCCTCGACGTCCGTGTGGTCGCCGAAGGAGCGAACGGACCGACCGACCTCGACGGGGATCGAATCCTCGCTGAAAGCGGGATCGACGTTCTGCCGGACATTCTATGTAACGCCGGCGGCGTCATCGTCAGCTATTTCGAGTGGCTCCAGAACAAACGCAGTGAGTTCTGGGATCTGTCCGAGGTTGACGCGAAGCTCCATCGCCGGATTCTCGCCGGCTATGCGCGCGTTCACGATGCCGCCGTCGAGTTCGACGTCGATTGGCGGACGGCCGCGTACATCGTCGCGCTCTCGCGATTGGAGAAGGTCTACAAGCGTCGCGGAATCTTCCCGTAGCAGCCGGGCGATTCAGGGCACGACCGATCCAGAATCGCATCCGGACGCACGGACTCCACGCCTCCGAGGCGTCGCGCGCGCATTACTCCCCGTCCGACTTCAGACGCCGCGTGTGGATTCCGCACTCGCCACCGCACTTGCTGGTGCCGACCCATCGGCCGGCCCGCTCGCCCCGCCCCGCGGTGATGCACGAGCAGGGCTCGCATCCGAGGGATCGGTACCCGGCACCGTACAACGGATTGACGGGAACCTGGTTCAAGGCCAAATACTGCCACACTTCGCGCTCGTACCAGAGAAGGATCGGGTTGAGCTTCATCAGGCCCTCGTCGCGCTCCTCGATCTCCTGATAGTCGGTGCGTGTGCGCCCTTCGGTGCAACGCAGACCCGTGATCCAACACGCCGCGTTCGCCTCCTCGAGGGCGCGCCGCGTCGGCTCTACTTTCAGTACCTCGCAGCAGCGATCGGGGTCGGTCCTGTAGAGATCGTCCGCGATCTCCGCCGAGCTCTCGAACACCTTCAGCCTTCCGGGGTGTCGCTCAAGTTCTTCTCTCATGAATCGCTTGGTCCCCTGTGGCTTGAACCGCGTGGTGACGATGAATCCTTCGATCCGGTCGCTCACGCGGCCTGCCAGGTGCCACACCGCGGACGAGTCCTTCCCGAGGCTATTGGCGACCACAAGCCGATCACCGTACTCGTCGTATGCCTGCTCAATAAGGCGCATCGATCGATCGACCTTCTCGGCGAAGGTCAAGGTCTCTACGAGCTGTTTGACGTCTTCTTGTGTGACGATGATGGCCATGCGATGCAGCCCCCTCCGTTGAGTCGTGGTCTTCGGCGACGGTCCATCGATCGACTTCACGTCATGCCGCGACATGACATTCTGTTGTGCCAGCGTAGTGTCCACGGAACCGCACCACGCGTCCACCGCAGGGTCGAGGCCTCACGAAGCTCGCCCGCAGACGCGCGATCTTCGCCTCTCCCGCAGCATCTCCTTGGGCGGAGACGACGGTCCGATCCGCCTACCGGCGAAGGGCGAGGTCGGGCCATTCGTCGATCGGGTCGGTCGAGCGAACGACCTTCATCCCGGCCCGCTCGAATCGGCGGAAGGCGGCGTCTGCCTCTTCCGTGTAGTCGAACGCCCCGGGGACGACCACCGGCGACGTGCAATCCTCCAGAAGGTAGATCCTCTCACCGAGTCGCCGATCGCGCGCCTCGACCTCCTCGAGAAGGTCCCCAATCGTCCAGGCGAGGCAGTGGCTCTTCGCCTGTCCCGCCACGATCACCGCGTCGAAGCTGAGGAGTCGTCGCACGAAGCGCTCGGCCCGTCCGTCGATCGACTCCCCGTCCGGTCCGACGTCCACCTCCGGGCCGAGGACGGAGTAATGCTCGGTCAGGGGGTTGTCTCCCTTGACGTAGAAGTCCGGCTGAACCTGCCGCACGAGCGTGTGAAAGAAGACGGCTTCCTGAACCGACGAGGCGAGCGCATGGCCCGGGCTCCCCAGCAACACGTGGTACGGCCAAATCGTGAGCTCGTACTTCCCGCCCGCCTGAAGGGCGCGTGTGTAGTGACGAGCGTGGCGTTGCAGATAGTCGAGCTCCAACCCGAGCGCCGTCGACGCGCGCGGATCGACCGCCCATCGCTTCGACTCGACGTCGTCCGCGGTGATGAGGGTGAAGGAGGGCGGATGCTCTCCCGCCTCGTCGATCCAGAAGCAAGGATGGAAGATCTGATACGGCTGGTGGGTGTCCATCGTCGCCGAAACCTGCGAGACAACGTCCAGATTCCGGTAGACGAACTCGCAGAGTCTTCGGTTGTCGTCGACCGCTCCCTGACCTGACCGTCCGGCGACGAACAGCTCGAATCCCGGGGTGCAGAAGGAATTCTGCAGGTCGACGAGGAGGAGCGCGATCCGTGGTGAAGCCTCGGCCGCCGGCTTGAGGCGGTGCCGATCCCTCCAGCGTCGAGCTTGGTCGGCGAGCGTCTTCGTCTCCGGGCGCCAGACCTCACCGAAACGTCCGGGGTCGTAGTGCGGCGGAAGCGGCAGTTCTCGTCGAGTCATTCGGACATCTCCTCGACGGACGGTACCGGATTCCGCGAATCGTCGCTACCCCGCCATCGGCGCACAACACCGGGCGGATCGCGCCGCGCTCCTTTCCTGTCGGGGGCGATTCCCTGTATCTTGGCCCGACGGCCGGAGACCGGGGCGATCCGGAACACGTCGGATGAGAGGAGCGAGCGCAATGACGGACGAGACGAAGGGGCAGGCGGCCGAAGACCGTTTCGCACCGTCCGACGCCGTCTTGACCGGGCGGACAGCCGACGTCTACTTCCTGCGCGCCCGTGAGATTCTCGCGGCCGAGGGGATCGATCCCCGCGTGACGATGGAAGTCTTCTCGAGCCAAACCGGAATCCTCTGCGGGATGCGCGAGGTCACGGAGATCCTACGCTCGGGGTGCCCACCCGACTGCGATGCCCGCGGCCTCGAAGAAGGATCGGAGATCGCGCAGCGTGAGGTCGTCCTCCAGATCACCGGCCGGTATCAGTCCTTCGGCATCTTCGAAACCGCGATCCTGGGGATCCTCGCCCAGGAGACGGGGTGGGCGACCGCAGCACGCCGATGCGTCGACGCGGCGCGGGGGGTGCCGATCATCCACTTCGGCGCCAGGCACGTCCATCCCGATATCTCCCCTCGGCTCGAGTACGCGGCCGTCGTCGGAGGCTGCGCGAGCTGCGCGACGCCGGCCGGCGCGCGCCTCGCGGGGATCGATCCATCAGGGACGATCCCCCACGCGTTCATCCTCTGTACGGGCGACACGGTCGACGCGATGCGCGCGTTTCACGAACGGACCGACCGGCAGGTCAAGCGGATCGCGCTGGTCGACACGTTCAAGGACGAGGCGGAGGAAAGCCTGCGCGTCGCCGAGGCGTTCGGCGAGGCGCTGTGGGGAGTCCGCCTGGATACACCCTCGGAGCGCGGCCGCGTCACGCCCGCCCTGGTGAACGAGGTGAGGGCGCGCCTCGACCAGGCCGGCTTCGCCCACGTGCGAATCGTCGTGAGTGGCGGCGTCGACGTCGAAGGCATCTGCGCATTCCACGATCAGGGAGCCCCGGTCGACGCGTTCGGGATCGGACACGCCATTTCGTCGGCCGGTCCGATCGACTTCACCGCCGACATCGTGGAGATCGAGGGACGGCCGATCGCCAAGCGGGGCCGGATCCCCGGGAGGACGAGCAATGCCCGGTGGGGCAGGCTCCTCTGACACCGCAGCAGCGGATTTGTCGGCCTGTCGGCGACCCACACCGATCCCGCTCGGTCTTCCCACACAATCGTGCCATCCGATCCTCGACGCGTATCCACAATTCGCACACCGACTCGTCACACGTCTGCCGCTGCGCGTTCATCGATCGTTGGCATCATTCCCCATCTCCTACAACGAGGTGAGAGGGATGAAGAACGTGAGGTACTGGGCCGTAGGACTGACCGTGATGGCGCTTCTGGCCGTCGGGATGGTGGCCCTCGCCGGGAATGGATTCGGCGGCGGCAACGCGCTGGCTGAGATCGATCGGCCGGGCGCGGCCGCCGACTGCAGCCGATACGCGCGCGACGCGGACGGCGATGGAATCCCCAACTGCGAGGACTCCGACTGGGCCCGGCCGGCGGACGGCACGGGGTACGGAGAAGGCCGAGGATGCAGGATGAACTCTGCCGGAGATCGCCCACTTGACGGCAGTGGCTTCGGAGCTCGTCGAGCCGGCCGGATGCGTTCGGGCGGCTGCGTCTAGAGCAGGGCCCCGCGGGAGGGCGGGACGTTCGTTCCGCCTTCCCGCTTTCTAATCCCACGAGATCTCCTCTCCACGCTCCAACCCGCCGCGCAGCGATGTGGATGATGTCCGCCGGATGATGACGGGCATCCCGTCTCAGCTGTCGAGTCGAGCCGGAAAGACGGCCGGTCGAAGGCGCACGGGGAGATGTCCGGTCCACCAATCCCGTTCCTCGGTTTCGGCCGCCGGCCTCGTCAGGGCTCCGGCCGAATACCCGAGCCTCGACCGCATAGGAGACTGCGTGTCGGGCATGACCGCGAACATGCGCGGTCGCCAGCGGCGTGCCCGGCGACGCGGGCGGCGGCCCGATCCTGGCCCTCGTGCCTCGGCTTCGATCGCACATCGACGCGCAATCGGGGCCACCGCAGCCGGACCACTTGACACGGCACTGTCCGACCCCCAACATCCAGGGCGCACCTGCGAAGCGCCGCGATGGCCCCCGGCCGTCGATTCAACCTCTGCCGTCCTGAACCGGAGTACCGGCGGCGTTCGTGGGGCGTCACAACGGCCGGCTTCGGCCGATTCGCTCGCGCCGCGGGGGCGAAGTCGATGCAGGAGGTGCTCGAACTTGGGACTGCAGCCGCACAGTGAGCTCACCGCGCAAGACGTCGAGCGCGGTCTTCGCGTCGTCGTGCGCGAGGGGATCGCGAGCCAGACGATGGCGACCCTCACCGGAGGCGCCTTCCTGGTCGCGTTCGCGCTCAAGCTCGGCGCATCCAACCTCCTCATCGGACTGCTCGCCGCGATTCCGCCGTTGGCCCAGCTGCTGCAGATCCCGTCCATCTATCTCGTCAAGCGGATTCCCAACCGGCGCGGGATCACGCTGTTCGCCTCGGCCTCCAGTCGGGTCGTTTGGCTGGCGATCGCGATGATCCCGCTGCTCGGTGAGGGGGCGAGCGGACTGACGATCCTCGCCGCCGGCCTCTTGGCGAGCGGCGCGTTCGGCGCCGCGGCGAGCTGCGCGTGGAATCCCTGGATCCATGATCTGATCCCGAGCGACCGCCTCGGGTCGTTCTTCGCCAGACGGATGGTCTGGACGACCGCCGCGGGCATGGTGCTGAGCGTCGGCGCCGCCCTGTTCATCGATCACTGGGAGTCGAGCTTCCTCGACCTGGATCTCTGGGGCTACTCGATCCTCTTCGGCGCCGGTCTTCTCGGCGGGATCCTGAGCCTGTATCTGATCACGCGAATCCCCGAGCCTCGGATGTCGCCGGTGGAGAGCGAGACGCATCTTCTGGAGCTGCTTCTGCGACCGCTGCGTGACCTCAACTTCAGACGCCTCATCCTCTTCCTGTCGACGTGGAGCTTCGCCATCAATCTGGCGGCCCCCTTCTTCACCGTCTACCTCCTGCGTGAGATCGGATTCAGCCTGACGACCGTGATCGCGCTGTCGGTGCTCAGCCAACTGGTCAACATCCTGTTTCTGCGGATCTGGGGCGAGATGTCGGATCGCCTGAGCAACAAGTCCGTCCTCGCGCTGAGCGGCCCGCTGCTCCTCGTGAGCGTCCTCGCCTGGACATTCACCACCCTCCCCGATCGCTACGTCCTGACGATCCCGCTGCTCGTGGCGATTCACATCCTGATGGGGATTTCGATCGCCGGCGTTACATTGGCGGCCGGGAACATCGTCTTGAAACTCGCCCCGCGCGGGCAATCCACGGCCTATCTCGCGACCAGCAACCTGTGGAACTCCGTAGCCGCAGGGATCGCTCCGATCGTCGGCGGACTGCTGGCGGACTTCTTCGCCCGGCGAGAGCTCTCGTGGACGCTCAGCTGGACCGGACCGTCGGCGGGATTCAGCCTCGAGACGCTCAACTTCCAGCATTGGGACTTTCTCTTCTTCATCGCGTTCCTCATCGGGGTGTATGCGATCCATCGCTTGGCCCTCGTCCGCGAGCCCGGACGGGCCCCCGAGAGCGAGACGGCCCAGGGGTTGGTCAGGGAGGTTCGCCGCTCGATGCGAAGCTTCTCCACGTTCGGCGGTCTCCGAACACTCGTTCAGTTCCCGTTTTCGTTGGTGAGAGACACCTACACCCGGTCGAAGCGAGCGAACCGCAACTGAACGCCGGGCGGGACGCACCGACTTCCCGACCCGAGGGGCATCTTCGCGATCGCGATCCACCTACTCGAACGGCGCCGGGAAGATGGAGCTCATCTCCCGCGATTCCATCCAGTCGTTCATCTCCTCGTCGGCCGGCGCCGGTGTGGAGCTGTAACGATCCGCCGCATCGAGGATGCGGGCCAGAAGGTCGACGTCGCTCGCCGTGTTCAAGAACACCCCCGGACGCTGAAGCACCCAATGCACGGCGCGGTCGATGTCCTGTTGCGCCGCCAGAGGCTCGTACCACGTGGTGTATCCGTCGGCGTCGTCCCGCTTGGGGCGACGGGCGACCGCCTTGATCGTCTGGACAGCCACGTTCCCCTCCCGGCAGAGACGGATGAGTTCCTCGAACGACTCCGCGTAGTCCGGCAGCTGCATCAGCGGGCCGTTGTACGGAACGAGGATCGAATCGAACGGGAAGCGCTCCAGGCTCCTTCGATGCATCCCGGGCGCCGTGAGCCCGTGTCCGGTGACGCCGAGGAAACGCGTCAGTCCCGTCTCCCGCGCCTCGACGAGTGCGTCGAGCGCGCCGCCCGGAGCCATCGCCTGTGTCCATTCATCCTGATCGATGAGATGATGCATCTGCAGGAGATCGACGCGATCGATACGCAGTCGGTCGAGCGAACGATGGAACTCGTCCTTGGCCGCTTGATACGTCCGCCCGTCGGTCTTCGTCGCCAGGAAGAATCGATCGCGGTACCCGCCCATCCACCGACCGACCATCCGCTCCGACTCGCCGTAGCTCGCCGCCGTATCGATGTGATTGACCTCGTATTCCAACAAGAGATCGAGCGCACGGTCGGCCCTCGCCACATCATCGGTCCACAGCGCCGCCGCGCCGAAAATCGTCCGCGTACTCTCATGTTCCGTCGCGCCGAACGGTGCTCGTTCGATCATCATCTGCCCCCTCCACGCAGCAGTCTAGCGATCTCCTGCGGCGCACGCATCCCCCGGCCCGGAGACGCGACGCGTCCGCGCGACTGCGCGAAAGCTGCCGTGCCGCCTTCGCGCCACGTAGACACAACCCTCGGACGAGCCGCCGGTGATCGGGTTGTCGAACTCGACGGTGTGCGATGCCGCATCGTCGAACACCCTGCCCAGGCGCTCGGTGAAGGACACTTCAGGGAGACCGTCCACCCAGAGAGCGAACACCCCGCCGGGCTTGAGGTGCTGCACCAGCTCCCCCAGCCCTTCCTCGCCGTAGAAACGCGCGTTCGTCTCGTGCAACAGATTCGTCGGCGTATGATCGATGTCAAGAAGAACCGCGTCGTGCTTCTTGTCTGGATCGTCCGGGTCGAAGCTCCTCTCGACGTTGCGAGACAGAGCGAAAAAGTCCGCATGCACCAATCGGCAACGAGAATCTCCCGTCAACGTCTCCCCCAACGGAACCTGCCCGTCCCGATGCCACTCGATCACCGGCTTCAAGTACTCGACGACGACGAGCGACGCAACGCGCTCATCCTCCAATGCGGAGACCGCCGTGTACCCGAGACCCAGTCCGCCGACCACAACGTCGAGCTCTTCTTGTTCCAGTTCGCCGAGCGCAATCTTCGCCAGCTGAGATTCCGCCTCGTGAAACAGGCTCGACATCAGGAAATACTCCCCGAGCTTCACTTCATAGATCTCACGCCCCCCGAGCTGGAGCAAACGACGGCGGCGCAGCATCAGGTCCCCAAGGGGCGTCTGCCGGTAATCGAGTTCCTCGTAGTTCAGATCCATTCCACCACCTTGCAGCGAGGCCACGCTCCAGTCAAACAGCGACCGCTGGAACCCCGGCGACGTGCGCCGCAACTCGACCGCAGAAGAACGCGCGCGCACATGAAGGTCGTAGCCGTATGCGCTAAGGTAGGATGGATTGCACCATCGGAGTCATCCAGGCTCCACAACGCGGCCGTCTGTCTCACGGGCGATCCGTGCCGGTCTATTCGGGGGAGGAACGGGTATGCGAGAGGAGGCAGATCGATGCCTTGGGTGAAGAGAGAGAGCTGCACGGGATGTCAGGTGTGTGTCGACGCGTGTCCGGTCGGCGCGATTTCGGCCGAAGACAGGGTTGCGGTCATAGACAACGGCACGTGCATACGCTGTGGCGTATGTCATGGCGTCTGTCCCAACGATGCGGTCCGTCACGACGCAGAGCTCATCCCAGGTGAGGTGGAGTCCAATCTGTCCTGGGTGCAGGGACTCCTCGATCACGAGTACTACGCGCAGAATGAAGAGAGGCAGGCCGGTCTCATGAAGCGAATGGAGCGCCACTTCACGAAGGACATGCAGGTCGCCAAGAGAACCTTGGAGCGACTCCACACCTTAGGGAACGGCTAATTCGCCGGTCGCGAGCGGCGCAAAGCGGATCGGCAGGGCCTTCCCGGATCCCTCGGCCGGCTTCGAGGACAAGAATCGCGGGCGGAGACTACAGCTGCAGAGCGACCCCGAGATCCGAAACGCTCGCCACGAAGACCTCGATATACTCCTCGAGCGTCTGCGCAGTCACACCACCGATCAACAGCAGATCCAGCTCGACCGCGGGATCTCCCATCTCATCGACGTACGCGCGCCCGAATCGAGAGCGGTTGTTCCAGTCGTTGATCTCGGACAACGAAACCTGTGTCTCGACATCCCAGCCGGCGTAAAAGAGAAGCGACGTGTAGCAACCGGGGGAGGATTCGTCGTACGACACGATCGTCACCGTGATCCCCGAGGACGTGAACGTCCACACCGGATCTCCCTCTTCGTCGAGCGCCACCGTGTACTCGATCTCCATGCCCCGAAGGACCCGGTCGAGAAGCCCCCGATCCGCAGCGTAGTACACGTCGGCTGAGAGTACAGCGACCGACAACACCCCGAGGAGCGCGAGCAGAGAGAGCGCGACAAGCCCGCCACGCTTCGCACTCATCCGTTCTTCCCGCCTCCATCGTTTCCGGAGCGCGAACCCTGCCGCCCTTGATGCGCGTCGCTCCCTTGGCCAGTTTGCGTCATCTTCCGGTTCGACGTCCTGTCCTGATTCTTGTTCTGGTACGCGTATTGATTCTGAGCCATCTGTTGCGTCAGTGTCTGGCTCTGCACCATCTTCTGATACGTGTACCGGTCCTGCGCGGACGTCTGAACCGCGAAGGCTTTCTTCTCTTGCGACAGTTGTGCTGCCGCGCCCATCACCACGACCAGAACACAGACGACCAGGCAACAACTCCACACCCAGATCGCGCGCTTCCTATCCATGATCCGCCTCCCGGGTCGCGCAGCACAGCCGCGCGTTACAGCACGGTCTGATTGTACCTCGCAGCTCCCGCGAGTAGCCGAGGAGAAGAGACGCGATCTGAGGTCGTAGAGCCGATTCCCGTGCCCACGGGAACCGAACGGGTTCGGGAACGCACCCTATCTCTACGCGAAGTTGTGGTGTGGCCTCCTCCGATCCGTTTCTGGGGAGGAGGTGTTCGTCGTCTGAGGTGATCCAGCATTCACAGGGTACTCACTTCTACATCACGTGACCGGACGTGGCCGATTATCGTGTTTCGCTTTGACACTCTTCGTCCTTCTGCATAGGGTTGGAGTGCGGTCTATCCGTTGGGACCAGGCAAATCAGCGCCCGCTCCCATGGAGCGAGAGATGTGCGGAGAAGATGATCATCAGGTGAGATCACAGACCAGACGCATGATCTACCTGTCTTTGGTAATTGCCGTTAGCGCCATCTCCATCACCTCAGCCCAGCAAGCACAGACAGAGCAATGTCCAGATCTTCTCGTCTCGGGTTCGATTGCCCTGCAGCCTACGGATGGGCTTTCGGCGGCTGTTGCTGCTACCGTCCATAACATCGGACAAGGAAGTGTTGAGAGCCCGTTCATGGTTTCGTTGGTTGACTTCGCCTGCTGCCACTGGGAACCGGGAACCCAACATGTCTGGCTATCGGAATCACAGCTCAATGAACTGAATGCAACCGGCAGCGTGACCGTTCTGTTTCCTGAGGTTACGTTCCCCAGTGATATCTCACCCTGTTTCTCTTGCCGTGGTGTGTTTGTGGTGGATACCGAAGACGATGTTGACGAAAGCTGCTACCCCGCTCCAAGGGGTGAGTCCAACAATGCGGGCTGCCCTGATCTGGTGATCGACGTCACGAAGGCCATCTGCGAGTGCCGCGGTTGTGAGCCGATACCGGAAACGAAGTGCGTCCGTTGGGGCATACGGCCGAGCATGAGCCCGTTAGCACCTTGGTCAGAGCGCGACTTCTACTGCCTGGAGTGGGCAAGCGTCATGGCGCCTCCTCGGCCGACATGCAATGTCGAGTTGGAGTACGCGGTACGGAACATCGGGACTCAACACACAGGACCATTCACGGTGGAAGTGCAAGGCGCAGACAACTGCGTGCAACAGACTCCGATTCCAGCAGGCTTGGCAGGGGGCGAGAAGTCTGTCCAGTCCTTGAGCTGCGCATTGCACCCCGATTGGTCATCTGTGCCATCAGCCGCCTTGGCGATCGTCGCTGACAGCAACAATGAGATCGTCAATGAGCGTGCGCCAGAGAACAACACCGTGAGCGTCCCGCTGAATTGTGGATGCGAAGACGAGGATGACTACTACCTCGCTCTCCCGATGACCACCGACTGTGGCGCGGTTTCGCCAGAGACGTACGTTGATCTAGCAGTCTCAGGAGCAGCTCGCTGCGTCTGCACACCAGCACTGCCAGGGCTTCCTCAAGATGGATCCAGATGCCAGATCTCGATCGATGCAACAGTGACGGCGACCGGAACAGGTGAAGCGCAATCCCCACTGCTCATTGGGCTCTCCGATGTGATATGCGACCAGCCTCTCGGGCTCGCTGGGGAGCGTCAGCTCACGGCTGCTGAAACAGCGGAGCTAAATGAGCACGGCTCGGTCGTACTCGTGGATGCCTTCAGTTGGGTTGTGCCTTCTGTACAGAACGAGAATCCCTGTTGCAGCTACACGCTGACCGTCGACAGTCTCGAAGCGACCCTAGAATGTCCTGTCGGAGCAGAGGAGAACAATACGTACACAACCACGTTCTGCTGTGAGCCTTTGCCGGGCCGTCCAGATATCGTCATCGAGGGAGTCCGGCACAGCTGCAACTGCGAGACTACACCAATCACGGAAAGGCAGTGCCTCGAATGGAAGACCGCCGCTTACCCGCCTTTTTGCCTGAGATGGGGAGACGTTATTGTCGGCTATGAGACCGCATGCGGTGGAAGGATCTACTACAAGGTCAAGAACCTGGGGACAGGAGCGACAGGTGCTTTCCGAGTAGGGATGCAGACCTCGAGGGGCTACGAAGAGAGCGCCCATATCGGCAGCCTGGCAGCCGGAGAAGAGACGATGCGATGGTTCGACTTCGCCGTCGGCGGTGTCCACACTCTAACCGTATCTCTCATCGCCGATGATTGTGGCGTTGTCGAGGAATGCGATGAGGAGAACAACACCGCTGAGGTTACCGTCCGGTGCCAGTGAAGGCAGACTTCGAGTTGGGGAATCGCACGAGAGAAACGTTCGCGATATCACCTGTCATGAAATGCTGAGGTAGATGTCCGAAGAGAAGTTGCGATCTGACCGCTCTTGTATGGCTACACCCATCAGCACCGTTGACCTGCCCGTGAAATCGGCCCGGAAAGCAGAGCTGGGGCGGGGCCCACACAAGTCAAGGAGATGCGACCGACGAAACATCACGGGGGAGCAACGATCGACCTAGACGGGGGAGATAGGGTGAGATCTTCATTCTTGGGGTCCGCGCGCCTCGTCCACGCGCTTCGCGATCACGCTGATCGTCGAGTAGCACAGCCCAAGATGATCGCCGACTTCCTTCAGCCTGTACTCGTGCTTCCGAACCGCCTCGTGGATCCGCTGGTTGCGGGTCTGCTTGTCCGTCACACCGTCGAACAGCTCGTCCAGCGACGGGCGCGACGCGAGTCGCTCCTCTCGCCGGATCCCGCGATTTCTTTTGACATCGTTCAGAAGCGGCTTCAGTGACTGAACGAAGGCGTCTCCCCCCATGAGGACACCTCCGGCGAGCGCTTCCCACACGTTGATTCCCTTGCCTTCGCCGACGAAACGGCGGTAGGCACGGATGGCCTTGGTGCGATCCTCGTCGAACTGGGACAGGAGCCCATCGATCGTCAGGAACTCGGGGCGAGCGACCTGCCCCGCGGTCGCTCGATAGCTGCTCCACCTCCAATCTCGCGCGCTCCGGACCATCTTGGCGCGGACCGGATTGAGAACAACGTAGCGAGCCAGCTCGAGAAGATAGCTCTCCTTCTCCACGACAATCGATTTGAAGCGCCCCTGCACCAGATGCCCAGACCGCGCATGCCGGCGGTTGAACCACTGCGTATACACACCGTTGAGGTGCTGCATCCCTCGCGAGAGGTTCGGCTGCGGCGTCTCGACCAGAAGGTGGTAGTGATTGCCCATCAAGCAGTACGCGTGGCAGATCCAACCGAACCGGTCGACGACGCTCTTGAGAATCTCGAGGAAGCGAACCCGATCGGGGTCATCGAGGAAGATCATCGTCCCCGCGTTCCCGCGGCTTGTGACGTGATACAGCGCTCCTTCGTATTCGATCCTCAGCGGGCGAGCCATGAGGTCAGTGTAGCGACCCCAACTCTAAGAATCAAGATCTGACCCCGTTCGCTCGCATATTGATATCCCTATCTCGCATGCATGCTACAGCCATGATACTGCCCGAACAGGCTAACCAAGCGCGCTGCGCGAAGCATCATTCGCCACGCACGGAGGCGTCCTACACCCGTTGGATTGTGCGTTTCCTCCGGAACGAATCGAGCGACACAAACCACGACTCAGCATCGGAATTGGGGGTGTGTGCCCCCCACGATGGTAGACCCCACTTCCAAGACGGACTCATGTCACGCATGCGGTAGCAGCTCCCGCAGGGTCACGGCGAGCTCCTGCTCAATAAGCACCCCTGCCTCCAGATTGTTGGGGTGAAGCTGGCGGATGAACTCCCGGCATCGACCGCAAGGCGGCATGATATGTCCATCCCACCCCACGGCAACCATCCTCAGGACGCGACTTTCACCGGCCGTGACCATCGCGGCGGCCGCAGTATGCTCCGCACAGAAGCCCATCGAGCTACCGGTGTCAATGCATACGCCGGTGTACACCGTCCCGCCCTCGCTCAGGATCGCGGCCCCAACACCGCCGGCCTCGGCCGATTCAGACAGCCTGCGCGGATTTAGGACCAACTTGGCCTTCTCGTACAGCTCGTCGAAGCCGGTGCGCATCGCTCCTGCCTCCATCGCGACATCTCATGATGATCGGGATTCCCCCGTGTGATTCAAGGTAGCACGCTACACAGTCGACGCCGAGGCCCAGTCCATCTGCTTACGCCTCCAGAGCCGATTCAGAAATCGACGTCTACCCCCGAAGGGGAACGGAAGTGGGCTTAGGATTCAGCGAGGATTTCCTTCACCCGACCGACCTCACCCGTTTCCAGGCGAACCTTGATTCCATGCGGGTGGGTTGCGGACTTCGTCAACACATCCTGGATGATTCCTCTCGTCAGGACACCGCTTCGTTGATGCAGCTTCTGGACGATCTGCACTTCCACCCCAGGCTGTATCTCGCTTCTCTTCGTCCCGCTCATCGCGATCCTCTCCGGAATAGCCGCCGCAGCATGTTCTCCATCGCGAACACGACGATAGTCGAACATCGACGTCCGGCCAAGGGAGTTCGTAGTAGGTGCCGGAACTCCGTGCTCGAAGACTGTCTACCCAATGACGCATGAGCCAGAACTCGCTGACGTCAAAGAACAAGACGCGACCCCATCTCCGAGGCCCAGCCGATCTCCTTGCGCCTCCACAGCCGATTCAGAAATCGACGTCTACCCCCGAAGGGGAACGGAAGTGGGCTTAGGATTCAGCGAGGATTTCCTTCACCCGACCGACCTCACCCGTCTCGAGGCGGACCTTGATTCCATGCGGGTGGGTTGCGGGCTTCGTCAACACATCCTGGACGATTCCTCTCGTCAGGACACCGCTTCGTTGATGGTGCTTCTGGACGATTCGCACCTCCAGACCAGGGCGTATCTCGCTTCTCTTCGTCCCGCTCATCGCAATCCTCTCCGGAAGCCCGTCGCTACCCGTCATCCATCACGAGCGGCTACCGTCCGAAGCCCACTCCGATCGAACCCTACTCGATGCGCATCGAGCATCCAAGGGCGTCACAAGCCACGCTTGGCACCATCCCTTCGGGCTCTCCTGGACGGCAGAGAAGACGGGGGCGGCACTTCAGAGTCGAGCAGTCAGAGACCGCGGACCCCAGGAGCCACACCCACGTCGCAGGCAGTCTACCTCAACGGGAGTGCCCCGTCTCCGCACGAAATCCAATGGTAGACCCTACCTGCTTGTAGAGCGGCAAATCGCGGAGTCAGGGGACACATACCCCATTTCGGGTGTCACTCGACCAACCAATCAGGTTTGTGACTCCCTGATTCCAAGCTCGTCGGCTGCATGCGCTAGCTGGGTCGCCGTCAGAGCAGATCGGCGATCCTGAGAAACTCCTCGATGACCACACGGAAGCCCTGGCGAACACTCTCTATGTCCGACTCCTGAGCCGTGAAGTACCTTCCGTGCGCCGAGAGGTGGCCCAGGTCCCTCAGCTTGGGGAGGTACTTCTTGGTGTTGCGGGATAGCATCCACTTGGGTTCTCCCAGGGCCTTGCCTACGAGGTCAGTCAGGTGTAGGTACTCCCCACTCCTATCCTTAATCGACTGGGCCATCTGCTGGCCTTCGAACGCCTCGATGATCGCGATTTCGAGCAGCCGGCGCATCATGACCGCGCAGGCGTCGTACCGTGCATCCGAGAAGCACGCGTTGGCCTGTCTCCCGATGACGACAAGGTACCCTCGGTTGGCCTGCTCCAGAAGACCAAGAGGGAAGATTGGGTCACCGGAGGTCAGCGATGCAGCCTGATCCCGCCAAGTGGTCCGCAAAGAGAACAACAGCTCCCGAGCGAGTTCCTTGCGTCTGTCCGGTTTGGTCTTCGGCCCGAATACCTCCTGTATGAGTTCAGCCACGGCTGCCACATCTCCAGGGGACTTCATGGTGAGATCCTTGAAGGCGTTCGTGGCATCTGCTCGAAACTGCGCCAGCTTCTCCGCGTAGAAGTTGTCGCCACTCAAGCTCTTCTTGCTCTTCTTGGCCTTCTTCGCTACGTCGAGGGCTTCCTGAACGAGCCCCTCCAGCAACTCGCGGCCCGACGCTCGAAGAGGCGCCGCCGTCTTCTCGCGAGCTGTCATCGCCTACCACTCGGAGTAATCGTATGTCTGCTTCTTGCCGCCTGCCTTCGCTTTCGTCTTCTGTCTCCGCAGAATCCGCTCCTTGCAGAGCCCCTGGAGTGGGCCGCTAAGGCTGGTGACAGCGATGTGGTGACCACGGTTCTCCAGCTCGACCTTCACTTGGGCGAGTGTTTTGGGCTTCTTGAAGAAGCCGTCATCGACAAGCTCGCGCACACACGCCTTCGGGCCTTTGCGTGCCTTCCTATTGGTCGTGGTCTTCCCTGTGTCCTTCTTCGACGTAGTTGCCTTCTGTTTGCTGGCCTCAGGCTTCTCCCCGACTGCGGCGGTTGCGGGCGGAGCAGCGGTCTCACTAGCCTCAGATAGCAGCGCATCCAGTATCTTCTCGAATGCCACCTTTCTGAGCTCTGCGTCCTTCACGTCCTTCACTGCACGTTCCGCCTGAGCCACCAACTCAGCGTACGCAGGTCTTCCACCCATTCGCACCTCCTCTGCGAGTAGTCAATCGCTGTAGCATTGTCCCGGACCCTGCTTTAGCAGCGACGTAACGCCCAGCATGAACCGCCTCGCGAAGCCCGTCCGCGGCTTTCACGATGGCGCGTTCGATCCTGTTGTTGGCGAATCTCAATCGTTGTCTTCCTTGGCTCTTGCCTGGACCAGTTCCAGAAGAGAGTCGTATGTGGATCGAGGGACACATACCACAACTCGAACGAGAGATACAGTGTTCGTCCCCGATCTCCGCCCATTCACTCCCGTTCGACTTTCAGCCACCACATCTTGCCCTGAACCTCAGACAAGTGGAGTTCCTTCCTAAGATCCGTGCGCAAGTCTGCCAGCAGATCATCCAGCGGGACACTGTCAGCCTCGGCCATTCCCTTGGTAACCGCTTGGACCTTTCCGATCTGTTCAGGAGTCCCAAACAGCTGGATGTCCGCAATCGCCAGCTGCAGTTGCTGTAGTTCATCAGCCAAGTCTGAAGAGCCTAGGCAACTCCCCACTCTCGCAAGGCGGCGAAACGCTTCGATCAAGTACCGTACACGCTGCTGCTTCCTCTTGCTACTTCGGTCACGAGCGGCGGCAAGGCGGTGCGCGACGAGCCAACCTATGATGGCAATAAGCGCCGAAACGAGGAGCGGAATCAGCAGTTGGCAGTTCATTCAGCTCCTTTCATGGCAATCCCTGACTCACATTCGTCGAGCCGAATTGCCTGCAAACCCTACGTCTCGCATCACGCGCGATACCCCTGACGTTTTCCCCATAGCCTTTTTGCATCTGGCACGCAGCCTCGATGCGAGCCATCGTAGCTGTTCGCAGTGGCACGAATCAAGCCAACACACTCAACGAACGCCTGCTCAATGCAGTTTCTCGTTCCTGAATCGTTTCATGTACTGTGGAGCGTTCTCCGCAGCTCCCTCTGCACAGCTCGGCTTCTCCGCTTTCGACTATTGCCTCGAAGTCCCTTCTCCCTGTTTCCCGCCGAGCACGTTTCGCACGCTGCCCTTCCGGCGCGAAACTGCAAGGCGCTCCGCCCATCCGCTCTGCAAGACCGAAACAGCCAGCATGTTTCGCGCTGAGTTGTCTAGCGTGAAACTGCATGCCGTCTGGTGCTTTCTACCGGACGGCCCTTGACAGACGGAAGAACCTCTGTATACTCTGTGACCACATGCGTAGAAAGTTCACAGGGACATAGCCATGCCAAGAGCGTTCACAGAGATCGAGAAAGAGACGATTCGCGGGAAGCTGATGGCGGCGGGGCGGGCCTGTTTTCTTCGCTACGGACTGAAGAAGACGACGATCGAGGATTTGACCGGCCCGGCGGGGATCGCCAAGGCGTCGTTCTACCTGTTCTTCGACAGCAAGGAGCAGCTGTTCGTCGAGATCTTCATGGAGGAGATGCCGGCGATGATGGAGCGGCTCCTCGATGCGTCGTTTCGCACAACCTCGGATACGCGGGAGGCGCTGATCCGCCTGATGCAGGCGATCGTGCGCGAGATCGAGACGAACGAGATGAGCCGAATGATGCTCGACGATCCGACCGAACTGGAGAAGCTCGCGGCCGGCCTCGACTACCCGGCGATCCTCGAGCAGTCAGCCACGATGTTCGCTCCGTTGCTCGAGGCGTTCGCCGAGGCGCAGGCGCGCGGCGAGATCGTCGCCGGCGATCCACTCGAACTCACCTACTCGCTCGGGCTGATCAAGCTCCTCCCGGTGAACCGCGATCGCATTCCGCCGCAGCTGTACGACCACCTGTTCCAGTTGGCTCCGCAAATCATTGCGGATGGTCTTACCTGTCCGGCTCGAAGGAGGGACGCATGAGTCTTCTGGCAGGCCGGATCGCGTGGAGGAACCTGTGGCGGCACACGCAGCGGACGGTCCTGATGATCGCGATCGTCGCGTTCGGAAGCTGGATGATCCTCGTCGTCTGGGGGATCGTCGACGGGTTCCTGACCTCGATGACGAGTTCCCAGATCGACTTCGACCAGGGGGACTTCCAGCTCCGCGCCGTGGGATACGCCGACGATCCGGTGCCTTCGAACGGGCTGACGCCTGCACTGGTCGCGCAGGCGGAGGCGGCGATCGCGAATCTCCGCATCGACGGCGCCTCATCGCGGCTCGAGGTGTACGGCATGGTCCGCAGCGCCTACGGAACCGACGGCGCCGTCCTCCGCGGGATCGACCCGCTCAAGGAGCGACTCGTCACGCAGGTCGCCGACATGGTCGTCGAGGGGCGCCTGATCGAGGGTCCGGGCGAGGTCCTCTTGTCGGCCGAACTGGCCGAGAGCTTGGACGTCCGGCTCGGAGAGCGGGTCGTCGTGCTCGCCCAGGGCGCGTCGGGCACGAACTCGAAGGCGTTCACCGCGGTCGGCTTCTTCTCGCCTCCCCTCGGGCAACTCGACAACACCCTGTTCGCCTCGATCAAGGACGCGCGGGCGCTGTCGGAGTGGGACGGGCTGACGGCGATCGCCGTCAGCCTGCCGCGCGGGGCGTCCACCGGCCGCGCGGTGAACGAGGTCGCGTCACGTCTCCCGGAGGGCTCCGGCATCGAGGTCGCCGACTACTACGCACTCAACCCGCTGGCCAGGCTGATGATCGGCGGCAGCGTCATCAAGATGATCCCGTTCGTGGTGATGATCAGCCTGCTCGCCGGCTTCGGCGTCGCCAACACCGCGTTCTACTCGGTGCTCGAGCGGACGCGCGAGTTCGGCGTCATGACCGCCGTCGGGATGAGCCGCCGGCTCCTGGCGCAGGTCGTGCTGCTGGAGTCGGTCTTCGTGTCGGCGATCGGCTTCCTCGTTGGGGGCGGCGTCGGCTACGGACTGCTGATCTACCTGGAGCGGTTCGGGATCCGGTTCGGCAGACTTGTGCCCGGCATGACCGACTCCCTCGGCATTCCGACGGTCGTCTACGCCTCGACGTCCGGCTGGTACTGGGTCGCGGCGTTTTCGGTCGTCGTGTTCACCGCGCTGGTGGCGGCGTGGTACCCGGCGCGACGGGCGAACCGACTGGAGCCGGTCACCGCCATTCGGGAGGGGTAAGACGATGAGGAAAGAGAGGAACCGCATGAACCGATCGACGATCTGCCTGGTGCTCGTTCTCCTGGTGCTTGGGGCATCCCTTGCCGCGGCGCAGGAGCAGCCCGCCGATCCGGCGGCGCTCGACGCGGAGGCGATCCTCGTTCGCGTCAATGCCGCCTGGCAGGGGGAGAGCTTCCACGGGACCGCCCACCTCGAGATCACGCTCGCCGGTTCGACCACGTACCACACCCTGGAGATCTGGACGCTCGGCGAGGAGCTGGCGCTGATCCGCGTGCTGGAGCCGGAGGAGGACCTCAACACCGGCTACCTCCAGCTCGCCGACGAGTTGTGGTACTACGCGCCGGGGATCGGGGCAATCGAGCTGCCGGCGATCGCGCTGGCCGACGCGGTGTTCGGCGCCGGGCCGTCGCTTGAGGACCTGTCGCACGGCACGCTGTCCGACGACTACGACGCGGCGGTCGAGGTGCTCCCCGACGATCCCGAAGACGGGAGCGACGCCCACTGGCTCCTGACCCTCGTCCCGCACCCCGACGCCTCGGTCGTGTACGGGAAGCTCGAGATCTGGGTAACCGCCGGCTTCTCGATGGAACGGCTGGTGTACTACGACCAGCGCGGCGACGTGCTGCAGTCCGCGACGTTCTCCGACTCGATCGAGCTCGGCGAGCGGACGTTCCCGACGACGATCGTCATCGAAGACGCGTTCGGCGACCGGACGGTCCAGCGGATCGAGGACCCGGCCTTCGACCTCGAGATCGACGCGTCGTTCTTCTCGATCGAGACGTTCGAGAGCTGGGGTGAGACCGAATGAAGGCAGCGCTCCGGCACCTGAAGCGGAACCGCGGCCGCACCGTTCTCACCCTGCTCGCGGTGCTGATCCCGGTCTACTTCATCATCTTCATGTTCGGCTTCGCGTCGGCGAACCTGTCGGACATGTTCGAGACCGCCACTCGACTCGACACCGGGCACTTCCAGATCCGCCACGAGGAGGTCCGAGGCCTCGGGTCGGCGATCCCGCTGATCCAGGGCCCGGACGCGGCCCTCGCCGTCGTCGACGCTGCCGAAGGGATCGAGTGGCGAACCGTGCGGCTCGATCTCCCCGCCCTTGCCTCTGTCGACGACCGCTCCCAGACCGTGTACGTCCAGGGCGTGATCCCTGAGGAGATCGCCCCGATCAGCGCGATCGGCGACCTGGTCGTCGACGGAACGTACCTGACAAGCGGCGAGGACGGCGTCGTGATCGGGGAGGAGCTGGCCGACCTGCTGAAGCTCGGCGTCGGGGACGAGTTCGTCCTCCTCGGCGCACATCCCGAGGCAGGAATCGGCGTGCTGAAGGTCCCGGTCGTCGGCATCTACAACGCCCCGGCCGCGGAGCTCGGCCGTACGGTCGTCCACGCCACGCTGGACACCGCACGCCGACTGGCGCGGACTCCCGGCGCCGCGACGGCGATCGTCGGCCGGGTCGAGGGCGTGACCGGCCCGTGGAACGCGGACCGGATCGAGACCGTCACCTCGCGGTTCGCAGACGACCTCCCGGCCAGCCTGGAGGTCCTCGGCTGGGAGGAGCTGGCGCCTCAGGTCGCCGCCTACATGCGCGTCATGGTGCCGATGCTCTGGATCTTCGCCGGCGTCTTCTTCGCCCTCGGCGCGCTGGTCGTGGTGAACACGTTGTATCTCTCGGTGATGGAGCGAACGCGCGAGCTCGGGCTGGTGATCTCGCTCGGGGCGACGCGGTGGCGGGTGATGCGGATGATCCTCGTCGAGGCGGCACTGATCGCGGTCGTCGGCGCGGTCTACGGCGCGGTCGCCGGCGTCGGCGTTATTTGGATCATCGAAGCGTTCGGCGGAATCCCGATCTGGGGCTCGGCCGTCCAGTTCATGAAGGCGGTCGGAATGACCCCGGTGCTGCACCTGCGGGCGTCGGCGTCCCAGGTGCTCCTGGCCGCGGCCGCGATGGCCGGCGTCGCGATCGTGGCGGCGTGGTTCCCGGCGTATCGAGCGTCGAAGCTCGAACCGATGGAGGCGATGCGCTATGTCGAGTGACCCTCTGATTCGCACGGAAGACCTTTCGAAAATCTACCAGGCCGACGGCGTGTCGACCCCGGCGCTGAACGGCGTCGACTTGGAACTCCACGAGAGCGAGTTCACCGCGGTCGCGGGACCGTCCGGCTCGGGGAAGTCGACCCTGTTGCACCTGCTGGGCGGGCTCGATCGTCCGACCGAAGGCGAGATCTACCTTCAGGGCGAGGCGATGTCCGGCCTGACCAAGGATGAACTCGCCAAGCTTCGGCTCACCCAGATCGGGTTCGTCTTCCAGGCGTACAACCTGATCCCGGTGCTGACGGTCCTGGAGAACACGGCGTTCGTGCTCGAGCTGCAGGGGGTCGTTCGCTCGGAACGGATCGAGCGCGCGAAGAAGATCCTCGCCGAGCTGGGGATCGAGGAGTACGCCGACCAGTACCCGAACCGGATCTCGGGCGGCCAGCAACAGCGCGTCGCCGTCGCACGGGCCGTCGTGAGCGAGCCGTCGATCGTCCTCGCCGATGAGCCGACGGCGAACCTCGACACGGCGACGAGCCGCGAGCTGATCGATCTCATGCGCCGGCTGAACGAGGAGAAGGGGGCGACCTTCTTCTTCGCCACCCACGATACACGCCTGCTCGACCGGGTCAGCCGGCTGATCACGCTCGTCGACGGAAGGATCTCCGACGACCAGATCCAATCCGTCGAGTGACCCGTAGCGTCGCGGCTCCTCCCGACGTTCGGTCGGGGCTTGTCCCCGACCTGGACTTCGGACTCGACGTCGCCCTCAACGTCGCATACAAGATGCGCCTCAACGTCGCACACGAGGTGCGACGCTCGTATGCTGGTAGTGGAGAGAAGCGGGACAGGAAGGCCGATGGCT
>CAZUIM010000016.1:0-56499 GCA_964620325.1 uncultured Thermotogae bacterium
CGGGGTTCGCGGTTCACAGTTCGCGGTTCACGGTTCGCAGTTCGGGGTTCGCGGTTCGCGGTTCGGGGTTCACGGTTCACGGTTCGCAGTTCACGGTTCGCGGTTCGCGGTTCACAGTTCGCGGTTCACAGTTCGCGGTTTGCGATCGCTCGGAATTCTACCAGTTCAGGGTGAACCCGAGCGTCCACTCGATCGTGCCGAGCGCCACGTCGATTTCGAGCCCCATTCTGAACTCGAACGGATCCCCGATTTCGAGCTCCATCTCCGCCGTGAACAGCGAAACGTCGCCGAGGTTGTTGCTCGTCTCATCGAAGAAGACCGCGGTCTCGAACGAGAAGGGACCACAGCAACCCGGTTCGCTCGAGGCGAGTTTGTACATCTCCCAGTAGTCGCCGAGCGCACCGGGCTTGCTGCCGACGTCTCCCCAGAAGGAGATCCCGGTGAACGTGACGGTGTCGAACTCGCACTCGATGCCAACGCCGCTCACGTAGAAGTCGCCGAGCGAGAGGATCTGGTCCGGTCCCTTCCCGCCGCTCTCCGCCTGCGACACGTAGACGTCGAAGCAGAGATAGGTGCCGAAGTCGAACGCCGGGCTGAGCGTCAACGATTTCGACTGGATGTCGAGCGCCACCTCCGCGTCGATCAGCAGCCACGGAAGATGGGGAATCGCGATCCCATCGACGTCGAACGTCACGTACTCGAAGCCGTCGCAGTCGAACTCGATCGTCGCCACGACCTCGGCGCAACAGAACATGAACTCGACCGAGACGTCGAGTCCGGCCCAGTAGAGGTCGCAGATGTCGTTGTCGTCCCCGCCGAAGGTCGTTTCGACGTCGATCTCGACCAGGCCTGTCGAGCCGGTCGCCCCCAGGACGAGCTCGGTGTCCTGGTCGACGAGGGTGAACTGGCCGTCGAACGTCATCCCGCCCATCGTCACTCCGGCGGTCACTTCCCAGCTCTCGAACGCGCCTGCGGGGTCGAAGTCGAGTCTCGATCCGAACGAGTAGGCCGCGAGGATCCCGCCGACCGAGAACGTCTGATCGATCCACCCGGTGTCGTCGAGCTGCGTGAATGAAGTGAACGCCCAACCGCCGACCTCGTAGGTCACCGTCAACTGCGTCGCAAAGTCGAGGAACGTCGGGATGTCCACCGCCTGCGGGTCAATCGAGATCTCGGTGTCCCACGAGCCGGAGAACGCCTGTGCGCATCCGGCTGCGCCGAGCGCAACGAGCAGCGTGAGACCGAGTATCGAGCTTCTCATCGTCTGGAACCTCCTCCACGTCGTCCTTCCAGTTCTGGCTTGACCGGGCCCGCCCCTTCACGGCTGATCTGTGACGGAGCAAGCGATACTCCCCCTCCGGAATCTCATCCTAGACCGGCACATCCCGGCAGGGAGCCACGCACGTCCTCTCGCGACCGACAACCGGCCGCCCGGAGGGCGGACAACGGAAGAGAGCACGGGGGGCCCGTGTCCGTGACGAGAATCACGTTCACCGGAGGGGGAGGGGCCGGACCGGCCGAGGCGGAATGAACGCGCGGGACGTCGTCGCCACGACCGGCGGGAGGGCGGACGCCGTGGATGAGGAAAAAGAACGGGCCCCGGTGACCCGGGGCCCGATGCAAAACTGTTGGTCTCTCTAGTTCCTAGCTTACCAGGTGACGGTGAAGCCGAGCGTCCACTCGGTCAGACCGTCCTCGACGTCCATGTCGAGACCCATCGAGAACGTGAACTGCGGCGCGACGTCCAGGCTCATGTTCGCCTGGAACAGCGCGACGTCGAACAGGTTCGTGCTGGCGTCGTCGAAGTAGACGCTGATGTCGAACCCGAACGGGCCGCAGCAGCCGTCGTCGGTCGTGGCGATCTGGTAGGCCTCCCAGTACTCCTGACCGTGGTACATCAGGATCCCCGGGTAGTCGTACGCGGCGCCGTTCCAGAAGAGCGGGTCTCCCCAGTAGGACAGGGCCGTGAACGCCACGCCACCGATCTCACACTCGAGACCGATACCGTAGACCTCGATGGCTCCAAGCGTCAGGGGGGCGCCCGGTGCGATTCCGCCCTCGCTGTCAACACCGATGTACAGGTCGAAGCAGACGTCGGCGCCGAAATCGAAGTTCGGCGTGAGCGTCAGGACCTTCGACTCGGTCTGGAAGCAGACCTCGGCATCGAGCGTGACCCACGGCAGGTTCGGGATCGCAATCCCGGAGACGCCGAAGCAGGCCTCCTGGAAGCCGTAGCAGTCAAACTCGATCGACGCCGTCACCTCAGCGCAGCAGAACGGGAAGTCGACCGTGACAACGGCACCGCTCCATGGAAGGTCGCAGATGTCGTTGTCGTCGCCGCCGAACGTGATCTCGACCTCGATGTCGACGAGGCCGGTCGAACCGATGCCCGTGAGCACCAGCGTGACGTCCTGATCGGCGAGCGTGAAATCGAGGGCGAACGACATGCCACCGATCGTGACGCTACCGCTGACGTCGAGTTCCTCGAACGCACCGGTCGGGTCGAAGTCGAGCGTCGACGAGAACGTGTACGCCCCGAGGCTTCCGTCCGCCGAGAAGGTCTGATCGGCCCAACCGGCATCGTCGAACGCGCTGTAGGACGTGAACGCCCATCCGCCGATCGAGTAGGTGACCGTCAGGGATGAGCTGAAGTCAAGAAAATCTGCGACGCCACCGGCCTCCGGATCGATCGTGATCGTCGTGTCCCATTCCCCCGAGAGGGACTGGGCGAACGTCGCGATTCCGAGGCCGAGCACGATCGCAAGGCTGAGTACGAGAGCTCTCTTCATTTGTGACATACCTCCTTACGCATTGCCTCCGTCAAGGCAGTTACCGACAAGAAACCCATCTTGGCAAAAGATGCTTGTCGCCCACCACCTCCTTAAGAAGAACGCGGCTTCGCGCGTTACGTCTCTCCACAGACTCTTCGCATCATAGCCCGAGGGGCGATCGCCCGTCCGTGATGCAGATTACATTGGCTCGGCGTGCGGTGTCGCACGAAACGGCGGGGAGAGGAAAAAGAACGGGCCCCGGTGACCCGGGGCCCGATGCAAAGCTGTTGGTCTGTCTAGTTCCTAGCTTACCAGGTGACGGTGAAGCCGAGCGTCCACTCGGTCAGACCGTCCTCGACGTCCATGTCGAGACCCATCGAGAACGTGAACTGCGGCGCGACGTCCAGGCTCATGTTCGCCTGGAACAGCGCGACGTCGAACAGGTTCGTGCTGGCGTCGTCGAAGTAGACGCTGATGTCGAACCCGAACGGGCCGCAGCAGCCGTCGTCGGTCGTGGCGATCTGGTAGGCCTCCCAGTACTCCTGACCGTGGTACATCAGGATCCCCGGGTAGTCGTACGCGGCGCCGTTCCAGAAGAGCGGGTCTCCCCAGTAGGACAGGGCCGTGAACGCCACGCCACCGATCTCACACTCGAGACCGATACCGTAGACCTCGATGGCTCCAAGCGTCAGGGGGGCGCCCGGTGCGATTCCGCCCTCGCTGTCAACACCGATGTACAGGTCGAAGCAGACGTCGGCGCCGAAATCGAAGTTCGGCGTGAGCGTCAGGACCTTCGACTCGGTCTGGAAGCAGACCTCGGCATCGAGCGTGACCCACGGCAGGTTCGGGATCGCAATCCCGGAGACGCCGAAGCAGGCCTCCTGGAAGCCGTAGCAGTCAAACTCGATCGACGCCGTCACCTCAGCGCAGCAGAACGGGAAGTCGACCGTGACAACGGCACCGCTCCATGGAAGGTCGCAGATGTCGTTGTCGTCGCCGCCGAACGTGATCTCGACCTCGATGTCGACGAGGCCGGTCGAACCGATGCCCGTGAGCACCAGCGTGACGTCCTGATCGGCGAGCGTGAAATCGAGGGCGAACGACATGCCACCGATCGTGACGCTACCGCTGACGTCGAGTTCCTCGAACGCACCGGTCGGGTCGAAGTCGAGCGTCGACGAGAACGTGTACGCCCCGAGGCTTCCGTCCGCCGAGAAGGTCTGATCGGCCCAACCGGCATCGTCGAACGCGCTGTAGGACGTGAACGCCCATCCGCCGATCGAGTAGGTGACCGTCAGGGATGAGCTGAAGTCAAGAAAATCTGCGACGCCACCGGCCTCCGGATCGATCGTGATCGTCGTGTCCCATTCCCCCGAGAGGGACTGGGCGAACGTCGCGATTCCGAGGCCGAGCACGATCGCAAGGCTGAGTACGAGAGCTCTCTTCATTTGTGACATACCTCCTTACGCATTGCCTCCGTCAAGGCAGTTACCGACAAGAAACCCATCTTGGCAAAAGATGCTTGTCGCCCGACCACCTCCTCCGCTTACGGTATACGCCTCTCCACTAGATCTTGAATCCATCTTAGTCCTCGCTTCGTGCGAAGTCAAGTCCTACTCCGAGATTCACAATCCCAACGTGGCTAGCGCGACGCCGATGATTCCGACGAGCAGGGCGGTCAACGAGAGGATGAAATTTGCCTGGACGCGTTTCGTCAATGTGGTTGTACTGGAGGGAGTTGTATCCTCCAATTGTTGGTTGATTTGAGAGATTTGCTGCTCATTCCTGGTTACCCTGGTGGCCAGTTCCGTGTCTTCGCCTCGCTGAATCGAGGCGACCTCGGCTTGCAGCGCCCCGACGTCGTCGGTCAGATCGAAGATCAAGCCCTTGAGCACGTCGAGGTCCTCCGGCGTCACGCTCGAAGGGTTGTTCTGCATGTACTGAATCGCCCGCGCGATCATCGCCGCGGCAGAATAGCGAGAAAGCGCGCTCTCTCCGTCGTACCGGCCTCCCGGCAGGCCGGTGATGATTCCTCGCGCGGCCAGGTACTCGAGGTCTTCGTACGCCCAATGATCGCGCGGCACGTCGGTGAACAGCCCCCCCGTGTCCGGCGGTTCCGCGGTCCCGTTCCCGGTCTGCGCGAAACCGATCGCTCCGCAGAAGATCGCGACAAGAAGACCGCCAAGGATGATCGATCGTGTGTGTCTCACCGTATGACCCCCTCATAAAGCGGAATTGCTCGATCGAGTATAGTTGCGACGCGCGAAAGTGTCAACAGGATTGACTCTTCGCCGTCTCCGGCCGAATCGTGAACGTTCGACGATGGATTCGCGTCGGTCCGAGGCTCCGGATCGCGTCTCGATGGACCGCCGTCCCGTACCCCTTGTGGCGGCCGAGTTCGTACCCCGGGAAGATCCCGCCGAGCCGCGTCATGTATCGGTCTCGGGTGACCTTGGCGACGATCGACGCGGCGGCGACGTGAAGCGATCGACCGTCGGCCCCGGTCGCCGTCGTCTCTCTCGTCGCCCCGCCGGACGGAGCGCCTCCGGTCGCGTCACGCAGCGTGAGACCGCGATCGAACAGGAGACGGTCGACGGAGATCCCGAGATTTCGATGGGCCCGTCGCGCGGCGCGGCAGCAGGCGGCGACGATGCCGACGCGGTCGATCTCGCGCGCCGACGCGCATCCGACGCCCCACGCGGCGCGACGGACGATCCGCTCGAACAGCGCCTCCCGGTTCGGCGGGGTCAGCCGCTTCGAATCGTCCAGACCGACCAGATCGTCGATCAGTTCCTTCAGAAGGAGGGGCGCGGCGAGTCGTCGAGCGTCGAAGGCGACGCAGGCGACCGTCACCGGGCCGGCGAGGGCCCCCCGACCGGCCTCGTCGAACCCTGCGAGAAGATACGGCCGTAGCGGGCGCGCGCCGCCGTCCGCGACGTCGTCGAAGACGGAAGACGGAGGCGCCTCGAACGGGACGTCACAGACCGCCTCGCCGTCTTCGAGGCCGTCGATCCACGCGGAGACGGCGAGGTCGTAGGCGAGAAGGTCCTCGACGCGGGGCCGAGGTGGCGACGAAGCCATGTGGGAGAAGAGAAGGTCGGCGTCGACCGGTCAGCGGATTCGCCGCAGCCGCCGCAAGTAGTACGGCCGAGCCTGCCGGGTCCGTCCCTTCTTGACCAACTCGATCTTCTCGATCTTCGGGGAGTGAACCGGGTAGGTCTTCTCGACACCGATTCCCGACGAGATCTTACGAACGGTCACCATTTGACTCGTCCCGCCGCCGCTTCGCTTCAGGACGATCCCCTCGAAGACCTGAACCCTCTCCTTCGCACCCTCGGTGATCCGCTCGTGGATACGAACGATGTCTCCCGGGCTGAAGTCGTCCCGCTCTCTCAGATGCTCTTTCTCGACCGCTCGCACGGCGTCGTCCATCGGATCCTCCTACACGTACTGCCTACGTCGAGTCTCGATCTCGTGATCTACACAGCTCGATCTTCACCGGCGACGCGGTCGAGCACGATCGCGGCCGCCGCGCGCACCGACAAGTGATTGAAGTCAGCGTCCGGCATGATCGGCGGGAGCACCGCGTCCGTCGCCTCGACCAACTCGTCGGCCATCCCCCAGCCCGTGCCGAAGAGAATATAAACCGGGCGGGGGTCGGTTCGCAATCGACGACGCAGCGCCTCGTACGAGATCGTCTCCTTCGTCTTCGATCGAGCCGACGTCGAAACGAGGTACGGCGCCTTCCCTTCCGCCTCCTCGATCCATCGAAGGGTCTCGTCGAGGTCCTCGGCCACGACGACGTACTCCATCGCCTCTCCCCGCCGGCTGTTCTCTCTCGCTCCTTCCCCCTCGGTCCAGAATCCGCGAACGCGCCACGCGATCTCCCGCTGCGACGGAAGCGGCGTCACGAGGAAATAGCGGGCGACGTTGTACGTCCTCGCCGACCGGGCGATGTCGTGAATGTCCATCGACGTCGTCGACGTTGCGACGATTTCGCCCTGTCGGTTGCGCATCGGGAAGTGAAGCAGACCGACGTACAGGCTACCCATCGGCCGCCTTCTCCTCCGGAGCGAGGCCGACCAGATCGGGTCGGTTCCGAACGGTCTTCCTCCACGCCTCACGCCGCCGGAACGCCTCGATCTTCGCGTGATCGCCGGAGAGCAGCACCTCCGGAACCGCCGCCCCGCGGAATTCGGGCGGACGGGTGTACTGCGGGGCTCCGAGACGCCCTCCGTCGTAGAACGAATCGGTGGCGACCGAATCGTACTTCCCGACGACGCCGGGTGTCAGCCGCGCCGTCGCTTCGACGACGACGGCCGCCGCCGCCTCTCCCCCGGCGAGAACGAAGTCGCCGATCGAGATCTCGTCGTCGACGTATTCCAGCACCCGCTCGTCGACGCCTTCGTAGCGGCCGCACAGGAGAATCAGTCCGTCCAGGGACGACCAGGCCTCGGCGTCGGCGTGCCGAAAGAGTCTCCCCTGGGACGAGAGGAGGACGACCCGGGTCGCCTTCCCGCACCGGGGGCGGATCGCCTCGATCGCGCGAACGATCGGCTCGACCTTGAGCAGCATCCCGGCCCCGCCGCCGTACGGCCGGTCGTCGACGACGCGATGCGGGTCGTCGGTGTGGTGGCGCAGATCGTGGAACTCGATCTCGATCGTCCCCGCCTGACGCGCCTGACCGATCACGCCGACGGAGAGGAGTCCGTCGAGCGCCTCGGGAAAGATCGAAACGATGTCGAACCGCATGGCACTGCCAGATCCCTTTGGCCTAGTCGATGATCTCGATGACGACTTCGCGATCGAACTGCGACGCGACCCCCTCGAGGAACGTCCGCACGGCGCCGATCGTCCGGCCGCCCTTGCCGAGGATCCTCCCGCGATCGTCCTTGGCGACGTGCAGGAAGAAGATGTCGACCTTCTCCGTCTCGATGCGATCGATCTTGAGGACATCGGGCTTCTCGATCAGCGACTGCACCAAGAACTCGCAGAGACGGTAGAGCACGCGACCTCCCGGGATCCGGCCTTACGAACTAGCCTTCTCCTCGTCCGCTTCGTTCTCCTCGTCCTCCGTCTCTTCGCCTTCGGTCTCTTCGACGGCCACGTCCTCGGCGACCGGCTCGGACTCTTCCTTTCCGGCCGTCTCGGGCGCGGACGTCTCCTCGTCGGCCTCGCCCGCGACGTCGGCCGACGCTTCTTCGGCCTCGACGGACTCCGGCTCGGACTCCGCCGTCTCAGCGGCGGCCTTCTTCGCCTTGGTCGAGGGCTTCAGCTCCTTCGCCTCGATCTCGATCGTCTCGCCGCGCTTCGCCGCGTCCCACGCGGCCATCACCCCGGAAATCGAGAGGAGATCGCGGGCCGCCTTCGTCGCCTTCGCTCCGTCGAGGAGCCACTTCAGTGCCGCGTCTCCGTCGATCTCGAGCGTCGACGGGTTCGTCTTCGGATCGTAGTGTCCGAGATCGGCGACGACCTTCGCGTCGCGCGGCTTCCGCCCGTCGAGGACCACCACGCGATACGACGGCTGCCCCCTCCGTCCGACCTTCTTCAACCGAATCTTCGCTGCCATATCCTCACCTCAGTTTCGTTTGTCGCTTGCCAACCGGACGAATCTTACGGTGTCCGCAGCCAATCCGCCGGGAAGCGTCCCTTCCCGCGGCGCCCCCCCATCAGCTTGAGGGCCCGCTTGGCCTCGTCGAAACGCGAAAGAACGCGATTCACGTCCCGGACCTTCGTCCCACTGCCCCGGGCGATCCGCTTCTTCCGACTTCCACCGATTATAGACGGCTGCGCCCGTTCCTGCAGCGTCATCGCGCGGAGGACGGCCAAGGTTCGCTTCATCTCGGAGTCGTCGACGTCGGCCGCCTGTCCCTTCAGCTTCCCCGCGCCCGGGAGGTGATCGAGAATCTGCGAGACCGGGCCGAGCTTCTGCATCTCCTCGAGCTGATCGAGGAAGTCCTGAAGCGTGAATCGATCCTTGCGAATCCGGTCGACCAGCGCTTCGGCCTTCTTCTGGTCGAGCTGCGCCTCGGCCTCTTCGATCAGCGACAGGACGTCGCCCATCCCGAGGATCCGATCGGCCATCCTCTCTGGATGGAACGGTTCGAGACGATCGATCTTCTCTCCGGTGCCGACGTAGACGACCGGCTTTCCGGTGACGTGACGGATCGAGAGGGCGGCGCCGCCCCGCGCATCTCCGTCGAGCTTCGCCAGCACGACGCCGGTCAGCCCGATCCGCTCGTCGAACGCCCTCGCGACGGCGGCCGACTCCTGTCCGGCCATCGCATCGACGACGAGAAGCGTCTCGTCCGGTTCGACCGCCGATGCGATCCCGTCGAGTTCCGACATCATCTCGTCGTCGATCTGCAACCGCCCGGCGGTGTCGATGAGAACTAGGTCCCGCGCGTGCTCCTTCGCCCAATCGACTGCCGCCGCCGCGATTCTCGCCGGGACCGGATCGACGCGGGAGACGACGGGAATCCCGAGGTCTCGTCCGAGGAGTTCGAGCTGATCGATCGCCGCAGGCCGTCGGACGTCGCAGGCGACGAGGACCGGCTTCCGCCCCTGTTTCGCCAGAGCGGCCGCCAGCTTCGCCGTCGTCGTCGTCTTCCCCGATCCTTGCAGGCCGACGAGGAGGACGACCGACGGACGGCGATCGAGGGTCAGGGGAACCCGTTCACGGCCCATCGCGTCGGCGAGGGCGTCGCGGACGATCTTCACCACCTGCTGTCCGGGTGTCAGACTCTCGAACACCTCGGCGCCGACGGCGCGCTCGCGGATCCGACCGACGAGATCCTTCACAACTTGGTAGTGAACGTCCGCCTCGAGGAGGGCGATCCGAATCTCGCGAAGGGCGGCCGAGACGTCGTCCTCGGAGAGTGTCCCCCGGCCGCGGAGCCTCGACAGGACGCCGGTCAGTCTCTCGGTCAGTGCATCGAACATGCGCTCTCCTCTCTCGCCACCGCCGGCGTCCGCTAGTCCTGATCCGTCATGTGGTCGACGAAGCCGGACGTCGTCTCGCCTCGGCGGAAGGCCGGGTCGTCGACGAGCTCGCGAAGGAACGCGGCCGTCGTCGTGATCCCCGAGACCCTGAATCGCTCCAGCGCGCTCAACATGCGAACGCGAGCCTCTTCCCGCTCCCGTCCCCACGTGATCACCTTGGCGAGGAGCGAGTCGTAGTGCGGTGAGACGATCATTCCGTCGAACAACGCTGTGTCGACGCGGACTCCGTTCCCTCCGGGAAGCTCGTGGATGTCGACCGTCCCGGAAGACGGGGAGAATCCGCGACGCGGGTCTTCGGCGGTCACCCGACACTCGATCGCGTGCCCGCGAAGCTCGATCTCGTTCTGTTTCCACCGCAACGGCTCCCCCGCCGCGACCCTGATTTGCTCCACGATCAGGTTCGTCCCGGTCACCGTCTCGGTCACCGAATGCTCGACCTGGATCCTCGCGTTGAACTCGAGGAACGAGAACGCCCCGTCGGCGTCGACCAAGAACTCGACCGTCCCGGCGTTCCGATATCCGGTCGCCGCCGCCGCCTCGACCGCCGCCTCGCACAGGCGACGACGGAGCGTCGGATCGAGGTGAGGCGCGGGAGACTCCTCGATCAGCTTCTGGTGGCGCCGCTGAATCGAGCAGTCTCGCTCCCCAAGGTGGACGATCGATCCTGCGGCGTCGGCGAACACCTGAACCTCCACGTGGCGGGGGACCTCGACCGCCTTCTCCAGGTAGAGGCTGCCGTCCCCGGTCGCCGCCTTGGCCTCCGCTCCGGCGGCCGCGACGAGGCCGACGAGCTCGTCGGAAGAGCCGACGTACCGCATCCCTCGCCCGCCGCCGCCGAAGACCGACTTGACGAGCAGCGGATAGCCGATCGACTCCGCCGTCTCGAGGAGACGATCCGGCGCTTCGGGGACCGGAGCCCCAGGCAGGATCGGGACGCCGGCCCGACCGACCGTCTCACGCGCAGCGACCTTGTCGCCGACGAGGCGCATCGTATCACTCGACGGGCCGATGAAGACCAGATCGTGTCCCTCACAGACCTCGACGAAGTGAGGATTCTCGGCGAGAAAGCCGTACCCCGGATGGATCGCCTCGGCACCGGTCAGCTCGACGGCGCTGATGATCGAGGCGACGTTCAGGTAGCTCTTCGCCGGGGCCGCCGGACCGATGCAGACGGCGGCGTCGGCCATCCGAAGGTACGGCATTTCGGTGTCCGCCTCCGAATAGACCGCGATCGAGCGCAGGCCGAGTTCACGACAGGCCTCGATGACACGAAGGGCGATCTCGCCGCGATTGGCGACGAGGACCGTCTCGAACGTCATAGGCGCTCGAAGACGAGGAGCGCCTGCCCGTATTCGACCGGCGTCCCGTCCTCGACGAGGAACCGCCGAAGGCGCCCCGCCTCCTCGGCGTGGACCTCGTTCATCACCTTCATCGCCTCGATGACCCCGACGACGTCGCCCGGTTGGACGATGTCTCCCGGGGCGACGAACGGGTCGTCTTCCGGGCTCGGCCGCGTGTGGAAGGTCCCGACCAGCGGTGCGGGGAGGGTGAAGGATCCGTCCTCCTCTTCGATGCCGGCCGGAGGCCTCCGCCTCTCGGTCGGTCCGCCGACGACGTCCGGAGGGGCCTGACGGACAGTGATCCGCTCGTCCCCCTCGCAGACGGTGATCTCGGTCAACTCCTCCTGTTTGAGGAGCCGGATGAGCTCCCGCAGCTGCTCCTCGTTCACCGAACCCCTCCTTGCGCGTTCAGATTGTACCGTCGAGAAGGGCGAAGACCAGAACGAAGCGGCCTTGCACCGCCGGAATCCCGGCCCTATTATTGCCGCCGTGAGGTGAACTGAGACTGTGTCGTTAGGCGCACAACTGGCGCTCCTTCTTCTCCTAATCGTTCTTTCCGCCTATTTCTCGAGCGCAGAGACGGCCGTGACGTCTCTCGCCAGAGGCCGACTGCGCTATCTGGTCAATGCGCACGAGAGGAAGCGGCGTGGCCTGATGCACCTGCTGAACGAACCGAACGATCTGATCACCGCCCTTCTCGTCCTCAACAACCTGACCAACGTCATGGCGAGTTCGTTGATGACGCTGATCGTCATCACCGTCCTCCCGTCGCTCGCCGACTACCAGAAGGGGCTGATCGCGACCGCCGTGATGACGGTCTCCCTCCTGATCTTCAGCGAGATCACCCCGAAGAACTTCGCCAAACACAATCCGGAGCGGTTCACGCTGGCGACGGTCAACCAGATCTACGCGATGACCCGCGTTCTCCATCCGGCGATCCTCGTCTTCCGGGGGATCGCACGGGGGATCGGACGGCTGTTCGGCGTCGACCTGTCGGAGCAGGAGCCGTTCGAGGTGAGCGACGAGCAGATCGAAACACTCCTCGACGCGAGCGAGGAGCGCGGCCTCCTCGACGAGGCCGACGGAGAGATGATCCGCCGGATCCTCTCGTTCGACGAGATGACGGCCGAGCAGGTGATGGTCCCGCGCACCGACGTCCAGGCGATCGAGATCGGAACCGCCATCGCCGACGCCCGCGAGACTGTGACCAAGGACGGGCACTCCCGCTTCCCCGTCTACGCCGACGTGCCGGACAACGTGATCGGGACGCTCTACGCGAAGGACCTGATCGCCTGCGATCCGAGCGATCCCGCGATGACCCTCCGCAAGCTCCTCCGCCCGGCCTACTACGCACCGACGACGCAGCCGATCAACGTCCTCCTGCGGGAGTTCCAGCGACAGAAGGTCCACATGGCGGTCGTCATCGACGAATTCGGTGGGATGGCCGGCATCGTGACGCTGGAGGACATCCTCGAGGAGATCGTGGGCGAGATCGAGGACGAGTACGACCAGCCGGCCGCCCTGGTCAAACGCCTGTCGACCGACGAAGCCGTGATCGCCGGAGACACCGCCGTTCACGACCTGAACCGGACGATGGACATCGAGCTTCCCGAGGACGAAGGGGTCACCGTGAACGGCCTGATCCAGCACCGTCTCGGGACGATGGCGAAGGCCGGCGACCGCGTCGACGTCGGCGCCGTCGCGTTCATCGTCGAGCGAGCGACCGACAAGGAGATCACCTCCGTCCGCGTCATCGTCGACCGGAGGCCGGAGGACGAGGAGTCCTCCGACTGATCGATCGCAAGTCCCTAAGGAGCTTCCGCATGACAACGCGATCTCTCGCCGTCCTACTGGCCCTCCTGCTCGCCGGCGCCGCCTCGGCGGCGGCCGACGTGCCGCAACAGACACTCGATGTTCGCTACGATCCGATCGAACGAACGATCCACGGGACGCTCGAGGTCGTCCTCCCCGACGCGCCGCCGACGGTCTACTTCGCGCTGATCCCGAACCTCTATCGCGAACCGAACCCGTATCTGTCGGATCGCAGCCTCGACGCGACCTACCCGTTCGGCTTCGAGGCCGGCGGAATCGACATCGAGTCGGTCGACCTCGCGCAGAGTCCGAGTCGGACGTCGCTCTCGGCCCGGCTCCTGTCCCTCCCTCCGACCCTCCAGACCTACTCCCTCGAGGAGTCGGTCCTCGCCGTCGATCTCCCGTCGATCGGGGACCGTACGACGATCCGGATCGGATTCACGACGTCGGCACCGCGGACGTCGTCCGGCGACGACGGGGTGACCGACGGCGTCCTGACGTGGCGGTTCGGCTGGTATCCCCTCCTTCTCGAGGATCCGGCCGAGATCGTCGAAGGGCCCGAGGCGATCGCGTACGGCGACGAGCGCAGCTTCCCGTTCGCCCTCCCGTGGGCCGAACTGGAGGCGACGGTCACCGCGCCATCCGACCTTCGCTTCCTCTCGGGGGCCGATCGGGTCGCCTCGATCTCGACCGACGAGGAGGAAGACGAGGTGCACGCCGTCGAGTTCGTCGGCCCGACCCGCTCGTTCGCGATCTCGCTCGGGGAGGGGTACGAGGAGTATCTCCTCGACGGACCGATCCCGATCGTCGTCGCGACCTTCGACGGGCACGATGAGGAGGCGCGCCTCTACGCGACGTACGCGCGCGATGTCCTCTCGGCCTACGAGTCGCGGTTCGGTCCCTATCCGCGAGAGCGCCTGACGATCGTCGAAAGCCCGACTCGCGGCGGCTCGGCGTTCGCCGCCGACGGGATCGTTTGGATGTCGAGCCTGTTCTTTACCCATCGAAACGTTCCGATCGCCGGTGTACTGAATCGATTCGCCGAGTATGTCCTGGCCCACGAGATCGCCCATCAGTGGTTCGGGCTCGGGGTCGACCTCGACACCGACGCGTGGCTCTCCGAAGGGTTGGCGCAGTACGCGTCGATCAGCCACTTCGAGAACCGATACGGTCCGACCGACGGGAACCTGTTCGAGGTCGTCGCTCCGGGGCTGCTCGAGGACCTGGTCGACAGCCAGTTCGGCTTCTACAACCTACGCGAGCACCAGACGGAGCTGCCGTACTTGTTCGCCGTCTGGTCCGACTTCGACGAAGCAATCGTCAAGCCGCTGCGCGATGTCGAGTTCGCCAACGAGAATGTCACCCGGCTCTACGACAAGGGCTACCTCGTCGCTCGGACGATCGCCGCGTGGGTCGGAGAAGAGACGTTCGATCGCGCTCTGCAATCGGCGTTCGGAACCGAGCGGGGTCGCCGCATCGACGCCGCCGCCTTCCAACGGATCCTCGAACAGGAATCCGGCCGTTCGCTCGACGAGGTCTTCACCGCCTGGGTCTTTGGAGACGCGCGCGTCGACTACACGATCGAGATCACTGCGCGTCGCCGGTCCGAGGCCGGCCACGAGACGACGGCCGTCGTCCGGCGGGACGGCGGGATCCCCCAGCCGGTCGAGGTGGAGGCGACGCTCGCCTCCGGCGCGACGGCCCGCCAGACGTGGGACGGGGAAGAGACCGAGGCGACCCTCGTCTTCCGCACCCCATCGCCGGTCTCACGGGTCACCGTCGATCCCGATCATCGCCTTCCCGACGAAGATCGCCTGAACAACAACGATCCGGTCAAGATTGTCACCGCCGTCAATCGCGCCATCCTTCCCCTCGACGCGTACGTGATTTCGCCGAGTCCGACGACCGGCGGCTTCAGCTTCTCGTGGCTCGATCGATTCCGCGTCAGCGTCCGAGAGAACTCGGTGTCGATCGCCGTCAACGAGGGACGCAATCACAGCCTCTCGGGGGCGGTGTCGGTGGCGGAGAATCGTCTGACCGGTCAGCTCGCCTACACGTACACGACCTACGGCACCTTCGAGACCGGTTCGCCCGCGACGTACTGGGCGCCGGACGTGGAACTGACCGCGACCGTGCGGCGACTGCTCGACGGCGAGGACCCGCTCTGGACCTTCAGTCTGTCCGCTCTCGATCTCCCGTCGATCGGCGATTCGCAGGCCGCCGCGGTGGGGGTCGACATCGCAGACGGCGGCGCGGTGAGGTTGTCGATCCAAGCGTTCGACGAGATCCGCCTGGTTCCGAACCTCTACCTGCAAGGAGTCGGAATGCTCGGCTTCGGCGGCGGCGACCTGCCCGCCCCGATGAAGTTCACCTTCGACGAGCTGCGATCCCTTCCGCTCGATCCGACGAACAACAAGCTGTCCGGCTCGATCTCGATCACGCTCGACACGGTGGAGGAACCGTACAACCTGCTGAATCTCGCCATGGTCGACGGACGCCGGACGCGCCTGTTCCTGGCGGGAGGTCTCGGTTGGACAAGCCTTCGGGAGTTCGGTACAACCAGCCCGAGCGTGGAGGCCGGAATCGAGCAGACGCTCAAGCTCTCCACCCTCGGCGGGCTCGTTCCGTTCGAGGTGCGACTGGCGATCTCCACGCCGGTGATCGGGTCGGGCGGGACGGTCCTCTACGTCGGAATCTCGCTCTAGCTCGATGCGAAGGGGTCAGTCGATGAAGGTTCCATGCCGTTGGGGCGCCGTCTTCGACGGCGGACTCGCCCTTCCTGCAGACAGCGCGGACGGGGACGAAGGAGCTATCGGATGAAGGTTCCATGCCGCTGGGGCGCCGTCTTCGACGGCGGATTCGCCCTTCCTGCAGACAGCAAGGTTCCATGCCGCTGGGGCGCCGTCTTCGACGGCGGACTCGCCCTTCCTGCAGACAGCAAGGTTCCATGCTGCTGGGGCGCCGTCTTCGACGGCGGATTCGCACTTCCTGCAGACAGCAAGGTTCCACGCCGTTGGGGCGCCGTCTTCGACGGCGGACTCGCCCTTCCTGCAGACAGCGCGGACGGGGACGAAGGAGCTATCGGATGAAGGTTCCATGCCGCTGGGTGGCGGACTACGTAGAGATCGACGTTTCGGACGCGGGGATCGAACGGCTCGCCGAGCGCCTGACGCTCGCCGGCCTCGAAGTGGAGGGGATCGAGCGAACGGGAACGTTGACGAAGACCGTCGTCGGTCGCGTCACGAACGTCCGTCGTCACCCGAACGCGGATCGTCTCTCGCTCTGCACGGTCGATGCCGGAGAGCGAACGGTCGAGGTCGTCTGCGGCGCGCCGAACGTGGCCGAAGACGTCCTCGTCCCCCTCGCACTCGACGGCGCCGTCCTTCCCTCCGGCCTGCGGATCGAGAAACGGAAGGTCCGTGGGAAGTTCTCGAACGGAATGATCTGTTCCAAGGAGGAGCTCGGCCTCGAGGATCACTCGGCCGGAATCTGGATCTTCGATCCGAGGCTCGACCTCTCGGTCGGCGACGATCTGGCGGATCTGCTCGAGTACGACGACGCGATCTTCGATTTCAAGGTCGCCTCGAATCGTCCGGACTGCGCCAGCGTCTACGGGGTCGCTCGCGAGGCGGCTGCGATCCTCGACCTCCCCCTCCGGCCGCTCGAAACGGCCGTCGAGGAGGCGTCGGACCGCGCCTCGGATCGCGTCGAGATCGTGATCGAAGACCCGATCGACACGCCGAGGTACGCCGCCCGCGTCTTCGATCGCCTCCGGATCGGTCCGGCGCCGCTCCGCGTGCAGCACCGCCTGATCAAGGCCGGGATGCGCCCTCTGTCGAACGTCGTCGACGCGACGAACTACGTGATGCTCGAACTCGGCCATCCACTTCATCCGTTCGACGCGGACGACATCGGCCGGACGATCACGATTCGCCGTGCGCGCCCGGCCGAGACGTTCCGCACGCTCGACGATGTAGATCACAACCTCACGTCCGACGCACTGATGATCGCCGACGAACAGGGAGGAATCGCACTCGCGGGGATCATGGGAGGCGAGCGAGGCGAGATCCGGCCGGAGACGGAGACCCTCCTTCTGGAGATCGCCGATTTCAACAGCTACACGATTCGCGAGTCCTCCCGTGCGGTCGGCCTACGAACCGAGGCGTCGCAGCGGTTCGAGCGCGGCCTCGATCCGGAGGGGATCCGACTCGCCGCCGATCGGGCCGCCCACTGTATTCAAGAACTGACCGGCTGCCGCGTCCTAGCAGGCCTCGCCGACGCCTACCCGACTCCGAGCGAACGACGGACACTCCGCCTCCGGCCGGCGCGCGCCGATGCGCTCCTCGGGATCGCCGTCCCCCGAGCGGAGATGCTCGACATCCTGGCACGATTGGAGATCGACGCCGAATCGGACGGCGAAGAGATCGCGGCGACCGTCCCGGCCCACCGCCCCGACCTCGAACGGGAGGTCGACCTCATCGAGGAGATCGGCCGAATCCACGGCTACGACCGTCTGCCGTCGACGCCGGCAAGGATGTCGCTTCGTGTCGGGCGAAAGGATCGAATCGAGCGAGGAAAGGATCGAATTCGGACGGCGCTCACCGCCTCCGGAATGTACGAGGTCTTGACCGACGGATTCGACAGACCGCTCTGGCGCGAGGCGCTGGGGCTTCGAAGCGACGACCTCGTTCGCGTGCGAAACCCGATGGCCGCCACCCAGGAGGCGATGCGCGCGAGCCTCCTTCCGGGTCTCCTCGGCGTCGTCGAGACGAACCTGAACGTCGACGTCGACGGTGGGACGATCTTTGAACTCGGCCGGATCTTCTCCGTCGCCGACGGAGAGCGCGAGAGTCTCGCCGGGGCTCTGTTCGGGCGAACCGGGCGCCCGCTGCGCGGGAAGGAGAGGGTCGACCTCTCGACCGCAATCGGGGTCCTCGAGAACCTGTTCTCCGTCCTCGGGCTCGACGGCGTCAGACGCGAGCAGGACGAGACGCCGCCGTTCCTTCACCCGGGACGGAGCGCTCGTTTCGTCCGGGACGGTACTTCGCTCGGTCTCCTCGGCGAACTCGGGCCGTCTCTCGCCGGTCGGCTGGCGACGCAGACGGCCGTCTTGCTGTTCGAATTCGACGTCGAAGGGCTCCTGACGCGGTTCGAGTCGCCGATCGCGTTCTCGCCCCTTCCCCGATATCCGGCGTCAAAGCGGGACCTCTCCGTGTCGGCGCCGGCCGAGCTTCCCGAGGGACGAATCCGCGAGATCCTCCGATCGGAGCCGACCCTCGAGTCGATCCTCCTCTACGACCTCTACCGGGGAGAGCAGGTCGGCGAAGGGCGCAAGAGCCTGACCTACGAAGTCTCTCTTCGCGCCCCGGATCGCACGCTGACCGACGACGAGGTCGACGACGTCATCGGGCGGATCGAGGCCCGGCTGCGGGAACTCGACGTCCATCTACGCGCCGGATGAACCGATCGATCATCGCCCGTGACCCGACCGAGATGGAGGAGATCGGCGTCCGGATTGCATCGTCCCTCGCCGACGGGTTCCTCGTCTCGCTCGTCGGTCCGCTCGGATCGGGGAAGACGACGCTGACGAAGGGAATCGCCAAAGGCCTTCTGATCACCGATCTCGTCGTCTCACCCAGCTATCTGCTCGCCCGGGAGTACGTCGGAAGACTCGCTCTTCACCACATCGACGCCTACCGCATCGGCTCGCTGTCCGAGCTCGCCGAGGTCGGCCTCGACGCCTACCTCCCGCCCGAGAACGGTGTCAGCGTCGTCGAATGGCCCGAGCGGATCGCCGGATTGGTCGAACTGAGCGACATCCTCGTCACGATCGAGCTCCTCGACGACGGTGCCCGCCGGGTGAACGTCTCTCGGCCCTGAACCGAGAGCGATCGAAGATCGGTCCGCCGAACCGCGAGTCTGGCCTACAGATCATCGCGCCGCCCGGGTCGATCAGGCGGGCAGGAAGCGTCCGGCCAACGGGGTCGAGCAGTCGGGGCAGATTCCGCCCCGCGCCCGAACCTCACGGACGAGATGGCCGGCGCGGGAGATGAGAAGAGCGCCACACGTCGGGCAGACGGTCTCCTCTCCCTCCCCCGGAACGTTCCCCAGGTAGATGTGCTGGAGTCCGACCTCGCGGCCGAGCTCCCGGGCCCACTCGAGCGTCGCGACCGGCGTCGGCGGACGATCGAGCAACCGATATGCGGGGAAGAAACGACTCAGGTGCCACGGGATCGTCTCGGAGACGCCTCGGATCGCCTCGGCCGTCCACCGGAGCTGGTCCTCCGTGTCGGTGAATCCCGGAATCACCAAGGTCGTCACCTCGACCCAGACGCCGGCGGCGTGAAGTCGTTCGATCGTGTCGAGAACCGGGCGAACGTTCCCGCCGGAGATGTCTCGGTAGACCTCGTTGGTGATCCCCTTGAGATCGACGTTGATCGCATCGAGAAACGGAACGATCACCTCGGCCGTCTCGGCGGTGAAGTAGCCGTTGGAGACCCAGACGTTGTCGATCCCCTCCTCCTTCGACGCCCGCATGCAATCGAGGACGAATTCGATCGCGACGGTCGGCTCGGTGTACGTGTACGCGATCGAGTGGCATCCGGCGTCGACCGCGTCGGCGACGACCTCCTCCGGCGTCGCCGGATCCCCGATGATTCGCCCGCCGTGCTCGCGCGGGTACTGCGAGATGTACGCGTTCTGGCAATTCTTGCACGTGAAGTTGCAGCCGACGGTGGCGATCGAATAGGCCCTCGTTCCGGGATAGAAGTGGTAGAGCGGCTTCTTCTCGATCGGGTCGACGTCACGGGCGACCAGCCGGCCGTAGACGAGGCTGACGAGACGCCCGTCGACGTTCTCGCGGACCGAACAGATCCCGCGTTCGCCTCGTTCGATCGTGCAGCGGTGCGCGCAGACCCGGCATCGAACCCGGCCGTCGTTCAATCGATCGTAGAGGATCGCCTCGTCCATCGGACTCACCGGCCGCATGCTAGCACAGTCCGTGTGAAGAGGGAATCGTAGGAACCACGGGAGTTTGAACCCTCCGTGCGTTCCCGTACCATCTCCCCGATGACGCTTCTGCATGTCGACCGACTGATCAAGTCGTACGGGACCGACCTCCTGTTCGAGTCGTTCTCCGCCCAGATCTCCCGCGGAGACCGGATCGCGTTGATCGGCGACAACGGGGTCGGCAAGTCGACCCTCCTCCATCTCCTTCGAGGAACCGAGGTCCCGTCCGGCGGGGAGATCCGACCGATCGGCGACGTGCGAACCGCCCATCTTCCACAGATCGCCCGCCTTCGTGAAACGGGTGTCCGGACCCTCTGGAGCGCGATGGAGCGCCCGTTCGCCCGGCTGCGAGAGATCGAGGGGACGCTGCGTGACTTGGAACGGGCGATGGCGTCGGACGACGCGGATGCATCGGGTGATCGGGATCCACTCGACCGGTACGACGAGCTGTTGCACGCGTTCGACCGCGACGGCGGATACCAGATCGACGCGCGGATCCGTTCCGCCCTCCGCGGTGTCGGGTTCGCCCCGGCCGACTACGAGAAGGACGTCGCCACCCTTTCAGGCGGCGAGGAGGCGAGGGCCGCCCTCGCCGCGACGCTCCTGGAGAGAGCCGACCTGATTCTTCTCGACGAACCGACCAACCACCTCGACTTCTCGGCCCTCGACTGGCTGGAGGAGCAGCTCCTCGCCTTCGACGGTGCCCTCGTTCTCGTCTCCCACGATCGACACCTGCTCGAGCGCGTCACCAACCGAACGTGGGAGATCGCGCTCGGACACGTCTCGACCTACCGCGTCGGCTACGCACACTCGCGCGAGGTTCGCGACGCCGATCGAGCCCGGCAACTCGCCACGTTCGAGAAGCAGGAGGAGACGATCGAGCGGTACAAGGACTTCATCCGCCGGAACAAGGCGGGGCAGAAGGTCCGGCAGGCGAAGGATCGCGAGAAGAAATTGGAGCGGATCGAGGCTAACCGGGTCGAGCCGCCCCGGGACACGAAGCGAATCTCGCTCCGCATCCGGAGCGGACGGCCGAGCGGAAAGCGGATCCTGGCGATTCGGGATCTCGCCGTCGGGTTCGATGCGCCGCTGTTCGAGCTGCCCACGGTCGAGCTTCGCCGCGGAGAGAAGGTGGCGATCGTCGGCCCGAACGGCTGCGGAAAGACGACGCTCCTGCGGACGATCGTCGGCGAACACCGCCCGCTCCGAGGGGAAATCGAACGCGGGCACAACGTCCGTCACGCGGTCTACAGCCAGACCCAGGAAGGACTGCACGGGGAGAGCAGCGTCCTGGACGCGATCCTGTCGCGATCGTCGCTCTCGATCGGCGAAGCTCGGGGACTTCTGGGCCGCTTCCTCTTCTCCGGCGACGACGTCGACAAGAAGATGAGCGCCCTCTCCGGGGGAGAACGAAGCCGCGTCGCCCTCGCTCTCCTCTCCCTCGTCGAGGGGAACCTGCTGCTGTTCGACGAGCCGACGAACCACCTCGACCTCGCCAGCCAGGAGATCCTCGAGGAGGCCCTCGTCGCCTACGACGGAACGATCCTCCTCGTCTCCCACGACCGCGCCCTGCTCGAGGCCGTCACGACGCAGGTTTGGAACATCGAGGGCGGGCGCCTGCGCGTCCACGGCTTCGGCTACGCCGAGTTCCATCGCCGCGCGCTGACGTCGGCGAGCGACGACAAGGACGAGGCCACGAGAGGACGAGGCCCGACGGCACGGCGAACGACGAGGGTCCAGACCGATCGACGTCGCCAAACCGAGGCGGTTCGAGAGGCGGAGCGAGCCATCGAGGAACTCGAATCCCGGATCGCCGAGATCGAGGCCTCCCTCCTCGAGGCGAGCGGTCGAGGAGAGACGACGCGGATCGCCGCCCTCGGCGCGGAGCACGAGGGGGCGAAGCGAGAGCTCGCCGAGCGGATCGGCCGATGGGAGGCGCTCGCCGCCGAAATCGACCCGGCCGGTCCGGAAGGATCGCCGCAAGGAGGTCACCGATGAGTGTCGAGGATCGGGTTCGGCGAACGCTCGAGATGATTCCGCCGCACGTTCGCCTCGTCGCCGCCGCGAAGACACGAACCCCCGGCGAGATCCGCGCCGTCCTCGAGGCCGGCGTGTCGATCGTAGGCCAGAACTACGTTCAGGAAGCGAAGCGTGCGATCGACGCACTCGGTCGCGACGCTGCCGAGTGGCACATGATCGGCCATCTCCAGCGGAACAAGGCGCGGGACGCCGTCCGAATGTTCGACGTGATCCAGTCGGTCGATTCGCACCGGCTGGCGGTGAGGCTCGATCGCGAGGCGAAGAAGATCGGTCGGATCCTCCCGGTGCTGATCGAGGTGAACAGCGGTCGCGAGCCGGACAAGGCCGGTGTCCTCCCCGAAGAGGTGCCCGACCTGGTCGCCGAAGCGGCCGGCCTCCCGTCGCTCTGCGTCGAAGGATTGATGACGATGGGGCCGCTCGTCGCCGATCCCGAGAAGATTCGCCCGTTCCTGCGGGCGACGAAGGCGCTGTTCGATCGACTCGCCGCCGACGATCGGATCGGCGGCTCGATGCACACACTCTCGATGGGAATGACCGACACCTTCCTCGTGGCGATCGAAGAGGGGGCGAACATGGTTCGTCTCGGAACCGCTCTGTTCGGTCCGCGCACTTGCGCCGTCTGACCGACGGCGATCCGACCGGTTACAGCTCGCCGAGGAGGGCGAGGAGGAGACGGCGAACGTCGGCCGCTTTTCGGCGGGTCGTCTCGATCACCTCTTCGTGGTTGAGCGTCGCCTCCGGATCGACGCCGGCGGCGAGGTTGGTGGCGATGGAGATTCCGAGGATCTCCATCCCGGCGTGCGCCGCCGCGATCACTTCGGGAACGGTCGACATCCCGACGAGGTCGGCCCCCATGGCCCGGAACGCGCGAATCTCCGCCGGCGTCTCGTACGACGGTCCGAGCGTGGCGACGTAGACTCCCTCCTTCAGCTCGATTCCCTCCGCCTCGGCGACACGTCGGGCCAACGCGCGCAACCGCGGCGTGTACGCGGCCGACATGTCCGGGAACCTGGGACCGAGCCGTTCCAGATTCGGGCCGCGGAGCGGATTCGCTCCGAGCATGTTGATGTGATCGGTGATCACGACGATGTCACCGGCTCGGAGGTCGGGGTCGATCGCGCCGGACGCGTTCGTCACGATCAGTGTCTTCGCCCCGACGAGCGAGACGAGGCGCGTGGCGAAGGTCACATCGTCGAGCGATCGACCCTCGTAGAAGTGGGCCCGCCCCCGCTGAACGAGGACCGGCGTCTCCCCGATCCGGCCCGACCAGAACTCCCCGGCGTGGCCAACGACGGTGGGAACCGGAAAGCCGGGGATCTCGGAGCACGGAATCAGGCGCCCTCCCTCCGGTGTCCCGAACGCATCGGAGAGGCCGGAACCGAGTGTCATCGCGACCCGAGGCGGATCGGTCAGCCTGCCTTCGAGCACGCCGGCCGCCCGCCGCAGTCGTTCCCATCGTTCGTCACTCATTGCAGCACCTCCTGCCCGACTCCTCCGCTCTTCGCACTCCGCCTTCCGGCGGCTACCCCAGGCCGAGCGCGACGATCGCCTCGTCGATCGATTCGACCGGGACGACGGAGACTCCGTCGGCCGGTGAGAACGATCCGGACGCCGGAACGAGAATCTTTTTGTACCCGAGTTTCCCGACTGCAGCGACCCGCTCGCCCAGACGTCGGACCGCGCGCACCTCGCCGGAGAGGCCGACCTCCCCGACGACGGCGGTCGACGCCTCGATCGGCCGACTTCGAAGGCTCGAAACGATCGCGGCCACGATGCCGAGATCGGTCGCTCGCTCACGGATCTCCAGCCCGCCGGCGACGCTCAAGTAGACGTCGGCTCCGCCGACCTGGACCGCCAGACGTTTCTCGATGACGGCGAGCAACAGGAGGACCCGATTGACGTCGAGTCCGGTACACCGCCGCTGCGGAATGCCGTAGCCGCCGGTCGGAGAGACGAGGGCCTGCACCTCGATCAGAATCGGCCTCGTCCCTTCGAGGATCGGGACGACGACCGATCCGGGTCGAACCTCGTCGTGATGCGACTCGAGGAAGAAGCTCGATGGATCGTCGATCTCGACGAGGCCCGCTTCGGTCATGCAGAGGACGGCCGCCTCGTTCGTCGGACCGAATCGGTTCTTCACCGACCTCAGGATGCGGACGTCGTCGCCTCGCCCCCCTTCGAGGTAGACGGCGACGTCGACGAGGTGCTCAACCGTCTTCGGACCGGCGAACGCGCCCCCCTTCGTGATGTGCCCGACGAGAAACGCGACCATTCGCCGCGTCTTCGCCAGCTGAATCAGTCCGGCACAGGCCGCCCGCATCTGACTGACACTCCCGGCGCCGCCGTCCAATCCACTGCTCCGCACGGTCTGGATCGAATCGACAATCAGGGCACACGGTTCGAGCTCGGTGACCGCCGCCTCGATTCGCGACAGGGATTGCTCCGCCAGCAGGTAGAGGCGATCGCCCTCGATTCCGAGGCGGCTCGCCCGGAGCTTGACCTGCCCCTCCGATTCCTCCCCGGAGACGTAGAGCACGTTCCCTTCACGCTCGGCGAGGGTTCGCGCCACTTGAAGCAGAAGCGTCGACTTTCCGACGCCCGGCTCGCCACCGAAGAGGATGACGCCACCGGGGATCAGTCCGCCGCCGAGAACCCGATCGAACTCGTCGAGTCCGGACGACGCCCGGGTGACGTCGGCGAGATCGATGTCGCGGATCGAGCGAACCGGCTCACCGATCCACGGATCGTTGGCCGCCTCCGACCGCCGTTCGCGCTCCGTTTCGGAGAAGGAATCCCACGCCCCGCAACTCGGGCATCGACCGAGCCACTTGACCGTTTGATACCCGCACTCGGCGCAGGTGAAGGGCATTACGCATCGCCCAGATCGAACCGGATCTCCCCGCCGTCGACGGTCGCGGTGACGAGCGCGCCCGACGCGAACCGCCCCTCCAGGATGGACTCCGAGATCGGATTCTCGATCAGTCGCTCGATCGTTCGACGCATCGGGCGGGCACCGTACTTGACGTCGTATCCCTGTTCGATCAGCAGGTCCCAGGCCGAGTCGTCGAGGTCGAAGCTGATCTCGCGCTCTTCGAGCAGGCGGGCTTTCAGCTCGTCGACCATCAGCTCGGCGATCTGGCGAACCTGATCCCGGTTCAACTCGTGGAAGACGATGGTGTCGTCGAGCCGGTTGAGGAACTCCGGACGGAAGACCTTCCGTCCTTCGCCGATCACGCGCGCCTTCATGTCCTGATAGGATTCCTCCGACCCGTCCTCTTGATCGCTGAACCCGAGCCGGTCCCGATCGGCGATCAGTTCGCTCCCGACGTTCGACGTCATGATCAACACGGCGTTCCGGAAATCGACCCTCCGCCCCTGCGAGTCGGTCAGGATTCCGTCCTCCATCACCTGGAGGAGGATATTGAACACGTCGCGGTGCGCCTTCTCGATCTCGTCGAACAGGACGACCGAGTACGGTCGGTGACGGACCTTCTCGGTCAACTCCCCGGCCTCCTCGTACCCGACGTAGCCCGGAGGAGCTCCGGTGAGGCGCGAGACGGAGAACCGCTCCATGTACTCTGACATGTCGACGCGGATCAACGCGTCCTCGTCGCCGAACAGGAACTCGGCCAACGTCTTGGAGAGCTCGGTCTTTCCGACACCGGTCGGCCCGAGGAACATGAAGACGCCGACCGGCCGCTTCGGGTTCTTCACGCCGGCATACGCCCGGCGGATTGAGCGGGAGACGGCTCGAACGGCCTCGTCCTGAGCGATCAGCCGCTCGTGGATCTTCTCCTCCATGTTGACGAGCCGCTCGGTCTCCTCCTCTTCGACGTGTCCGATCGGTACCCCGGTCCACATCGAGACCATCCGCGCAATGTCCGTTCCGGTCGCGCGCAGCTCGCTCCCCTCGAACGGATTCTCGCTCAACGCCTCAACCTTGGCGGCGAGTTCGGCCTTCTGATCGCGCAGTCGAGCGGCCGATTCGTAGTCCTGCGCGGCGACGGCCGCCTGCTCGCGCTCGTCGAGTTCGTCGATCTCTTCCATCACCTCGCGAACCTCGTCGGGAACGCGCGTCTTCTGGAGTTTGATCCTGGCCGCCGTCTCGTCGATCAGATCGATCGCCTTATCGGGGAGGAACTGGTCGGTCACGTAGCGATCCGACAGACGGGCCGCCTGGTAGAGTGCGTCGTCAGTGATCTTCACGCCGTGGTGCTTCTCGTAGCGCTCGCGCAGGCCCTTCAAGATCTTGAGCGTCTCCTCGACCGACGGTTCCTCGACGAGGATCGTCTTGAACCGTCGCTTCAACGCCGGGTCCTTCTCGATCGACTTCCGGTACTCGTCGGACGTCGCCGTCCCGATGCATTGAATGGCGCCCGACGCGAGGGGCGGTTTCAGAATCGACGACGCGTCGATCGCCCCCTCGGCGCCGCCGGCCCCGACGACCGTCTGGAGCTCGTCGATGAACAGGATGACGTTGTCGGTGTCGGTGACCTGAGTGATCAGTGTCTTCAGGCGCTGCTCGAACTCGCCACGGTACTTCGTGCCGGCGACGACCGACGCCATGTCGAGCTCGAGAATCTCCTTCGACCGAAGGATCGACGGAACGTCCCCGGCGGCGATCCGCTGCGCCAGCCCCTCGACGACGGCCGTCTTTCCCACTCCGGATTCACCGATCAGCGCGGGGTTGTTCTTCTTCCGCCGCGTCAGGGTCTGGATGATCCGCTCCATCTCCCCTTCTCGACCGATGACCGGATCGAGATTCCCCGCCGCCGCCTCTTCGACGAGGTTTCGTCCGAATTCGACCAGCTCGCCCTTCTTCTTCGACTCCCGGCGCGCGGCCCGGATCGTCATCCCGATCCCCGACGACGGGAGGAAGTAGGCCCGCGTCTTCGCGAGATCGACCCCGAGCTGCTGCAGAATCGTCGCGCCGGTCCCGTCCCCCTCACGGAGCATCCCCATCAATAGGTGTTCTGGACGGATCGTGTTCAGACCGGAGCGCCGCGCCTCTTCGAAGCTGATCTTCATGACTCGCTTCAGCCGCGGCGTCGGCTCCAGATCGTCGGCCGAAAGGCGAACGTCGCCGCGTCCCTTCTCGTCATCGAGAAAGGTGGCGACCCGCTCGTAGGTGATGTTGTGGCTGTTCAGGAACCGGTGAACGTCGCTTCCTGGAACCTTCAGGAACGCGAGGAGAAGATGCTCCGTCCCCACGTAGCTGTGGTGCCACTCCTCAGCCTCTTCCTGGGCGATCGCGATGATCTCCATCGACTCGCGCGAGAATCGATCGTACATGGTCTCGTCCCTATTCCTTTCAGCAAAAAGAAGTATATCCCGGCGTTTGAGGTCAGCAACCGTCGGCGTTGCGACGATTGAATCGCGTCATCAACGCGTCGACGTCGAGGGCTGGGAAGGCCTCGATCGCCTCGACGGCCCGCTCGAGAACCGGAACGACGCGCGACCACTCGTCCGGCGAGAACCGCTCCAGAACGAACGCCTCTCCCGATTCATCGCGTCCTTCGATCTCGATCCCGATGCGCAACCGGGGAATCTCTTCCGTTCCGAGCGCCGCGAGAATCGACTTCATCCCTCTGTGCGACCCGGCGCCGCCGGCCCGGAGAATCTTCATCCGCCCGAGCGGAAGATCGAGTTCGTCATAGACGACCAGCGCATCGGACGGCCGGATCGCGTGCCGATCGAGCACGCCCGCCACCGCGACGCCGCTGTCGTTCATGTAGGTCAGCGGCTTGCAGAGAAGGAGATCCTCGGTCCGATAGACGAGGCACGTATCTTCGATCCGCCCCGCCCGACGGAGGCGATGCACCTTTCGATAGAGATCGACCGTTTCGAAGCCGACGTTGTGACGCGTGAGAGTGTACGCTGCGCCTGGGTTTCCAAGCCCGAAGACGGCCTTCACTCCTCCCCTTCTGGAGTCTCCTCTTCGGCGGTCGCGGCCTCGCCCTCTTCGCCCTCGATCTCTTCACCTTCGAGCGATTCCTCGCCCTCGATCTCCTCTTCCTCGGGGAGTCCCATCCCGCGAGGGGCGATGACACTGACGAGCGTTCGCTCCGGCGGCAGCATCGGTTCGACGTCCCCGAAGTCGACGTCGCGAACGTGAATCGACTCGCCGAGATCGAGATTCGAGACGTCGAGTGTGATCAGATGAGGGATGTCCTTGGGCAGACCGTGCACGCGGACGGTGCTGAATTGCACGCTCAGGATCCCGCCGACCTTGAGTCCGATCGCCTCCCCGACGACCTTCACTGGCACATGAAGCTTGACCGGGTGCCCGACGTCCGGATGGTAGAAGTCGACGTGAACCGGCTCGTCGGTGATCGGGTCGTACTCGACCACCTTGAGGAAGACCTCGAATTCGCGCGCTTCCCCTTCGTCGTCGATCGCGAGCCCGATCCGTGAGCTCCTCGTGATCTGCGAGAAAAGAACCTGGAGGTCCTTTCGCGCGATCGAGATCGGCGTCGAATCGATCGACGGTCCGTAGACGACCCCCGGCACGAGGCCGGCCCGGCGAAGGGCTTCGGCCTTCCCGGCTGTTCTCGTCTTCACTTGCAGTGTATTCATGCTCTCTCCTACCTGCCCTAGTAATGCGGGAAGAGCTCGCTCACCGATCTGTATTCATAGATGCACTGAATCGTCTTGGCGAGGTGTTCTCCGACGGAGGTGTACTCGACAAAGTCGCTCTTCTCCGCAGCTTCGACGAAGATGGTATTGGTAACCACGACCCGCTTCAAGGGCGATTCAGCGATCGCATCGAGCGCGTCGCCGGAGAAGACCCCGTGCGTGCAATACGCGAAGATCTCAGTTGCGCCGTGGTCGATCAGCGTCCGTGCTCCCTTGATCAGGGTCCCGGCCGAGGAAAGGATGTCATCGACCATCAGACATCGCTGCTCGGCGACGTCACCGATGACGTTCATGACGTCGACGTCGGCGCCGTCGAACGTCCGCCGCTTCTCGAGGATCGCAAGCGGCAGATCGAGACGCTCGGCGACCTGCCGCGCCCGGACGGCGCCCCCGGCGTCCGGAGAGACGACGATCGAATCTGAGAGATCGGGGAACGTCGCCCTGGCGTGCTCGGCGAAGATCCAGTCACACCGCAGATTGTCAACCGGGATGTTGAAGAACCCCTGGATCTGGCCGGCGTGAAGGTCCAGGGTCAGAACGCGGTCGGCGCCCGCCGTCTCGATCAGGTTGGCGACGAGTCGCGCCGAGATCGGGACGCGGCCGGTCTGCTTCCGGTCCTGACGCGCATATCCGTAGTAAGGAATGACAGCGATGATCCTCCGTGCCGACGCTCTTCGCGCCGCATCGATCATGATCAGAAGCTCCATCAGGGCATCGTTGACCGGTGGACAGGTCGGTTGGATGACGAAGACATCGGCCCCACGCACCGTCTGTCGAATCCGCACGCGAACCTCGCCGTCGTTGAATCGATCGACCACCGCGTCGCACAACGGAATCCCGAGCGCGGCGGAGATCTCGGATGTCAAAGGCGGATTCGCCGTCCCACTCAGGAGCACCAACTGGTTCCCCCTCATGCGTCCCCCTCGTTTCCGCGACCCTTCGCTTCCCGCTTCTTGACGGTCTGCCTCGCCCGGCCGAGCGCGAGTGATTCCGGGGGGACGTCCTCGGTGATCGTCGACCCCGCGGCGACGAAGGCGTCCTTCCCGACGCGAACCGGCGCGACGAGCGAGGCGTTCGTCCCGATGAACGCGCCGTCCTCGATCACGGTCCGATGCTTCGTCGTCCCGTCGTAGTTGCAGGTGACGGCCCCCGCCCCGATGTTCACCCCGTCGCCGACCTCGGCGTCCCCGATGTACGCGAGGTGCCCGGCCTTCGCCCCTCGGCCGATCCGGGCCGCCTTCACCTCGACGAAATTGCCGATCCGGGCCTGCGGACCGACGTCGGCCCCCGGGCGTAGATGCGCGTACGGGCCGACCGTCGAACCGGATCGCACGAAGGCCGACTCGAGGACCGAGTACCAGACGACGCTCTCGGCCTCGACCGTCGAGTCCTCGATCCAGACATCCGGACCGATTCGACAGTCCGATCCGACCTTGCAGAGGCCGCGCAGACATGTTCCGGGAAGAAGGACGGTGCCCGATCCGACGCTCGCGTCGGGAGAGATGTAGACGCGGTCCGGATCCGGGACGAGGACGCCTCCCCTTCGAAGCGCCTCGACAACCCGGGCCCGCGTCGCTGACTCGAACTCGGGATACGCCTCGCCATCGCGTCGGCCCATCGCCTCACCTCGCCGACGCGATGATACGGCACGTCGAAAGGCCGGATCAAGCCGAAGGCCGCTTGCAGACGGCGTCGCGCGTTTCCTATACTTCCGCCGTGCTCGACGACTCGAGCGAACAATCCACGGACGAGGAGGTGGTCGGCGATGGCAACTCGGGTTTTCTCCGGCATTCAGCCGACGGGAACGCTGCACATCGGAAACTACTTCGGGGCGATTCGGAACTGGGCCGCGCTCCAGGCCGAGGTCGAATGCATCTACTGCGTCGTCGACTACCACGCGATCACCATCGACGTCGATCCGAAGGCGCTTCGCGCCGCCTCGCAATCGATGGCGCTCGACATGATCGCCTGCGGGATCGACCCGGAGCGAGCGATCGTCTTTCGTCAATCCGACGTCCCGGCGCACACGGAGCTCAGTTGGATTTTGAGCTGCGTTACGTCGTTCGGCGACCTGAGCCGGATGACGCAGTTCAAGGACAAGTCAGCGAAGCAGTCGTTCGTCTCGGCCGGCCTGCTCACGTACCCGATTCTTCAGGCGGCCGACATCCTGATCTACCGCGCCGACGGGGTTCCGGTCGGCGACGACCAAGTCCAGCACCTGGAGCTCTCCCGCCGGATCGCCCGGCGGTTCAACGGCCGCTTCGGCGAGTACTTTCCCGAACCGGAGCCGATCGTCCGCCGAGGTGCGCGGATCATGTCGCTCGCCGATCCTTCGATCAAGATGTCGAAGAGCGAGGGGGAGAGCCACTACGTCGGCGTGATGGAGGACGAAGCGTCGATTCGAAAGAAGATCCGATCGGCCGTCACCGACATCGGGCTCGAGCCGGGCGAGACGATGTCGCCCGGGGTGGCGACGCTCTTCGAGATCCTCGAGCTCTCCTGCGAACAGCTCGAAGACGGCGGGATCATCGACGAACTGAAGGCCGAGTTCACCGAGGGACGTCTGATGTATTCGCGTCTGAAGGACGAGGTCTTCGACCGTCTGATGGCCGTGCTCCGGCCGATCCAGGAGAAGCGTCGGGCCCTCGACGCTGCGGGAACGGTCGACGAGATCCTCGCCGACGGCGCAGAGCGGGCCGCGGCGATCGCGTCGAAGACGATGGTCGACGTCCGCCGGCTGGCCGGTCTCGGAACCGAACGTTAGGCGATGGATCGTCGCCCGCGAGGAGCGCGCGGGCCGCGGCTCCCTGCGGCCTCCTCCGCTTCGGTCGGTCAGGCGCGAACCCCGCCGTCCGCGAATCGTTCGCCGATCGAAGCCCAGACGCGACGGAGACCCGCCTCGTCCATCACCTCCCGCTCGGCCCACGACGGATCGAGCAGGGACTTTCCCGTCTCACTCGGCACACGGAACTGCTGAAGAACGTAGCATCGAGCCGAGTCGAGCCACCGCGCAATCTCCGCGAGATCGTCCGCGCCGAGTCCGGGAGCGACGGTCGTTCTGAACTCCTGTTCGATCTCGCTTCGGCCGACGAGACGAATCGTCCGCTCGACCCGTTCCGCAATCCCGGAAACGCCGGCGAACTCGGCGTACCGCGAGGCGGGGGCCTTGACGTCGACGGCGACGTAGTCGATCAGCCCTCGCTCGATCAGCCGTTCGACGATCTCGGGCCGGCTCCCGTTCGTGTCCAGCTTGACGAGCAGATCGAGCTCGCGGACCCGCTCGATGAACGCCGCGAGATCCTCTTGAAGTGTCGGTTCGCCTCCGGTCAGAACGACTCCGTCGAGGAATGAGCGGCGTCGCCCGAGTTCGGACAGGACGTCGTCGACGCCGTATCGAGGGAGCCGGCTGACTCGCTCGGGGAGGACGAGTTCCGGGTTGTGACAGAACGGACACCGCAGGTTGCAGCCGGCCGTGAACAGGGTTGCAGCGACCCGCCCGGGATAGTCGACCAACGTCACGGGCTGCCAGGAGGCCAAGTACATCGTCATCTTCCTTCGGATCGAAGCGGGGGTGAGCGGCCGACCGCCGGCTCTACCGCGCTGCCACCGTACGCGTTGAGAAGGTGTGCCGATCGGCGAACTCCGTCTGCTTCCCGTCGTTCCACTGCTCGATCGGTCGCAGGTATCCGACGATGCGCGAATAGACTTCGGTCTTCGCACCGCAGACCTCGCAGATCGGCTGTTCTCCGATCAAGTACCCGTGCTCCGGGCAGATCGAGAAGGTCGGCGTCAGCGTGTAGTAGGGAAGCCGGAACGTCTCGGCGATCTTCCGAATCAGTCGTCGAGTCGCCTCCGCACTCGGGAGTCGCTCTCCGAGAAACGCGTGGAAGACCGTCCCCCCCGTGTACCGAATCTGGAGTGGATCCTGCCGGGAGAGCGCGTCGAACAAGTCCCCATCGAATCCGACAGGCAGCTGGGTCGAGTTCGTGTAGTACGGCGTTTCGCTCCCGTAGGCCTCGAGGTTGTGGACTCGCAGATCGGGAAAGGCCTGCCGGTCCCGCTTTGCCAGCCGGTAGCTCGCTCCCTCGGCCGGGGTCGCCTCGAGATTGAAGATGTCGCCCGACTCCTCCTGGTAGCCGCTCATCCGTTCGCGCATCCAGTCGAGGACTCGGATCGCGAAGGCTTCCCCCTCCGCGTCGACGATCGTCCGGTCGAGGAGATTGAGCGTCGCCTCGTTCATCCCGATCACACCGATCGTCGAAAAGTGGTTCCGCCAGTATCCGCCTTCCGCTTCCCGGATCCGATCGAGATAGAAGCGCGAGTATGGATAGAGGCCCTTCTCGGTCAGGGATTCGAGGGTCTTCCGTTTGACCTCGAGCGCCGCCTTGGCGAGATCCATTAAGTCACCGAGGCGATCGAAGAAGTCCTCCTCACCGCTTGCGAGGTATCCGAGACGCGGGAGATTGATCGTGACGACGCCGATCGACCCGGTCAGCGGGTTCGCTCCGAACAGCCCACCGCCGCGGCTCCGGAGTTCGCGATTGTCGATTCGCAGCCGACAACACATGCTCCGCGCGTCCTCGGGACGCATGTCGCTCCCGATGAAGTTCGAGAAATACGGAATCCCGTACTTCGCCGCCATCTCCCAGACCGGCTCGAGGATCGGGTTCTCCCACTCGAAGTCCTCGGTCACGTTGTAGGTCGGAATCGGGAAGGTGAACGGCCGACCGTGCATGTCGCCTTCCAACATCACCTCGGCGAACGCTCGATTGAACAGGTCCATCTCCGGCTGGTAATCGCCGTAGGTCCCCTTCTGGAGCGCCCCGCCGATGATCACCGGCTCGTTTCTCATGAACCGCGGGACCTGAAGGTCGATCGTCACGTTGGTGAACGGCGTCTGAAATCCGACACGCGTCGGGACGTTCATGTTGTAGACGAACTCCTGAACGTGTTGCCGGACGTCCTCGTACGAGAGGCCGTCGCTCCGGATGAACGGGGCAAGGTACGTGTCGAGGTTCGAGAAGGCTTGCGCTCCGGCGGACTCGCCCTGCAGCGTGTACAGGAAGTTGACGACTTGAAGGAGGGCCACACGGAAGTGCTTCGGCGGCCGAGACTCGATCTTCCCCCGAACGCCTCCGAAGCCTCGCAGGAGCAGATCTCGAAGGTCCCAGCCGACGCAATAGGCACCGAGCGTTCCGAGATCGTGAACGTGGAGGCTCCCGCTCTCGTGCGCCCGCCGGATCGGCTCGGAGTAGATGCGATCGAGCCAGTACTGCGAGATGATCCGGTCGGTGATGTGCGTGTTGAGCCCTTGGAGCGAGAACTTCATGTTGCTGTTCTCGCGGACACGCCAGTCGCGATCGTTCAGGTAGTCCTCGACGAGCGGAACACCGCGCATCAACCCGCTCATCTCGCGGAGCTCCTCGTGTTGCTTCCGGTAGAGGATGTACGCTTTTGCGGTCCGGCCCCACCCCTGCTCGATCAGCGTCTCTTCGACGGCGTCCTGGATCTCCTCGACGGTCGGTCGCTCGTCGGGAAAACGTCGCTCGAGCCGCTCCCTCACCGACTCCGCGAGCCGCCGGGCGAGCGTGTGATCGGCCTCCCCGATCTCGCGCATCGCTTTCCAGATCGCCGTCTCGATCTTTGTCCGATCGAAGCGAACGCAACGGCCATCGCGCTTTACGATGTATTCCATGAATCCCCCTCACCGTGTGCGCAACAAACAGCGGCCCATCCTAGCACGAAACGGACCGACGTGAAGAGGCCGATCCGTCTCCGAGACCGCGGTGCAAACCTCTAGTCAAAGGGATTTGCTACGGCACCGTACGAAGGATTCGGACAACCGTCACGCCGAACGGCCTGGACTCCTCCCCTCTGCGAACGGGCCGGGCTTCTCGATCGAAACGTCGGACGAGCGGACCGTCTTGACTCCCTCCCAGACTACCGATACCATCATCCGGCACTCCGTTCCGGATGCTTCAGAACTGGAATTCTGCGCGACACGTGAATGAGGTGATTGCGATACCGAACATTGCATCCGCCGCGAAGCGATTGCGACAAAGCGAGAAGCGTCGCGGCATGAACCGTTCGAAGAAGGCCGAGATCAAGCGGATCGTGAAGGAGATCCGTCGATCGATCGAGGCCGGCGACAAGAGCGCGGCCGTCACTCTCCTTCCCCGTCTCGCCAAGGCGGCCGACAAGGCGGCCCAGGGACACGCGATCCACGCCAATCGCGCCGCACGGATCAAGTCCCGCTGGACGAAGAAGGTTCAAGCACTGTAGGAGGGCCCATGCGGCGCTTTGATTTCCTCGGCAAGACGAAGTACTGCGTTCCGATCTCCCTCGTCTTCGTCGCCGTGAGCATCCTCCTTCTGATTCCGGGGGTTCGCGGCCTGAAGATGGGAATCGACTTCACCGGCGGAATGGAGTTCACGGTGAAGTTCAGCGACCCGGTCGACACGGCCGATGTCCGTGCCGCCCTCGGCGAGATCGATGCGGGTGGCGTCGATCTGACGCAGAGCGTGATCCAGGACGTCACCGGCGCGAACACGAAGGTGATCACGACCCAGCTCCTCAACGTCGAGGACGATCAGCGAACGATCGATCGAATCGAGACGACCCTGCGCCGCGACTTCTCGGTGCAGGATATCAGCCGACGTCTGATCGGACAGCAGGTGAGCGAGGAACTCGCGCGCAAAGGGTGGCAGGCGATCTTGCTCGCGCTGGTCGCGATGCTCGTCTACATCTCGTGGCGGTTCCGCCTTCGGTACGCGATCGGCGCGGTCGCTGCGATTCTGCACGACGTCATCATCGCGCTCGGCCTCTTCGCCCTGTTCGGCGTCGAGGTGAATCTGGCGACCATCGCCGCGTTCCTGACGATCGTCGGATACTCGTTGAACGACACGATCGTCATCTACGATCGAATCCGCGAGAACCTGAAGATCGAGCGTCGAGCGTCGATCTTCGACGTCATCAACCTGAGCGTCAATCAGTCCCTGTCGCGAACGCTGAACACGTCGCTCACGACGTTCATCCCCGTCATCATCCTATTCGTGTTCGGGGGGAGCGTCCTTCGTGGATTCTCGCTGGCGCTTCTGATCGGCGTCATCGTCGGTACGTACTCCTCGATGTACATCGCCAATCCGATCCTGAACGCGTGGACGGTGAAGGCGACCGGATCGAAGAGGAGTTAGCCTTGCGATCGATCCTCCGCGAAGGGAGGGTGTGGGAAGTCGCTGACTTCCCGGAGCGGTCGTTGGTCGACGCAATCCGTGAGGCTCTCGGATGCTCGGAGTCTTTCGCCGCCGTCCTCGCACGACGCGGAGGCCCTTCGTGGGAACGGCTGATCGCGAGCGGGGCCCGCAGCCGACACTCGCCGTTTTTTCTTCCGGACATGGAGAAGGCGGTGGCGCGCCTTCGCCTCGCCCTCGAACGCGGTGAGCGCGTCTTCATCCACGGGGATTTCGACGTCGACGGATTGACGGGGGCCGCCGTCCTCTACCGCGCCCTCCGACCACTCCTCCCGGAGAACTCGGTCAAGGTCGAGGTCGGCGAACGCTCCCAGGGACACGGAATCTCATCGACGTTCGTCCTCCGCGCGATCGACGAGGGATTCGGCCTCGTCGTCACCGTCGACTGCGGGATTGCGAATCAGAGCGAGATCGCCCGGCTGGCCGCCGAGGGGATCGACACGATCGTCACCGACCATCACCTTCCGGTCGGCGATCTCCCGAAGGCCGTCGCCATCGTCGACCCTCACCGAACGGACAGTGAGTACCCGAATCCGCATCTCGCCGGCGTCGGGGTCGCGTACAAGACGATCTGCGGTCTGTACGAGGAACTCGGCCGACCGATCCCGTCCCACCTGCTCGATCTGGTCGCCCTCGGAACGGTCGCCGACCTCGTCCCGCTGACGTGCGACGGAGAGAGCGAGAATCGCGTCTTCGTTCGAGAGGCGTTCGAACTCATGTCGAACGGAGGCGGATCGTCGCTCGGCCTCCGAACGCTGATGGGACGGCTCTCCGTCAATCCGAAGAAGCTCTCCACCTCGGACATCGGCTACCTCATCGCGCCCAAGCTGAACGCGGCGAACCGGGCCGGCGATCCGAAGGTGGCCTTTCTTCTCCTCGTCACCGAGGAGCGAGATCAGGCTGAGTATCTCGCCGAGATCCTGCTCGATTACAACCGGGACCGCGAGATCGCTCAGAACGACCTCCTCAGCCAAGCCGAGGAGATGATCCGCGCGGAAGAGCGGGATCCCCGCGAAGACGGGTTCGTCTTCCTCGTCGGTGAGTACTGGAACGAGGGGATCCTCGGACTCGTCGCTTCGAGTCTCGTCGATCGGTTCCGGGTCCCGGCGATCGTCCTGTCGAGGGGCGACGGGGTCAGCCGCGGATCGTGTCGTAGCGCAGGCGGCTTCGACGTCAGCGCCTGCCTCGAGGCGCACGCGGACCTCCTTCTCCAATACGGGGGACACCGGATGGCGGCCGGATTCACGGTGGCGAACGATGCCCTCGGCCGACTGGAGGAGCGCCTCGAACGGTACGTGTCCCGTCACCAGTCGGAGATCGCGCCGCTCCACGCGGAGACGATCGACGTGGAGTCGACGCTCGCCGGGATCGACGTTCGCCTGTACAAGGATCTGATGACGCTCGCTCCGTTCGGCCCCGGGAACCCGACGCCGCGCTTTCTCATCCGGCACTGCAGATTCGAGGAGATCGCGCTCGTCGGTGGCCGCCGCCAGCATCTCAAAGGGCACGTTACGCAGGACGGCGGGAGCCTTCCGTTCATCGCGTTCCGGATGGGACGACACCTCGAAAGGTTCGAGACCGCCGAGAACGCCTCGCTCGTCTGCCAGATCGGTTTCGACGACTGGCGGGGAAGCGTTCAGGCGCAGGCGGTCGATCTGGTCGACGAGGCGCCCCCGAGCTAGCCGGGCTTCGCTCGGTCACTACTTCCCGACACAGAATCGCGAGAAGACCGCGTCGAGGATCGACTCAGCAACGTCGATCCCTTGGAGTTCCCCGGCGATCGCGTAGGCCCGACGAAGCTCCTCGGCCACCATGTCGGGCGGGTGCCCTTCCCGTAGCGCCTTCAAGGCGACGCGAAGTGTCTTCTCGATCCGTCGCAGCAAGTCCCTCTCCCACGAATCGAGGGTCAGAATCGTGTCGCGCGCCGGAATCTGCCCGCCTGAGAGAAGGTCGAGGATCGTCGTTCGCAGCTCGTCGAGATGGGTCCCCTCCTTCGCCGAAGCCTGGACGGCGGCTCGCCACGGTCCGATCGGAGTCTCCTGGGCGCGGCGCGGCAGGTCGATCTTGTTCACAACCAGGACGGTCGGAACTCCCCAATCCACGGTGAGCAGTCGCCGATCCTCGTCGGTCAGGCGCCTCGAGGCGTCGACCATGAGGAGGACGAGATCGGAGCGAGCGACGGCCGCCTCCGTCCGGCGGACCCCCTCGGCTTCGACCGGATCGCCCGGCTCCCTCAGGCCGGCCGTGTCGATCAGGCGAACCGGAATTCCGCCGATCGATGCCTCCTCCTCGACGGTGTCCCGCGTCGTCCCCGCGATCGGGGTGACGATCGCGCGGTCCTCCGCCAAAAGCGCGTTCAGCAGGGTCGACTTCCCGACGTTCGGGCTCCCGACGATGGCGACGGTGAGGCCCTCGCGGACGACCCGTCCTTCTTCGGCGCGCCGGATCAGATCCGCGATCCGTCCGAGAAGCGCGTCGACACGGTCGGCGACCGACTCCGGCTCGACCTCGAGGTCGGGGAAATCGATCTCGGCCTCCAGGTCGGCGAGGACATCGGCGAGCGCCTCGCGGACCGCGCGGATCGCCTCGGCGAAACGTCCGCCCAACCGTGCGATCGCCGCCTCGAGACCGACGGCCGTTCTCGCCCGCACGACGTCGAGGACCGCCTTCGCCTGATCGAGAGAGATCCGGCCGTTCAGGAATGCCCGTCGGGTGAACTCGCCCCGCTCGGCCAACCGCCCTCCGGCGGCGAGGGTCGCGTCGAGGACGGCCCGCGTCGCAACGATTCCGCCGTGGCAATTCACCTCGACGACGTCTTCACGGGTGTAGGTCCGCGGCGTTCGCATCACCGAGACGAGGACCTCGTCGAGCGGACGACCGTCGACCACAATCCGTCCGTAGTGCAATCGGTGGCTCGGCGAGTCGGAGAGGCGCCCTCCGTCCGCGGCGACGAACAGGCGTTCGACGATCGAGATCGCGTCCGGTCCACTGACCCGGACGATTCCGATGCCCCCTTCGCCGATCGGGGTCGAAATCGCCGCGATCGTGTCGGCGGGGAAGACGGGACCGATCGGATCAGATCCCCGGGTGCTCACGCGCCGTCGGGCTCGATCACCACGCGGCGATTCTCCCCGTCGCCAACGCTGAACGTGCGAACCCCGGGGTAGTTCGAGAGCGTGACGTGGATCGTCCGGCGCTCGTGGGCCGGCATCGCGTTCATCCGAACGCGCTTGTGTTCGCGGACGACCGACTCGGCCGTCGACAGAGCGAACCGGATCAGCTCCGCCCGCCGACGCTTCACCGCCCCGTTCGCATCAAGGATGATGTCGACGTCCTGGCCGGTCTTTCGTCGAAGAGCGCCACGAAGGAGATGCTCCAGGGCGGCCAGGTTCGACCGTTCCTCCGGGAGGGAGAACATGCTCCCCACCAGGTTGACGTAGAGGCCGTCCGGCGCCTCCTCCTCGATCTCGAAGGTCACGTCCTCTTCGAGGATCTCGAGAAGTCGCTCGAGGTACTCCTCAACGGCCTTCTTCAGTCCCTGCATCTCCGTCGTCATCGCCCGCCTCGGTCTCGTCGGTCTCCGCAACCGGCGCCAGCCTGGCGTCGGCGGCGGCCATCTCACGGTTGACGATCGCCTGCTGCGCGACCTGAGTCGCCGTGGTCAGCAGGTAGTAGAGCCAGAGGCCGGCCGGGAAACGCCACAGAAGCACGGCCATGAACAGCGGGAAGATGTAGCCGAAGTACTTCTGCGTCCCGCTCGTCTCGGTGCGCGTCGGCGTCATCAACCACTGCTGGAGCATCATGATCCCGGTTGTCACGATGACCAGAATGAAGTACGGATCGTGCATCGAAAGGTCCGGGATCCACAGGAAACCGGGCGAGAGGTGAATCAATTCGCCGGAATAGAGGATCGCCCGCCAGATCAGAATCAGGATCGGAAGCTGAACCAGGAGCGGGAGACACCCACTCATCGGGTTGACGCCCTCCTTCCGGTAAAGCTCCATCACCTTCTGCTGCTGAAGCTGCCGGTCGTCCTTGAAGCGCTCTTGAACCCGCTTCATCTTCGGCTGCAGCTTCTGCATCTTCGCCATCGAGTGGTACTGCTTCCGCATCAGCGGGTAGAGGATGACGCGGGTGAGTACGGTGAACAGGATGATCGCCCAGCCGTAGTTCCCGGTCGCCCGATAGAGCATCGTCAAGAACTGGATGACCGGAATCATCAGTCGGGCGCCCATCCCGGGGTCGTCGAGGGCGGCGAGGCCGGCGTCCTCCATCAGCAGATACCGACGACGCCCCCCGTAGAGGGAGAAGTCGAAGCTCGTCGAGCCTTCCGGCGCGTCGAGCGAGACGCCGAATCGCCAGGTGCCTGAGGCCGTCGGCTCGTCGAACGGTTCGACGTCGGTCTCCTCGGCCGGACTCAGGAAGAGGACGACCGACTTGTTCATCACGCCGAGTCCGTCGAACGAGGTGTCCGCGCTGGCGGCGAGCCGGGCATGTCCGGGCTCCTCGTTGAACATGTAGTACAGGTCGTCGGCGTCCTCGTCGCGGTCGAGGGTCCCGAGGATCATCGTGAGGTCGAACGGGGTCGCCGTCGGGTTGTCGATCGTGATTCGGGCGTCGACCGTGTAGATCGCGTTCTCGTGCATCGTGTATCGCTTGGTCACGGTCGACTCGCCGAATTCCCCGACGAAGACGATCTCCAACGTGCCCTCGTCGGGGCGCGTCGGTTCTTGAAGCGTGTAGGTCCCTTCCGTCGCGTCTTCTCCGATCAACGCAAACGGGAACTCGGCGTCGACGTCGTACTGGCGCGCCTCGACGTCGGGACTGGTCCTCCTCCTCGGGACGAGCTCCTCGACACTCGCACCGTAGGGTGCGAACGTGAGGTAGAGGAACTTCAACACGCCACCGTCCTCGGAGAAGACGTACTCGGCCAGCGGCGTGAAGACCGTGATCTCCCGGTGCCCTTCCACTTCCGCGATCGTGTAGTCGATCTCGCGATCGGCCGCGGCGACGGTGACGGTCGCGGCACACAGAAAGAGTCCCAACAGGCCCACAACGATCCAGCGATTGCCCACGATGACCTCCTGAGCGGAAAGGGTATCGCGCGCGAAATGGCCTTGCAAATCCGTTGAACAGGGCATTCTGATGCGATACACTCGCCCGCCGATGTTCACGGGGATCGTACAGGGGCTCGGAACGGTGCGGAGCCTGGGCCGGGAGCGTGTCGAGATCTCCCTCCCCGACGCCCTCGTCGGCCGACTCCGACCGGGGGCGAGCGTCGCGGTGAACGGCGTCTGCCTGACCGTCGCGACCCTTTCGGAGGACGCGTTCACCGCCTCTCTCTCTCCCGAGACGGCGTCGCGGACGACGTTCGAGTCGCTCCGCGTCGGTCGGAGGACCAACCTTGAGCTTTCGGTGCCGCCGACCGCCGGCCTCGACGGGCACCTCGTCCTCGGCCACGTCGATGCGGTCGGCCGGATCAGGGCCCTCTTCCGAGAGGGCGGAGGCTGGGTGATGATCGTCGGGTATCCACCGGAGTTTCGGGGGTACATCGTCGAGAAGGGATCGGTCGCCGTCGACGGGATCAGCCTGACCCCGTACGGACTCGACGGAGCGACGTTCCGGTGTTCGGTGATCCCGGCGACCTACGAGCGGACGACACTCCAGGATCGTCGCGCCGGGGATCCGGTCAATCTGGAATTCGACATCCTGGCGAAGTACGTCGAGAGGATGGTGTGCGGTGTTCACCGCGATTGAAGAGGCGATCCGCCGATACAGAGACGGCAAGATGTTGATCCTCGTCGACGACGAGAATCGGGAGAACGAGGGGGATTTGGTGATCGCCGCCGAACACACCTCGGCCAAGGCGATCAACTTCATGATCACCCACGGACGGGGCCTCGTCTGTGCACCGATCACAGAGGACCGTGCCCGGAAACTCGGCCTCGCGGCGATGTGCCCGGAGAACACCGCACTGCACGGGACCCACTTCACCGTCTCGGTCGACGCGAAAGAGGGGATCACCACCGGCATTTCGTCCTACGACCGAGCACAGACGGTCCGCCTTCTGGTGAACGACTCCACCAGGCCCGAGGACCTGGCGCGCCCCGGACACATCTTCCCGCTGGTCGCTCGCGACGGCGGCGTCCTCCGCCGCGCCGGCCACACCGAGGCGACCGTCGATCTGGCCCGTCTCGCCGGACTGAAGCCGGCCGCCGTCCTGTGCGAGATTCTGAACGAAGACGGAACGATGGCCCGCGTGCCCCAGTTGGAGACCATGGCACAGGAGCACGGTCTGGCCCTCGTCAACATCGCTGACCTGATCGCGTTCCGAAAGCGGACGGAGCGTCTCGTCGAACGTGTCGCCGAGGCGACCCTTCCGACCGTGTACGGCGAGTTCCACATCCTCAGCTACAGGAGCCCGATCGAGTCCGAAGAGCACGTCGCGCTCGTGAAAGGGGACCTCGTCGGGGCGAAGGACGTCCTCGTCCGCGTTCATTCCGAATGTCTCACCGGAGACGTCTTCGGATCGATGCGCTGCGACTGCGGCGACCAACTCCATCGCGCGCTCGAGATGATCGAGGCGGCGGGGCGCGGCGTCGTCGTCTACATGCGTCAGGAAGGCCGCGGGATCGGCTTGATGCACAAAGTCTGCGCCTACCGGCTCCAGGACGAAGGGCTCGACACGGTCGAGGCGAACGAGAGGCTCGGATTCGAGCCGGACCTGCGCGACTACGGAATCGGGGCGCAGATTCTGTGCGATCTCGGTCTCACGTCGATCCGTCTGCTGACGAACAACCCGAAGAAGGTCGTCGGCCTTTCGGGGTACGGACTGGAGATCACCGAGCAGATTCCGATCGAGATCCCACCAAATCCGTACAATCGTCAGTATCTGAAGACCAAGAAAGAGAAACTCGGACACCGATTGCGCGAGGTTTGACGACCGATCGGATGTCCGCCGAGGAGGAACCGATGGGCAACGTCTTCGAAGGAAAGCTCGACGGGAACGGCCTACGCGTCGGGATCGTCGTCAGCCGGTTCAACAACCTGATCACCGAGCGCCTGCTCGAAGGGGCCCTCGACCGGCTCCGCCGCTCGAACGTGGCCGACGAGGAGATCGACGTCTGCCGCGTCCCGGGAGCGTTCGAGGTGCCGAAGGGGGCGAAGGCGATGGCCGACGCCGATCGGTACGACGGGATCATCGCCCTCTCGGCGGTCATCCGCGGCGCGACGCCCCACTTCGAGTACGTCGCCAGTGAGGTGAGCAAGGGGCTCGCCCGGGTCAACCTCGACGCCCCGGTCCCGATCGCGTTCGGCGTGATCACCGCCGACACGATCGACCAAGCGATCGAGCGCGCCGGCACGAAGGCCGGCAACAAAGGAGCCCAGGCCGCCGAGAGCCTGATCGAGATGGTCAACGTCCTCCGAGCGATCGGATGAGCTTCGAGCCCGTTCGGGGGACCCGCGACATCCTTCCCGACGACGTCGCCCGCTGGCGCCGGATCGAGGAGACGTTCCGCGACGTCGCCCGCCGCTACAACTACCGCGAGATCCGCTTCCCGATCCTCGAACAGACCGAGCTGTTCACCCGAGGGATCGGCGAGACGACCGACGTCGTCGGGAAGGAGATGTATACGTTCCCCGACCGCAAGGGTCGCAGCCTGACTCTCCGTCCGGAGGGGACGGCGTCGGCCGCCCGCGCGTACTTGAACCACGGGTTCCACATCCGCGACCCGTTCCAGAAGTGGTTCTATCTCGGGCCGATGTTCCGATACGAGAAGCCGCAGAAGGGACGGTTTCGACAGTTTCATCAATACGGGGTCGAGGCGCTCGGGTCACTCGATCCGTCCCTCGACGTCGAGGTGATCTCCCTCGCCTGGGCGCTGATGAACGCATTCGGCCTCGGCGGGCTCTGGCTTCGCCTGAATTCGATCGGATGTGCCGAAGACCGGGCACGCTACCAGGAGGTCCTCCGCGATCACTTCGGCGACTCGATCGAGGAGATGTGTCCCGACTGTCGCCGGCGTCACGCTGAGAACCCACTTCGAATCCTCGACTGCAAGGACGAACGCTGCCAACCGCTCATCGAGCAGGCGCCGGGGAGCGCCGATCATCTCTGTCCGGATTGCGCCGACCACTTCGCCACCGTCCGTCGATACCTCGACGATCTCGAACTTCCCTATCGAATCGACCCGCGCCTCGTTCGGGGTCTCGACTACTACACGAGAACCGTCTTCGAACTGATCTCCGACGAGCTCGGTGCGCAGGACAGCCTCCTCGGCGGGGGGCGCTACGACGGACTGATCGAGACGGTCGGCGGACCGCCGACCCCGGCGGTCGGATTCGCCGGAGGGACCGATCGGCTGGCGATCGTCCTTGAGAGCCGGGAAGGCGAGGAGGCGGACGCCCTGTCGCTCGACCTGTTCGTCGCGTCTCTCGGGACCGACGGGCGTGCCCTCGCCCTCCGGTTGACCGACCGGCTGCGCCGACTCGGTCTCTCGGTCGACGTCGACCATCGCGATCGAGGGCTGCGTAAGCAATTGGCCGAAGCGAACCGGCTCGGCGCCCGCCATCTGGTCGTAATCGGCGACGACGAAGTGCGCACGTCGCGCGGGAGGCTGAAAGCGATGGCGTCCGGCGAGGAGTCCGACGTCGACCTGACGGTCGATGCGCTGAGGGAGGCGGTCAAACGTGCAGGAGGCTGAGATGGACCTGAAACTCGTCGCGATCGAAAACCCGGATGGACTGAATCTGATCCTCGGGCAGTCACACTTCATCAAGACGGTCGAGGACCTTCACGAGACGCTGGTCACGGCGATCCCTGGGATCCAGTTCGGTCTCGCCTTCTGCGAGGCCTCCGGACCCTGTCTGATCCGCCGCTCCGGGACGAACACCGACCTCGAGACGCTCGCCGTCCGGAACGCCGAGGCGATCGCCGCCGGCCACTCGTTCCTCGTCTTTCTGAAGGACGCCTTCCCGATCAACGTGCTGAACGCCGTGAAGCGGGTCCCCGAGGTCTGCCGAATCTTCTGTGCCACCGCCAACCCGGTCCAGGTCGTGATCGCCGAGATCCAGGCCGGCCGTGGGATCCTCGGCGTGATCGATGGCTCGTCCCCAAAGGGCGTCGAGACCGAAGAGGACATCGCCTGCCGGAAGGAGTTCCTCCGCACGATCGGGTACAAGGGGTAGCCGTTCGGCGGGCTCGCCGCTCAGATCACGTCCGTCTTCCCCGGCGTCTTCGCGAAGAGACGCGCGTCCTCGATCCGTTCGAGCCCGGCCACGTACCGGGTCAACCGTTCGATCCCGATCCCGAACCCGGCGGATGGCGGGATTCCGGCCTCCGCAACGGCGAGGTAGCCCGCGTATCGACCGGGATCGATCCCGTCGCGCGCGAACCTGTCGAGAATCCGTTCCGGCTCAGACTCGCGTTCTCCCCCGGAGAGCGCCTCCCCGTACCCCTCCGGGTAGACGAGGTCCATGTCGAGGAGGATCTCCGGACGCTCTCTGTCCTCCCGATCGTAGAATTCGCGAACGCGGCCCGGGAAGTCGACGACCCACGTCGGCCCGTCGACCCCGCCCGACAGCGCGTCGTCGAACGGCTCCCCGTAACGGCGCGCGGCCTCGTCGTAGGTGACCCGCCGAAACGGCACGGCGGGGATCTCGAGGTGACGACCCAATCGCCTGAGATCATCGGAACATCGGTCGGCCACGCTCGTCAAGATCGAAACGAGGAGTCGCTCGCCGAGCGACATAGTCTCGTCTCGCCGAGCGTCGCGCGCTTCGAGATCCAGTTGGACGAACTCCGCCAGGTACCGCCCGTGACCGGCCCGCTCGGCCGGCTCCATCCGAACGTTCGGCGAGAAGCAGAAGATCCGCGGCAGCGTGCGAAGCGCGATCTGCTTGTGAAGGATCATGCTCTTGGTCAGTTGAAATGGTACTCCGTAGTAATCGATCGCGCCTCCGTAGGTCTCGTGATGAAGCGGGTCCGTCACCGGCGAGAGAACGACCGGCAGGATCTCGACGAAATCCTCCTCTCGCAGGAACTGCCCGGCGGCGCGGACGACCTCACTCTTGATTCGCAGAACGGCGGCCTTCTCGGCATCACAAGCCACGACTCTCATGGGACCTCCAATCAGGATCGTTCAACCAGGATTCCTGTCGTCTTGGAACGACGTGTCTGTGGGCACCTCGACCGCACCACGGAGACCGGTCGGTCGAAGCTCTCTCTAGCGATGCGCCCCGCGCGGGGCGTCCTGATTGGAGCGGAAGAGGAGGATTCGAGGGCCGTGCGTGAAGCGCCTCGACGTCATTGCGGTCGCGAATCGGCTTCGCATCGTTTCAACCACCTCTCCCGAGTCGGATCCTGCAGGCTATTCGGACGCCGTGGCCGTGTCAACCCCACGTGCGACCCCGGGAAGACACAGAGGAACAGGCCGACGTTTCGAGCCTCCTCCGAACCACGGTCTCCTGCCTGGGTCTCCGCTCCCACAAGGTCTTGACATCGGGAATCGCCCCCGGGTAGGATGGCGACTGAAAGGGATCTCATGGAATCTGCCAACTTCGAGATGACACGACAGACAGAGACGACCGGCCAGATTCCGTTCATCGTTACGTAGGTCGACCTCCGCCCTCGCCGAAGGCGGTGAGTCGACAAGACCGAAGGCCCGATGGGCTTTCGGTTTTTTTGTTTTGGGACGGGAGGATGCGTGCTCGCTGTCGACAACATCTGTAAGCGGTTCGGGGGCCTGCGAGCGATCGCCGCCTGTAGTCTTGCCGCCCGCGCGGGAACGATCACCGGGTTGATCGGACCGAACGGCGCGGGCAAGACGACCCTGTTCAACGTCATCACCGGATTCCTCAAGCCCGACGCCGGGAACGTCCGGCTCGACGAACAGGACATCACCGCACTGCCGCCGCATCGCGTCTTCCGCCGGGGGGTCTGCCGGACGTTCCAAATCCCGAGAGACCTCGGCGGGATGACGGTCGCCGAGAACCTCATGCTCGTTCCGCCGGGACAGCTGGGGGAACGGCTCTGGAATCCGTTTCTTCGACCGGTCGCCGTCCGACGACAGGAGACTCAGTTTCGAGCAAAGGCGCTCGGCGTGTTGGACTTCCTCGAACTCTCTCACCTCGCCGACGAGCCGGCCCGGAATCTCTCCGGTGGACAGAAGAAGCTGCTCGAACTCGGACGGACGCTGATGACGAATCCGCGCGTCGTTCTGCTCGACGAACCGGGCGCCGGCGTCAACCGAACGCTCCTCAAGCGATTGGCCGACTCGATTCTGACCCTGCAGAAGGAGCTCGGCCTCACGTTCCTGGTGATCGAGCACGACATGGACTTCGTGATGCGTCTGTGCACTCCGATCATCGTCATGAGCGAAGGATGCGTCCTGATGGAGGGCGACCCCGCCTCGGTTCAGCGGGATCAACGCGTCCTCGACGCCTATCTGGGAGGACAGTATGTCGCAACTGAGAGTTGAGAACGTCGTCAGCGGGTACGGGGACATGGAGGTCCTTCACGGCGTCGACCTGTCCATCGCCGCGGGCGAGATCGTCACGATCATCGGACCGAACGGGGCCGGGAAGTCGACCCTCATGAAGACGGTCTTCGGCCTCCTGAAACCGACCGCGGGGCGCGTGACGTTCGCCGATCTGGACATCACCGGGATGCCGCCGGACCGAATCGTACGACGCGGCCTCGCCTACGTTCCCCAGGTGAGCAACGTCTTCCCTTCCCTGACGATCCGGGAGAACCTCGAGATGGGCGCATTCACCCTGAGCGGAGATCTGCGTTCCCGATTCGAGCGCGTCTATGAGCTGTTCCCCGTCCTCCGCGATCGTCGGAAGACCTGTGTCGGAAAGATGAGCGGCGGCGAGCGACAGATGGTCGCGATGGGCCGGGCGCTGATGCTCGAGCCGAAGCTTCTGATGCTGGACGAACCGTCGGCCGCACTGGCGCCGAATCTGACCGCGTCCATCTTCGACCGGATCTCCGCCATCAACCGAACCGGACTGACGGTCCTGATCGTCGAGCAGAATGCCAAAGCCTCGCTCGCGCTCTCCGACCGCGGCTACGTGCTGGCCGGCGGCGTGAAGTGCTACGAGGAGACGGGGCCGGCCCTGCTGGCAAACGCTGACGTCGGACGACTCTACCTGGGCGGCTGAGACCGATGGACATCCTCACACGCATCCCTCAACTGCTCGTCTACGGACTCGTATCGGGGAGCATCCTGTCTCTCGGAGGAATCGGCGTTTCGCTCACCTACAGCATCCTCGGGTTCTCCAACTTCGCCCACGGAGACACGATGGCTCTCGGCGCCTATCTCGCCCTCGCCCTTCTTCCCGCGATGGCCGGGCTCGGGATCGGCAGCGCACCGCTCGGCCCGCTCTCTTTCGGATGGGATTTCGTGCTGGCGCTTCTCCTGGCCGCGCTGTTGACCAGTCTGGCGGTCGTTCTTCTCGATCGGGTTCTGTTCAAGCGCCTGCGAACGGCCCACCGGATCACACTGATGATCGCCACGGTCGGGATCGCGCTCGCCCTCCGCAATGCGCTCCAGTTCGTCTGGGGCCCGCAGCCGCACTACTACACCATGGCGATCCAGCGCGCCGTCCAGATTCCGGCGCTCAACATCCGCGTCAAGCCCGACCAGCTGTTCATCATCGCGATCGCCATCGCACTCGCCGTCCTTCTCCACCTGTTTCTGCGCTACACCAAGATGGGCAAAGCGATGCGCGCGACGTCGGACAACGCGCCGCTGGCGCGCGTCAGCGGAATCAACACCGAACGCGTCGTGCTGTGGACGTGGGTGATCGGCGCCTCGCTCGCCGCCGTCGCCGGGATCCTGACCGGACTGGAGAACAAGTTCATCACGCCGGAGCTCGGATGGCAGATGCTCCTCTCGATCTTCGCCGCCGTCATCCTCGGCGGGATCGGCAACCCATACGGCGCGGTCGTCGGCGGCCTCGTCGTCGGCATCTCCGAAGAGGTCTCCACCGCGTTCATCTCGACCGGCTACAAGCCGGCCGTCGCGTTCGCGATCCTGATCCTGATGCTCCTCGTCCGCCCGACCGGTCTGCTGGGGAGGAAGTCGTGATGGAGACCTTCGTCGGAATCGTCAACTACCTCGTCTTCTTCGCCATCACCGCGGGAACCTACGGCGTCCTCTCGCTCGGTCTGAATCTCCAATGGGGCTACACCGGCCTGTTCAACATCGGCGTCGCCGGATTCTACGCCGTCGGCGCGTACACGGCCGCACTGATCTCGGGACCGCCGCCCGACGCCTGGGACGGCCGCTTGGTCGGCGGATTCGAGCTGCCGTTTCTCGTCGGACTGATCGCGGCCGCTCTGGTCGCCGGGGCGGTCGCACTGCTCATCGGTCTGCCGACGCTTCGCCTCAGGGCGGACTACCTCGCCATCGCCACCATCGGGATCGCCGAGACGATTCGTCTGGTGCTAAAGAATGAGTCCTGGCTCACAAACGGCGTCTGGGGCCTGCAGCAGATCCCTTCCCCGCTGTACGAACCGATCCACCGCGGCGCACAGGCGTTCGTGGCGGCGCATCCCGGACTGCCGGAGTGGCTCGAACGGCTGATCTCCAAGGCGTACAACGGGTTCTACCTGGCGTTGGTGATCGCCGTCCTTCTGGTGTTGTACCTGGCGATGAACCGTCTGGCCCGGTCCCCGTGGGGCCGGGTTCTCAGGGCGATCCGCGAGGACGAAGACGTCGCCGCGATGTCGGGGAAGAACGTCTTCGCCTACAGGCTCCAGGCCCTCGTGCTCGGCGCGATGATCATGGGGATCGGCGGCGCGCTGTACGCGCACTACGCCCGATTCATCTCCCCGAACAGCTTCGAACCGCTCTACGGCACATTCATCGTCTGGGTGATGCTGATCCTCGGCGGGACGGGGAACAACAAGGGCGCGATCGTCGGCGCGTTCACCGTGTGGGGCATCTGGGCGGCGACGGACTTCGTCACGAACCAACTCCCTTTCAGCGCCACGCAGGTCGCGGCGCTGCGCATCATCGTCATCGGACTCCTCCTCGAGGTGATCATCCTCGTCCGGCCGCAGGGACTCCTCCCCGAGGCCGGAAGACGACGCGCCCTTTCTCCCCCACCGGAGAAGACGGGGGAAGCGAAATCGCCTCCCCCGTCCTGAAAGGCCTGATGTGCGGCGTGATTCCGTGCGACGCGTCAGCCTAACCTGGAGCCTCCATGACGCGCTCGACCTCGCAACCTTCGATCCTCCAGATCTCGATTGCCCCTTCGACGTCTCCGTTCTCCTTGAAGTCGACCAACCCGGCGGCCCCCTGGTAGTTGATCTCCCTTCCCGCTTGGAGTAGACCGATGGCCTTCTCCCACTCGTCGTAATAGACGACCTCGCCGGGCGGATTCGCGACCGCACGAAGGTTGTCGCGAATCGCCGCACCGGACGTCTCGCCCGCTCGAACCATGGCCAAGGCGATGAGCATCATCGCATCGTAGGCCTTGTCGTAGTAGGGAATCGTGCTCGGCCCGTAGCCGCCGGCATCGTAGTCCGCCTCGAACTGCGCCGACCTGAATCCGGCTGCGGCGACCGTGCCGTAGGCCCCTTCGATCGGGCCGGGCAGGCCGGCCGACCCGCACGCCGGTCCCGGCGCAACGCCCTCGCCCTTCATCCCGTCGGTCATCAGGAACTGCCCCGTGTAGCCGGCCTCCGCCGCTTCGACGATCTGCTTGTTCCCGTCGATCGGGTAGCAGGCCAAGACGATCGCCTGCGGATCGCCGCGTAAGAGCCGATCGACCTCGCCGCGATACGAGGGCTTGTTCTCCTCGTACGGAACGCTTGCAGAGACGCTCCCTCCCAGCGATTCGAACGTCTCCCGGACCATGTCCGCGAGACCCTTTCCGTAATCGTTGTTGACATAGATGATGGCGATGTCGGTGTAATTCAACAGCCTCGCCAGCCGGCCCAAGACGACGCCCTGCACGGCATCGGAGACGACCGTCCGGAAGACGAAGTCGTCGTCCTCCAGTGCCGGAATCGAGGGCGCCGTAGACGCAGGCGAGATCAGAACCACCTCCGCCGGAACGGTCACGCTCGACACCGCGAGGGTTACCCCGCTCGAGAGTGCCCCGACGATCGCGGTCACCCCGTCGATTTCGACCAGCCGGCTCGCGGCGTCCCGCCCGACGTCGGGCGAGGTTGCCGTGTCTCTCAGGAGCAGCTCGATCTGCCGACCGAGGACGCCGCCGGACGCGTTGATCGTGTCCGCCGCCATCTGCGCGCCGTCGGCGATCGACGGGCCGTACGGGCCGAGCGCGCCGGTCAGCGCCATCAGCGCACCGATCTTGATCGGATCCTCTTCGGCGACCGCGACCATCCCGACCGTCAGGCCGAGGCAGACCAACAACACCATCGTCATTCTCTTACCCATCAAAACCTCCTTACGAATTCGCCTTTACCGGTTCCAGCTTTCACTCGTCGCTGCTTGATCACCTCCCCGAACCGAGCGGCGAAGCAGGAGGGAAAAAGAAAAAGACCGCAGGCACTTGCCTGCAGTCCCCTTGCTCTGCGCCGCCGGTGTGCTTCTCGCGCTACCCGGGGGCAGAGCTAGCCAATAACGACGAGGGAGAGAACGAGGACGACTGCCTGGTCCGCGTGCACTTCCCTCGTACGCATGGTTGTGCCCAGAATAGACCGACGATCGCGGACTGTCAAGACCCCTCGGCGAAATACCTGTGGTTGTCTTGAATGCCCGTCATACGTGTTCATTTGAGGAGATCCGTGGGGGACCGTCGAGTCCCGTCGTGGTTGTCATTCTGCTGGTCTCGGTGAGTTTGGTGGCTGCTGGCACGGTCGCGGCAGGCGGCTACGATGCAGGTGTGCTTTGCTCCGTAGGGTGCGGAGCCATCTGCTGGGAGGGAGGTAAGGTCTGTGAGGAATGGGACGCCGTGCTCTACTGCTCTGGCGACCCAGTCCCGACAGCTTCTCAGGATATTCAGATTGCAGGATGGCTGCTCATGAATCACGGACAAACACGAGGCCAGGGCCTGTTCTTGCTGCGATTCGCCGTGCTTCTGTGGGCATGGCCATCCGGGCCCGCAGTAGTTGGCGTGTGGTGTGGCCTCCTCTTCTCCGCGGTCCTTTCCTGTCTCGATCTGGCTTGCACGTGCTGTTCCACGATGGATCTGCCTCCCGATCGCGGCTGCCGGTTCCGGACTCGCGGCCCTCGGAATCCTGCATCGCTTGGACCTGGATGCCCCGACCGGTGACGGGTTCAATCCGAGATTGCCTGCGGGAATCGCGTGGGGAATGAACTTCGTACTCGTTCCATGGCTGGCGTTGTCTCGGTCGCGCCCACCGGGCCGCCAAGCGAAACGTGACGTGAGAGCGGGGGCCGCCCTTGCCACAGATCCGCCACTACAAGACGGGCAAGTACCGGTCGATCTCGTACTGGTGGACCCGCGAGCGGTAGGCGTCCCACTCGATCCGCTTGTTCTCGACGAACTTGGCGAAGATGTGATCGCCGAGGGCGCGGCGGACGAGCTCGGAGGATTCCATGCACGCGATCGCCTCGTTCAGACTCCCCGGGAGCATGTCGATCCCCAATTCCGTGCGTTCCTCGGCGGTCATGGCGTAGACGTCGAGATCGACCGGCTCGGGGACCGGATAGCCTTTCTCGATCCCCTCGAGGCCGACGGAGAGCATCGCGGTGAACGCGAGGTAGGGGTTGCAGGCGGAGTCGGGGGCGCGGAACTCGATCCGCGTCGCGCTCTCCCGGCCGACCTGATACATCGGGATCCGGATCATGTTGCTCCGGTTCCGCCTCGCCCACGTAATGTAGACCGGCGCCTCGTAGCCCGGGACCAGCCGCTTGAACGAGTTCACCCACTGGGCGCACAGGCCGATGATCTCCTTCGCATGCTGCATGAGGCCCGCGATGTACCCTCGGGCGAGATCGGAGAGATGGAGCGGATCCTCGGGATCGAAGAAGGCGTTCCGCCCGTCGGCGTAGACGAGCGACTGGTGCGTGTGCAACCCGGAGCCGTTCTCGGCGTGGAGCGGCTTGGGCATGAAGGTCGCAAAGACGCCGTGACGGCGTGCGACCTCCTTGATCAGGTAGCGACAGGTCATCAGCGCATCGGCCATTTCGAGCGCCGGGCGATGCCTCAGGTCGATCTCCTCCTGCCCTGGGGCGACCTCGTGATGGGCCGCTTCGACCGCGATTCCCATCCCGCCGATCGCCGAAACGGTCTCCCGGCGGATGCCGGTCGCCTCGTCCGGCGGCGAAAGGTCGAAGTAGCCGGCGGCGTCGAGCGCCTCGACCGCGTCGCTCGTTCGGAAGTAGAAGTACTCGAGCTCCGTCCCCACGTACATCGTCAGTCCCCGGGCTCGCGCTCGCTCGAGCGCCTGCTTGAGGGCGTAGCGTGGATCCCCCTCGTACGGCTCGCCGCCCGGCCGGACGACGTCGCAGATCATCCGACCGACGTTCTCCCAGGGGAGGACCGCGAAGGTCTCCGGGTCCGGCCGGAGGAGCATGTCGCTCTCGTCGATCCGCGCAAACCCGTGGATCGACGAGCCATCGAACCCGATCCCTTCCTCGATCGCCTTCGGCAGTTCGCCGGCCGGAATCTCGATCGACTTGAGCATCCCGAGGAGGTCGGTGAACCAGAGCTGGACGAACCGCACCTCGTTCTCCTTGACCTTCCGCAGCAGATCCTCCGTACGCGTCTTCGCCATGGTTCACCTCCGTCGAAGCTTCGATTGAATGCGCGGAGTCTACGGGCGACCCATCGGGCGGGCAAGCGGGATCCAACCGCGAGGTCCTCCCTCGTCCTCGACGGGATAGACTACCCTCCGAGGAGACGGGCCGCTGTGGCTCGGAAGGAGGAACGGATCGGCGTGGAACTGACGATCGAGCGAATCGAGGAGGCGATCGGCTTCGTCCTCGAGGGCGGATGCCGCCGCCTCGACCTGCGAGGCGTTCGCTTCGCCGATCCGTACGGCCTTCTCCTCCTCCACCTTCTCGCCAGGGACGGCGCCGAACGCGGCCGGCCGCTCGACATCCTTTGGCCCGATCGGACTCCGGCCGGCCGCTGGATCCGAGCGATGGGCCTTCCGGCCGGCCTCGCCCGCGGCCGGCCCTCGAAGAGCCCGAACGTCCGGACGGCCCTTCAGCCGATCACCCCGATCGAGGACGAGCGCGCGATCGTCGATCTCGTCAACCACTTCGACGCCCGCCTCGCCGAACGCTACCCGCTCGACGACGCCCCCCGGCGAGCGCTGATCCGGATCATGATCGAGCTGTTCCAGAACATCCCGCAGCACAGCAACGCGACCGGCGAGATCGCCGATCCCCGCGGAATCGCCGCGATGCAGGACTACCGAGACGCCCTCATTCTCGCGATCGCGGACAAGGGAATTGGCCTGCGGACGAGCCTCGGCCTCCGGCAGGGGGAGTCCGTCGAGACCGACGCCGCCGCGATCGATGCGGTCGTCCTCCGTGGACTGAGCCGCTTCACCGATCCGGGGCGAGGGAAGGAGCTGATGCGGATCTTCCGGATGGTCCGCTCGTGGGACGGAACGGTCGCCGTTCGGAGCGGAAGCGCCCTCCTCTTCCACGATCCGGAGCGAGGGGCCGACATCCACGATGTCGCCCCCTTCCCGGGCGTCCAGATCGCGCTGGTGATTCCACGGCGCGTCTTCGGAATCGGCGAGGGCGCATAGAGAAAAGCGACCACGGTTGACGAACGGCTCGAAGACGGGTTCAATGAACCGAATGAAACGACAGGCGTTCTCCGTTGCGCAGTTCGGCACCCGACTCGGCACCCGCACCGAGGGCGAGGCGGCCCGCCTCGCGCTCCTTGCCACGCTCGAGGCGACCCCGCCGGACGGCCAGATTCTGGTCTCTCTCGACGAGATCGAGGTTCTCTCCGGATCGTTCGCCGACGAGCTGATCGCCAAGAGCTACCAGCTTCTCGTCTCCGGTCTCTACGCCGATCGAACCATGGTCATCGGAGCGTCGGCGCCCGAGGTGACCGAAGGACTCGACGACAAGCTGTCGCAACGGGGGCTCGCGATGCTCTGCGTTCACGATGGCGGGTGGTCGATCCTCGGGCAGCTCGCCGATCCCCACCGCGAAACCCTCGCCCTCGTCATCGATCGACGCGCGGCGACGGCGAAGGAGCTGGCCGATGCCCTCGGGATTCCCGCAAACGCATGTCACCAGCGCCTCCGCCGCCTCGTCGACCTCCGCCTCGTCTTCCAAGAGCGGATCGGCGACGCCGCTCCGAGGACGCAGTACCGTTTCCGCTCGATTCTCCATGCGAGCGGTTGACAAAGCACGTTCACTTTATACAATGAATCCGGTGTATATTGGATGATCCACTCGGTGAACGAAACGATCGATGCGCTCGTCATCTACCGCCGCGGGGCCCCGCACCCCCTCTTGCACGCGTTTCGCTGGAGGGATCGACGGTACAACATCAACGAGACCTTCTTCGTCCACCGAGAGCGCAACGGCGAAACGATCTACCTTTGTTACTCCGTCGCGAGCGGAGGGGATCGGTTCGAGCTTCGACTCGACACGACGTTGGGGCGTTGGACCCTCGAAGCGATCGACGCTTCGAACTAGTGAGGTCCCCAGTGGAACGCATCATCTTCCACCTCGACATGGACGCGTACTTCGCGTCGATCGAGCAACAGGTCGACCCGAAGCTGCGCGGTCGTCCGATCGGGGTGACCGGGCGGCCGACCGAACGCTCGATCGTGGTGGCCTTCTCCCGCGAGGCGAAGCGATTCGATGTCCGAACCGGGATGCCCGTCTGGGAGGCCCGACGGGTCTGCCGCTCGCTCCATTTCGTCCCCGGTCGACCGGAACGCTACGTCGAGACGACCAAGCGCTTCCTCGCAATCCTCAAGCGCTACACGCCGAGGATCGAGGTCTTCAGCACCGACGAGGTGTTCATGGACATGACCGAAGAGGTCGATCGGTACGGGGGTGCCGTGGCGTTGGCGGAGCGGATCAAGGCGCGGTTTCGAGAAGAGCTCGGACCGTGCATCACGACGACGATCGGAATCGCCGCCAACAAGACGTTCGCCAAGCTGATCGCCAAACGCCACAAGCCGGACGGTCTCGGATACCTCTCGGAGAACGACCTTCCCGAGCTTCTCCGGACGACACCGGTCGGCGAGGTCTGCGGGATCGGACCGCGAATCGAGCGACGCCTCGCGCGGATGGGGGTCCGGACTCTCGCCGAGCTCGGCGAGCTCCCGACCGCTTTACTGAAACGGGAATTCGGCGTCTACGGTCTCTTCCTGAAACGGGTCGGAATCGGGATCGATCTGTCCCCCGTGATCCCCTACAGCGATGTTCCGCCCCCGAAGTCGGTCGGGCACTCCCGCTCCCTCCCGCCGGCGTTGCGCACCTTCCCCCTCGCCCTCCTCGTCCTGCGGGACCTCTGCGACAAGGTCGCCCGCCGAATGCGAAAGCTCGGCTACGTCGGGCGAACGGTGCACTGTGGGTTCCGCCTCGGCCCGACCGGTCCGTATCACGGGAAGCAAACGACGCTCGACACCCCGACCGACGATGGGGAACGGATCTACCGGGCCTGCCTCGACACCCTGCGCGAGATTCCAACTCATCCGGAGATCGTCAA
>CAZUIM010000017.1:0-32883 GCA_964620325.1 uncultured Thermotogae bacterium
CGAGTTCCCCACCCGCTCATCGAGGGAACTCGCAAGGAACTCGCTGCCCCGCAGCGAGTTCCCGTCCTCATCGGGCGTATAGCGAAAGACGGAGATCCCATCTGTGGGGTCTCCGTCTTGCGTTTCGCCGAACAGGGACCCGAGTTCCCCATCCGCTCATCGAGGGAACTCGCAAGGAACTCGCTGCCCCGCAGCTAGTTCCCGTCCTCATCGGGCGTGCCAGAAGCGGGACAGGCCGTGCGCTTATCCCGCTTCTGCCTTCGAGAGGCGCGACCCTCTGCAAGGTTCGCGCTGCTCGAGTGCCCCTACGTCTGTACCACCTCTGTACCACCTGTGAATAGAGATCGGCTTGCTTCCTGACTCGTCGTTCGTTGTGGATCTCCCGGCGGCGATGATGCGTCGAAGGCCGGCATTGAGCTTGGCCAGGTCCGACTCTCATCCGCTTTCCATCCATCCTTACCGTGCTTCGCATCACCGGTGCTGCAGCTTGCCTACCAGCCGTCACTGCTCTCTTCTGCACACACGCCAGACAGGGGCACTGAGCCTTGCATCAACGGCGATCACCGTCGTGCTCACTCCCGTTCCGAGATCGTGCACGAGCAACGCCCCGGTGTCCCCCTCCGCGCCGACGAGCGCGATACTCCGACCGTCTGAACTCCACGATGGGGATCTTGAGGCGGACCAACCTGTCTCCAGACGCCGCATCGCTCCGGTCTCCATGTCGTAGACGTAGATCTCGCCGCCCTGGTCGTCGGAGAAGCCAAGTGCAATCGCGGAATCATCCGGCGCCCATGTCACGGTCAGGTTCCGATGTTGCACGGGGGGAGATCGAACGTCTAGCTGGATCTCCTTCTTGGATCGCGTGAGCCAGTTCAGCAAGACCAGCTCGTTGCCAATGGCGCCCAGTGCCCAGTCGCCCGATGGAGAGAAGACCACCGCTCCAAGGATCGTGTCATCGTCGAAGTACTCCTTCTCTCCCGCTTGCTCATCGAAGATGAAAGGGTACAGCCCCCGCGTGATCCCGCCGATCCGGTCTCGCGGGAGCAAGCGGTAGTCCCAACCCCACGTCACCCCGCGCAGCCCTGTTCCATCGGGCCGCACGGACCAGATCTCGTCGTGCGTTACTGAGCCGGCGACGGTGAAGTAGATCCGCTCGCCATCGAGTCCCCACGCAAGCTCGTCGGGCATCCACGGCGGCAGGTAGGGGTTGAAGCGAAGGATCGTCTGCACGTTCATCCCGGCTCCGTCTGCCACAAGAAGTTCACACCAATCGGCGACGTATCCACCCTCTGGGCTCGGGAGCGGCGCCGTCCTTGGTAGCCGCCTCAGGTACGCCATCTGCTCGCCGCTGGGAGACCACGCGATCTCCCCTGGCACGACACGGTCAGCAGCCTGCCACGTGCGTCCATCCATCGTGGCGAGCCAGAGCTCTGCAGTCTCGTCCCCCGCGGCATCGCCTCCTCGAAAGTAGGCAAGGTGGGGTTGCGGCGGTTCGGGAAGGTTTACCCGCCATAGCCCCTCGTCCCGGCCAAGGAACGTCGGAGCGCCAGGAAGCAACCACCATTCGCTGATCTCGCTCTCGATCGGCTGGAAGTGCCGGGCGTCGAGAGAAAGGAGTCCAGGAGTGCCATCCTTCACGATGAAGATTCTGTCGCCGATCCATGCGATCGGGCTGCTCGGGTCCACTCCCGAGATCACTCGACGGAGCGAGGTGCGTCCAGCTCCCTCCAGCAGCCAGAGATCCCACGTACCGGCGAGGTTGGACACAAACGCCAGCCCCAATGGTCCGAAAGCGAGCGCGCTCTCCTCGCTTGCTCCCGGGAGGACGGGTACCGGAGCGCCGACGGTGACACCGTAGACCTCTTCCCAGGTCGGCAGCGGGCGGTACGACCGCTCAAGATCGTGCCGAGTGACAAGGGAGATCGTATAAAGCTTCGAGTGCCCTGCGCGATCCGAGAGAAAGGCGATCTCGGACTTGTCTGGCGAAAAGGCGGGAGAGCGGTCATCGCCCGGACCTTCGGTCAATGGAATGGTGCTCTCCTCGCCCAATAGCAGGAGATGGAGTTTCTTGTCCCCGCCCCGCTCGATGCTGAGAACGACACTCAATCCCTCCCAGCCAACGGCGAGGCTCTGAGGATCGATCCCGGGAGCCCTGCAGAGGCACACCGGGCCTTCGCACGCTGAGGCCGCACGATACAGGGCTACATCTTCCCCTTCCTTAGCCAAGTAGAGCGCACTACTCCAATAGAGCCTGTCAGCAATCTGCGGCTGAACAACTGAGGTGAACACTGCCTTCTCTGTCTGCACACGGATGGGCGTCATCTCGCCGGGGGGCAGAAGCCATGGAAGGGTAGAAGCCTGGACGGAAAGACCTACCGCTACCAAGAGGAGAGCCGTTGCCAGCGCCCAAAGCGTCGTCCTGGGCCACCTCGGCGCTTGGAGGTGAGACCTTTGAGGGTAGATCCCAGGAGACTTCACCCTGATTGACTGCACGCGTGCTGCCACTTCACCCCTGACTCTACGCATGACACCTACCCGCCCCATTCCGAGTGTCCGGTCCACTTCTGGAGCTAGTCTAGCATGTCCAGTTTCGGAAGGGTGTTAACGGTTCACGCCTCCTCGTGACGTCGTTCGCGGACCGCTCCCAGGGATCTAGGTCGGGCCTTCATTCTTGAATCGCACCCATCACACTCCGTCCCGGATCTCGCAGAAGCGAATTCGAGAGTGACAGTCTCACCCCGACGCCCCCTCCCACGACCCTATCCTAGCCAGATCGATATGTCATTGCAAGACCTGACCCCGGTCCCGGGAAGAAGGCCGACGAAATAGGGTACGTGTCCCTCGATTCCCCGGATTCCCCGGGATGGAGCATTGACATGTATCACGTGACGCGTTACGATTCAATCCGTGATCAAATCGTTTGCAGATCGGCAGACCCAAGAGCTGTTCGTGACCGGCAGGTCAAGGCGACTTCCGCCGGAAATCGCACGCCGAGCAAGGCGCAAGCTCGAATACATAGACTTGGCGGCCGACTTGAACGACCTGCGGATCCCTCCGGGGAATCGACTCCACAAGCTTGGGGGAGACCGAACCGGGCAACACGCAATCGCCATCAATGAGCGATGGCGCGTTTGCTTCCGATTCGTCGACGGTGACGCCTACGATGTTGAGATCACGGATTATCACTGATGGGAGGTGTGACATGAGCATTCCAAACACGAGGAAGAGAAAAGCCCGCCCCATCCATCCGGGGGAGATGCTGCGGGAGGACTTCCTCCCCGACTACGACATGACCGTAACTAGTCTCGCCAGGTCATTGGGTGTCTCGCGTCAGACCGTGAACGAGTTGCTCCGTGAGCGCCGATCGGTGAGTCCGGAGATGGCGTTGCGTCTTTCGCGCCTGTTCGGGAACTCCCCCGAGTTCTGGCTCAACGCGCAGCGCGCGGTCGATCTGTGGGACGCGGCGCAGGTTGTTGGGGCCGACGTCGAGCGCATCAAGCCGTTGACCGTCCCGTAGGGTAGTCCGTGCACAAACCGCGGTCCCACGAGGCCCACGAGGCCCACGACACGTTGCTCGAGTCGGCAGAAATGGGGGTCAGATCTTGTCTTTGGCAGAAATGGGGGTCAGATCTTGTCTTTTGACTTCTGCTGTTCCGCAACTCGCGACGCGATGCGGCTGATCGTTGAGTAGTGGAGCCCCAGATGATCCTGGACCTGGGCAAGCCTGTACTCGTGAACCCGCACAGCTTCAAAGATCTTCGCGTCCCGAACTTCCTTGCTCTCCACTCCGGCGAACAGCTGATCAAGGCTGGGTCTTGAAACGAGCCGCTCGCGGCGCGGGATTTCCCTTTGTCGTTCCGCCTCATGCAGCAGCGGGGTCATCTCGTCGACGAAACGGTCGGATCCCATCAGCACACCACCTCGAAGCTCGTCCCACACCTCGGCGCCCTGTCCCTGTCGGACGAACTTGCGATACAGGGTCTTCGCCTCCTGCGAATCGCGACTGAACTGCGACAGGATCCACTCCGTCGTCAGCAGCGGCAGAGGCTCTTCCTGCCCCGCCGTGGCGCGGTAGCTGCTCCACGGCCAGTGCCGCACACTCCGTACCATCTTCGCACGGACGGGGTTCAACACGACGTAGCGAGCCAACTCAAGCAGGTGGCTCTCCTTCTGCACCAGGATGGACTTGAACCGCCCCTGAAGGACATGTCCGGCACGCCGATGCCGTCGGTTGAATCGCTGCGTGTAGACCCCGTTGAGGTGACGCATCCCGCGGGAGAGATTGGCATCCGGCGTTTCGAGCAGTAGGTGATAATGGTTGGTCATCAAGCAGTAGGCGTGGCAAACCCAGGCGAATCGCTCTACTGCGTCGCCAAGGATCTCCAGGAATGCGTGCCGATCCGCATCATCAGCAAAGATCTCCTGTCCCGCATTCCCTCGAGAGGTCACATGGTACAGTGCGTTCTCGTATTCGATTCGCAGTGGTCGAGCCATGGGAGAAGTATACCGGGGGCGACATCAAAAGACAAGATCTGACCCTATTTCCTCCGTCAGGGCGGACCCGTGCAACGTCACCGCTTCGCAGATGGGCCGATTGCGCACCGGCCGGCCGCCCCTGGTCGTTCGAAGATCTCATCCGGCGGGCGCCGGCAGATCTTGCGTGTCCTCTCGCCGACTTCGCCGGCGTCCGCCTCAGTATCGGTAGATGGCAGCGAGTCCCGTCTCCGTCGGCATACGATCGCGGGGAACGATCACGACGCGTCCGCCCATCTTCAGGGTCAGCGTTCCCAAGTCGTCGAGCACATCGTCGACCTCCGGGTCCGCCAGCTCGGCGGACTCAATCTCGCCGGTCGCCGCGTCGATCCGCCCGGGGATCTCGCGGTCGGCTTCGATGAGAAGCGTCGCGACCCGCCCGCCGACAGCCGCCTTGGCGACCTGCGCCAGTTCGGCATCACCGAGCCCCTTGGACCGTGCGTTTCCGAACTCTTCGACCAGTCCGGCCAAGCGCGCCAGATAGTGAGGCTCGACGACCTCCCAGGCTCGCCGGCGGAGCTCGTCGATGGATGCCATGCCATCCGGGTGGGCATCGATGCTTTCCCCTACGAGAAACGGGTTGTGGCTGAGCTCGTGGAACATGTGCTGATGATCCGGCAGCGCCGCCAGGATCAGCGGCAAGCCGGATGGCTGAGAGTGGTGCTCCAGAACACCACGGTCCACCGCGCGGAAGAAGCGCTCCGCGTCGATGTCCACCTCGGACTTCTTCCCGCCGTGCCCGTGGTGCATGGGCGAGTGCCCCCCACCGACGCCCCCGTACGAGGCGACGGTCTGGTGTGGTTCGGTCAGTTCCTCTCCCAGTGCCTGGGTCATCGTCTGCGGGACGCCCTCGGCCGGTTCGATCTCGTCCAACGCATCACGGTTCCCCTCGAAGAGCCTGATCTCCTGTCGGTTCAACCCGAGAACCTGGTAGCGATCGGCCGATTGAAGGATGTGCAGCAACGGCTTGGTGTGAAAACTGTCCGCCACCACGGCCAATTCGGGGACCGGGCGCTGGAGTTTATGGACTCGGAAGTACCCTTTCGCGCCGAGTACGGCCAGCCCGTCGAACGTGTGATTCCAGAAGTCGCGGTCGTCCGCCAACGCCAGGAACGGCTCGAGCAGTGGCCGGACATCGCGACTTGAGAGTTTCTGCAACAGCGACGCCTCCAGGGCCTTCACCAGATTTCCGAACCGGATCGGATCCTGCTGATTCTCCGGATGACGCCGGTGCGTCGACTGATAGAGCGACAGGCAGGGTGGCTCGGGATGCTCCAGAATCTCCGCCGCGTAGTCCTTGTCGAGCGTGTTCACCGTCTTCTCCTCTCCTTTTCACTCACGCAAGAGCGGCCTTCCCGCGGGTCCTTCGTCGCCATCCGTTCACAAGATCGAGCGTACGGGATGGGCCGTCGTCGGTCAATCGCGTCGCTTCCGGCGCTCGTGCGCCGCTCGCTCTCCGCTGGGGCGGTCGTGACTCATGACGGTCGCCCGCTTCGCATCGGGAATGCATCGCCCGCCCTCTGATGCGAACTGAACGAGGCGACGAGCGACGATTGCGCCCGCCCCGCCCCGCGGCTACCATCGCAACACGTCAGGATCCTCGAGGGAGGTCGACCTTGTCGTCCGCGGTCAACATCGGACTCGCCATCGTCGCCGTCGTCGTCCTCGTCCTGGGCGCGGTCCACCTCGACGCCCTGAACTTCTCCGCATCGCATCCGATCCAGTTCGTCGAGCCGTTCACGTACAACGCGCTCGGAAACGATCGGGCCAATCTCAACGGGGAGTTCCTCACGATCGAGAACCAGGGGGACGAGCCGGTCGAACTCTCCGAATGGACCCTCGAGAGCGACGCTGGGAAGAGGTTCGTCTTCCCGGACGGGTTCACCCTCGAGCCGCGCGAGCGCGTGACGATCTACACCGGCTGCGGGGAGAATACGAACGCCGATCTGTATTGGTGCTCGCCGGTGCCGATCTGGGACGACAAGGTAGGACTCGCGAGCCTCTACACGGCCGACGGCGACAAGGTGGCCGTCTACGGGTACGACGTCGCCTGCACGACCTGCCAAATCAAGCGGAGAAACTGAGCCGGCGGTCGGCCGTCAGACCACGGATCTACCTCTTCGAACCGCCGCCGTCGATCGATCGAGCCCCGGATCCTCCCCGAACACACGGTCGAGATGCGCGTCGGACGGCCTCTCGGTGACCAGACTGACGAAGACGAGGAGGAGCAGGCCGACGCCGAGCCCCGGGATGAACCCGTGCAGGCCGAACGGGGAGCCGATCGCCATCCAGAGGAGGGCGGTCGTGAATCCGCCGACCGAACTGGCGAGGACGCCGATCCGGGTCGCCCGCCGCCAGTAGAGCCCGAACAGGAGCGGCCACAGGCTGGTTGCAGCGATGACGGCGAACGAAAACGCCGTCAAGACGAGGATCAACGCCGGCGGACGGATCGCGATTCCGAGGGAGACGACGCCGACGATTGCGCTGACGATCCGGCTCAGCCGGACGATCTTCCGATCGGCCAGCCTGCGGCCGAGGCCCTTCACGACGATGTCCTGCACGACGGCGCTCGAGGTGATGATCAGAATCGAGGCGAACGTCGACATCCCGGCGGCGATCACCCCGGCGAGGAAGACCGCGCTTCCCCAGGGCGACAACACGGCCTTCGTCAGCGTCGGGATCGCAAGATCCGAGTTGACGAGGTTCGGATGCAGAACCCTCGCGATCGCCCCGTCGAGATACGGGAGGACGGCCATGCTCCCACCGATCGTGACGATCAGCGTCCCGATTCGAAGGACGTCGGCCGACTTGATCGAGACGAACCGGACGACGAGCTGGGGCATCCCCCAAACGCCGTAGCTGACGATCAACGCGAACGAGATCAGCCCGGCCCAGCCCCACAGCCCGGGCGTGCTCACCAGCCCCGGATCGATCGCCGCGAGGGCGAGATTCGCCGCAGAGAGGCCACCGACCGCCTTCAACGCGGCGACCGTCAGCAGGATCAGCCCGACGCCCATCACCCACGCCTGGAAGAACCCGGTCCAGACGACGGCGAGATACCCGCCGAACGAGACATAGAGGATGATGATCGCGCCGGAGAGAAGGACGCCGGCCGCGTACGGGATCCCCATCAGCACCTCGAACATCCTCCCCATCCCCTGGATGATGCTGACGTTGTAGATGATCAGAAAGAGGGCGATCACCACCGCGGTGAAGACCCGTGCCGCGTTCGTCTGGAACCGTTCGGCGAGGAAGCCGGGGATCGTCATCGTGCCGAGTCGCTCGCTCGACCGCCGCAGCCTGCGCCCGAGCACGATCCAGACGAGGGTGCAGCCGACCAGAACGTTGATCGCGCCGATCCAGAGGGTTCCCATCCCGTATCGATAGGCGAACCCTCCACCGCCGACGATGACGACCGAGGAGAAATAGGCGGCGACGTACGAAAGCGACGTGACCCACGGGCCGATCTTCCGCCCACCGAGGTAGAAATCTTCCGAGGTTCGCATCCGCCGCGATGTGAACAGGCCGACGGCGATCAGACCGACGGTGTAGGCGACGAGGACGACGACGTGGATCGCGGTCTTGCTCACCGCTTCCTCCCGGGATCGAACAGGGCCCAGAACACGGCGAGAAGGATGCTCCCGGCGATCACGAGCCACGCGGCGAACGTCGACCACGGTGTCTGAAACGGACCCACGGATCCCTCCTCACCCCGGCGCGAGCGCTCGGAACATCGGCGTTGACCGAGGATAGGCGATCGGCCGATTCGTCGTCAACCGATCGTCCGTCGGATTGACCGACGGGCGACCCTCGCCGAAGATCCCGCCATTCGAGCTTCACGGGTGGCACGAACCGATGACCGGCGAACGAGGGCGCTTGACGACGGCGAGGATCTTCCGAACGTGGTGGCCGCTGGCGGCCAGCTGGGCGCTGATGGCGATCGAAGGCCCGATGATCAACGTCGTCGTCGCCCGCCTCGTCGACCCGAAGATCCACCTCGCCGCCTACGGGAGCCTCGTGTTCCCGCTCGCCCTGTTCATCGAAGCGCCGATCGTCATGCTCCTCGCCGCCTCGACCGCCCTCTGCACCGACTGGGTCGCCTATCGGAAGATCCGCCGGTTCATGTACGTCGCCGCCGGCCTGCTGACGGCCGTTCACGCGCTTGTCGCATTCACGCCGCTCTACGGGTTCGTCGCCCGCGGCCTCCTCGGAGCGCCGGAGGAGGTCGTCGCTCCGGCCAGGATCGGCCTGATGATCGCCCTCCCCTGGACGTGGGCGATCGCGTATCGACGGTTCAACCAGGGAGTCCTGATCCGCTTCGGCCATTCGATCGCCGTCGGGATCGGAACCGGGATTCGCCTCTCCGCCGACTGGGCCGTTCTCCTCGCCGGAGCCTTCCTGACCTCGCTTCCCGGCACCACGATCGCCAGCGCCGCATTGATCGCGGGGGTCCTCTCCGAGGCCGTCTACGCCGGCCTGCGCGTTCGCCCCGTCCTCCGCCATCATCTGAAGCCCGAGGAGACTCCGCGCGAGGGGCTGACCACGCGTGCGTTCCTTCGGTTTTACGTCCCGCTCTCGCTGACGTCGATCATCTTCCTCGGCGTCCGGCCGATCCTGACCGCAGCGATCAGCCGCATGCCGGATCCGCTCGAATCCCTCGCCGCTTGGCCGGTCGTCAGCGGCCTCGTCTTCCTCCTTCGAAGCGTCGGCGTCGCCTACAATGAGGTGGTGATCGCGCACATCGACGAGCCCGGTTCGTCTCCCGCCCTACGCCGGTTCACCGCCGGAGTCGCCGCCGGAACGACCGCGGGCATCCTGTTGATCGCCGCCACGCCGCTCTCGCGCGTCTGGTTCGGGACGATCACCGGATTGAGCGCCGATCTGATCGGCCTCGCCGAAGGGGCTCTCTGGGCCGCCGTTCTCCTTCCGCTGATGGCGACGCTGCAGAGCTGGTACCAAGGGGTCGTGCTGCACGGCCGACGGACGCGGTGCATCACCGAGGCGATCCTCGTCTACCTGGTCGCGATCTCGGCGGTCCTCGGAACCGGAATCGCCTTGGGGCGCGTCCCCGGGATCTACGTCGGCCTGGCGGCGATGACGGCGGCCGAACTCGCGAGGAACGCTTGGCTTCACTGGCGGAGCCGGGCGATTCGGCACCGACTTCACGAACGCGACGCCGCCTCGTTCGACGACCGCAGAGAACCCGAACGCCCCGTCTAGAGCGCCTGGACTCGAGACCAGACCCGCTCGGCGACCTCGTCGATCGCTCCCTCGGCGTCGACGGCGATCGATCCGTCGTTCGGGGACAGATCGTCGCCGCGCGGGGCGTGATCGCCGCGCCCGGCCGCCTGAAGCCGCTTCCGGCGGACCGGATCGGAGGCGTCGAGCCAGATGACCGCGTCGAACACCGAGCGGTCGACGTGGGGCGAGGTCGTGAGGAGCGCCCCTTCGACGAGGAGGACGTCCGTTCCTCGAGCCCGTTCCTCGTCGCAAAGGGTTCGGAGTCGCTGCACGATCGCCGGATGGACGATCGCCTCGAGATCCTCCTTCGCCCCCGCCTCGACGAAGACGCGGACGGCGAGCTCCCCCCGGTCGATCGTCCCGTCTTCGGCGACGATCTCGTCACCGAATCGCTCGACGACGCGTCCAAAGGTCTCCGTCCCCGGCTCGTAGGTCTCCCACGCGACGCGGTCGAGGTCGATCCACTCGACCCCGCGCACGCTGGAGAGGAGGCGCGCGACGGCGCTCTTCCCGCTTCCGACTCGTCCTGCCAGCCCGATCACCTTCATAACGAATCGGCCAACCGTAGTCGGTCCGATCCTCCGAACGCAAGCTTGCGTTCGCGGCGCGTCGCCTCTAGGCTACGCCGAACCCAGGAGGTCGAGATGAGCGAGGTGGTCCGACGTTACTACGACGACTCCGTCGAGATCGAGTGGGAACGGTTGGCGACCCCGTACCGCCGCCTCGAGCTCGCGAGTACGCTGCGACTGGTCGAGGAGTACTTCCCAGAGGAGGGCCGGATCGTCGACGTCGGCGCCGGGCCGGGCCGGTACGCGGTCGAGCTCCTTCGCCGCGGGTACCGTGTTCACCTCGCCGACCTGTCCGAACGAACGGTCGAGTTCGCCGTCGCAAAGCTCGAGCAGTTCGGATTGACGGCCGAATCGGCCCAAGCCGCCGACGCCCGAGACCTCTCCTGCTTCGAGGATGAATCGTTCGACGCCGGCCTTCTCCTCGGGCCGCTCTATCACCTGGTCGAGGCCGAGGACCGCGCCTGCGCGCTGTCGGAGTTCCGGCGAGTCCTTCGTCCGGGAGCCCCCGGCATCGTCGGATTCATCAACCCGTGGGGGATCCTTCGGTCCGGCCTGACGGAGTTCCCCGATCTCTACGCCGACCGGTCGAGGATCGAGGAGCTTCTCGACACGGCGGTCCAGGTCGGCGAGCAGCGCGCGTTCACCGAGGCTGCGTTCATCACGCCACCGCGGGCGTTGGCCGAGATCCGTGCCGCCGGCTTCGCGGTGGAGACGCGGGCCGGCGTCGAGGGGTTCGCGTCCGGGATGCTCGACGCCGTAGCTCGCATCGCGGCGGAGGATCCTCGCGCCTACGAGAACATCGAACGCCTCGTCGTCGAAACGTGCGACCGCCCCGCGTACCGCGACTGCACCGAGCACCTCCACGTGGTCGTCCGCTCGATCGGGAGGCCGGAGGAGTCCGAATGACCGGCGGACCCGGCTGAAACCTCCGGGAGGCGGGCGTGTAGGTAACGCGAGGTGATGAAGATGAACAACCGGCGAGTACGACTCGGAATCCTGCTGATCGGAATCCTCGCTCTCTCCGGGATCGTCGTGGTCGCCAGCTCGCCGGCCCCGCTCGGGCTGATTGTCGAGCCGACCCCGAGTACGCTCTCGGTGAGTATCTGGACGAACAAGGCGACCTACACGGTCGGCGAGACCGCCACGATCTACTTCAACGTCAGCCGACCGGCCTACGTTTACATCTACGACATCCAGCCGGACGGGATCGTCGTCCAGCGCTTCCCGAATGCCTATTCGCAGGCGAACTACGTGTCAGCCGGAACGCACACGCTCCCGGACGGCCCGTACGTGTTCCGGGTGGCCCCACCGCTCGGAACCGAGCAGCTCCAGATCATCGCCAGCCCGGTCCCCCTCGGGCTTGCGATGTCCTACAGCGAGCCGTACCCGATGGTCGGTCCGAACCCGAGCGCCGCGACGGACCAGATCCGCGCGCACATCATGGGGATCGTCCCCGAACCGAACTACGTGACGGCGTGGACCTCGTTCACCATCGTCGGTTACAGCTACACGCCCCCGACGCCCACGCCGACGCCCTCTCCGACCCCGCCGCCTTGTTACTCCTGGAGCCCGTTCTACCCGTGTCCGCCGTTCTACGGCTACCCGGGCGCGAGCTGGTATTGGGACGGCGGCTCGTGGAACTTCGGCGTCCCGTCGAGCGGGTGGTACTGGTACTGGGGCAGTGACGGCATCTGGCATTTCAAGATCCGCATCTGCTTCGGTTGCTAGGTCGCTAGAAGAAGATTCGAAGAGAGGGGCTTGCCTCCTCGGCAGTCAGCCCTGGGCCCGGCGGAAACGCCGGGCCCGTTCTCTTCGCCTCACTCGGCGCCGACCTTGTCGATCGCTTCATGAATCGGTCGACTCGAGCGGCATCTCGTAGATTCGCCAGGTCTTGTAGCGTTCGCCACCCATGAACGTCGACGCTCGGAGGATCAGATCGTTGTCTTCGAGGAGCATCGACGGTTCGCAGGTCTCGTACCCTCGTTGCAGGGCGTATTCGTGCACCTCCGAGAAGAGGACCGCGTCGCAGCCGAGCTTCCGAAACTGCGGACGCACACCGAAGAACATCAGCCGCGTCCGCGGAATCCGTCGGCGCGTGCGCAGCAGGCGAAGTGCCCGAACCAAGTCGCTGTCCCGACATCGATTCCACCGTGGACGGAGCGGGACGTTCGGGTCGGGGAGGGCTCCGAGAACGGCGGCCAGCTCCCCACCGACCGAAGCGAACCGGATCAAGCCCGGGTCGGCGACCAGCTTGAGGCTCGCCGCCGTCGCCTCCGCCTCGGCGTCGGTCAGCGGGAGGAAGCCCCAGTTCCCCGACCAGGCCTCGTTGAACAGGAAGACGATCCGGTCGACCTCCTGGCGAAGATTCGACAGGTCGATCGATCGCGTCTCGATCGATCGTCTCTCTTGCACCGCCTCGGCGATCCGCCGGAGCCGGTCGTCCGACCGAGGCTCGATATGAATCAAGTAGGCGTAGTAGTCTTTCGCCTTTCGGAAGCCGTATCGCTCGAGGTGGTCCGCGTAGTACGGTGGGTTGTGCGTCAACTCGACCGTCGGCGGCGATCCGAAGCCGTCGATCAGGACCCCCTGATGCGCCTCGTGCGTTGCGTTCGAGTAGCCGCCGGGCCCGCGCATCGAGGTCATCCCGCGAGCGGCGAGCCACTCGCGCGCCCGATCGAGAAGGGCCTCCGCAACGGCGTACTCCTCGCAGACGTCGAAGAAACCGAAGAACCCGATCCGCGTCCCGTGGTACTCGTTGTAGCGCCGATTCACCGCCGCGGATACGCGTCCGCACAGCCGCCGGCCCCGCCGCGCGATGAAATGCGTCACGGCCGCGTCGCGATGATACGGGTGCGCGCCCGTGAGAAGGCCGGTCATCCCGAGAAGGCGGCTTCCGAGAAGCTCCGCCCGCAGAGGCGGCGTCCAACAACGATCCCCGACGAACAGGGTCCAAGGGACGTTCACGAAGTCGCGCAATCGACGATCTCCCACGCCGACCTGCTCGATCGAAAACCCCACGTCTCACCCTTTCGGTCACCGCATTTTGCCGATTATCAACCAAACGCGCCCGGCGGCGAAACCGGAGCGTCCCGACACGAGCGATTTGCGCGCCGGAGCGCGACGCGGTATCCCTAGCAATCGGGAAGGGACCATGGACGAAATCGAAGCGCAGAAGCTGTTTCAATGGGTGAAGCAACACGCCGGACTTTCGCGGCGGAAGGCGCAGGAGTTGATCCGCGGCGGCGAGGTCGCAGTGAACGGCGAGATCGTGACCGATCCGTTCCTCCCGATCGCGTCCGCGAGCCTCCGCCGTCTCGACCTCCGCGGTCATCCGCTCCCGGTCGATCCGCCCGAGTTGAGGATCTACCGGTACTTTAAGCCGGGCGGCGTCCTCTGCAGCCACGACGATCCGCACGCCGGGAACACGGTCGGCCGACTCCTTCGCGCCGAAGGCTTCATCGGATACGCCTGGGCCGGCCGCCTCGACCGGGATGCCGAGGGACTCCTCGTCCTGACGAACGACGGTGCGTTGATCAACGCGTTCACGCACCCGCGCTACGAGGTGGAGAAGGTCTATCACGTCTGGACGACTCGACCGCTCGAGCGTGGTACGATGCAGACGGCGTTCGCCCGGATGAAGCAGGGGATTGTCGATGACGGGGAGACGCTGCGAATCTTCGACGGCCACCTCGACGGGCGGCCGCCCCACGCCGTCGTCCGACTCGCCGAAGGAAGGAAGCACGAAGTGAAGCGGTTGTTCGCCCGCGTCGGTCTCGACGTGCGTCGGCTCCTTCGCACGGCCGTCGGCCCGATCGATCTCGGGGAATTGGAGCCCGGGGAGGTCTCGCGCCTGCCTCGGGAGGAGGAGACGCGCGCGTTCGCATACGCCCGGTCCCGGCTGGCCGCGCACTAGCGCCCCTCCTATAATCGCCCCATGCGCGTGGGGATCGGACAGATCAGCTCCGTCGTCGGGGATTTCGAACGGAACGCACGGGCGATCCTCGAACGAATCGAGGAAGCCCGCGACGGCGGGTGTGATCTCGTCCTCTTCCCGGAGCTCGCTGTTCCGGGAGCGTTCCCCCTCGATCTGGTCCGAAGATCCGGATTCGTCGCCGGCTGCGAGGCGGCCATCGAACGTATCCGCACCGCGACGGCGGGGGTCGCCGTCGTCGTCGGCTCGATCACGCACGAAGGCGACGGAGCGCACCCCGAGATTCGCAGCTGCGCTTACGTATTCGAGGACCGGGCGACCGTCGCCCGGATCGACAAGGCCGCCCTCGCACCGCTCGGGCCGGGCGCCGAGCTACGGCAGCTCACCCCCGGACCGGGGCTTGAGACCGTCGAAGTCGCCGGCCGATCTCTCGGGATCATCCTCGGCGAGTCGATCGACCCCGAAGGGATCGACCTCCTTGCTCGCCTCGGCGCGGAGTGGACCTTCAGCTTGGCAGCCTCCCCGTTCTACGCCGGGAGACCGGCCGATCGGCGCACCGTCGCCCGGAAGTGGGCGAAGGAAGGCGACGTCGGTGTCGTCTTCGTCAACACGGTCGGCGGGCAGGACGGCGTCGTCTTCGACGGCGCCAGCTTCGCCGTCGATCGCGCCGGTCGTCTCCTCTTCCAGGCTCCGCCCTTCGAGCAGGGCCTGTTCATCGTCGATCTCGACGTGGTCGAACCGATCGCCGAACCGTCCGAAGACGAGCTGGACCAGATCAGAGCGGCGATCGTCCTTGGCATCCGAGACTACGCGGGCCGGAACGGCTTCGGTCGCGTCTTGATCGGTCTCTCCGGCGGCGTCGACTCGGCCCTCGTCGCGTCACTCGCCGTCGAGGCGCTCGGTTCGGCGGCGGTCATCGGCGTCTCTCTCCCGACGACGCACACGTCCGTCGACAGCCGCAGCGACGCTCGTGCCCTCGCCGACAGCCTCAGGATCGATCTTGTCGAGATCCCGATCGACGCCGCCTGGGGCGCGTTGCGAGCGTCGCTTCCGTTCGAGGCGACCGGCATCGTCAACGAAAACCTTCAGGCGCGGACCCGGGCCGTCCTCTGGATGGCGCTCGCCAACGCATGGGACGCTCTCGTCCTCGCGACCGGGAACAAGTCGGAAATCGCGGTCGGCTACTGCACGCTGTACGGGGACACAACCGGCGCCCTCGCCCCGATCGCCGACCTGTACAAGACCGACGTCTATCGCCTCGCAAGACAGCTCGGCGACAGGATCCCTCACGCGATCCTCGACAAGGCTCCGTCGGCCGAACTCCGTCCGCGACAGCGCGACGAGGACGATTTGCCTCCCTACGAGGTGCTCGACCCGATGCTCTCCGCGCTGATCGACGAGAATCTCTCCGTCCGCGAGCTCGTCGAGCGCGGGTTCGATCCGGCGCTTGTCGACGACATCGTCGATCGCTTCTACAGCGCCACGTTCAAGCGTCGTCAACTGCCCCCCGCAATCCTCGTCTCGGCGAACCCGCTCGCCGGCCGCCGTGACCCCTTGTCGAACCGCTTTCGCCAGTAGCCGATGACGCGGGAAAGAAGAACGGGCTCTCGCCCCGACGGCGAGAGCCCGCGTCACACATCCGAACTCATCCGGGTGATCGTCAGTCGACCTGAACCTCGATCGGCTTCTCCCTCTCTTTGATCGACTCCTTCATCGGCGCGGTGACCGTGAGGATTCCGTCTTCGAACTTGGCCTTGATCTCCTCGCGGTCGATCTGATCGGCCGGAAGAGGGAAGCATCGCTGGAATCGGCCATACCGTCGACCGATTCGGAAGTAATTCTCACGATCGATCTCTTCGTTTCGCTTCACCTCGCCGGTGATCGTCAACTGATCGTCCTCGACCTTGATCGAGATCTCGTCTCGCTTCACGCCTGGAAGCTCCGTCTCGAAGACCAACGTCTTGTCCTTCTCGTACACGTCCGTCCGCCCGAAGCTCGGTGCCAGATCGAATCCGACTCGGTCGAAGTCTCGGAAGAAGTCGTCGACCATTCTCGACAGACCGCTCTCGAGTAGGAACGGGCCACGCCGCACGTCTGGAAGTCTCCTGATCATCATGGGTCCCTCCTTCGTTCATTTGCCTAGCAGTCTTGTACCGCGACTGCTAACTAGCAGTATAGCACGCTGACTGCTAGTTGTCAAGACGACCGGCGAGTGTACAATGAGAACGTGTTTCGGAAGGTTACGATCGTCCCGATCCTCGTGTACCGCCGCGTGATCTCGCCGCTTCTGCCGCGGCGTTGCCGGTTCTATCCGCCCTGCTCGGCGTACGCGATCGAGGCGATCGAGCGCCACGGAGTGATCAAGGGCGGTTGGCTCGCCCTCCGACGCATCCTCCGCTGCCACCCGTTTCACCCGGGCGGCTTCGATCCGGTTCCGTAGTCGGCCGACTGCTGGCTTCTTTCACCCGGGCGGACGTGATCCGCGTCTGGGAGGCGTCGACGGGCGATGTCGTCTCGACCCTCGATGCGCCGAACGTCGGACCGTATTCCTGGATCGCGCTCCATCCGAGCGGCGATTCGGTGGCGTACATCGCGGAGAAGAGTGTCGTCGTCCTCGACGTGACGGCCGGCGAGACGATCGCTCGATTCGAGGGCCACGACGCGGCCGTCGTCGCGGTCGCATTCAGTCCCGACGGCCGGACCCTGGCATCGGGCGGGCTGGACGAGACGATCCGCCTCTGGGCCGTGCCGGACGGTACGGCCCTTCGCACGCCGTCGCCGAGCGACGGCGATGTCTGCTCCGTTCAGTTCGGCCGAGACGGACGTCTCCTCGCAACGAGCTACTGCGGCATGTCGCGATGTCAGGTCACCATCTGGGACCTCGAGACGCTGTTGGACGACTGAACCGCGAGGCCGCCGCTCGAGAAGAGACCCGGAACGGAAGGGCCGGAATCGCCGACGATTCCAGCCCGTTTCGATTCCCCGGCACTCCGCCGACTAGGCGCTCCGGAACGCCTCCCACATCCGATCGACCAGGCCCGGCGTGGTCAGGACGTCGACGGTCGTCATCGCCATCGCCTTCGCTCCGACGAGCATCGCGACGGCTCCCCGCTCGGAACCCGAGGCCTCGGCGAACTCGTGCGAATGGCCGACGACGTCGGGGGCGCTGATGGCGAGGTAGGGATGCATCCCGGGCACGGCCTGCGTCACGTCGCCCATGTCGGTCGATCCCATCGATCCGGGTGCCTCGTCGAGCGGCCAGTCAAGGGACTCCAGATTGGCGACGAACGCGTCGATCAACGGGCGATTCGGCTTCATCGCCTTGTAGGCGTGTCCCACTTCGCTGAATTCGAGCTTCGCGCCGGTCGCGAGGGCGGCCCCTTCAGCGCATCGGCGAAGCTTCACGAGGAGCTCGTCGCGATAGCCGGTCTCCGGAGCACGAACGTAGAACTCGGCCGCCGCGTACTCGGGGACGATGTTCGGCTTCAGCCCCCCGTGGGTGATGATCCCGTGGATACGCGCTCCGTCCTCGATGTGCTCGCGGAGGGCGTTCAACCCGTTGAACGTCTGGATCACCGCGTCGAGTGCGTTGATCCCCTTCTCCGGCCCGGCCGCGGCGTGCGCCGGTCGTCCGTGGAACTCGATCTTCACCTCGGTGATCGCCAGACTCCCCTGGCCGACGACGGTGTGCGCCGCCGGATGGAACATCATCGCTGCGTCAACTCCCTCGAACGCTCCGGCGGCGATCATGATCACCTTCCCTCCGCCCCCCTCCTCACCCGGCGTACCGAAGAAGATCAGCCGACCCGGCAGGTCCGACTTGATCGATCCGACGGCGAGGGCGGCGCCGAGCGCCCCGGCGGCGATCAAATTGTGCCCGCAGGCGTGGCCGATCTCGGGGAGCGCGTCGTACTCCCCGAGGATCGCGACCGTCGGGCCATCGCTTCTCGCCGGGTGAACGGCTCGAATCGCCGTCTCCAAACCGGCGAACCCGTGCTCGACCTCGAATCCGCCTTCTCGAAGGACGTCCGCGAGGAGGGCGGACGCGCGAACCTCCTCGAATTTCAGTTCCGGATGCTCGAACAGGTCCTTGCTGACCTCACGCAATCGCCCTTCCAGTCGGTCGACTTCGGCGCAGACGCGCCCCTTCCAATCGCTCATCGATCCTCCCTATTGTGTCGCGTCATCCGAGACAGCGGCGCGAATCGTCGCATCGACCAGGCAGTCGAGCGCGTCGATCCATCGGATCGGCATCCTCGAACCTTCGAGGAGCGAGATCTCCGTGCAACCGGCGACGGCCACGGCCGCGCCCTCACGGGAGAACGTCTCGACCACGGGGAGGATCGCGCGCTCCACCTCGGGAAGCGCTCGCCCCGCCTTGATCGCCTCGATCGCCCGCACGACCGTACGTTGAGCGTCTCCCTTGGGAACAATCAAACGTATGCCCCGATCTGCGAACGCGCGACTGTAGATCCTCGATCGGAGGGTCCCCGTGGTCGCCAACAGCCCGACCGCCTCCGCGTCGATCCGAGCCGCCGTCTCCGCCACCATGTCGATGACGAGGGCCGAGACGCCGTCGCGAATCTCCCCGAGAAACGCGTGCGCCGTGTTGCACGGTACCGCGAGAACGTCGGCGCCGGCCGCCTCGAGTCGCTGAGCCATCCGGACGAGGGCCGGCACCGGCGTCGGTCCGCCTCGCAGAAGGGCGCTCGCACGATCGGGGATGGTCGGGTCGTTGTCGATCAGGATGTGAAGGTGGTTCTGATCGGTCGTCGCCGGCGTCGCGACGACGAGGCGACGGAAGAACTCAACCGTCGCCGCCGGCCCCATCCCACCAAGAACCCCGATCGTCCGCCGCGTCGCCATGTTCGTCGGACAGACAGAGTACGAGCACGACGCGGCCGCCGCAATCGATCGGCGTCTCGGCCTGTTCAGCGACGCTCGATCGCGGGACCGACTACTCGGACGTTCTCGCCGTCGAGCCGCCGTGTGTCGTGACGGGCGCCCTCGGCGTGCGTCGTCGAAGGGCTCACGGTAGACTCGTGGCGAAAGGGTGCCCATGCAGATCGGACAGATGGAACGGATCCGCCTCGGCGATTTTCCGACGCCGCTCGAGGAGCTCGACCGCTTGCGCGAGCACTTGGGCGGGCCGAGGCTGTTCATCAAGCGGGACGACCTGAGCGGGCTCGGCCTCGGCGGGAACAAGCTCCGCAAGCTCGAGTACGCCATGGCCGAGGCCGTCGCCGATCGCGCGACGGTCGTCGTAACGGTCGGCGGCCCCCAGAGCAATCACGTCCGCCTGACTGCCGCGGCGGCGAATCGTCTCGGCCTTCGCTCGATCCTCGTCCTTCGCGGAGACGAGCCGCCCGAGTCGAGCGGCAATCTTCTGATCGACCGGATCCTCGGGGTCGAGGAGATCCACTTCGTCGGCTCCTCCGGCTTCCCGCCGAAGGGTGCGCGCGACGAGCTCGCCGATCCGAAGGTCGACGAGATCGTCGCGCGGCTCCGCGGGTCCGGCGAACGACCGTATGTGATTCCGAACGGGTGCCGGCCGCTTCATGCGGCCTACGCCTACGCCGACTGCGTCCTCGAGCTGATCGCACAGGGCGCCGCCCTCGGCGTCGCCGTCGACAGCGTCGTCACCGCCGTCGGCACCTCCGGCACGCAGACCGGTCTCGTCCTCGGGTCGCACCTCTACGCCGGGGGAGAGATCGACGTCGTCGGGATCAGCGTCGCAAACGGAACGAAGCCGCTGACCGATCGAATCGCCCGGCAACTGGACGAAGCCGTCGGCGTTCTGGGACGTCGGACCCCGATTCCGCGAGACGCGATTCACGTGCTCGACGAGTACGTCGGCGACGGGTACGGTCGGCCGACCGTCGGGATGGTCGAGGCGGTCCTCCTCACCGCCCGAACCGAGGGCATCCTCCTCGATCCGGTCTACACGGGAAAGGCGATGGCCGGGTTGATCGATCGAATTCGGGCCGGTCACTACACGGAGGATGACGTCGTCGTCTTCCTGCATACCGGCGGCGTCCCCGGGCTCTTTGCCGCGGACCAGACGTCCGCCTTCCACGACGCCTAGGCAGAATAGATCAGTGGAGAGGCGCGAAGCCTCTCCACCGACCGTGCACCGGGTGGTGCTAGCTGTCTGCATGGGAATAATGACACATGACCGGCCTGAGAGCATCGCCATGTATCCCGCCGCGGCGGGACGCGTGGCATCGTCGGACGGCAAAGCGAGGGTCAGTCGGCCGGCTTTGCGTCCGTGCTGTTCATCACGTTCGCGTGGATCGCCGCCGCCGCTCGCTTCCCGGCTCCCATCGCCTGGATCACGGTCGCAGCCCCGGTAACGATGTCCCCGCCAGCGAAGACCCCTGGCTTGCTCGTCTGCCCGGTCTCAGGATCGGCAACAATGTTTCCCCAGCGAGTCAGCTCGAGCCCTTCAGTCGTCTGCGGAACGAGCGGATGCGGGCCGTTCCCGATAGCGATCACCGCCGTGTCGACCTCGATCTCGTGCTCCGAGCCGACGATCGGGATCGGGCGACGTCGCCCAGAGTCGTCCGCAGCTCCGAGCTCCATCCGGACGCAACGAACGCCTACCAGCCGGCCCTCTTCGCCGAGGAACTCGATCGGGTTTGTCAGAAGCCGGAAGTCAATCCCTTCTTCCTTGGCGTGGTGGACCTCTTCCGCGCGAGCGGGCAGTTCCTCCTCGCTCCGCCGGTAGATGATCATCGACGATTCGGCTCCGAGACGGAGCGCCGTGCGCGACGCATCCATCGCGACGTTCCCCCCACCCACAGTGACGACGCGGCGTCCGACCTTGATCGGCGTGTCGTATTCCGGAAAGCGATAGGCACTCATCAGGTTCGTTCGGGTGAGGAACTCATTCGCGGAATAGACGCCGTTCAGGTTCTCTCCTGGGACCCCGAGGAATCGCGGAAGGCCTGCCCCGGTACCGATAAAGACTGCATCAAATCCGGCGCCCAGGAGGGCGTCGACCGTTCGCACCTGTCCGATCACCTGGTTGACTTCAAGGTCGATCCCCGTCTGGCAGAGCGCAGCGACTTCGCGACGGACGATCTCTTTCGGAAGGCGGAACTCCGGGATTCCGTACATCAGCACACCACCGGCAGTGTGAAGAAGCTCGAGGACGACGACCTCGTGGCCAAATCGTCGAAGTTCACCAGCGGCCGTCAGGCCAGCAGGTCCAGCCCCAACGACGGCAATGCGCTTTCCGGTGTCAGGTGCAACATCGGGACAGCATGCCTCGTTTCTCGCCTCCCAATCGGCGCAGAACCTCTCCAGGCGTCCGATCGCGACCGGTTCGAACCGGATTCCGAGGGTACACACGCCTTGACACTGCACCTCCTGTGGACAGACCCTTCCACAGACTGCCGGGAGCGCATTCGACGCCTTGATTGTCACGATCGCCTCAGAGAAGCGGCGATGTTTGATGTGATCGATAAACCCGGGGATGTCGATCCCGACGGGACATCCCTCAATACAGGGAGCCTTGGGACACTGCAGGCAGCGCTCCGCCTCGGCGACCGCCTCGTCTTCGCTGTACCCGTACGGAACCTCGGCGAAGTTCCCGATACGCACGTGAGGATTCTGCTCGCGCATCGGAACCTGGCGCTCTTGGATCATTCCACTCCCTTTCTCGCATCCGTCTCGGCCAAGTAGCGCTCGAGCGAGCACGCCTCTTCGTCGGCGTAGTACCCCTGCCGCGACATGAGCAGATCGAAGTTGACCTTGTGCCCGTCGAATTCGGGCCCGTCCACACAGGCGAACTGCGCGACCCCACCGACCTCGACCCGGCATCCTCCACACATTCCCGTCCCGTCGATCATGATCGAATTCAAGCTGACCGTCGTCGGAATGTCGAAGGACCTCGTCACCTCCGAACAGACCTTCATCATGATCGCCGGGCCGATCGCCCACACATGACCGATCTGTCGGCCGGACTCGAGGATCTCGCGAAGCGGATCGCTCACGAACCCCCTTCCCCCATAGGATCCGTCGTTGGTCATGACGATCAGTTCATCGCAGACCTCTGAGAACTCGTCGTGGTAGATCATCACGTCGCGGCTTCGATAGCCGATGATCCCGATGACCGTGTTCCCGGCCTCCTTGAGCGCTCGCACAATCGGATAGAGCGGAGCGATCCCTACTCCACCTCCGACACAGATCACCGTACCGTACTCCTCGATCTCGGTCGGCCGTCCGAGCGGACCGGCGAAATCGAGGACGGAATCCCCCACGTCGAACCGATCGCCCATCTCATGTGTCGACTTACCGACCTCCTGAACGACGAGCGTCACCCCACCAGAGCCAGGGTCGGTCTTGACCATCGTCAACGGGATCCTCTCCCCGCGTTCGTGAAGACGCAGAACAATGAACTGCCCGGCCGTGGCGACACGGGCGACGTCGGGTGCCTCGATCACATACTCACGGATGCCGGGGCCGAGGGTCCTCTTGCTCAGGATCTTATACACGTTTTCACCACCTCGTCGCGGGGGTTCAGTTCCCCCGAGTTGGTGCGGATTATCCATCGGCTCACGTGCACCCGCAACCGCCGAATCCAGTTCCCAACAGCGTATAATGTCGCTGTAGGGGTGAAACCGTGCGTTACTACATCGAAAGCGACGGTCGAGTCTTCCTGGTCGAGCGGGGTGAGTTCCTCGACCTCCCGCTCCCCTCAGAGGTCCCGTTCGACGTCGACCGGATCGCCTCCCTCGCGAGCGCGGAGGACGTTTGGTTCTGCGTCCCGCGCCTCGACCGCCATCCGGCGGAGTGGCCGAGCAAGGATGAACTGGCGATTCTTCCGACCACCCCTCGCGCGAGGATCGCCGTTCACGCAACGATGCCACGGATCGTCGTCGAGGGCGTCTGCTTGCGGGGCGGCGAGGTCCTCCTCGTCAAAGGGAGCCGCGGATTGACCGAAGGGCTCTGGTCCCTTCCCGGGGGCTTCCTCCGATTCGGCGAGACGCCCGCAGAAGGCGTCCTGCGAGAAATCCAAGAGGAGGTCGGGCTGGTCGGCAGGATCGAGGGAGCGCCCGTCTTCCGATCGAGGCTCGGCGAGCGATCTCGCCTTCATTGGATCATGATCTTCTACCGCGTCGCCGTCGACGGCGTTCCCGCCCTGAACCCGGACGAGATCGCCGAGGCCCGGTTCGCCGAACCGGCCGCGGTGTCGGAGATGCTCAACCCAACGATGGCGAGCGTCGTCCTCGAGTTGGCTCGGTCGTAGAACCGGCTTCAGTCTACAGGAGATCGATGCCGATGGTCAATCGAAGGTCGACGCTCCACTCGACGTAGTATGGTCGATGCTCGAGGGCGACTCCGAACGTGACCGCGGCCGTGTCGAGCGGTTCGAGGGTCAGATCGAACACGATCCTGTGGATGTCGGTCGCCTCGGCCGCCCACGTCTCCCGCGAGAAGTCGTAGCTGGTCGTCAGATTGAGGAAGTCCGACAACAGGCAATCGTAGGCGATCGTCACGTCGATCCGGTTTACCTCCAGGAAATCCGGCTGTCCGGAGAAGCTCCCCTGAACGAGGAATTGCTCGTTCGGCGTCGTCGCGACGGCGTAGTTGAACGAGCCGGTGACCAACAGGTCGTTCGTGCCTCCCGAAGGATCGAGGATCTCGTATCCGAGTCCGAACCTGAGGTCCCACCCGCAGTATCGGGAGAACCCCTCCGCCTGGATCACCCGCGTGATTTCCGCAATGTCGAGCGCGTCGAGTCCTCCGACCCGGACGTAGGACGATCCTTCGATGACATCCTGCGCCGCCTCCAACAGCCTCGCCACCGAGTCGTACGTCGAGAGACTGGCAATCTCGTCGGCGAGGATCTGAAGATCGACCGGATGGAGATGCTCAGTCAGGCTCCCGCGGTCGACGAGGAACTCATCGATTCGAGTCGCCAGCGCCAACGGCGTCACATCGACAAAGCGGCCGAACCCGACCCCGAGGTTGACCGAGAGGCCGAGCGACTGGAACGACGACGAGCTTCTCGCGATCGCCCCGGCGAACGCGAAGAAGTCTCGCTCGGTCGAGAAATAGCGCTTGTAGCTCCCGTCGGCGACCGTCGTGTAGGTCGACACGTCGAGTACCGAGATGCTCATGTCGTTCTGTATCGCCACGTCGAAACCGTACTCCGGTCGGTCGAACAACCTGACGTATTCGACGGTGAACTCTCCTTGGTTGGCGTCGCGATCGCGCAGGCCGAACGGATCGTTGTGATACTGATACGCGAAGCTGATCGCCAAGTCGGACAGGTTGGTCACCGGGGATTGATACTCGCAAAGCGGAATAGGAAACACTTTCAGGCCGGTCACTGCTGCGAGCAGGACCGCCACCATCAGCCACCGTCGCATGGCGATCACCTCGTACGTCCGACGGTAGGCGGGCGAGACCCCGGTCCACAACCAAATCGATCCCCTGCCGAGGTGCGGGATGTCTTCCGTCGATCGCGAACGTTCACTCGAACAACGAGAGCTGCCTGGCGGTCGTCTCGGAGAGGCGACCGACGCCGACACCGATCAGCCGAACGCCCCCTTCATCGAGCCGGACGCGCTCGCGCAGCAGGTGCACGGCGAGACGTTCGATCATCCCGGTCGCATCGATTCCGACGACGAGCCGAACCTGCCGCGTGATCGTGCGGAAGTCCGGATAGCGGATCTTGATCCGAACCGTCCGACACAACAGGCCCTCCGCGCGAAGCCGCCCCGCGACGAGTCGAGCGAGCGCACGCACCTCGGACTCGATCTCGGCCGGGTCGGTCAGGTCGTACGAATAGGTCACTTCACGCGAGATCGTCCGCGCCTCCGTCTCTCCGCCGAGCGGGGTGTCGTCCTCCCCTCCCGCCAGCGCCTGGAGTCGCCGCCCCTGGGACCCGAACTCGCGCTCCAGGAGCTCGCACGGTGCGAGCCGGACATCGCGGATTCGCAGGAGGCCGAGCCCGGTCAGTCGCCGCTCCGTGACTCGCCCGACCCCCCAGATCCTCCCCACCAGAAGCGGATCAAGAAACTCGCCCACGTTCTCCGGAGCGATCGCAAAGAACCCGTCCGGCTTCCGAAACTCCGAGGCGAGTTTCGCCAGAAACCGGTTCTGCGCCACACCGACCGAGCAGGTGAGGGAGGTCTTCGCCCGGACTCGTTCCTTGATCCGGAGAGCGGCGGCGGAGACCTCTTCCAGGCCTTGCCCGTGTCCGGTCAGGTCGAAGAACGCCTCGTCGAGGGAGATCGGCTCGACAACCGCCGAATGCGCGTGCAGGATCGCGCGAACCTCTTCGGAGATCTCTCGATACCGGCTGAATCTCGGACGAAGGTAGATCCCGTTCGGGCAGACCTTGCGCGCCAGCGCCGTCGGCATCGCGCTGTGGACCCCGTGCGCCCTCGCTTCGTATGAGGCGGTCGAGACGACGCCGCGAGGGCCGAGTCCGCCGACGATGACCGGCTTGCCTCGAAGCGAGGGCTCATCGAGCTGCTCGACAGCGGCGTAGAACGCGTCCATGTCGAGATGACCGATCCACCGCACCGCCTTGGCGCTCAAGAGGCGCGCCCTCGCGCCTTGCACGGCGCCTGATGAACGCGGGCCGCTCGACCGTTCGGATCGATCGACTGCGCCGCAGATTCGCCGGAGCCATCGGCCGAGGTTGCCTCCCACTCAGCCCGAGGCTCCCGCCGGAATCGCTCGAGGTCACCGAGTAGGGGATCGACTCCATAGACGGATCGAACGATGAACGTCCAAGCGTCCTCGACCGTCGTCCGAGGGTGACGTCGCCGCTCTTCCTCGATAATCGCCAACAGGTCTGCCTTGCCGTTCATCGTCGACAGGATAGAATGGACCGGAATGGCGATCAAGGGGCGAGTTGCGATCACCGGACGACCGGGCGTCGGGAAGACGACGCTGATCGAGCGTGTGCTCGAGGCCCTCCCCTTCTCGGCCGGAGGGATGTTGACCAAGGAGATTCGGGTCTGCGGACACCGCGTCGGCTTCAGCGTGATCGACGTCGCCACCGGCGCCGCGGGAACGCTCGCGCACGTTCATCGAACCGACGGCCCGAAGGTCGGCCGCTACACCGTCGACCTCAACTCCCTGGACGAGACGGGAATTGCGGCCATCCTCGACGCCGTCGAGACGAAAGACCTGATCGTCATCGACGAGATCGCCCCGATGGAACTGCGCTCGCCGGCGTTCGTGCCGGCGGTCGAGACGGCGCTGGCAAGCGAAAAGGCCCTTCTGATCTCGACACACGCCAACGCCGACCACCCGCTCGCCCACCGCGTGCGACAGGAGCTCGAGCTGTTCCGCGTCAAGCTCGGGAATCGCGACGCACTCCTCGAGGACGTTCTCTCCGCTCTACGCGCGGCCGGATAGCCCCGCTCACGCCGAGGAAGACGACGATCGCACCGTTCGTCAAGGTTCACATCACCAAGACGATCGCTGCAATCAGGACGAACGCCATGAGGCTCTGCGAAACGAAGTGGCCCGGTTGCCGGCGGAATGTCTCGTCGATCAGTCGAATCCGCCGTCGCGGCTCACGGCCCATCGCGACGGCCCGCCGGATCCCTCTCCATTGCGTTCACTTCGGCACGCTCTTCCAGTCCTTCAGGAATCGATCGATCCCGACGTCGGTCAGCGGATGGGTGAAGAGCCTCTTCAGCACCGCGTGGGGAACGGTGGCTACGTCGGCCCCGAGGAGGGCCGCATCGAGGACGTGTCGCGGATGGCGAACGCTCGCCACGAGGATCTCGGTCGTGAAGCCGTAGTTCTCGTATACGTCGAGGATCTCGGCGACCAAATCCATCCCGGCCCCGCCGACGTCGTCGATCCGCCCGACGAACGGGGAGACGAACGACGCACCGCATTTCGCCGCCAACAGGGCCTGATTCGCCGAGAAGACGAGGGTGACGTTCGTCCGGATCCCCTCACTCGCCAGAATCCGAACCGCCTGCATTCCGTCCTCGGTCATCGGAATCTTCACGACGACGTTCTCGTGGATCTTCGCCAGGCCGCGCGCCTCCTCGACCATGTCGACGGCGTCGAGAGCGGTCGCCTCGGCGCTCACCGGTCCGTCGACGATATCGCAGATCTCGCGGATGATCTCGTCGAACGGCCGCCGCTCTTTGGCGACCAGGCTCGGGTTCGTGGTGACTCCGTCGATCAACCAAGCCAGCTCGCGAATCTCGGACACGTTCGCCGTGTCGATGAACAGCTTCATGCTCCCTCCTGTCGTTCGGTCGCGCGGCTCTCCAGAAGCGCTCGGACGGCCGCCAGGTTCATCCGGTCCGCGTCCCCCCGTCCGTCGATCTCCTTGGGGGTTTCGAGGATGATCGGAACGCCGCGTTCGGCGGCACGTCGAGCGACCGTCCCCAACCCCTGGCGCCCGATCGCGCCGAAGCCGATGTGTTCGTGCCGATCGCGCCGGGAGCCCAGAGCGTACTTGGAGTCGTTCAGGTGGATCAACCCGAGTTGATCGAGACCGATCGAACGTTCGAGCGCCGTGAGCGTCGCCTCGACCGCCACCGGGGTCTGCAGATCGTACCCTGCGGCGAACGCGTGCGCCGAGTCGAAGCAGATCCCGAACGACTCGTCGTCCTGGAGTCCGGCGAGAATCCGGGCCAGCTGATCGAACGAACTCCCGACCGTCGTTCCGCTCCCGGCGGTGTTCTCCAACAGGAGGCGAAGGCCGGGCGACGCATCGAGAGCACCCGACCGACGAACGCGGTCGAGAGCCTCGACGATACGATCGGTCCCTCGGTTCAGGCCCGACCCGACGTGGGCCACGAGATGCGTCACAACGGCGTCGAGCTGGAGGAGCCCGGCGCGACGAATCTCCTCGATCAGCGCCTCGACCGACCGCCGATGCAGCACATCGTCCGGGCTCGCCAGATTCAGCAGGTACATCGTATGGGCGACGACGAAGCCGACGGAGGACGCCGCCCGCCGGTCGACGAACGCGTCGGCCCGTGCGGCCGAGAGCGCCTTCATTCGCCACGACGATGCGTTGTGCGTGAAGAACTGGACTGCGTTGATGTCGAGCTCCTCCGCGCCGTCGATCGCCGCGGGGAATCCGTTTCCGATCGACAGGTGGCATCCGAGGAGCGTCCGATCGTTCGGTGCCGAAGACATGGAGCGATTATCGGGGTCCCCTTCGAGCGGGACAATCGGGGCGCTTGATCGACCGTGGAGCGACCGATACCGTATCGGCTGGAGGAATTCGAATGAGCTACGACGTCGCGATCGTTGGTGGGGGACCGGGCGGCTACGCCTGCGCAATCCGCTGTGGGCAACTCGGGCTGGAGACCGTTCTCATCGAGGAAGCGGAGCTGGGCGGGATCTGCCTGCATTGGGGCTGCATCCCGACGAAATCCCTCTACGTCGCTACGAAACTCCTGATTCAGACGGAGACAGCCGACGAGATGGGACTGACCGTCTCGGCCCCGAAGGTCGATCTGCTTCGACTCGCCGCGTGGAAGGACGGCGTCGTTTCGCGCCTGACCGATGGAATCGAAACCCTCCTCGAAAGGAACGGCGTCGAGGTGGTGTACGATCGCGGTCGCCTCGCCGGATCCGGGCGGATCGCCCTGTCGGCGGGGGAGACGATCGAGGCCGATCGGATCGTTCTCGCAACCGGATCCCATCCAATCGAGATCCCCGGGTTCGCGTTCGACGACGTTGTCTGGTCGTCGGACGACGCGCTTGCGCTCCCCGAGGTCCCCGATCGGCTCGTCGTGATCGGGGGCGGCGTGATCGGCCTCGAACTGGCGACGATCTATCGGCGGCTCGGAAGCGAGGTGACCGTCGTCGAGCTCCTCCCCGAGATCCTGTCGATCGTCGATCTCGATCGCCGGACGATCGCCGTCCTGAAACGCGCGCTCAAAGCGTCGGGAATCGACGTTCGAACGGGAACCCGGGCGGAAAGCCTCGAGACCTCCGATAACGCCGGCGGCACCGTCCACCTCGACGACGGGGATCGACTGGAAGCCGACCGCATCCTCCTCGCCGTCGGTCGCCGATCGAACGCCGACGACATCGGTTTGGAGACGGTCGGAATCGAGGCGGACGACGCCGGATTCGTCCGAGTCGACGACCGTCTGGAGACGACGGCGAAAGGCGTCTTCGCGATCGGCGACCTCGCACCCGGCCCGATGCTCGCCCACAAGGCGTCGGCCGAAGGGATCGCGCTCGCCGATTCATTCGACGGCGCGCCGATCGATCTCGATCACGACGGAATCCCGCAGGCGATCTTCACTGATCCGGAGATTGCGTCGGCCGGACTCTCGGAGACCCGCGCGAGGGAGAACGAACGCCCGATCCTCGTCGGTCGATGCGCCTACGCGGTGCTCGGAAAGGCCGTCGGAATGCGCGAGCCGGACGGGTTCTTCCAGGTCGTCGCCGACGAAGACGATCATCGAATCCTCGGCGTACAGATCATCGGAGCCGAGGCCTCGGATCTGATCTCCGAAGCGGCGCTCGCGATACGAAACGGCCTCACACTCGAGCGGCTGATCGAGACGGTCCACCCACACCCGACCCTCCCCGAGGGATTGAAGGAGGCGGCGGAGAACGCCCTAGGAAGAGCGATTCACACGGTCAACCGCTGACCGACACTCGGCCGGGCCGTCGCCCGGTCGGAGATCGCCCTCACCGCGCGCGACCGGGAAGACGTCGGCCCGCTTCTGATCCTCGATCCGGATCAGCGCCGGGACGAAGAAGCCGACACCGGCGGTCGCGGTGCAGATCAGACCGCCCAACAGAAGCCAGAAGGGAACGCCGGTCACGTCGGCGACCGGACCGGCGATCGCCAGTCCGATCGGTGTCGTCAGCGAGAAGAGACTTCCGAGCAACGCGAAGACGCGCCCCTGCATCGCCGCCGGCACGGTCGACTGAAGGAGCGCGGCGATCGGTCCGTCGGTCAGCGAGAGCATGATCCCGAGAACGAAGACCGCAACCAACCCCAGCCAGAACATGCCGGACGGCGTCAGACCGAGGAGGGTCGCCGCGAGACCGACTCCGGTCAATCCCGCCAGAACGGTGAGGATCTTCCGCCGAAACCCGCCCCACAGGCTGAGCAAAACACCGCCGGCGAGGATCCCCCCGCCGGTCATCGCCTCGAACAGAGCGAGCTGCGACGCTCCGCCAGCGAAGTGATCCTTGACGAGAAGGGGAAGGAGCGAGAAGGCCGGCATCAGGGCGATCTTCAGGACCGACGCACAGGCGAGAAGAACGACAAGCCCGGGCCAGCTGAGAACGAAGCGAAGGCCCTTCCGTGCATTCGAAACGACCGAAGCCGCCTTGACCGCCTCGATCTCGTGCGCCTCCGGCTGCGGAATCGTGAGAACAAGCAGCGGGAGGACGGCGAAGGCGGCTGTGCCGACGTCAACCATCATCACGCCGTGCAACGGCATCAGCGACATCAGAAGCGCGCCGAGGGGTGGGCCGACGATACTGAGCAGTCCGTAGATCGTCTGATTCAATCCACCGATCCGCGTGTAGTGTCGGTCCGGAACCATCAGGGTCGTCGACGCCGCCATCGCCGGTCCATGGAACGCCTGGCCGAACGATCGGGCGAAGACGACGACGTAGACGTGCCAGATCTGAAGCACGTCCGTCCAGAAGAGGTACGCGAGCCAGAGGCCGACGAGCGCAATGAACGAGTCGGCCGCGATCATCACCGTCCGTCGATTCCATCGATCGACGAAGGCCCCGACGAACGGACCGAGCGCGATCTGCGGGATCATCGCGACCAGGGACGCCGTGGCGAGAACGGTCGCCGATCCGGTCGTCCTCGTCAGCCACCAGACCAGAGCGAACTGGGCCGCCACCGTGCCGACAATCGACAGCTGCTGACCGATCCAGATCGTGAAGAAGCGAGCTTTCCAGCCTCCAACCACGGATTCGACGCCGTCCTCTCATCAGGATGGATTGCTGGTAGGTCGCCGCGGTGAACGCCTCGGTTCAGCGGCCGACTAGACCTTCTGCTGCTTGCCGACCTCCGCGCTCGGGTGGACGCTGAGCTCACCGGCGTACTCGACCGCCTTGATGCGACATCCGGGTCCGATCTCCACCCGGGTCCCGCGTACCACGTCGGCGATCGTGTCCTCGAGGTGGATCTCGTCCCCCTCGATCACCGTCACGTGAAGCTCGGCCGTCCCTTTCCCGCTGAACATGCGCACGAGGCCGTCGAAGAGGATCCCGCGTTCGCGGTACCCCCCCCGCCGGACGTCGATCTTTGCGCCGCCGATCTCTCGAGCGTAGCACCGCCCGCCCGGACGGATCTCGATCTTGTCGGCCGACAGGAGCCCTTCGATCTCGAAACCTCCGCTCGCCTTGAACAAGTCGGCTTCGACGTCGCCGCCGACGCGAAGCACGCCGCTCACCTTCACGTACTCGGCGGTGATCGACTCCTTGACCCGGTACGATCCGGAGCACTTCAGCTCCTTCACGCGCGCCGCCCCGTCGATGCGAGCGGCTCCGGAAACGCGCATCTCGTCCGCGATCACCTCGCCGGCGAACGCCCCGCTGCCGGAGACGGTGATCTGGATCGCTTCGGTCCGGCCTTCGACCTTCCCGGCTCCGGAGATTCGCAGGGCCTCGGCCTTGATGTCCCCGGCCACCTTCCCCGCGCCGGAGATCGTCACGCGAGCATAGTCGCCGCCGCTCAACTTCCCGGCCCCCGCCAGACTCGCCGATCGCTTGTCGTCGTTCATCGTTCGTCCTCCGTCTCCCGGTCAGGCATCTCTCCTGGGGACCCACCCTCGGCTTCCTTTGCCAGCTCGAGTTTGATGCGCTCGAGCAGATGCCTCAAGTCGACGTCTTCCACGCGCTCGATCTCCGGATCGAAGACCAGCTTCTCCGGGCCGATGACGGCCATGCTGATCTCGGCCGAGATCCCGCCACCGGAGATGCGCTTCCGCAGAAGATGGAGGCGGAGGCGCTCCTCGGCGATCCGATCGAGCAGTCCCTCGTCGAGTCTCTCGTCGAACGTCCGACGCACGAGATCGAGCTCCTCCGTGCGCGCCTTCTTCCGAAGCTGGCCGACCGCCGCGACGCACATCGTCTCCTGAATCGTCAGCGGTTTCGCGCGCCCTCGGTCGATGCGACACGTCTCGAGAACCGAGTCGTCGAACCATTGAAGCCTGCGGAGCCGGTCGAAGGCGACCTCCAGCTTCGTGTTCACCTGTTGAGTGATCACGTCGGCGAGATCGTCGAGCGGGTGGTCTTCCTTCATCTCCTTGATCTGACGAATCCGCTCGAGGATCTTGTCGCGCGGAAAGAACGTCTCCTGGCCGGTGAACGTCGAGCGCCGCGTGAACCATGCCTCGGGGATCAGCCCCTTCCGCTTCCACCGGTACAGCTGACCGTAAGAGATCCCCATCTCCTCGAGGACCCGCTTCTTCGAGATGTACCTGTCGTCGTCCATCGTCTTCCTCCCGAGCGCTCAAGGTCCGCCGCCTCAGTGAAGCTTACTTGACAGGCGATGACCGAACCCTCGTCTACCATAACAGCACATTGTTTCGCTGTCAAGGTCTGATGCGTCCGAGGGCGCATCAGCCTTTCCCTCGGACGCATCAGATGACGTTCGACGCCCCCGGAAGC
>CAZUIM010000017.1:32983-54997 GCA_964620325.1 uncultured Thermotogae bacterium
GCGTCGAGCCGCGAGGTTCCGACGGCGCATCAGCCTTTCCCTCGGACGCATCAGATGACGTTCGACGCCCCCGGAAGCGACCGGCGTCGAGCCGCGAGGTTCCGACGGCGCATCAGCCTTTCCCTCGGACGCATCAGACGGCGTCGAGCCGGGACGCGCCACGATCGCACGGAGTCTCGCGGCGCGCAGACCGACGCGGGAGTCGGCCAGGCAGGTACACGAAGACGGGGACGTGCTCGGATCCCTCGACGGTCCGACTTCGTCGGACGTCACCCCGAGCACGGCGACGCACGTGATACTTGTCGAGCCACTGCGCCTCCGGGTCTTCAGCGCCCAGGACACTGCGCCGCGACGTCCGGGTCGATCCCCTTGTCCCCGTAGGCTTTCTCGAAGTGCGCGGCGAACTCCCCGGCCAGCTTGTTCGCTCGCGTGTCGTAAGCGGCCGCGTCGTTCCAGGTCGCTCGCGGATCGAGGATCTCGGTCGAGACGTCGGGACATCGCCGCGGAACAAGCAGGTGGAACGTCTCGTTCTCATCGACTTCGACGTCACGAAGCGCACCGGAGAGCGCGGCGTGAACGATCGCCCGGGTGACGTCGATGTCGATCCGCTTCCCCACGCCGTACGGGCCACCGCTCCAGCCGGTGTTGACGAGGTAGACGTCGGTCCCATGACGTTCCAGCCGCTCACCGAGCATCTTCGCGTAGACGTCCGGATTCCGCGGCATGAACGGCTCCCCGAAGAATCGCGAGAAGGTCGTCTTCGGCTCGACGATCCCCGTCTCGGTTCCTGCCAGCTTGCTCGTGTAGCCCATCAGAAACCAGAGCATCGCCTGGTCGCCCGACAGCCGCGAGACCGGGGGAAGAACGCCGTTCGCATCGGCCGTCAAGAAGAGGATCGTCCTCGGATGCCCCCCGATCGACGAGGGCTTGATGTTCGACAGGTACGTGAGCGGGTACGATCCGCGCGAGTTCGGCGTGAACCGGTCGTCGGAGAAGTCGAACGTCCCGTCCGGAAAGACCATCGCGTTTTCGACGATCGCCCCGTGATCGGTCGGCTCGTCGACGTGCGTCACGGCGCGATAGATCTCCGGCTCCTTCGCCGGATCGAGGTCGATCAGCTTGGCGTAGCAGCCGTACTCGAAGTTGCCGATCCCTCGGTCGCTCCACGCGTGTTCGTCGTCTCCGAGAAGGGCCCGCCGCGGGTCGGCCGAAAGGGTCGTCTTGCCGGTGCCGGAGAGGCCGAGGAGAAGGGCGATGTCCCCGTCCGGTCCCTCGTTCGCCGAGCAGTGCAGCGGAAGGATTCCCTCACCGGGGAGAAGATGGTTCATCACCGTGAACATCAGCTTCTTCACCGAGCCGCCGTAGGCCGATCCGCAGACGACGCCGATCCGGCGGTCGAAGTCCATTCCGATGACCATCGTCGTCGTCCCGCCGAGGCGGGGGTCGACCCGAAGCCGCCCCGCGTATCGCTCCGGATCGAGCTTGTCGTACGGCAAGACGAGGAGCCGGAACGGCCGCTCCGCGAAGCGACTCTCGCCGATCTCTTCGGGAATCGGCCGGAACATGTTGTCGGCGAACAGAGCGGTCAACGCGCGGTCGGTGACAACCTTGACCGGAAGCGCATACGACGGGTCGGCGCCGATCACCCGATCGATTTCGTAGACGCGATCCTTCCCGTCGAGTGTGCGAAACGCGTCGTCGATCGCGGCGTCGAACGTCGCCTCGTCGATCGGAAGGTTGTTCGGCGAATCCCAGTCGATCGTCCCTTCGCTCTCCGGCCGGCGGACCGTCACCGTGTCGGCCGGACTCCTGCCGGTCGATTCGGGCGGCGTCCACGTCGCCAGGGCACCGTTGGCGCTGACGATCGCCTCTCGATGATCGATCGCGGCGCGGATCAGCTCCTCGCGCCGCGGATTGGCGACGACCGACGGCCGTCCCAGCAACCGACTCAGACTCCGATCGAAGTCCATGTCACCTCACCCGTTGAGCGATCGCCTCGCGGGCCGACCGCAGGTCCCGAATGGTAGCAGATGTGCTTCGAGATCGCCTGCCGTTCGATCGCTAGCCGTCCTCCACACCGATCAGCCCAAGCGTATTCGACGTCGTCTGTCGAGCGACGTCATCGAACGCAATCCCCTTGATCTCGGCGATCACCTCGGCAACGAATCGGACGTAGGACGGCTCGTTCCTCCGGCCGCGGTACGGGACGGGGGTCAGATACGGGGAGTCCGTCTCGAGGAGGATTCGGTCGAGCGGGACGGCCCGGAGCGACTCTCGGAGGACGACGTTCTTCGGGAACGTGACCGGACCGCCAATTCCGAGATGAAATCCCATCTCGAGGAACGTCTCGGCGAGCGCTCGGTCGCCGAGGAACGAGTGGATCACCCCTCGGTGCGTCGACCCATGCTCCCGCAGGATTGCGAGAAGATCGTCGGTCGAGTCGCGGTTGTGAATCACAACCGGCAGGTCGAATCGAGCGGCGAGTTCGAGCTGCTCAGCGAACGTCCGACGCTGGACGGCGCGCGGCGACAGGTCGCGGTAGTAGTCAAGACCGATCTCACCGACGGCGACGGCCACGCTCGCGAGCCCCTCGAGCTCGGACACAACCTCGGCCGTGACCGACTTCGCCTCGTGCGGGTGAACGCCGACCGTCGCCCAGATTCCTCGATGCCGAGCCGCGAGCCGGATCGTCTCGCGACTCGACCGAAGATCCGCGCCGACGCAGACGACGCCGATCGACGCCTCGAAACATCGCGCGATCACGGCGGCGCGATCGCCGTCGAACGCGCGGTCATCGAGGTGGGCATGGCTGTCGATCAGCCGCAGCATTCAACCTCCATTCCAGATCCCGAGCGGCCGATCGATGTCGATCGACGTCAGCCCCACGTTTCGACCTCTCGCAGAGCCGTCGGAAGCAGGTCGGCCAGATCGGACGGGGTGAGCGAACGTTCCGCTCGATCTCGAGCGTAGATCTCGGCCGCCCAGCCGTGCACGAACGACGACACGACGGCCGCGTCGTCCAAGGGCGCACCGCCGGCGACGAACCCGGCGATCAGCCCGGTCAGCACGTCGCCCGTTCCACCGGTCGCCAGTCCGCTGTTCCCGGTCGGGTTCAGGTAGACGGTTCCGTCGGGGAGACCGATCGACGTCGGACGCCCCTTGAGCAGCAGAACGACCCCGATATCGCGGGCGACGCAACGCGCGACCTCGATCCGATCGGCGTCGATCGCCTCCGGCTTCTCTTCGACGAACCATCCGAGTTCTCCCGGATGCGGCGTGAGGATCAGCCGGCCGGCCGCCCGACGGAGTAGCTCGAGACGACCGCGGAAGGCCGCCAGGCCGTCGGCGTCGAGGACGATCGGTCCGTCGAACCGGTCGACCAACGAGCGAACGGCCGCTCCAGTCTCCGGTCCCCTCGACAGGCCCGGCCCGATCGCCAACGCGTCGGCCCGCGCCAGTGCCTCGTCGAGCCGTGGGACGTCAACGGCAACGAGACACCCGTTCTCGTCGGGGAGCGGAATCGTGATCGTCTCGGGAAGGGCCGTCTCCAAGATCCCGTCGAGCGACGCGGGCGCGGCGAGACTGACCAGGCCGACACCGGCACGAACGGCGCCCCGACAGGTAAGGATCGCCGCCCCGGTCATCCCGATCGAACCGGCGACGACCACGAGCCGTCCGAAGGTCCCTTTGTGGCCGTCCGGGCGGCGGTGGGGAAGGCGCCGTGCAATCTCGACCCCTTCGCCAATGCGGGCGAGCGGTTCGACGCCGGCCAAGACGGAGTCCGGATAGGCGACGGGGACGACGGCGACGTTCCCGCATCGCGCCGAAGCGGGGAACAGGAGGTGCGCCGGTTTCAGAAACTCCATCGCGAGGGTCACGTCGGCCCGGACCGCTTCGCCGAGGAGTTCGCCTCGGTCGGACGGAAGACCGCTCGGGAGATCGAGGCTGACGACCGGCGTCCCGACCGCATTCAGCCGCTCGACGACTCTCCGATACAGCCCCGCCAGCGGACGCGACAAGCCGCTCCCGAAGATCGCGTCGACGATCCGATCGGCCGACGACAGCGCGGCGTCGAGCTTGCCGGCCGCCGCCCCTTCGGTCAGAACCTCCACCCGGCCGCCATCGCGCTCCAGGCGATCGAGCATCCCCCGGGGCACCTCTCCGAGGCGATCGGCCGGCTGAAGGAGGAAGGTCTGAACGTCGATCCCCGAATCGGCGAGTCGGCGGGCGACGACGAGTCCGTCGCCCCCGTTCCCGCCCGGACCGACGAGGACGAGGACGCGCCCCGGCGAGAGCCGATCGACGATCCACGTGGCCGCCGAACGCCCGGCGCTCTCCATCAGCTCGAACGGCGAGACCCCGCGGTCGACGGACATCTCGTCGAGCGCGCGTTGGGCGACGGCGGTCAGAACGAGTCGCTCGCGCCGTCTCGGCGACGTGCGCCCGGTCATCGGAGTCGCTCCCGCAGGCGGCCGACGATCGACGCCGCCAGGTCGTCCGTCGTCCGCCCCGTCACGTCGAGCCAGATCACATCGCGATCCTTCCGGAACCAAGCGAGCTGCCGTCGCGCCAGGGACCACGTCCGCCGCACGATCTCCTGTTCCATCTCCTCCTCCGTCGTCCGTCCCTCGAGGTGGCCGACGACCTCGGGGATCCCGATCGTCCGATAGGCCTGCGCCTCCGCCGTCAACCCTCGTTCGACCAACCGTTCGACCTCGTCGACGAGACCGGCGTCGACCATCGAACGAACCCGCGCTTCGATCGCCCGCCGATGATCGTCCGACGCACGGCGTAGCCCGAAGACGATGAAATCATACGGCAACGGGACCGCTTCGGACTTCAGTTCGCTGATCGGACGGCCGGTCGACGCGTAGACCTCGAGCGCCCGGACGATGCGGAGTCGATCGTTCCGATGGATCCCTTCCGCCGCGTTCGGGTCGGCGGTGCGGAGACGGTCGTGGAGCGTCTCGGTCGGGCGGTCGGCGAGCGAGCGCCGGAACTCCTCGTCCTTCGACGGCCCCTCGAAGATCCCTCTCAAGATCGCCCCGAGATACAGGGTCCCTCCGCCGACGAGGAGCGGGAGTCTGCCGCGATCGAGGATCTCGGGGACGAGGCGTTCCACGTCCCGGCGGAAGGACATTGCATCGTAGGCCCCGTCGATCGGCACGCAGTCGATCAGATGGTGGGGAATCCCACCACGCTCCGATTCACTCGCCTTGGCGGTGACGACGTCCAACCCCTCGAAGAAGGCGCGCGAATCGGCCGAGACGATCTCCCCGCCGAGGCGGCGGGCGACCTCGACGGCGACGGCCGTCTTCCCCGTCGCCGTCGGACCGAGGAGAACCGGAACCGAAGCGACTGGCCCGCCCACGACGCTCACTCCTCGGCGAGGAGGAGTTCGCGGAACCGCTTCAATTCGGCGCGACGGGACGGGTGCTTCAGCTTCTCGATCGCCTTGATCTCGATCTGGCGAACGCGCTCCCGCGTGATGTTGAACTTCAGGCTGACGTCCTTCAGCGTCCGCGGGTGCCCGTCCTCGAGGCCGTAGCGGAGCTTGAGGATCTCTCGCTCCCGCTCGTCGAGCTGATCGAGCGCGCGGGACAGCTGCTCGCGCAGGAACATCCGGAACGTCTCCTTCGTCGGCGACGGGGAGGACGGATCCTCGATGAAGTCGCCGAGGGTGTCCTCGTCCTCTTCCCCGATCGGGCGCTCCAACGACGCCGTGTACTGCGAGACGCTCTCCACCTTCTTGATCTTGTCGATCGACATGCCTGTCAACTCGGAGAGGTCTTCGAGCGACGGTGCCGAGCCCCGCGACTGGATGTATTCGCGCTTAACGCGATTGAGTTCCCGGACGGTCTCGATCATGTGAACCGGAACGCGAATCGTCCGCGACTGATCGGCGATCGCGCGAGTGATCGCCTGCCGGATCCACCACGTCGCGTACGTCGAGAACTTGTAGCCGCGCGTGTAATCGAACTTCTCGACCGCCTTCATCAGGCCCATGTTCCCTTCTTGAATCAAATCGAGAAACGACAGACCCCGGTTCATGTACCGCTTTGCGATAGAGACGACAAGCCGCAGATTGGAGATCGTCAACCGATCGCGGGCCGCCCGACCGGCGCGGACCATCGCCCGCAGCTCCTCCGGATCGCGCGACGCGGGGAGATCGTCCCCGAGTTTCTCCTCGAACGACGCCGTCCCCAGCAGTTCGGCCGCCTCCTCGCCCTTCTCGACGAGATCCTCGAGTTCGCGGCGTTCCTCCTCGGTCGGCTTGTTCTTTCGCGCGCGAAGGCGCTTCGCCGCCGCCTCGCCGGCGATGGTGGCGAGGGTCAGTTCGGCGAAGGCGCCGATCTCCATCGCCATCGCCAACTCGACCTCGCCCTCCTTCGTCAACAGCGGGACCTTCCCGATCTCGCGGAGGTACGTCTTGACCGGATCCTCGCGCCGCTTCGACGCCTCGGGGTTGATCCAGCCTTGGGACCGGCTCCGACGCGCGAAGGTGACCACGGTCGAGTCGGTCGAGTCGGTCGAGTCGGTCGAGTCGTCCGAGTCGTCCGAATCCCCATCGTCTCCGATCAGGTCCTCCGGGTCGGTCAGATCGTCGTCGTCCGAAGAGAGGTCCTCGTCCTCCTTGAGGTCCTCCTCAGGGACCGTCTCGGCCTCGTCGGCGACCGGCTTCTTCTCCTCGGACGCGGCCTTTGCGGTCTGCTCCTTCGTCTTCTCTTCCTTCTCTTGGCGCCCTTTGCCCTTCGTTGCCATGCGTCCCCCTTCGCGCCAGTTTCTCGTTGACGAGAGCGACCCGCTTCAACGTCAGCTCGTTGCAGCGGTCCCAGTTCTCTTCCTGTTGACTTACGACGAGTTCTGCGTCGAGTTTCCGGATCCGTCGCTCGATCGACGGGATCGTGACGAGCTTCCGAAGCGCGTCGTCTTTCGCCCGTTCCACGTCGTCGAACTGCACAGACGCCAGCGCGTAGTGACTCACACGCCGCGCCGATTCCCCATCCAGCCTCTCCATCAACTCCGATATGTTAGGCTTTTCTCCCGATTCCGCCAGGGCTTCTGCGATCGGCCGGTTCGCGTCGGTGAACTCCGCCGGCGTGAGGACGTCGGAAACCTGTTTCCATTGGACCTCTCCTCGAAGCAACAGGACGAGGAGATCCTCTTCGGGCGACCAGCGCTCCGTCGGAAGAGCCGTCGCCCGCTCCGCCGCCCGCTTCGTTCGCCGCGAGATCTCCTTCAGCACCCCTTCGCTCGGCAGATCGAGCAGGTCCGCTAGCTCGCTGGCGAGCGCCTGCCGGAGCGGCAGACTCCGGACGTCGGCCGCAAACTCTCGCGCCTCCTCGAGAATCCGCTCCTTTCCTCCGACCGACGACGGGTCGGCCCGCGATCGGAGCTCATCGACGTAGAAGCGATAGAACGGGACCGCCTGCTCGAGCGCCTCCCGCATCGCGTCGGCCCCGTCGCGCCGGACGACGCTGTCCGGATCCTCCCCCTCGGGAAGGCGGGCGATGCGGACCGTCAGGCCGCTGTTCCCGAGGATCCGCATCCCGCGTAGTGCGGCCGCGCTTCCGGCCGCGTCCCGGTCGTAGACGATGACCGCTTCCTCGACGAACCGACCGAGAAGGTCGGCCTGTCCCTGCGTCAGCGCCGTCCCCATGCTCGCCACGGCGTCCGTCAGCCCGTGGCAGTGAAGCGTCAGCACATCCGTGTACCCTTCGACGAGGACCGCCCGCCGCGTCTCGGCGAAGGCCGACCGAGCCCAAGAGAGCCCGTAGAGGGTACGCCCCTTGTCGAACAGCGGCGTCTTCGACGAGTTCAGATACTTCGGTTCGCCCTCGAACGCCCGTCCGCCGAACGCGATCGGTCGATCGGACAGATCGAACACAGTGAAGACCGTCCGATCCCGGAACCGGTCGTAGGTCCCTCTGTCTCCGCGCACGAGCAATCCGAGCTCGACCAGGCGATCCTCACCGAACCGGGGCGCGAGCGCCCGCTTCAGCCCGTCCCAGCCCGAGGTCGCGTACCCGAGTCCGAACCGCTCCCAGACCTCCTCGGTGTACCCGCGCGCGACGAGGTAATCTCTCGACCGCTTCCCGACGGCCTGGTCTCGCAGGTTCGACGCGAAGTGCGCGACCGCCTCGTCCATCACGGAACGAAGCGTCTCTCGCTCCCCGTCGTCGCTTTGCGTCTCGAACTCGATCCCCGCCTCGTCCGCGAGTCGCTTCGCCGCCTCGAGAAACGAGATGTGCTCGATCTTCATCAGGAACGCGACGATGTCGCCCCCCTCGCCACAGCCGAAGCAGTGCCAAAGCCCCTTTTCGGCGCTGACAACGAACGACGGCGTATCATCCTTGTGGAACGGACACTTTCCCTTGTAACTCGATCCCGCCTTCTTGAGCGAAACGTACCGCGAGATGACGGCGATCACGTCGATCCGCTCCTTGATCGCGCGGATGTCCGCCCGCCCGCTCATCGTTCGTCCCCCAATCCCCGAAGGAACTGATTTCGACGGCGCTCGACGTCGAGCGTCGTCTCCTCCCCGTGGCCGGGATAGACCGTGTAGTCGCCCGGTAGCGCGACGATCCGACGAAGGGAATCGAACATGTCGTTCGGTGAGCCGCCGGGAAGATCGACCCGCCCGATCGATCCGGCGAAGAGGAGATCCCCGGCGAACAGAACCCCGCCGCCGACGAGAACGACGCTCCCCGGCGAGTGGCCCGGCGTATGAACCACGACCAACGATTCGAGGACCCGATCCCCGTCCTGGAGATGATGAATCGCTCCGGGCCGGTCGGACCGTGTCGCCTCAAGGAACGGAAGATCGCCAGCGTGGATCCGGATCGGCACGTCCGGAAATGCCCAATCGCCTCCGACGTGATCGAAGTGCCCGTGTGTGTTGACGATCGCGTCGATCGACCGATCTCCGACGAAATCGCGAAGCACCGTCGAGTCCTCTGCGGGATCGATCAAGACGCGCCGACCGTTCTCCTCGACGAGGTAGCAGTTGGTGGCGAGAGGGCCGAGACAGATCGACGCAATGTTCATTCGACCTCCTCGCTCACGCCCGAGCGACGATGAGCAGATTGACCGCCGAGAACCCGGCCCGTTTCAGCGTCTTGGCGCATTCCTCCGCCGTCGAGCCCGTGGTGCAGATGTCATCGACCAGAAGGACGCGGGCGCCCCTCGATGGTATCGCTCGGAAGGCACCTCGCAAGTTGTCCCGCCGAGCCGCCGCCGGCAGGGCCGCCTGCCCCGCCGTCGAACGGACCTTGACGAGCGTTCGTCGTACCGGAATCCGAAGCCGTCGTGCCACGCCTTTCGCTAGAACACGGGCTTGATTGAACCCGCGAGCCCGGCGCTCGTCGCGTGTCATCGGAACGTAGGTGACCCAATCGATCTGCCCGACCAAGCGCTCCCGTCGAGCCGCCTCGGCGAGTCGCGCGCCGAGCCATCGCCCGACGGCGAGTTCCCGATCGAACTTGAATGCGCGAACGAGGTCGCCCAACGGCCCGTCGTACGGGCCGAAGGCGACGATCCGATCGAAGCCTCGCTCGCGCGTCCCGCAAGCGAGACAGAGGTCGATCGACGGATCGGCGAGGTCGGCTCCGCAACGCGAGCATCGCGGGCCCTCCGTCCGACCGAGATTGGCCTCGCAAGCGGCGCAGACAACTCCGAGTTCGGAGAGTCGCCCCCCGCACACGACGCACTCCGGCGGGTAGAGGAGGGCGACGACCCCCTCCATCAGCCGACCGAGCCGGTGCCGGCCCCTACAGAGCCAAGACCAAGCGGAGGAGCTGGTTCGTGTACCCCCACTCGTTGTCATAGAATGCGACGACCTTGAGCATTCGCTCGTCGACGACCCGCGTCAGGGTCGGATCGACGACGCTCGGTCGCTCGTCGCCGATGATGTCCGAGGAGACCATCGGATCGTCGGCGATCCCGAGGATGCCGGACAGCTCACCGTTCGCGTACCGACCGAGCGCCTCGTTCACCTCGTCCGCCGTGACCGGCCGCATCGTCTCGACCGTGATGTCGCTGACCGAGCCGGTCGGCACCGGGACGCGAAACGCGATTCCGTCCATCTTCCCGTCGAGGGACGGGATCACCTTCGTCGTCGCCGTCGCGGCCCCGGTCGTCGTTGGAACGATGTTGATCGCCGCGGCGCGGCTCCGCGTCGTCGAGCTGTGCGCAGCGTCGACCAACCGCTGATCGGCGGTGTACCCGTGCACCGTCGTCAGGAACGCCCGCTCGATCCCGAACTCCTTCTCGAGGACGTAGATCACCGGAACGAGCGAGTTCGTGGTGCACGAAGCGGCCGAAATCACGTTCGTCTCCGGGCCGATCACGTCCTGGTTGACCCCGTAGACGACCTGAGGAATCCGATCGGCCCCTTCGCCCTTCGGGGGAACCGTCTGCAGAACACGCGCGGCGCCTGCCTCGAGATGACGCGACGCCCCCTTCGGACCGCTGTAGGCACGGAAGACGCCCGTCGACTCGATCACGAGGTCGACGTTCTTCTCGCCCCACGGTAGCTTGTCCGGATCCTTCTCCGTCAAGAGGGGGATCGCCTTTCCGTCCACTTCGAAACCGTTCTCGGTGACGACGACCTTCTTGTCGAATCGGCCGTAGACCGAGTCGTGAACGACGAGATACCGCGCCATCTCCGCCGAGATGAACGGATCGTTCACCGCTGCGATCTCGATCTCCTCATGCCCGGCCGCCAGCCGGAAGAATGCGCGCCCGATCCGCCCGAACCCATTGATTGCCACTCGCCTCATCTGCCGTCCTCCTTCTTGACCAGTTCCTCGATGAAATACTGATGGACCCGAAGGTCCTCCGTCAGTTCCGGATGAAAACTCGTCACAAGTACATTCCCTTGCTGCGCCATGACCACAACCCCATCCAGCCACGCCATCGCGCGGACGCCCTCTCCGCGGCGCGTCACGTACGGCGCCCGGATGAACACCCCCGGAACCTCCTCGCCGACCCCGTCGATGGAGAGCGTCGTCTCGAAGCTGCTGACCTGCCTGCCTGACGCGTTCCTCGAGACCGTGATGTCAATCGCTCCGATGCACGGCTGACCGTGTCCCTCGACCTGCTTCGCCAGCAGGATCATCCCCGCACACGTGCCGAAGATCGGCAGGCCCTCCTCGGCGAGCGACCGAAGTCGCTCGAGGATTCCCCGCTCCGCGAGAAGGATCATCGCCGTCGATTCACCGCCGGGGAGGATCAGACCGTCGAGACCGTCCAGACCCTCGACCCGCTTGACGACCCGCGATTCGACGCCCAGTCGGCGAAGATGGGCGACGTGCTCACGAACGGCCCCCTGAAGGCCGAGGACGCCGACGATCATCTCCCCCGCGTCTGCATCAACTCGTGCTCGGGGATCTCCTCGATCGCCGTTCCGGCCATCGCCTCGCCCAATCCTTCGGAGACCTCCGCCACGGCCTTCGGGTCGGCGAAGTGGGTCGTCGCCTGGACGATCGCCCGTGCCCGCTTCGCCGGATCGGACGACTTGAAGATACCGCTGCCGACGAAGATCCCGTCGCAGCCCAATTGCATCATCATCGCCGCGTCGGACGGCGTCGCGATCCCGCCGGCAGCGAAGTTGACGACCGGCAATCGGCCCGCGTCGCGGATCGCCTGGAGGATTCCGTACGGCGCACCGAGATCCTTCGAAAGCGACATCAACTCCGACTCGGGCGCCTGGAGAACGGCGCGAATCTGCTCGTTCATCAGACGCATGTGGCGAACGGCCTCGACCACGTTCCCGGTCCCCGGCTCGCCCTTGGTGCGAATCATCGCCGCACCTTCGGCGATCCGGCGGCACGCCTCTCCGAGATCGCGGGCCCCGCAGACGAACGGGACCGTGAATTCCCACTTGTTGATGTGGAACCGCGGATCGGCAGGGGTGAGCACTTCCGATTCATCGACGTAGTCGACCTCCAGGGCCTCGAGGACCTGTGCTTCGACGAAGTGCCCGATGCGAGCCTTCGCCATCACCGGGATCGAGACCGCGGCCAGGATCTCCTTGACCTTCGTCGGATCGGCCATCCGGGCGACGCCGCCTTGAGCGCGGATGTCGGCCGGAACGCGCTCGAGAGCCATCACCGCAACCGCCCCGGCCTCCTCGGCGATTTTCGCCTGCTCGGCCGTCGTGACGTCCATAATGACGCCGCCCTTGAGCATCTCCGCGAGCCCGCTCTTCACTCGATACGTACCCTTCTCGACCATCGCTTTCACCCCCTGAAACGCGCGATGTACAAGACGATTATACGACCGGAGCCGAGCCGGCGAAAGGAACGGAACGGCCGACGCATTCTGCGTCGCGACGCTGCCGACCCCCGAAGCGCGGAGGCTACGTGCCGGGCCAGTTCAGCTTCTCGTCGAGGGCGGCGAAGAAGGACGGCGCGTCGGAGAGCCGGATCAGGCGTGTCGGGTTCTCGAATCGGCGGATCGAAACCCGACCGCCGACCTCGAGACGGCCGACCGGATCGCCGTCGGCGAGGAGGAGGGCCGGCGTCTTCGCGGTCACATGCAGGACCTCCTCGGGCGGAAAGAGGATCGGTCGCAGCCCGAGCCGATGCGCAGCGTGCGGTGTGACGAGGATGCAGGCGGCCGGCGGAACGACGACCGGCCCGCCGGCCGACAGGCTGTAAGCGGTCGAGCCGGTCGCCGTCGCGACGATCAGCCCGTCGCCGGGATACTCGGCGGCGTGCCCGTCGCCCCAGGAGAGGGTCAGTTCGCAGAACCGCGAGGGCGCGACGTCGGTGACGACGAGATCGTTCAGCGCCGTCCCGCGCACCTCGTCGGCCTCGTATGCAAGCCGCATCCGCTCCTCGATCACGTACTCCTCGGCGAGGACATGTTCGAGCGCGTGAATGAGGTCGTCGAGCGGCGCCTGGGTCAGAAACCCGAGGCTGCCGACGTTGATCCCGAGGATCGGAATGTTCGTCGCCTCGAACAGGGCGGCGGCACGGATGACCGTCCCGTCCCCGCCGAGGGTGACGACGATCGCCCCTTCGGCGTCCTCCGGCGGTGCGCCATCGACGTGGGCGACCTCGATCCGTCGTCCCTGGCACCAGACCTTCAGATCAGCAAGAGCCTGAAGGGCGCGCGGCTTGGTGGCATTGGCGACGACGTAGACCCGGGCAAGCACCATGACGGCATGGTAGCGCCGGCAGGAAGATGCATCAAGACGATCTTCGCGATGTGTACTTCCACCGGCAGACGAGCCGCTCGATGAGGTCGATCGCGATGTAGAGGATCATGCCGAGGAGGGCCATGGCGAGGATCCCGGCGAACGCCTGCGCCGCGCTGTACGAGTTCGCCCGGATGAATGCGCCGAGGCCGCCCCGTCGCGGATCGAACGTGCCGTAGGTCTCGGCGATGTACAGGAAGGCCATCCCGAGGCCGATCGACACGCGCAGGCTCGTCAGAATCGCCGGGAGGGTCGCCGGAAGGATCACGTGCCAGTAGACCTGCCAGCGGGAGGCGCCGGCCGACAGAACGCTCAGGACGTGTGTGTCCTCGATGTTCTTCGCCGCACCGCGCGCCGAGATCAGGATCTGGAAGAAGAGGGCCAGGGCGACGATCGCCACCTTGACCGGATTGCCGATCCCGAAGATGAGGAACAGGACGAGGATGAACGCGACCTGCGGAATCGGGTAGACGATGTAGATCATCGGAGAGATCAGCTCGTCGAGTCGACGCTCTCGACCGATCAGCAGGCCGAGCGGGTAGCCGAGCGAGAAGGCGATGAGGATCGCCAGGACGAGTCGCCAGGCGCTGACCAGGAAGTTCGGGAGCCAGAATCGGGCCAGCCGGATCATCTCGCCGATCGCCCTGACCGGGTTCGGGAGGAACTCGCGTCCCCCTTTCAGCTCCTTGACCAACGCGCTCGCCCCCCACCAGAGGCCGAGGAGGACGACCAGGCTCAAGGCGTACATGAGGATGTAACGAAGCGGCCCCGGATGCTGCAGGCGCTCCGGGACTCGCGCGCGGAAGCGTCCCATTATCGCACCGTCCCCTCGCCCATCGCGTCGCGCAGCCGCTTCACGATCTGCAGAAACTCGGCCGATCCGCGGTAATCGCGGCCGCCCATCGCCGGGTTCGACACGATCGACTTGACCCGAGCCGGGCGTTCGGTCAGCACCGCGATCCGCTGACCGAGAAAGGCCGCCTCTTCGATGTCGTGGGTGACCAAGATCTGTGAGAACCGATGACGCGACCAGAGCCGGAGGAACAGGTCCTGAATCCGCTCTTTGGTCAGCGTATCGAGGGAAGCGAGCGGCTCGTCCATCAACATGACCGACGGCGACGTCGACAACGCCCGCGCCACGCCGACCCGCCGCTTCATCCCCTCGGAGAGCTCGGCCGGGAACCGGCCCTTCGCCTCGGAGAGGCCGAGGTCGTCGAGGACCGCCTCCGCCGTCCGCTTCGGGTACTCGCCTCGGAGTCTCAGACTCAGATTGGCGTTACCCCAGACGGTCTTCCACGGAAGGAGTCCGGCGTCCTGCAGGATGAGCGCGATCTCGCGCCGTGTCCCCCGAATCGGTTGGCCGTCGATCGCGATCGAGCCTTCGGTCAGCCGATAGAGGCCGGCAATCGCGAACAGGAGCGTCGTCTTTCCGCATCCCGACGGCCCGATGAGCGCGAGGCTCTCTCCTTCATCGACGACCAGATCGATCTCATCGACGGCGCGCGTACCGCGCGGGCCGCGGCCGTACTCGACGACCACGCCCTCGATCTCGATCATCGAAGGAACCGACCGTCGACGACCTCGTCGTAGGCCGGTCGGACGAACGCGTAGCCCTTGTCGTCCATCCACTCGAGGACGTTCTCGTACAGGGGCCGCGGAAGCTCCGCCGGAGGATCGAACGACGGGATCGAGATCGCGTCGAGGACGTCTTGGCCGATCGTGTCCGGATTCGCCCCCTGGAAGAAGAGGGGGAGGACAACGTCGAGGCCGGTCTCGATCAGTTCATCGCGGGACGTCGCGTTGATCCGCTTGATCGCGTCGACGTAGGCGGCGTAGAAGGCAATGACTGCCTCCGGGCTCCGTTCCACGTAGTCGGCCCGGAAGACGAGGAGATCCGGCAGGACCTCGAAGTCCTCGAATCTGGAGAGCGTGACGATTTCGAGCGAGCGACCGCCGGGCGGAACGTAGGTCGCGATGTATGAAACGTACGGCTCCGGCAGAACGGCGGCCGGGATCGCCTGCGCCCCGAACCATGTGGCGAGGAAGAGAACGTCGGTGGCGTACGAGTACGGCGGCCACTCGGTCCTGTCCTCGATCCGTTCGGCGAGCAGCTGGTCGAGCAAGTACTCGTGATCACTTCGGAAGAGCGTTCCGATCAGATAGCGCGCTTCGATCAGCTCGTCGAGCGTGTCCAACCTGAACGATCCCGGCGAGACGAGGGCGACCTCCATGCTGGCCGACTGCGGCCGGACGTAGGCGGCACTCGTCGCAAGAAGCCGTTGACCACCGCTGAGGTCGACGATGAACTGCGTGACGTCTTCGATCACCAGGTCGAGATCGCCGGTCGCAAGGGCCGCGCTTCGGAGTTGATTATCGGTCAGCCCGATGATCTCCACGTCGACGCCCCGCTCATCGAACAGTCCCCACTCCTCGGCGAACGCGATCGGGAGTGACGCCAACACCGGCGGAAGACTGACGCGCAATCGTGGAGCACTCGCGGCGGCGGTGGCGAATGCGAAAGACAGAACCAGACAGAAAAAAACGCCCTTGCGGATCCGGGACATCGACTCCCCCTCGCATGTCGTTTGGGACCGGCCGATTATACCGCTGAGACGAACGAGGACCAATCCTGCTCGGGTTCCCCGGGATCGCCTCGTCTGACCACCGAGCCCGGCTTTCGTCCCTTTCGGCCTTTCGAACGGTCGGATATCATCACGCTTCTATGGATCGGCTTCGCACGTGGTTGTGGCGGTATCGCGGGAGGATCCTCGCCGGATTCATCGCTCTGATGGTCGTCAACGGGGCGACCATCCTCGTTCCCCTCGTTATCCGCGAAGCGATCGACGGCCTGACGCGTGGCGAAGGAGACCTCCCGCGAAGCGCCCTGATGATCACCGGCCTCGCCGTCGTCGTGATGGTCTTCCGCTTCCTCTGGCGGTACTTCTTCATCGGAACGTCCCGTCGCATCGAGCGCGCCCTCCGAGCCCGCCTCTACGATCACCTGCTCAGCCTGTCGGCCTCCTTCTACAACGAGACCAAGACCGGCGACCTGATGGCCCACGCCACGAACGACATCGAGGCGGTGACCCGAGCCTGCGGGTTCGGGATCCTGACGATCGCCGATCCGCTGTTCATGATCCCAGTCTCCGTCGCAATCATGCTGTCGATCGACCCTCGGCTGACGCTGTACGCGATCCTTCCGCTCCCCGTCCTCACCGTGCTGATGCTCGGGTTCGGACGGGTGATCCATCGTCGGTTCGAATCGGTTCAGGCCGCCTTCTCGACCCTGATGGAGAAGGTGCGCGAGACGGTCTCGGGGATCCGGGTCTTGAAGTCATTCGTCCAAGAGCGCGGGACCGAGGACGACTTCGCGATCACGAACCAGCTCCAGGTCGACGAGAACATGGCGCTCGTCCGAATCCACGGCCTGTTCCACCCGCTGATCGAAATCCTCTCCGGCGCGTCCCTCGCGATCATCCTCTGGATCGGCGGCATCGGCGTGATCCGCGCGTCGATCTCCCTCGGCGACTTCGTCGCGTTCACCCAGTACCTGTCGATGCTGATCTGGCCGATGATGTCGATCGGGTGGGCGGTCAACATCCTGCAACGCGGGCGCGCGTCGCTCGAACGCATCAACCGCTTGCTCGCCGAGACGCCGGAGATCGTCGCGCCGAAGAAACCTCGACGCTTGCGCGGGACGCGAATCGAGATCAGGGATCTGACGTTCGCCTACCCGTCGACCGACGGCCGGGTGTCGCCTCCCGCCCTGACCGACATCCAGCTGACGATCGACGAGGGGATGACCCTCGGCGTCGTCGGCCTCACCGGCTGCGGGAAGAGCACCCTCGCGCATCTGATCCCCCGCATCTTCGATCCGCCGGTCGGGACGGTCTGCATCGGCGGAATCGACATCCGCGACGTCGATCTGAGCGAGCTGCGTCGCGCGATCGGATTCGTTCCGCAGGACCCGTTCCTCTTCTCCGCATCGATCGCCGAGAACATCGCGTTCGGCGTGCCCGACGCCTCTCAGGAGGCGATCGAGGAGGCGGCAACCCTCGCCGGAGTCCACGACGAGATCGCTGCGTTCCCGCGCGGGTATGAGACGACCGTCGGCGAGCGCGGGCTGTCGCTCTCCGGCGGGCAGAAGCAGCGGGTCGCGATCGCGCGTGCGCTGCTCCTCAAGCCGCAGATCGTGATCTTCGACGATCCGCTCTCGGCGGTCGACGCCGAGCGCGAGGAGTTCATCCTCGACAAGCTGCGCGAGTTCTTCCACGGGCGAACGAGCATCCTGATTGCCCATCGGATCTCCGCGGTGATGCACGCCGACTCGACGATCGTCATCGACAAGGGCCGGATCGTCGAGCGAGGCGCCCACGACGAGCTGATCGCGGCCGGCGGGATCTACGATCGAATCTGGCGACTCCAACAGGCGGAAAGGCGGGTGAACCGAGCGTGAACGGACACTTCCACGAGGACGAGGTTCTCGGCAAAGCGTTCGACGCCGGCCTGATGCGCCGCCTGCTGCGCTTCCTCGCCCCGTATCGCGCCCTGTTCGCCGTCTGCGTTCTGCTCACGATCGTCGTCGCCGGGATTCAGCTCGCGATTCCGTACTTCAGCAAGATCGCGATCGACAGCTTCATGACCCTCCCGCGGAGCATCGTCGAGCTCGACGCCCCGCCGGCCGACGGCGAGCCGATCGACCTCGGCGACGGACGCTACCTCATCGAGACACAGGCCGTTCCCTCCGAGACACTCCGCGACTGGGAGATCGCCGGGATCCTTTCCGACGATCGGTACCTGTGGATCGAGTCCGGGTCCGAGAACGCCGAGTTCGTCGACCGATACCCCGATGCGTTCGCCCCCGTTCCGGGCGGCTGGATCGCCGCGGAGGAGAACCTGACCGGGCTACCGACAAGAGACCTCGAACGGCTTCGCGGCGGAGCGATCGCCGGAATCGTCCGTCTCGCCGGCCTGTTCGCCGTCATCCTGCTGACCCGATTCGTCTTCACCGTGCTCCAGATCTATCTCCTGCAGTACACCGGCCAGCGGGTGATGTACGACATGCGTCACGAGCTGTTCGCCCACGTGCTTCGGCTGCCCCTCCGGTTCTTCGATCGCAACCCGGTCGGACGGCTCGTCACCCGGGTCACCAACGACGTGGCGGCGATCAACGAGATGTTCACCTCGATGTTGGTGAATCTCTTCCGAGACGCCTTCCTCATCCTCGGAATCCTGATCGTCATGTTCCGGCTCGAGTGGCGACTCGCCCTGGTCATCTTCGCCCTGTTCCCGATCATCGTCCTCGCCGCGTGGCAGTTCCGAAACCGCGTGCGGGCCGCCTACCGCGAGGTTCGCCGCCAGATCGCCCGCCTGAACGCGTACCTGCAGGAGTCGATCTCCGGAATGCGGATCATCCAAGTCTTCGTTCAGGAGGCGAAGGCGAACGCCCGGTTCACCAAGATCAATCAGGCCAAGTACGTCGCCCAAATGCGCCAGATGTTGACGTTCGCCGTCTTCCGGCCGCTGATGAGCTTCTTGAGCTCGTTCGCGATCGCTCTGGTCATCTGGTACGGCGGATTCAACGTCCTCCGTGGAAGCCTCTCCCTCGGTGCGCTGACCGCGTTCATCCAGTACGCGCGGATGCTGTTCGAGCCAGTCCTCAACCTCTCCGAAGGGTACAACGTTCTCCAGGCCGCGATGGCCTCGTCGGAGCGGATCTTCCGTCTCCTCGAAGAGGACGAGGAGGACGCCGGCGGCGGAGAGGAGATCGACGCGGTCGAGGGGCGGATCGAGTTTCGGAACGTCTGGTTCGCCTACGAGGGGGAGAATTGGGTCCTGAAGGACGTTTCCTTCGTCGCCGAACCCGGAAGACACGTCGCGATCGTCGGCCCGACCGGCTCAGGGAAGACGACGATCATCCGGCTTCTCCTGCGGATGTACCCGATCCAGAAAGGGCAGATCCTCCTCGACGGCGTGCCGATCGACCGGCTCGACCTCTCCCACTTGCGCTCGCGGATGGCCGTCGTCCTCCAGGACGTCTTCCTCTTCTCCGGGGACATCGCCGACAACATCAGGCTGCGATCGGAGATTCCCGAGGAGCGTGTGGTCGAGGCGGCGCAATTCGTGAACGCCGACTTCGTCGAGGAGCTTCCCGACGGATACCACACCGCAGTAAAGGAACGAGGGGTGACCCTGTCGGTCGGCGAACGGCAGCTCCTGTCGTTCGCCCGCGCCGTCGCGTTCAACCCGACCGTTCTCGTCCTCGACGAGGCGACGGCGAGCATCGATTCGCATACCGAGGACCTGATCCAGCGGTCACTCCACCGGATCATGGAAGGGCGCACGTCGATCGTGATCGCCCATCGCCTGTCGACGATCCGCGAGGCCGACAACATCATCGTCCTACACAACGGACGTCTGATCGAGCAGGGGACGCACGCGGAACTCCTCGCGTCGGACGGCCTCTACGCCGCGTTGCACAATCTCCAGTTCGCCGACGGCGGTCCTGGAACGAACGCCGATGCGTGAGCAATGTCCGGCGAGCCGTCGCGAAACATTGCCGATCGGTTGTTCCTATTGCATACTAGTAGGACATCCATGAGAACAGACGAACGAGAGCCCCAGCCCGCCGGCTCGGATACCTATCGCGATCTGTTCGAGCGAGTGCCGGTCGGTCTCTACCGATCGACCCCGAACGGACGCATCGTCGACGTGAACCCGGCGCTCGTGCGGATGCTCGGGTATCCGAACAAGGACGTCCTCCTGGCGGAGACGGCCGGTCGCCTGTACGCCCGGCCCGAGCACCGCGAGCGATGGCTGTCCGAACTGGAAGAGACAGGCACGGTCCGTGGGTTCGAGTCAGCGTGGCGACGGCGCGACGGATCGACGATCTGGGTCGAGGAGGACACACACGCCGTCCGCGACGGCGACGGAGCGATCCAGTACTACGAGGGAAGCGCCAAGGACATCACGCGCCGTCGCGAAGCCGAGTCCCGCCTGACTGAGGAGAAGGCACGATTCGAACAGCTCTTCGCTGCGTCGCCAGAGGCGGTCGTCCTCTGTGCCAACGACGCAACCGTCCTGCGGGTGAACGACGAGTTCACGAAGCTCTTCGGCTACACCGAGGCAGAGACGATCGGCCGCGACATCGACGAACTCGTCGCCGAGGGACTGAACGGCCTTCACGAGCACGCCTGCGGCGTCACAGACAGCGTCGCCGGAGGAGAGACGACGTTCGTCGAAACGAAGCGGCGCCGGAAGAATGGAGAGCTCGTCGACGTCTCGATCCTCGGACGATCGATCGTCGCCGACGGAGAACAGATCGCCCTCTACGCGATCTACCGCGACATCTCCGCGCGGGTCAAAATGGAGACGCGCCTCGCCGAGGAGAAGGCGCGGTTCGAGCAGCTCTTCGCCGCGTCGCCGGAAGCGATCGTCATCTGTGCCAACGACGGGACGATCGTCCGCGCCAACGCCGAGTTCACGCGGCTGTTCGGATGGGCGCGTGACGAGGCGATCGGGCGGAACATCGACGAGCTCGTCGCCCCCGAAACGAACGGGCTCCACGACGAAGCGAAGGGGATCACCCGGCAGATCGCCGACGGGCAGACGTCCGCCGTCGAGACGCGCCGACGGAGGAAGGACGGGAGCCCTCTGCACGTCTCGATCCTCGGAAAACCGATTTTGATTGATGGGGACCAAATCGCCGTCTACGGGATCTACCGCGACATCTCCGCGCGGGTGGCGGCGGAGGAGGCGCTCGCCGCGGCGCGAGAGAAGGTCGAACGGCTCCATCGGGCGGCCAACGCCCTCGGAGCGGCGGAAACGGAGGACGATGTCTGCCGGATCACGGTCGAGACGGCCGAGCACGTTCTCGGATTCGCTCTCGGGATCATCTACATCGCCGAGGAAGAGGGGGGCGTCCGTCGAGCCGCTTCGTCGAAGATCGATCTTGCCGGGCTCGACGAAGCGATCGTCGATTCAGCCGTCGGGGCACTCCGATCGATCGCCGCCGACGGGCCGACGATCGTTGCCGATCCGGACTCCGCAGTGTTTTCAGCCGGGATCCTCCCGTCGTCGCGCTCGATCCTCTGTGCCCCGATCGGCGAGATCGGCTTCTTCCAGACCGGCTCCCCCGAGGTCGACGCGTTCGGAGAGGAGGATGCCCGCCTCCTCGGACTCCTCCTGGACCACACCGCTGTCGCCGTGGCACGCCTCCGCCTTCAAGACGAGCTGGTCCGGCAGGCTCGGCACGACGCCCTCACCGGCGTATTCAATCGGCACTATTTCAACGAGCTCATCGCGCAGGAGGTGCTCCGAGCGTCGCGGTACGAGCATCCGATCGGGCTGTTGATGATCGACGTGGATCGCTTCAAGGAGATCAACGACCGCTACGGCCACCAGACCGGCGATGTGGTCCTCAGGGAGATCGCCTCGGTCCTCCGCGAAACGGTCCGTGCCACGGACATGATCGTCCGCTACGGAGGCGATGAGTTCCTCGTCGTGCTCACCGAAACCGGTATCGAAGCGGAGGAGGCCGCCGTTCGAATACGGACCGCCGTTCGATCGAACGAGAAACTCCGCGAGATCAGCGGATTCAACGTCACTGTCTCCGTGGGAAGTATCTTCTGGCATCCGAATGCCAACCGCCCGATCGAAGAGGCGCTGGCGGAGGCCGACGCGCGGATGTACGCCGACAAACAGGCTCGCTGATCGGCGGCCGCCGCATCCTGTTCACCGCCGGTGGGCAAACTTCTGAGACGGCGGCCGCCGCATCCCGTTCACGTCAACGCGCAAACCCATGGATCGGC
>CAZUIM010000018.1:0-41512 GCA_964620325.1 uncultured Thermotogae bacterium
GAGCGTTTCCGAGTCGAGTTGGATCTTCTGGAAGACCCGCTGGAGCGGGAGCTTTTCGAACTCAAACGTCGTAGACAAGATACGATGCTACATCGGCCTAGAGCGAAACGTCGGAGGACAAGGCCTGCTCGACCTCATGGTCGAGCAGGTTGGAGAATCGACGACGCTACAGGTTCTTGGGACTTTAGTTGCCTGGGAGAGGAGGATGGCTGCTGACCGGTGCCTTCACTGTCAGCGGCTTGGGAGTTTGCCGAGGCGAACTCCTGTCCTTGACATCGGGGTTCTCACCACCCATTGGGAGAGTGAGGATTGGCCGCTGGAGCGGCTCCTCGTTTCTCCAGCGGCTTGGGAGTTCACTTCCTGTGAACGCGTACCCTGCGGGTACGTGCGAATCTTCCTTCGGAAGACCTCGTCTCGGTTCATCGTGGCGTTCTCACCGATTCAGGGGAGAGGGAGGATGGCCGCTGGAGCGATTCTTCCGCTCTCCAGCGGCTTGGGGAGTTCACTTCGGGAACTCCATCCTACACTTGAGGCTTCTCACCCCACACTCAAACCAGAGGCCCCAGAAACGCGTCGGTTCCTGGGGCCTCTGGTTGGGAGAGGGAGGATGGCCGCTGGAGCCGTTCTTCGGTTCTCCAGCGGCTTGGGAGTTTGCCTTTGGCAAACTCCTATCCTTGTCTTGGGGGTGCTCACCCCGCATTCCCAACCACAGACCCGAGGAGCATCTTCGCCCCTCGGGTCTGTGGTTGGGAGAGGAGGATTCGAACCCCCACTAACAGGGCCAGAGCCTGTCGTCCTGCCATTAGACGATCTCCCAGAGGTCGGAGGAATGGTACGGAAGTCGTGAAAGGCAGTCAAGATTCGGTTGGCCTTCCACGGGAAGGCCGATACAATCCCGACAATATGGACGAAGCGATTCGACAGCCGATCGTCGCCGGCGCGTTCTACCCGGGCACACGCGACGATCTGTCGGCTGCGCTCTCCGTCCTGTTGGGCGCGGAGCTCGACCGGCCGACGTCGCGCCTCCCGGGCCCGTTCGGGCTGATCGCCCCACACGCCGGATACCTGTATTCGGGATCGACCGCGGCCGCCGGCTATCGCGCCGTCGCGGCGGTCGGCCGGCCCGACATCGCCGTTCTGCTCGGTGCGAACCACACCGGATTCGGCGACGCGCTGTCGCTCGACGATCACGCCGCCTGGCGAACGCCGCTCGGCGAGCTTCCGGTCGCGAGGGACGTCGTCGAGGCGCTCCGAGATTCCGGGCTGTCCGTCGATCGGACGGCCTTCGTCCGTGAGCATTCGATCGAGGTTCAGCTTCCGTTTCTGCAGTTCCTGTGGGGAAATGCAGTCCCGATCGTTCCGATCTGCGTCCAGCCGGCGCCCCACGACCGTCTCGCCGAGGCCGGATCGAGAATCGCCGACGCCCTCGCCGATCATCAGTCGCCGCTGATCGTGGCGAGCAGCGACTTCACACACTACGAGTCGGATGAGACGGCGCGAGCGCTCGATCGTCGCGCGCTCGATCCGATCCTCGCCCTCGACGGTTCGCGCTTCCTCTCGCTCTGCATCGAGGAACGGCTGTCGATTTGCGGCGCCGGCGCGATTTCTGCGCTGATCGCCGCCTCGCGGAAGCTGGGCCTGACCGACGCCAAGTTGATCGACTACTCCACGTCGGGGGACACGACCGGCGATCGGGCGGCCGTCGTCGGCTACGCTGCCGTCTCGTTGTTCAGGAGGGAAGATGGTTAAGAGCATGACCGGTTTCGGAGCGGGGAGCGCGTGCTCCGGCGGCTGGCGCGCCGAGGTGACGATCCGCACGTGGAACCACCGCTTCCTCTCGGTGCGCACGCGTTCGATCGGCGATCGGCCCCGCCTCCAATCGCAGATCGAGGAGCGCGCCAAGGGGGCGTTTCAACGCGGTGAGATCGGCGTTTGGCTCAAGCTCCAACGGGACGGCTCCGAAGAGAACGTACAGCTGTTCGACCATCAGGCGGCCCGCGTCGCTCACGCGGAGCTCCGGGCGCTCGCCGACGAGTTGTCGCTCTCTGCTCCTCCTTCGCTCGAGGACCTGATCCGCATCGGCGCCCTCCAGCCGATCGACGAAGCGGACGAGGAGGTCTGGCCGGCCGTCGAGGAGGCGCTCGACGAAGCCCTCGCGCAGACGACGCTCTCCCGCCGCGCCGAGGGCGCGACCCTCGCCGACGAGCTGGAGCGGCTCCTCGACGAGCTGGCCGAGCACACCGAGGTCGTCAGCCGCCGGCTGCCGGAGATCACGGCCGGACTCCGAGAACGGCTGAACGAACGGGTCGCCGACCTCGACGTGAGCGTCGATCCGGATCGCCTCGAGGCTGAGCTCGTCCTGCTCTCCGATCGATACGACGTTCAGGAGGAACTCGTCCGCCTCGGCAGTCACATCGAGCGGGCAACGGCGCTCCTCGAGAGCGACGGCCCGATCGGGAAGGAACTCGACTTCATCAGCCAGGAACTCCTCCGGGAGGTGAACACGCTCGGGTCGAAGGCGAGAGATACTGAAGTCAGTTCCACGGTGATCGACATGAAGCTGTGTGTCGAGCAGTTCCGAGAGCAGGTCCAGAATGTCGAGTGAACCTCGCCGCCCGGGTCGGCGGGGCGCCGGCTTCGGGATCGCGTTCGTCGTCACCGGTCCGTCCGGCGCGGGGAAGACCTCCGTGATCAGGCGGGTGATGGAGAGCGTTCCCGCCCTGGCATTCTCCGTCTCGCACACGACGCGGCCGAAGCGGGAGGGTGAGGTCGCCGGTGCCGACTACGTCTTCATTTCCGAGAGCGAATTCCAGCGCCTCGTTCAGCAACACGCCTTCGTCGAACACGTCGTCTATTCCGGCGCCCGATATGGGACGTCGCGAGCGCAGCTCGAGGAGAGCTTCCGGCGCGGCACCGACGTGATCCTGAACGTCGAAGTCGAGGGCGCGAGGTCGCTTCGCACCGTCGGCCTCAACCGCCACCCGATCGTCTACGTCTTCCTCGCTCCGTCGACCCTCGATCGGCTCGCCGAGCGCCTTCGCGCTCGCGGGACGGAGAGCGAAGAGAAGATCTCCGAGCGCGTCGCGGTCGCCGCCGAGGAGATGAAGGAACTCGGATCGTTCGACTACTTCGTCGTCAACGACGACATCGATCGAGCGGTCGATGAACTCCGATCGATCGTCGTCGCCGAGCGCGCTCGGATCGTCCGACAACGAGACGGAGCGGCCGACAGGTAAGCCGGCCGCTCCGTCGAAAACCAGTTCAACTGCAGAGGCGTTGTCGGACTACTTCTTGGCGACTCCCTTCGGCGTCACCTTGAGCGTCTTCTCGACCTGGCGCTTCAGCTCTTTGCCCGGCTTGAACAGCGGGACGACCTTCGCGGCCACTTGGATCGGTCGCTTCGTCTGCGGATTGATGCGGCTCGAGGCCTTCCTGCCGCGAACCGCGAACTTCCCGAATCCGACGAGCTTGACGTCCTCACCCTGGAGCAGTGTCTCCTGGACCAGGTCGAGAACGCCGTCGAGGAGGTTCCGAGCCTCCTTCTTCGTCTGATTCGTCCGATCCGCCAGCCGGTCGATGAATTCGCCCTTGTTCATCCTTTTGCCTCCTTCTGTCGTAGTCGATGCGTGCGCGTCTACGCCTGCCCCTCATCGTCCAGTTCCGCGGTGTCTCCGAGGAGATCCCGCATGCTGAGCGCTTCATGGCCGCCGTCGTCGAGGAATCGTCGATCGACCCGATCGCGCCCGCCACGACTTCGGTCCTTCCGCCGCGAACTCCCGCGGCCGCGCCCGCTTCCCTCACGATCGCGATCGCCCCGCGTCGCATCCTCGGGGCGTGCGACCGGAATCTCCGGCGGGCCGAAGAGGTTCCGCATGCTCAGCCTGACCTGTCGTTTCTCTTCGTTGATCCCGATGATCTTGGCCTGGACCTTCTGACCGACGGCGAGAACATCGGACGGCGTTCCGATCCGCTCTTCGCTGATCTCCGAGACATGAATCAGTCCGTCGACGTCGTCGGTGATCTTCATGAACGCACCGAAGTCCTTGATCTCGGTGATCTCCCCTTCGATCACCTGGTCGATCGAGAACTCGTCGACGAAACGTCGCCACGGATTGTCCTTCATCTCGCGAATCGACAGCGAGATGCGGCGCTCGGTCGGATCGGCGCTCAGCACCTTCACCTCGACTTGGTCGTCCTCGTTGAGAACGTCCCGTGGATGATTCACGTGTCCCCAATCGAGCTCAGAGACGTGAACGAGGCCTTCGACGCCGTCCTCCAGTTTCACGAACGCGCCGAAGTCGGTGATCTTGGTGACCGTTCCGGCGACGACCTGGCCCCGCGGGTACTTGCTCTCGACGTCCTCCCAGGGGTCCCGCTGCGTCCGGCGGAGCGACAGGCTGATCCGGTGCGCATCCTCGTCGCAACCGAGAATGACGACCGTCACCTCGTCGCCCTCCGTGACGACGTCCTTCGGATTCTCAGGGTGCCCCCACGAGAGTTCGGAAACGTGAACGAGCCCTTCCACGTCCTGCTCGAGTTCGACGAACGCGCCGAAATCGGTGACGCTGACCACCGCTCCGGTCACTTGCGTGCCGACCGGATAGCGTTCCGAAATCCCGTCCCAAGGATTCGGGCGAAGGCGCTTGATCGAGAGCGAGACCTTCCCCTTCTCCTTGTCGAAGTCGATGACCTTGACGTTCACCGTCGTGCCGGCCTTGTATTCTGCCGGCGGAACAGGGAGATCCTTCCACGCGATCTCCGAACGATGAACCAAGCCCTCGAAGCCGCCGATGTCGACGAACAGGCCAAAGTCTACGATGCTGCGAACCGTCCCCTCGATCTCCTGGCCCTTCTCCAACGAGTCGAACAAGGCCATCCGCCGCTCTCGCTCCTGCTCCTTGACGTAGACCTTGTGCGAGACGACCAGGTTCTTGTCTCGTCGGGACAGTTCGAGGATCTTGAATTTGACCCGCTTGCCTCGAAGCTCGTCGATCGCACTCGGAAGGTCTCCACCGAGGTGTGAACCGGGCAGAAACGCGCGAATCCCATCGAGGTTGACGTGATACCCGGCGCCGCGAACCTCGTTGGTGATCTCTCCTTCGACGACCTCGCCGTTCCGATGCGCCACTTCGAGGACGTCGATCCGCTTCTCGTATACCGCTTGCTTCTCGGACGCGTAGACGGTCCCCTTCTCCTCGTCGATGTACGTGACGAGAACTTCGATCTCCTCGCCTTCCTTGATCTCGCCGTCCTCGCGGAACGGCGAAAGTTCGGCGACCGGCAGGATCCCTTCGGATTTGTAGCCGATGTCGACGAGGATCTCGCTGTCGTTGACCTGAAGGACCGTCCCGGAGATCGTGTCTCCGCGGCTGTACGTCTTGACGTCGCTTTCCGAGAAAGCGTCTTCCATCTTGATTCTACTATCCATGCTCGACTGCCATCACTTGTCGTCTTCCTCCCCGCTATAGCGTGGTTCGGGCCCAGGGCACGAGCTTCGGGCGTTATCCTCCCTCATTCCTCATGCCGTATCAACTCGCTCCATCAGCCGCTCGCTCATCCGACGGTGTCGAGCGACGCGTCCGTCGCCGCTCGGGCCGTCTCCCTCGAGATCCGCAACCGGAAACGGCTTCCCGATCGAAACGATCACCCTCGGATAGCGCAAGGGGCACTCCGGTGGGTACGGACCGTCCGCCTTGATGTTCACCGGGAGTATCTCCTTCTTCGTCATCTCCGCGAAGCGGAAGGCGCCCGTCTTCGCGTCGACGCGTTTCTTTGTGGTTCCTTCGGGGAACAGACCGATCAGGCGCTCGCGCTCGAACGCCTGTTGCAGTCGTCGAAAATCGGACTTCGCAAAATTGTCTCGGTCGATGATGGTCGAGAACCCCCTGATCAGGAATCGGAGAATCGGGTTCCCCTTCATGAGGCCCCGCCGCGCGATGAACTGGATCCGATTCCTGGCGCCGAGTGCGACGGCCATGAACGGAGCGTCCCAGTAACTCCGATGGCGAGCGACAACGACGTAGGACCCATCCGGTTTCACGTTCTCCCGGCCGACCACGCGAAGACGAAAGAGAAGCTTCAACACAACGTACAACAGCCACGTTGTGGTCGAGTACATGCCGTTTCTCAGTCCGCTCCTGAGTCCCCGGAACAACGCCCTTGCAATCGCTCCTTGACCACGTGTATTGCCTCGGAAATGACCTCTGCGAGGGGCTTTCGATCGGTGCCGATTATAGTGGCATCGGAAGCGGCGTTCAAGGGTCCGATCGCTCTCGAAGTGTCCCGCTCGTCTCGGATGACGATCTCGCTCAACGTCCGGCGCAGATCGGTTTCGCCCTGCTGCGCGGCACGCCGTCGCGCTCGCTCTTCCGGACTCGCGGCCAGAAAGATCTTCACGTCCGCATCCGGAAGGACGACCGTTCCGATGTCACGTCCCTCCATCACGACGTCGATCCCCCGAGCGATCTTCCGTTGGAGCGCGACGAGGCGCTCTCGAACTTCGCGGATCGTCCCGACCTCCGATGCCGCTTGATCGATCTCCGGCGTGTGCAACAGCTCGGTGACGTCTTCGCCGTTCAGGAGAATCCGACCCGACGCGGTCACGTCGAGATCGATCTGGTCGAGATTCAGCCCTCGCTTGAAGCCGAGTCCGACGGCTCTGTACATCTTCCCGGTCTCCACGAACCGGCAGCAGAACCGCTCGGCCAACGCGCGCCCGAGCGACGTCTTTCCCGATCCGGCCGGCCCATCGATTGCGATCTTCACCTATCCATCTCCTTCTCCTTCGACGATCCTGTGCCCCGCCTCCGTCGACCTGCAGACGAAGACCTCCGCTTCGGGGAATCGCTCCCGAAGCGCCGCCGCCGCCCCTTCCGCCTCGGCTCGACCCGGGAACGCAGCGTAGAACGACGACCCGCTCCCGCTCATCCCGGCGTGGACCCCGCCGACCGCTCGAACGGCGTCATGGTATCGCCCCAGGGCCGGATAGGCCGACAGAGCCGGGCCGAGCAGATCGTTCTCGCCGGGACCCCGAACCGGCTCGCCCGACGAGCCGCTCCAGCGTCGATACACCTCGGCCGTCTCGCAGTGAATCGGTGGAATCAGCAACACCAACGATCCGGTCACCGGCTGGCCGGCCGGCGCGATCCGCTCGCCGCGCCCGGTCACCCGCAGCCGGCCGCCACGAAGGAAGATCGGAACGTCGGAGCCGATCTCCGACGCAAGCTCGTGTAGGGTGCCCTCCGGAAGCCGCGGTGGGACGAGACGATCGACGACGGCGAGCACCGTCCCCGCGTCCGACGATCCTCCGCCGAGTCCCGCCCCGGCCGGGATCCTCTTCTTCACCTCGATCCGAAGGCCGATCGTCGCCCCCTTCGCGTGGAGGATCCGCTCCGCCGCCACCTCGGCGAGGTCGCGGCCGGTCAGACCGGTCAGGTCGTTGTCGACTCGAATCCGCGTTCCCCCGATCTCGATCCCGATCTCGTCGGCCAAATCGATCGTCTGCACGATCGAATCGATCTCGTGATATCCGTCGGGCCGCCGACCGAGGACGGCCAACGAGAGATTGACCTTGGCGAACGACAGGACGCGCGTCACAGCGAGGGCACCGGACGCCCGCCGATGAGCGCCATCCATACTGGATTTCCGCCGATGCTCCCGGGGATCTCGCGGTAATCGTCGACGTCGAGGATCACAAGATCGCCAAGCTTCCCCGGCTCGATCGATCCCGCTTCGTCGGCCGCTTCGAGGGCGGCGGCGGCGTTCAACGTGCAGGCGATGATCCCCTCTTCGAGCGTCATCCCCATCCTGGCGAGGCCGAGCGACAGGGCGATCCACGTCGACTCGACGCCGGCCTTGAGGAAACTGAAGTCGGTTCCAAGGGCGACCGCCATTCCGTCATCGATCATCCGTCGGGCATCCGGGGCCGGCCGATCGAACAGGAGGTCTGCTCCAGGAAGGAGCACGCAGACGACACCGCTCCGTCGAAGGGCCGCCGACGCCCTCGGAGAATGCGCCGTCAGGTGATCGACCGACGCCGCCCCGAGCTTCTCTCCGAGGAGGGCGGCCGCCTCGGACTCCGAGCCGACGGCGTGAACCTTCGGCGTCAAGCCGGCCCCGCGCGCCGCTCGCAGGATCGCCTGCGCTTCGCGCGTCGTGTACGCGCCGTCGCCGCAGGCCACGTCACAGAATCGCGCCAGTCGTCGTCGGCGGGCCGCCGGAATCAGCTCGCTGATCATCGCCGAGATTCGATCGTCCCGGCTCCACTCGGTCTTCGTGGCGGACCCGCAATCGGCAAAGAGCGTCGCCGCGACGCGCAACGCCGACGACCTCGCGGCCTGCTGCGCGCGGGCGAGGTTTTCGACCTCGCCGGTCGCTTCCTCGCCCGCCCCGCACTTGATCTCGATCATCGATGTCCCCGACAACGCAGCACGACGGAACCCTCGAAGGAGCCTCTTCTCAACCGAGTTCGCGTCGGTCGCGTTCGAAACGGGCGAAACGGGGGGCAAGCGACCCTCGGTCGACGTTGGAGGCGCGCCGAAGTGCCGGTGCGGATCGATCAGGCCCGGAAGAACGACTCGACCGCCGGCGTCGATCGTTTGCGTCACGTCGCCGCGCCCTCCCGACGGGCCGATCGATTCGATCCGGCCGTCTTGGATGACGACCTCGGCGCCCTCGCGAACCCGCAGATCGGACATTCCGGCGCCGAACGCGGCCCCCCGACCTTCCGGCGTCACGAGTTGGCCGATGTTGGTGATCCGAGTGATCATGAACGCTCCCCAAGCGAAGTATAGATGCCTGAGGTTCGCTTTACAACGAGGTTTTCGCCATGTATACTCACTGCCCAGGATCTGAATCCACATCATGGGCAGCAGCAAAGAAGCGGCCGAGGCGCAACTTGACCTGCAACCTGAGGCCCGGCAGTCGCCATCCGCCGAGACTTCGAACGAGGCGACGGGGGTGTTCAGGTCCGGGTTCGTTGGAGTGCTCGGGCAGACAAACGTCGGCAAATCGACCTTTCTGAACGCCATTCTCGGGGAGAAGCTCCTCATCTCCTCGGAGAAGCCGCAATCGACGCGCCATCGGATCCGATGTGTCCTGACGACCGATCGGGCGCAGATCGTCTTCGTGGACACCCCGGGGCTGCACAAGCCGACGAACAAGCTCAGTCGTCGTCTCGTCCGCGAAGCGTACCGCGGTCTCCGCGGAATCGACGTCCTCCTGTACATGATCGAACCCTGGGGCGAGGTCATTCCATTCGACCGCCGCGCGCTCGAGCGTCTCGATGCGCCCGACGTCCCGATCATCCTCTTGGTCAACAAGATCGACCTGGCCAAGGGGAACGCGCTCGAGGAGACACTGATCGCCTATGAAGCGACCGGTCGGTTCGCCGAGCTGATCCCGATCTCGGCGGTTCGCAGAGACGGGCTCGACGACGTCGTCTCGACGATCACCCGCCATCTCCCGCCCGGCGAGCCTCTGTTCCCGGCCGACGTGAAGTGCGACCGTCCGTTGGAGTTCCTCATCGAGGAGATCATCCGCGAGCAAGTCTTTCGGCATACATTCCAGGAAATCCCGTACTCGACCGCTGTTCGGGTCAAGTGGCTCCACGAGACGGAGAGCGGGCTGTGGGAGGTGCGAGCCGAGATTCTCGTCGCTCGCGATTCGCAGAAAGGGATTCTTGTCGGAAAGGCCGGCCGGCGGGTCAAACGGATCGGGACGGACGCGCGAACCCGAATCGAGAGACTCCTCGGAGGCCGCGTCTACCTCGACCTGATCGTCCAGGTCGCCCGCGGCTGGACGAACGACGACGAGGAGATCCGACAGGTGATCGGAACGTGAGCTCCGATGAGTGACAGAGGCGCGGAAGCGCCGCACGTTCTTCTCGTGCACGATGCCGAGGAGCCCGACCGTGCTCTCGTCGACCGGATCGCGTCCGCCGGATACGAGCTCGTCGCCGCTCGTCCGGAGGGTCTTTCCGGTCTCGATGCCGCGAACGTCGACGTGGTCCTCCTTCAGGCGGACGGACACGAGCCGTGCCACCTCGCCGAGGCCGCCGCACGAGCGAGCGTGGACGGAGTGGAGATGATCGCCGTTGTCGATCGGACCGACGCGAAGGCCGCCTGCGCCCTCCTCGCCTCCGGGGCCTCGTGCTGGGTTCCACGCTCGGCCGGGGCCGGCGTTCTCGAGAGCCTGATCGCCCGCGCAATCGAACGCCGCCGCCTGCAGTCCGAAGCGCCCGCGCTGCAGCGAAGATTCCGGCAACTGGTCGACAACGCACCGATCGGCGTCTTCGAACTGCAGGACGGAATCGTGATGTACATCAACGACTTCCTGGAGGAGCTCTCCGGCTTCTCACGTGAGGAATTGATCGGCCGGCCGGCCGTCGAACTCGTCGCGGAGGAAGACCGCAAGCGACTCGACAACGCCATCTCCCGGAGGAATCGAGGCGACGAACGACCTTCGATCTACCGCTTCGTCGGGAAGTCGGGCGCCACCTACGTTGGCGAGGTTCAGTCGCGTCCGATTGACTCAGCCGACGGCGTCAGGCTGGAAGGGACAATCCGGGACATCACGCAGGAGATCCGCCTGACCCGCATCCACCGAGCGATCCTCGAACTGGCCGAGATCATCCTCGCCGAGCGTGACATCGATCGCATCCTTCAGCTTGTCCTCGACACGATCACCCAGTACAGCGGGTTCCGTCGTGCTGTCCTCTCGCTGTACGACCTGTCGATCCCCGTTCCGTTTGACGGCGACGTCTACAAGATCCTCTCCTCCGGGCTCGACCCGGAGGAGGACGCCGCCCTCCGAGCGCAGGATCCGATGACGATCGATCAGCGCCAGTCGGTCTTCCGCGACGAATTCCGGCTCGGACCGGCCTACTACGTCCCTCACACCAAGGCCCCATGGACGGCCGACTGGGGAATCCAGGGAACGATCTCGGTCGAAGGATGGCACGTCGACGATTTCCTGTTCATCCCGCTTCGGGGAGAGAGTGGAATCATCGGCTCGATCTCGGTCGATGACCCGATCGACGGGAGCGTTCCGACGATCGCCTCGATCGAACCGGTCGCGTCGCTCGCCAATTTCGCTGCTCTCGCCGTCGAGCGCGCTCACAAGCTGAATCAGCTTCGCCAGCAGAAAGACAGACTCCACGGGCTCTGGGGATTCGGAAGCGAGCTCTCCGAAGCCGACTCGATCGAGACGCTCTGCGACCTCGCCACCCGCCGGGTCCGCGACGACATGGACTACGACTACTGCGCGATCTGGATCGTCGAGGGCTCGGAACTCGTCAAGCTCGGGATGTCGACCAAACCCCTCTTCCCGCCCGAGGAGTTGAGCACGAAGGGACTCCGCCGGCCGATTGAAGGCCCCGGGATTACGCGGTGGGCGCTCAAGTACGACGAACCGGTGATCGTCCCCGACGGCCTACGGGACGAGCGGTACAACGGCATGCGCAGCTCGATTCGTTCGGCGATCGCGATTCCGATCCCGGATCGGAAGTGCCCGCTCGGCGTCATCTGCGTCGAGAGCCAACGTCTGGCGGCCTTCGGGAACGACGACCTCGAGGTGCTCTCGGCTCTGGCGAGCCAGCTTTCGGTCGCCGTTTCCGCCCAGCGACGCCGCGAGACCCTGGAACGGATCTACTCGTTCGGCCAGCGCATCGCGTCCGCGACGGCGGTCGAGCAGGTCGTCGCCAACACCCTCGACTTCCTCGTCGACCAGTTCCCCGACGAGGTGAGCGAGTTCTTCCTGTTCGACGATCGGGGCAATCTCACCCTCGCCGATCTGCGTGGATCCCACGCGAAGGTCGGGCTCGAGCGCGGCTTCATCCTGCCGCCGGGGACCGGGGTGATCGGCTGGGTCGCGCGAAACCGGCGCGGCGCCTTGATCGAAGACGTCTCGAGCGATCCGCGGTTTCACCAGTCCCATCCGGGATCGCGATCCGAGCTTGCCGTTCCCGTCCTCGTCACCGACCGTCTCTACGGCGTTCTCAATCTCGAGAGTCGAGCCGTCGGCTTCTTCGACGATGAGGACCGTCAACTCCTCGAAGTCGTCGCGAATCACCTGGCCACCGCGCTCTCCAACCTGTCTTCTCAAGCGAGCCTCCGCGATCAGGCCGTCCGCGATCCGCTCACCGGGCTCTACAATCGCCACTACTTCAATTCGCTGATCGCCCCCGAACTGAGCCGAAGCGATCGCTACGAGCATCCGCTCACCTTGATGATGATCGACGTCGATGGGTTTCGAGCGATCAACAACCGATTCGGACACCTGAAGGGGGACGAGGTATTGAAGGAGGTCGCAATCTGCCTCCGCGAAAGCGTCCGTTCCGCCGATCGTGTCATCCGATACGGCGGTGATGAGTTCCTCGTCTTCATGCCCGAGACCGACAGGGAAGCCTCGCAGATCGCCGACCGTCTGCGAGCCACGGTGGCGGGCGTTCCACGCAGGACGGGAATCGACGCGGTCGAGATCGGTCTATCGATCGGCCTGTACACGCGCCGCCCTCACGAGACGAGATCCCTCGAGTCGATCCTCGAGGAGGTCGACCGGCGGATGTACGCGGACAAACGACGGCAGAACGTCGATCGCGCCAATGAGTATCGGAGCTAGCCGGCTCGAATCCCTCGATGACCTTCTCCTCTGCGAGAGGCTCCAAGAGCAGCTCCTCGGAGCCGGAGTTCGCTCGATCCTGACCGTTCCGACCCTCGCCGCCATCCGGCGGTCCGGAGGCCTCCTCCTCGGCGCGTGGGAGGCGGAGGGATCCCGGCGGACACTGCAGGGGGCGCTCGTCGATCTTGTCGCAGAAGCGGACGGGTTCACGGCTCGATTCAGCGTCTTCCTCGGCGTCGCCCCAGGATCGCGCAACCGGGGAGCCGCGCAATCCCTGCGTGCCGCAGAGCGTGCCGCGTGTCGCGCCGCGGGCGTCGAGCTCGTCTTCTGGTGGGCCGATCCGCTTCAGAGCGCGGCGGCGCACATCGCATTCAATCGGCTCGGCGCCATCGCGCCGGCCCACATTCGAAACGCCCTCGGCCCGCTTCGCGACCGACAGAACGAACGCCTTGCGACCGATCGCCTCCGCGTCGAGTGGTGGATCAACGCACCCCGAGTCACGTCGATCCTCGATGACGGCGGCCCCCCGTCGCACCTCGAGGTCGGTCTCGATCGGATGCAGGTACTGACCCGAACGCGTGCCCAGTCGGCCGGCCACCGGAAGCCGGGCGAACTCCGATCCGGCCCGACCGATCGCTTCGTCTTGGTCGAAATCCCCGAAGACATCGACCGCTTGCGCGCCGAAGACGAGGCGACCGCCCTCGCGTGGCGCGTGTCGACGCGTGAGGCGTTCGAGTTGCTATTCTCCGGCGGATACACGATCGTTGGTTTCGTTCACGAGGGAGGACGAAGCTTTCACCTGTTCGAACGAGAGGATCGAGGAGTCGTTCTCGGCCGCTCGTAGCGAAACGTTCGAGCGAACGGAGGAGCCATGCAGCGAAACGAGTTGGCCCGAATGATCGATCACACCATCCTCGGACCGACGGCGACGCGCGACGCCGTCCGGCGGATCTGCCGAGAGGCGATCGAGCTGAACACGGCGTCCGCCTGCGTCGACGGATGCCACGCTCGTCTCGTCGCCGGAGAACTACACGGGACGTCGGTCAAGGTCTGCGTCGTCATCGGCTTTCCCCACGGAATGACGACGACCGAAGTGAAGGCGTTCGAAGCGCGCACCGCGATCGACGACGGCGCCGACGAGCTCGATATGGTCATCAACGTGCCTTCGTTGAAGGAAGGAGACCACGATGCGGTCCGGGCCGACATCCGTGCGGTCTGCGACGCGGCGAAATCCGCGTCCCGCCCGGTTCAGGTCAAGGTGATTCTCGAAACCTCCCGCTTGACCGACGAGGAGAAGATCGCCGGGACTCGCGTGGCGAAGGAGGCGGGCGCCGACTTCGTGAAGACGTCGACCGGCTTCGGCCCGAGCGGCGCAACCGCGCACGACGTCGCTCTCTTGCGGGAGACGGTCGGGGACGAAATGGGCGTCAAGGCGGCCGGCGGAATCCGAGACTACGAAACGGCGATCGCGATGATCGAAGCGGGCGCAAGCCGGATCGGTGCGAGTCGGTCGATCGACATTCTCAACGGCGCCGAGGACTAGAGCCGCGCCGGGGAACCGGTCACGGCCTCTTGAGACCGGTCGAACGGCTCCCTATAGTCTTCCCCGTTCGGAGGTGGCTATGCAGTGCCAAGTCCGTTCTCCCGATCGCACGTTCTACGAAGGTGCGGCGACGATGGTCGTCGCCCGGAGTTCTCGCGGGGAGTTCGCGGTGATGGACGATCATGCTCCTCTCCTCGCTGCGATCCAACCCGGTCCGCTTCGCGTCAAAACCTCGGAAGGGGAGCGTGTCTTCGCCTGCTTCGGCGGAAGCCTCCGCGTCTCCGGAGGAGCGATCGTCACGGTGCTCGTCGAAGACGCCGTCGCCCTCGAGGAGATCGATCTCGAAGAGCCCGACGGCGCACCGCAGAGTGAGGCCGCCCGGGAGCGGATCGACGTCCTCCGACGGGTAAAGGAAACCTATGGCTAGGCGTGTCGTGATCACCGGGCTCGGCCCAGTGACGTCGATCGGATCCGGAAAGGACGCCTTCTGGAGAGGCCTCTGCGAGGCGCGAAGCGGCGTACGACGCGTCGACGATTTGATCGATCTCGAGGGGATCGACGTCAAGATCGGAGCCCCCCTCGTCGACTTCGTCCCCGAGGACTACATCGAACCGAAGAAGGCCCGGCGACTCGACCGATCGACGCAATTCGGTCTCGCCGCCGCACGGCTCGCCATCGAGGATGCGGACCTCGATCCGGCCCGGATCGATCGCGACCGCGTCGGCGTCATCGCCGGAACCGGGATCGGAGGACTGCTCACCTTCGAAGAGAACTTCCTCATCCTCAATGAGAAGGGCCCGCGCCGCATCAGTCCGTTCTTCGTCCCCCGCATGATGCCGAACGCCCTCGCCGGCGAGATCTCGATCGCCCACGGGTTCCGCGGCGCCAACTTCGCAGTCGTCTCCGCCTGCGCCAGCTCGGCCCACGCGATCGGAGTCGCCGCCGACCTGATCCGTGCCGAAAGGGCGGACTGCATTGTGGCCGGCGGCGCCGAGGCAGTCCTGTTGCGAATCACCTTCGCCGGTTTCGCTCGGATGGGAGCCATTTCGAAGCGCAACGACGAACCGGAGCGCGCGTCCCGCCCGTTCGATCTCGATCGAGACGGATTCGTCATGGCGGAAGGAGCCGGGTTCGTCGTCCTCGAGGCGGAGGACCACGCGACGGCACGCGGCGCACGGATCTTTGCCGACTTGGCCGGATTCGGGATGTCCGCCGATGCGTCACACATTACAGCACCGGCCGAGGACGGCAGCGGCCAGCGCCGGGCGATCGAGCTGGCGATCGAGCAAGCGAACGTCGAACCGAACGCGATCGACTACATCAACGCTCACGGAACCTCGACACCGCTCAACGACCCGGCGGAAACGCGAGCGATTCGGGCGGCGCTGGGCCCGGCCGCCGATCGGGTGAAGGTCAGCTCGACCAAATCGCAGATCGGCCATCTCCTCGGTGCCGCCGGCGGCGTCGAGACGATCGCAACGGTCCTGTCGATGGAGTACGGGTTCATCCCAGCGACGCTGAACTACGAACATCCCGATCCAGACTGCGACCTCGACTATACCCCCAAGTCGGTCTCTCTTCCGATCCGCGTCGCGCTGTCGAACTCGTTCGGATTCGGCGGCCAGAACGCGTCGCTGTTGCTGAAACGCGTGAACGAATTATCCGTGGGCGACTGAGAGCCGCCGGCCGAACGGAACTCTAGAACTGCTTGAGAAACCGAAGGTCGTTGTTGAGGAAGGTTCGGATGTCCGGGATTGCGTACTTGAGCATCGCCATTCGCTCGATTCCGAGCCCGAACGCAAATCCGGACACCTCTTCGGGATCGTAGCCGACGGCGGTCAGGACCGCCGGATCGACCATCCCCGCTCCCATGATCTCCAACCAGTCCTCGGCCCCCGACGCGCGGATGTGCACCTGGACGGACGGCTCGGTGAACGGAAAGAAGTCTCCCGAGAACCGCATCTCGTATCCCTCGCCGAAGAACTCGCGCGTGAACAGCTCGAGAATGTGCTTCAAGTTGGCGAGGGTGAGGCCCTCCTCGATCCATAGGAGCTCGACCTGATGAAAGACCGGAGAGTGCGTCGCGTCCTGGGCGTCGCGCCTGTAGCAGCGGCCCGGACAGATCACCCGCACGGGAGGAGGCGTCCTCTCCATCACACGGATCTGGACGGGCGATGTGTGTGGGCGAAGGAGCGTGTCGTCCCCGACGTAGAACGTGTCCCAATCGGCGCGAGCCGGGTGTTCTTCGGCGATGTTCAACGCCTCGAAGTTGTAGTACTCGGTCTCGATCTCCGGGCCGGTCGCCACGTCAAACCCCATCCGCATGAAGATCGACTCGATCTCGTGCTGGACGCCGGTCAGCGGATGGACACGCCCGAGAGGCTGGTGGACGCCCGGAAGCGTCATGTCGACGGACTCGGTCTCGAGCCGGCGCGCAAGCGTCGCCTTCTCGAGTTCGGCCTCCCGCTCCTCGACGGCGGAGGCGGCCCGCTGCTTCAGATCGTTCAACATCCCTCCGGCCTCACGCCGGGACGCATCGTCGAGCGCGCCGAGCGCCTTGAACAGCCGGGCAATCCGTCCCTTTCGACCGAGGAACTCGACGCGGAACGCCTCGACGGAGGTCCGGTCGTCGAGTCGCGGGAGCCGATCCTCGACGTCGCGCTCCAGATCGGCGAAACGCTCCTTGAACTCCGAGAGGGTCGACATGGATCGGGAGTATAGCGGTCGGTTTTTTCATTGACAAGCCGATTCCCGCGCGTATAGTCTCCGGCGAAAGTCCGTCGGTCCTCGAGACGCGGGGCGGCTTACGCCCGGCAAGGAAGGAGAAACCGCCGATGTCGAATTACCCCGACCGTCGCAGCAGACTCCTCGGATCTCTCGAAGAAGAAGGGTTCGTCGCCCACAACCTGGAGAACTCCGATCGCGCGTCGATCCGCTATCTCACCGGTTTCACCGGTGAGGGTGCACTCGTCGTCGCCGCGGAGGAGACGGTCCTTCTGACCGATTCCCGATACACGGAGCAGGCGAAGCGAGAGACCGAGGGCGTTCGGATCGAGGAGACGAGAAACTGGCTGGCGAAAGGCCTCGCGGAGGCTCTCGACTCCCTCGGACTCCGCCGAGTCGCCTTCGCATCGAACCGGGTCTCGCACCGCTGGGTCGAGATGATCCGCGATGCGTCGGGCGCCGAGCTCGTTTCGCGAGTCGATCCGGTCGCTTTGCTCCGTCGAGAGAAGGACCGATCCGAAATCGAGCACCTGAAGACGGCGGCAAAGATCGCCGACGAGGCGCTCACGCGACTCGTCGATGAGATTCGAGTCGGGATGACCGAAGCGGAGATCGCTCTTCGCCTCGAATGGCTGATCCGTGAGAACCCCCAGACGGAGCACGTCGCGTTCGAGCCGAACGTCTCAACCGGATCGAACACGGCGCTCAACCACTACAACCCGTTCCATCGACCTGCTCCTCTCCGTCCGGGCGACCTACTCCTGCTCGATTTCGGCGCCTGCGTCCACGGTTACCGTTCGGATATCACGCGGACCTTTTCGGTCGGAACGCCGAGTGACGAGGCGAGGTCGATCTACGAGCTGGTTCTGCGTGCGAATCGGGCCGGCATCGAGGCGGCGAAGGCCGGCGAGACGGGCGTCGCCGTCGATGCGGTCGCGCGGAAGCTGATCTCCGCAAACGGGCACGAGTCCCATTTCGGGCACGGACTCGGACACGGGATCGGACTCGAGATTCACGAATGTCCCCGGCTCTCTCCGCAGAGCGAAGACTCCCTGGAGGTCGGAATGGCTGCCACGATCGAGCCGGGCGTCTACATCCCCGACCTCGGAGGGGTGCGCATCGAGGACGACGTCATCATTCACGACGGATCCTGCGAAGTGATCACCGCCTTCCCGAAAGACCGGCTCATCGAGGTGGGGTAGAATGCACCGACGAACTCCGCGCATCGCCCTCGCGATCGCCGTCCTCGTCGCGATCGCGGGCTGTGCTCTGCTGACGCCGTCGCCGGTCGCTCGATTCGACGTGGCGGCTCCCGTTCTCTACGCGGGCGAGTCGACCCTCCTCGACGCCGGTCCGTCGGTCGGCAGCGCCTCGATCGTCGAGTACTCCTGGAGCCTCGGCAACGGCGAGACGGCATCGGGGCGACGGGTGACGGTCGCCTACAACCTTCCCGGCCGATACACGATCGAGCTCGTCGTCACCGACGCGGAGGGACGAACGAGCAAGGCGACCGAAGAGATCATCGTCTACGTCCGCGCCGGCACGCGCCTGTTCAGCGAGGACTTCTCGGCCGGGCCGACAGCGCTCGGGCGGTGGCCGCTCGATCCGACGTGGGCCAACGCGAACGAGAGCACGATCGAACACATCTCCGGCGGTCCCGGCTACTGCCTGCTCGTGAACAGCGGAAACGACAATTGGCATCGACGATACGCCCCCGTCAAGTTCCCCCCGCTTCGCGTCGGCCAGCGGTTGGTCTTCACCTGTCGCGCGATGACGCTCCAGAGTCAGCGGGGCCACACGTTCGTCATCGCTCCCGGCCGCCGCGACATCTCAGATGTGGCCGGATCGCTTCCGTACTTCGAGTTCACCAGCGACGGCGGCGGCGCCTACGTCGTGGAGCCAACATCGTACGGGCCGGGCGTCGGACATCCGATCGCGTTCAAGCCGAGCATCTACCGCTGGCACACGTACACGATCGTGTACACCCACGATTCGTACGAGCTTTCGATCGACGGCACCCTCCTTCAGACCGGCCCGGTCTCAATCGACCTGACGACCGGAGGCGACTGGTTCATCCTCCTCGGCGAAGAGAGCTCGACGGAGGCCTGCGTCGCCTACTTCGACGACATCGAGATCAGCGTCGCGGAGTGAGGTATTCTCTATCTAGTCCCGCGGCGACGCGGGACGGGATCGAGGAGGGGCGAATGATCTACGCTGTCGTCGGCTTGACTCTGCTCTGGGTCGCGCTCGCCAAGAGTCTCGACGTCCAGTCCGCCCTCGTCGGCGTCGGCGTCTCGATCGTCGTCGTCGTCCTGCAGCGTCGTATCTTCCCGCACACCGGTCCGGTCGTCGGCGCGTTGCTCCGAAGACCACACCGACTTCTCGCGTACGGCGCCGTCCTCTTCTGGCGCCTCGTCGCCTCGACCGTCTACACCTCGTGGCTGATTCTCTCGGGACGCGGGGAGGGCCGCCTGATGGCCCTCCCGCTTCGCGTCACCGATCCGCTCGGTCGATTCGTCCTTCTCAACTCGATCACCCTGACCCCCTCGACGATCTCGCTGTTGGCCGAGGGCGACATCGTCTACATCCACCGTCTGCAGGATCGAAACGAAGGCGACGACTGGCGCTCCGCCAAGGAGGCGATCGAGGACCGCGTCCTCGCGATCTTCCCGAGGGGGGCGCATGCGGATCATTGAGGCGCTCCTCCTCCTCTCTCTCGCCGCCGTCCTCACGCGGATGGTTCGCGGTCCGACGCCTTGGGATCGGCTTCTCGCCTACAACTCGGCCTCCAACCGCGTCGTCGTCGTTCTCGCCATCACGGCGGTCGTCGCCGATCGATCGCCTCTCCTGGATATCACCGTCGTCTACGTCGCGCTCAGCTTTCTCGGCGTCGTGATCCTGGCAAGGTTCATGGAACGTGGAGGAGGAAATCGATGATCCCTCTCATCCTCGGCGGAATCGGCGCCGCCTTCGTCCTGATCGGGACACTGGGGATCCTCCGCTTCGGTGACATCTACTCACGACTGCAAGCATCCGGCGTCTCCGACAACGTTGGAGCGGCGCTGATCCTGATTGCACTGATCGTTCGTGGCGGATGGAATTCGCACGACGGAACGCTTCTGCTGCTCCTCTTCCTGCTCCTCCTGACGAACCCGATCGCGACACACAGCATCGCCAAGAGCGCCTTCACCTGTGGCCACGAGGGAAAGGGGGACGAAACCTTGTGACCGCACGCCTGGTCCTCCTCGCCCTTCTCCCCATCACCGCCGGCTTCGCCCTCCTACAACGACGGCGCCTCTACGCGATCATCGGGATGGGCGTGTTCAGCCTCCTCCTCGCCTCCGTCTTCTTCCTCTCCCACGCGCCCGACGTCGCGATCACGGAGGCGGCGATCGGCGCCGCGCTGGTGACCTTCATCTACGTCCTCGCCATCCGGAAGACCGGAAGATTGACCGTCGCCGCGAACGAGGTGCCCGGCCTGCTGGAACGCGTCGGCGAGGAGATCGTCGGCCTCGAATGGGAGATCCTCGATCGCGTTGCGACGACGCTCGGACTCGATCTGGTCGTTCGATTCGTCCCCCGTGAGGAGGTCGAACTCGCCGTCTTCCGCGGGGAGGCCGACGTCGCCGCCGGCGGAATCGCCTCCAGCGAGGCGGGCGCCGGACTCCTCCAGACACCGGAGCACCTGCCGACGGCGCGATTCCGCGTCCGCGGGCCAGCGACCGGACCTGTCCCCGCCGACGTCGCCCCGTTTCGCGGCGACCTCTCCGACGTCATCGGCGCCGTTCGCCGCGGCGATCCGGTCGGCGTCGAACTCGATCTGGCCCGCCTTCTCGCCCTCTCTCGCTACAACCTGAACGCCTACGAAGTCGACAAGGACGACGAAGGGCTCTTCTACACCTTCCTTGTCTCGCCGTCTCGGGCGATCCTCCATCGGCGGCTGACGGACGTTCTCGCCGCACTGCGCTCCTCCGGCGAGCTCGAGACGATGATCCGGAGGTATTTCCCGTGAGGCGCGTCTCTCTCCCCCTCGTTCTGACCGGGACCGGACTGACGATCGCCTTCTGCATCGTCGTCCTCCTCGGGTTCGGGTTCCGCGGACCCACCGCCGGCACTGCCGATCCGGCCCTCTCCGTCGCCACGTGGGTCGACGTCGCCGAGGACGCCGGTGCTCGGAACGTGGTCTCGGCGATCTACCTGAACGTCCGAGTGTTCGACACGATTCTCGAAGTCCTCGTCTTCTCCGTCGCCGTCCTCGGCGTTCACTTCTACCTCACCCCGCGGGGCCGACCGGAATCGGTCGAGTCGATCCCGGAATCGAGCGTCGTTCGCGTCGCCGCAGACGTTCTCCTCCCGCTGATCTTGCTGATCGGGATCTACGTCACCGTTTACGGCCACCTGTCACCGGGCGGCGGGTTCAGCGGGGGAGTGATCGCGGGGACCGGCCTCCTTCTCGCTGCGATCGCCCTCGGAACCGAGACGGTCACCGCGCGGCTCGGACGTCGCCGCTTGGAGCGCCTCGAGTGGGCGACGCTCGTCGGGATCCTGGTCGTCGGACTTGTTCCGGTCCTAGTCGGCCGCACGCCGCTCGTCGACCTGCTCCCCGCAGGAAACCCGGGCCGAATCGGAAGCGCCGGAAGCATTCTCCTCTACAACGGGCTGATCGGGTTGAAGGTCTTCGTCGGCAGCTGGGTGATCGTCCGCCACTTCGTCGACCATCGGGGAGAGATCTGATGGCCTGGCTGAACGGCATGACCGTATCGATCCTCCTGTTCGGCATCGGACTCCTCGGCCTGATCCTTCGACGCGATCTCGTCGTCAAGCTCCTGGCGCTCGGATTGGTGAACTCGTCGACGATCCTCTGCCTCGTCTCCCTCGGAGCGCGTCCCGACGGGGCACCCCCCATTCTCGGTGAAGGGCCCGCGGCGGCGATCGTCGATCCCCTGCCACAGGCGGTCGTCCTGTCGGCGATCGTGATCAACTTCGCGATCCTCGCGCTCGCCCTCGTCTTCGTCATGCTCCTCGTGGAGCGATATCACACGACCGACTCTCACCGGATCGAGCGCGAGACTGCGGAGGATGAGGAGGCGCCGTGGAGCTGATCCTCCTTCCGTTGCTCCGATTCGCCTTCGGCGGCCTATCGGTCGCCTTCGGGCGTGCGCGTCGAGCCCTCGCCGTCGCCGCCCTCCTCGTCGACGGAGTTCTCCTGTTGCGCCTCGCCCTGGCGCTCGCCGGCGGCTCGCCGCGTGAGCTCGTCCTTGGCGGATGGGCCCGCGGTCTCGGCATCGGCTTCGTCGGGGACCGGATCGCCCTGACGTTCGCCGCCCTCGTCTGGGGGCTCGGTGTTGCGGTCGTTCTCTACACGTGGAGGCAGACCCTCCGGCCGTACTTCTTCATGCTCCTGCATCTTCTGATCGGCGCCTCCCTGGCGATGGTCTTCACGAAGGACCTGTTCAACGCCTACGTGATCCTCGAGCTTCTCACGCTCGCCAGCTTCCTCCTCGTCGGCTACGGGCGCCGCCCGGGACAGATTTGGGCGAGCCTCCGGTACCTCGTCCTCTGCTCCCTCGGGATGAGTCTCTTCCTCCTCGGGGTCGCGGTCGTCTACTATCACACCGGAACTCTCGACATCGCCGAGTTGGCCGCTTGCGTCGCCGCCGCGCCCACCGCTCCTTGGGTCCGACTCGGCGGGGCCCTCCTCGTCGGCGGCGTCACTGTCAAGGCCGGGATCTTCCTCTTCTCCCTCTGGCTGCCGGCCGCTCACGCGAGGGCGATTCCGGCCGTCTCCGCCCTCCTCTCCGGCGTGGTCATCAAGATGGGCGTCGTCGAGCTGTTCAGGCTCTCCGAGGTCTTCCCGCTCGAGCTGACGTTCACGGTCCTCGGATTCACAACCGGCGTGTTGGGTGTTCTCTACGCCATCCTCACCTACGATCTCAAGCGACTCCTCGCGTTCTCCACCCTCTCCCAGATCGGGTATCTCTTGATCGGATTCGGCGCCGGATCGCAGGCCGCTCGGATCGGCGCCCTGGACTACGCCGTCGCACACGGCCTGTTCAAGGCGCTCCTCTTCCTCGCCGCCGGGAACGCCGTCCGATTCGTCGGCACGGCGGACGTTCGCGGACTGATCGCCGGCCGCTGTTCGATCCCCACAGCAACGCGCGTCGCACTCCTCGTGGGGATCCTGGGGATCGTCGGGCTCCCCCCGTTCGCCGGGTTCGCGGCGAAGGCGGTCCTCGAATCGGGCATCCGGCCCGCGTTCTTCCACGCCGTCGTCGTCCTGATCTCCGCCGGAACGGCCGCCGCGTTCGCAAAGACCCTTCCGCTCCTCCCCGGCCGCTGCGCGACCCGTTCCGAATGGTCGACGGCCGCCTCCTACGTCTGGCTCGGCATCGCGATCGTCCTCTTCCTCCCCCTTTCGATCGCCATCGTCCCGCAGTCCTTCCTGTCGGCGATGTGGCGATGGCCCGCCTACCTCGAAGCGTTCGCCGCGATCCTGCTCGGCCTCGCCATTCATCGGCTCTTGCGGGGGCGGCGCTTCCGCCTCCCGGAGAGCATCTTCCGAATCGAGGAGGGGACGGTCGTCATCCTCGCAGGCTTCTTCGTCGTCTACCTGCTTCTCCGATTCGGATGACCTGCTCGAGCTCACGGATGCACGCCGTCGTGGATTTGAGTACCGTTCGCCCATGGTCAGTACCGATCCGCTCTCACGATACGACGCATTCTTCCTCGACATCGACGGCGTCCTCGTCCGCGAATCGTCGCCGATCGACGGCGCCGCCGACGCGCTTCGCGCCCTTCAGCAACGAGGGAAGACGCTCTTTCTGACGAACAACTCGACCCGCTCGCGCATCGAGCTCGCCGATCGACTCACCGGTCTCGGATTCGCCGCGGCGCCGGAGGACGTCGTGCCGAGCTCGTACGTCGCCGCGCGGTACCTGGCCGAGCAGGCCGGACCGACACCCTACTGGATCGTCGGGGAGCCGGGGCTCGACGCCGAGCTTCGCCTCGCCGGTCACCGTCCGAGCCGTCGCCCCGAGGAGGCGGAGTGGGTCGTCGCCGGAATCGACTGGACGATCGACTACGCGAAGCTCGCCGATGCGCTCCGCGCCCTCCGTTCGGGGGCCCGGCTCATCGCGACCAACCGCGACCCGACGTTCCCCGGACGTACGGAGCATCTCCCGGGCGCCGGCGCGATCCTCGGGGCGCTGGAGGGGATGGGCTACTCCCCGGAGGTCACCGTCGGCAAACCATCGCCCATCGCGTTCCGCTACGCGCTCGAGAGACTCGGCGACGCGGCTCCGTCCGTTCTGATGATCGGCGATCGTTTGGAGACCGACATCGCGGGGGCGAACGCCGCCGGTCTCGAGTCCGCCCTCGTTCTGACCGGCGTCGCCGCGCGCGCCGAGGCGACGACCGCCGGGATCCAGTTCACCTGGATCGCCGACAGCCTCGCCGCCGTCGCCGCGGGCCGACTCGAGCCCGGCCCCGCCCCGGCGGACGAACGATCATCGAGTACGATGCTCCGATCCAAGAGGTGAACCTATGGCCGACTCCCACCTGGTGCGAGTGACCGGTCTCGTCAAGCACTATGGCGAGGTGCGAGCCGTCGACGGCGTGTCGTTCGACGTCCCGGACGCGTCCGTCTTCACCCTCCTCGGCCCGAACGGTGCCGGGAAGACGACGACGCTCGAAATCCTCGAAGGGATCCGCGAGCCGGACGCCGGGGAGATTGAGATCTTCGGCCGCCGACTTCGCCGTGTCGATCGCGTGGCGAAACAGCGAATGGGCGTCCTCCTCCAAGAGGGGAACTTCGAGCCGTACTTGAAGGCACGCGAGGTGGTTCGCCTCTTCGCCTCGTTCTTCGAATCGTCCCGTTCGGTCGACGAGATCCTCGAACGCGTCGCCCTCACCGAGAAGGCCGGAAGCTACGTCAAGAACCTGTCCGGAGGGCAGAAACAGCGACTGGCGATCGGCGCCGCCTTGGTCAACGACCCGGAGCTCGTCTTCCTCGACGAGCCGACGACCGGACTCGATCCGCAAGCGAGGCGCAACGTCTGGTCGGTCGTCTCCGATCTTCGTTCGACCGGCGTCGCGATCATTCTGACGACGCACTACATGGAGGAGGCCGAGGCCCTCTCGGACCGTGTCTGCATCATGGATCACGGGAGACTGATCGACCAGGGGACGCCGCGGGAACTGAGCGCCCGCCTCGGGCAGGAGACGATCATCGAGTTCAACGCCGACGGAATCGATGAGAAGGCTCTCGAGGCGCTCGCAGCCTGCTGCAAGGGTGTTCGCTCGGAGGCCGATCTTGTCACGGTGGAGACGGAAGATCTCGTGTCGACGATGGAGTCCCTCCTCGCATGGTCGAAGGAACGCCGGATGCCCCTATCGAACATGACCGTCCGCCAGCCGAACCTCGAAGACGTCTTCCTCTCCATCACCGGACGGAGGTTGCGCGAGTGATCGACGTCCTTCTGATCGCCCGTGCCCACCTCCTCACCGCCGTTCGCGAGCGTGTCACGCTCTTCTGGTTCCTCGTCTTCCCGGTCTTCCTGCTGGTGATCCTCTCTCTCGTCTTCGGCGGCCTCGCCGAGGAAGGCAAGATCAGCTTCACCGTCTCCCTCGTCAACTTCGACGGGGAATCGGAGAGCCCCTTCGCCGCGACGATCGAGGGCGTCTTCGAGAACCTCTCCGAGTCGGTCGACCCGGACGAAGAGCCGCTGTTCAACCTGGTTCGCCCCGACACGAGTGACGAGCTCGAGGCGTTCCTCGACGACGAGATCCTCGCCCTGCGGCGCGGACGTCGAGCCGCCGTCATCGCGATCCCCGCGGGCTACGGGCGTGCGATTGAACGGAGGCTCGTGACCGGCAGGGGAGACGGTGGACCGGATGACCCCGCCTTGGCGGTCTATCGCAGCGAGGGGAACGCCTCGTCGGACATGGCGATTCAACTCGTCGAACAGGTGCTCGCCGGAGTCGACCGCGAGATCCTGACGCGAACCGCTCGCTTCGATCCGGCCGCCTCGATCCCCCGAGAGACGACCTGGGTCGGCTCGGCGGAGGGACAGACGCGATACATCGACTACCTCCTCCCAGGTATCCTGCTGATGGGCTTCTTCGTCAACGGGCTGTTCGGGATCCCCGGGGCGATCCTCTTCTCCCGTGAACAGCGCATCCTGCGACGCTACTGGGTGACGCCTCTCACCGTCCCCTGTTACCTGGCGGGACTGTCGATCGGCCACCTCGCGCTCTGCGCGGTCCAGTTCGCCATCCTCTATGCCATCGGCCGATTCGCCCTCGGCGCCTCGATCTCCTTCGCCGCCTTCGGTCCGGCGTTCCTCCTCGTGCTTGCCGCGGCGACGTTCATGGCGTTCGGCTTCCTCATCGCGTCCCTCGCGAAGACGGGGAACGCCGGCATGGCGATCGCCAACATCCTCAACATGCCGATGATGTTCCTCTCCGCCCTTTTCTTCCCGGTCTCGAACCTCCCCGCCTTTCTGAGGGGCATCGTCTACGTGAATCCGCTCAGTTACCTCGCCGACGGGCTCCGGGCGAGCGTCGGCGTCGAATCGGGAGTCTTCCCGACGAGCCTCGTGATCGGCGTTCCGTTCGCCTGGATCGCTCTCTCCTCGGCGGTCAGCGCGTGGCGCCTCCGATGGGACGTGGGACGATGACCGCCTTTGTCGCTCTCGTCCGGGCCGAAGCGGCGATCTTCCTTCGCGACAAGGCCGCCGTCTTCTTCACGTTCCTGTTCCCGCTGATCTTCATCCTGATCTTCGGGTTCGTGATGGGCGACGTCGACTCGCCGACCGCGACACTCGGGATGCACGCTTCAACGACCGCCGATCTCTCCTCGCTTCGTCCGGTGCTCGAACGGAGTGCCGTCGAACGGATCGAGGAGTTCGAGTCGCGGGGCGAACTCGAAACGGCGGTCACCGAGCGTTCGATCGACTTCGGCCTCGTCTGGAACGGCGAAGCACTCGAGTTCCTCTACCATCCGAATCGGGTTCAAGAGAACTACGCCTTCGGACAACTCGCCTCGGGGATTGCAGACGCCTTCGACCTGAGGCGGCAGGGGCTCGCGCCGATCCTCTCGGTCGAGACGATCCACGTAGGGAGCGAGGCCTCGACCCGATGGTTCAACCAGATGGTCCCCGGCGTCATCGCGTTTTCGATCCTCGCCTCCGGCCTGTTCGCCGTCTCCGGCCACCTGACGGGAATGAAGGAGCGCAGAACCCTCGATCGGATGATCGTCACGCCGATGCCGCCGGTCGCCCTCCTCGCCGCCATCGCGACGGTGCGGCTCATCGTCGTCTACGTTTCGACCCTCATCACAATCCTGATCAGCGTTGCAATCTTCGATCTGGCCTTCTCGATCAACTGGTTCCAGTTCACCGTCCTCGTCGCGTGCTCGACCCTTGGGACGATGGGCCTCGGAACGATCATCGCGCTCGTCGTCCGGAAGCCGTCGAGTGCGGGCAACGTCGCCAACATTCTCGCGATGGTCATGATGTTCCTCTCCGGGATCTACTTCCCGTTGGAGTTCATGCCCGGCTTCCTCCGCGCCCTGAGCCGCGGTCTCCCGCTGACGTACATGGCGGATGCGATGCGTTTCGCGACCGGGGTTTCCGACATGTCGACGATGAGATTCTGGGCGATCGTCGTCTCGCTGCTCGGAATCGCCGTCGTTCTCTTCCCGATTCTCGGACGTTACGTCGTCCGCCCGCAGCGCGCGTAGACGCAAATCGCTCCCCGACTCGCTCTAGGCGATTCCGAACAGGCGGAAGACGCCGAGACTGGCTACCAAGACGAGGATTCCGGCGATCACGACGCCGAGTGCGATCAGCCGGAGGGACCGTCCGAACGGAAGGCCGAGGAGGACCGACGCGATGGCGCCGGTCCACGCCCCCGTCCCGGGGAGTGGAATCGCCACCAAAAGGATCAGCCCGATCGCGCCGAACCGCTCGACCAGCCGACCTTTTCGGCGCGTACGTGTGAGAATCGCGTCGATGATTCGTTCCGTCGGCGGCCATCGGCGCAGAAGGCGTTCGCCCTGACGGAACCCGAGGAGGAGGATCGGCACGACGATCAGGTTCGCCCCGATCGCCAGGGTGAACGCGGCGGCGGGGTGAAGCCCACGAGCGATCGCGTACGGAAGCCCGCCGCGCAGTTCCGCGATCGGAGCGGCCGACAGCCCGAGGGTGATCATGTAGTCGATCGCCGTCACGCCTAGCAGTGTAGCAGCAGTGCGCAACCCATGGTACCGGGAAAGCCCGCCGCCTATAATCGTCCGCAAGGAGGGGGGCACAGATGAAACTCCACAATACCCTGACGAGAACGAGCGAGCCGTTCGTTCCTCGTGACGGCCGGACCGTGGGGATGTACGTCTGTGGCCCCACCGTCTACGATCACATCCACATTGGGAACGTTCGCCCGATCATCGTCTTCGACGCCCTCCGCCGGTACATGGAGGCGTTCAAGGGTTGGAGCGTCATTCACGTACAGAACGTCACCGACGTCGATGACAAGCTGATCCGCCGATCGTCCGAGACGGGCCGACCGGTCGAGGAGATCGCCAAGACATACACGGACGCGTTCTTCGATCTCCTCGATGGGTTGAACGTCCTCCCTCCGACCCACAGCCCGGTGGCGACGGAGCATATCGACGGGATGATCGCCCTCATCGAAGACCTCGTCGAAAAGGAGTTCGCCTACGAGGCCGACGGAGACGTCTACTTTCGCGTCGCCGCCCTTCCCAACTACGGCAAGCTGTCCGGCCGGAGACTCGACGATCAAGAGATCGGGGCACGGGTCGAAGCCTCTGAGCAGAAGGAGAATCCGCTCGACTTCACGCTCTGGAAGGACGCGAAACCGGGCGAGCCGAAGTGGCCTTCCCCGTGGGGAGACGGTCGCCCGGGCTGGCACACCGAGTGTGTTGTCCTATCGTACGAGTACCTGGAGGACCATCTCGACATCCACGCCGGGGGGAACGATCTGATCTTCCCCCACCATGAGAACGAGATCGCTCAGGCCGAGGCTTCGCGCGGGAAGCCCTTCTTTCGATTCTGGCTCCACAACGGAATGCTCTCTCTCGCCGGCGAAAAGATGTCGAAGTCACTCGGCAACTTCGAGTACGCCTACCGCGTCCTCGAGCGCTTCGACGCCGAGACCATCCGATACTTCTATCTGTCCCGTCACTACCGGAAACCTCTCGCCTATTCCGAGGACGGCCTCCGTGAAGCAGGCGTGGCCCTCTCGCGCATCCGAACGCTGATCGACGATGTCGAAGCAGAATTGCGGAGCGGCGGCCCGAGTGAGCTCGGTGAGCCCGGGCGACGGTTCGTCGAATCGCTCCGTTCGTATCGGACCCGCTACGTCGAGGCGATGGACGACGACCTGAACACGGTCGGAGGGATCGGCGTCATCCAGGAGCTCGTCGCCGAGGCGAACCGGTTTCGCCGTGACGCCGAAGGAGCCGATCGTCTCGCACTCCGGAGCGCGGTCGACCTGATCCGCGAACTCGGCAACCCGCTCGGGCTCTTCCGTCTCCGCGATGCCGGCTCGGGTGATGCCGTCACGGCGGAGGCCGAGCTGATCTCACTCCTCCTCGACCTCCGCGAACAGCTCAGATCGAAGAAGGAGTTCGAACTCGCCGACTCGATCCGCGATCGGCTCGGCGCCATGGGATTCGTTCTGAAGGATGGTCCGGACGGAACGATCTGGACCCGAGCGAGCTAGCCTCGGCTCCCGTCGGACGGAGACTCAAGCAGACCGGCGATCAACGCCCGCACCTGGGCCAGGTCCCTCGCCTCGTGATGCGGCGCGTCCGCCGGAACGTGTGCCTTCATCCACGCCGGCGTCCCGACCAGGATCGTTTCGGGGATCCCCGCCGCGGCCGCCGCGATCAGATCGAGGTGCGCGTCGCCGATCACGAGGGCCTCGGCCGGAGGAACGCCGAGTCGGTCGAGGGCCGCGAGGAAGAGATCGGGCGCCGGCTTCCATCGACCGTCGTCTCGCGCGAGAACGAGATCGAAGTGAAGATCGTGTTTCGACAGAACCGTCTCGACGCTTCCTCGCGAGTTGTTCGTGATCAGCGCACAGCGAACGCCACGGCTGTGGAGCAGGTCGAGCAGTTCCTCGGTTCCGTCGATCAGCGTCCCGTCTCTCGCCCCGCGGGCCTCCGCGTCGTGGAGAAGTCGCGTTCCGCGTTCCCGAACGTCTCCGGGCGCGTCCGCAAGTTGCTCGAGGATCGGGCGCCCGTCCCACGGAAGGTCGATCTCGCGACGTAGCCTGCGCCAGTCGATTCCGGAGTCGTAGATCGTCCCGTCCATGTCGAACAGCGCAGCACGAATTGTCATGATGTCATGGTCCCCGCAACGGCGGTGCGACGCCGCGCGCGATCTGCCGGCTATCGGCTGTTTCGGACGTGCAGCCTGATCTGATCGGTGTAGCGAACGCCGGCCTCGTCGGTGATCACCAGCGTGATCCAGACGTCCTCGCCGTACGGAGAGTAGACCGCCGGCGCGAAGTAGAGCGGATCGCTCACGTTCGGATTCAGGAACCTCCCGTTCGAGGCGGCCCACTCGAATCGGACGGCCGAACAGACCGGCTGATGGGCCGTCGAATGGAGCTGAACGAATCCGCACTCATCGATACAGACTGGGACATTCCGGTTGATGCCGGGCCGTTCGCGCTCCGCCCGCTCACACGGATCTCGACAGACGGACGCCGGCCACGCGCACGCCGGGTCGGCGCACGGGGAGACCGGCCTCCCGCAACCGCCGACCAGCCCTTGCGACGTGGATGCCGGCGCTGAAGGCGTGTACGTACGGGTCGTCTCGACACGCGGACAGACGGAATAGCCGGGCCTCGTGCACGGGGACACAGGCGAGCCGCACCCGCCGGCGATCCGGACCGACTCGACAGTGACCGTCGTCGCCGGCGGAACCGATCCACAGGGCCCCCACGAAGTCGACGGCGGAACGTACGAGATCCTCGAAGCCTCGGTGGTCGATACGGTCGCCTGCACCGGTTCCCAGTACTGAGTCGACGTTGTCTCAGCGACCGTCTCCTCGGCGCCGACCGTCGCTTCGGCGACCCCCTCCGCGGGGGCCGACTCAGCCGAACCGAGAAGAAGCAACAGCCCGAGGCCGACAGCAACGACGGTTAGCGCCACCAGCAAGAACGAGTTGTTCATTCCCGCACCCCTCCCAATCGCTTCTCCCCTCAGGATTCTTCACATCGACCCCGGAAACCCAATCCAGACTACATCGCTGGGGGATCGAAGTCAACGGGCGTGGGAACGGATCGCGCGTCGCCGGAGCTCGGACGGACGTAGGCGGCGGTGCCTCGTAGACGGCGGATGTACAGAAAACATCCTGCTATTTCAGAATGCGGAACAGGTCCACGGGACCGAACGCCAGTCGGAAGAGGGCTCGTTCGATGAGCACCCCGACACGCTCGCGTGTGCCCTGTTGTTCCGCCGGCCGCCACCGCATCGAGATCACCGACACCGAGAGTGCGACCGGGACCGCTCCGCTCGAAGGAGCCGTGGCCGGAATCGCGGGGACACACGTCCCGCACGTTGAGCCGGCCATCCGGCGATGCCGCGCGTCCGGTCTGCGTGAGGTCCACGCCGGGACGAAGCTCCAGTTGCCGATCGATCCCACGTCGCTCATCTGCCAGGCTGCGTGTCCCCTTGCGGCCGTCGTCGCCAGCCCTCCTCCGATCCTTGCGGTCGATCCTATCGCACATCTCTCTCCTTCGAAGCCGCATCGCGCCCGACGTCCGTCTCCGCGACCCCCCGCGCTCCCGCCCAGAGGCGCCGATACTCGTCGCAGACTGCGATCAGTTCGTCGTGAGGGCCGATCGCGTCGACGCGACCCGCCTTGAGAACGACGATGCGGTCGGCTCGGCGGAGGGCCGGGCGTCGGTGCGAGACGACGAGACACGTTGAGTTCTCCCGCTCGAACACGCGTTCCCAGAGAGCTTGTTCGGTCTCCACGTCGAGGGCACTCGACAGATCGTCGAACACGAGGAGCTCACTCCCACGAACGAACATCCGCGCCGCCGCCGTTCGCTGTCGCTGTCCGCCGGATAGCTTGACCCCCTTCGCACCGACGACGGTGTCGAGCCCTTCCCGAAGCTGCTTGAGATCGCGCTCGAGAACGGCGGTCCGAATCGCCTGCTGCAGATCGCTTCGTTCCTCCGACAGTCCCATCAGGATGTTCGCCCGCAGCGACTCACTGAACAGCTGCGGGACCTGCGGTGTGTAGGCGCATCTCGGGGGAACCAGGAAGGTCGCCGCGTCTTCGACCGGTCGCCCGTTCCACGTGATCGTCCCCTCCTGCGCGGGGAGCAGGCCGAGGAGCGCACGCAGGAGCGTCGTCTTTCCCGAGCCGATCTTCCCGGTGACCACGACGAACTCCCCGCGGCGGACCTCCAGATCGATTCCGGAGAGGGCAAACGGCCCACTCGGATGCTCGGCGTCCTCCGGCCACCGGAAGGAGAGGCCTTCGGCCCGGAACGATTCCAGCCGGTCCTTCGGTGTGAGGAGCGGCGTTTCGACCTCCGGGAGATCCCCCCGCAGATGGATCGGCCGATGTGCGGCGACCGCCTCCGCCTCATCCGCCCCGAGAAGCGTCTGCATTCGCGAGAGCGAGACGCCGGCCTGCTTGAAGTGAATCATGAAGTCCCCCGTGGCCGCAATCGCTTCGGCAAGAACGCCGACGTAGGTGACGAAGAGGGCGAAATCCCCCACGGTGAACGTCCCCGCCCGCAGGCCATCCGCGGCGGCGAGAAGGATCAGCCCGGTGCAGAGGGTCGCAGCGTTCCAGAAGAACGAGTGAAACGACTGACTGAGAAGCCGATCCTTCACCGTGGTGCGGAGGCGCTCCCGATTCAGCTCCTCGACGTGGGCGACGACGTGCCGCTCCGCGCCGGCGAGCTGAATCGCCTGGACCCCCTCCATCGCTTCCCCGATCGCGCCGGTCACCCGCTCGGTCGCACGCCGGCTCGCTTCGCGGAACCGCCGGATATGCTTGCCGACCGCACGCGCGGCGACGATGACGCCGAGCAGGGGGGCGACGACGAGAGCGGTGATCCGGGCGTCGATGCTGATCAGAATCGCAAGTGCCGCACCGGCGTAGGCGAGAAAGGCGGTCTGGTCGATCAGCCAGCTGAGAAGATCCTCGATCACCAGCACGTCGTCGCGGAACGTGTTCAACGCCTCACCGATCGATCCGGGGACGGATCGCGCCCCCGGCTTCCTCAAGATCCCGGCGAGGAGATTCCGACGAAGCAGCGTCTCCATCGTGAACCGGTGTCGGATGTCGATGAGCGCGCCGACGAGAATCGAGACGATCCGCGCGGCGCCGGCCGCGAGGACGAGGGCCACAATGCTCCAGACGGTCAAGCCGGCCGGGGCCGTTCCGGTGATTGCGTCGAAGAAGAGCTTGGCGACGTATCCGGCGCCGAGCTCGAGAAGGAGGATCGCAATCCAGGCGGCGATGTCAGCGGCGTAGAGGCCGGGGCGATACCGGATCAGCTGCCAGATCAACGTTCGCGTTCTCATGCGAGCACCTCCTCCAGACCGGTCCGCAGCAGGTACGACAGATGCGAGTCCGGATCGGCGGCGAGATCGGCCCGTCGGCCGTATTCGAGCGCTCGGCCGTCCTCGAGAATCAGGACGTCGTCGGCCCGCTCGACCGTCGCCAGCCGATGGGCGATGACGACCGCCGTCCTCCGTTCGAGGAGGCGATCGATCGCAGCCTCCAACAGCGTCTCGGTCGCCGGGTCGAGGCGCGACGAGGCCTCGTCGAGGATGACCAGGCCCGGATCGGCGAGGAACGCCCGCGCCAATGCGAGGAGCTGCCCCTGCCCGGCGGACAGCCCGCCGCCGCCCGCTTCGAGGCTCGTATCGAGCCCCCGGGGAAGAGACGCGATCCAGTTCTCGAGTCCGAGGTACCTCAGAGCATCGTGGATCGCCTCGTCTCCGATCCCGGGATCGAACAGGCGCACGTTGTCGCGGATCGTCGCTCGGAAGAGCTGGACCTCCTGCGGCACCATCCGGGCGGCCCGCCGGAGATCGGCAAGAACGACGTCCCGTGCGTCGTGGCCGCCGAGGCGAACGCTCCCCGAAGACGCGTCGTGCAGGCGGACGAGGAGCCGCGCGAGGGTGGTCTTCCCGCTCCCCGTCCGGCCGAGAAGGCCGAGGACGCGCCCCGGTTCGAGCGCAAAGGAGACCCGATCCAACGCCGCGGCCTGCTCCTTGACGGCCTCCTCCTTGCCCTCGTCGTCCGGCTCGTCGCCGACGCCGATCCGCCGTTCGTACGTGAACGAGACGTCCTCCAATGCGATCGCGAGTGGGCCGGGCGGAAGGCGCTCTCGACCCGTGTCTGCGAGCTTCGACTCGGTCTCGAGCATCGTTCGGATCCTTCGGATGCCGGCCTCGGCCCGCTGGAGGTCGGTGATCTGCGTCCGAATCTCCGAGATCGGCCCCCGGAGAAGCTCGGTGTAGTGGAAGATCAGGTAGACAGTCCCGATCGAGATCGCTGCCGCCCGCCACAGCCACGCGCCGACCGAGAAGGCGACCGCGTGCCCGACGGCGAACAGCGCAACGTTTGCCATCCACATTCCGTATCCGCCGAGGCTCGACCGAAGCCGCACCGGGAAAAGCTTCCGAATGAACTCGGTGAATCGGCGAAGAACGTAGGTCTCCGCGCCGTTGGCCCGGACGTCTTCGGTCCCCGCGATCTGCTCGCCGAGGAATCCGAAGAACTGCGCCGACAGCTTTCGATACTTCGTCCAGAACGGGATCGCGAGCCGCCGGATCCAGATCAGCAGGAACAGCGTGAAGATCGCGAACAGGAGGATCGGAAGCCCGACACGCCAGTCCTCCCGGAAGAGGAGCCCAAGGATCCCGGCGACGAGGATTCCGTTCCCGACGATCTGGATCGCGAACCGCGAGAAGAAATTCGACAGCGTGGCGACGTCTCCGTCGATCCGCTCGATCAGCTGGCCCGGCGCGTACTCCTTGTGAAACGTCGAGTCGAGAGCGAGAGCGTGCGACAGCAGGTCGATCCGCAGCGCGTTCGTCGCCGTCCACGCGACCGTTTCGCCGACGTAGGTCGACGCGACAGCGAGCCCCTGGCTCGCAACGGCGATCGCAAAGAAGAGGATCGCGTCAAAGATGAGAGCCGCCCGCGATCCGCCCGCGGTCGCCGTGTCGAGAAATGAGCGAAGGATCTGCGGATTCGCCAAGCGCAGACCGATCGTCGCCAGGATGAGCACCGCGAGGACGACAAACCAGCGCCACTGCGGACGCATGTACCTCTTCAGCAATCGTGCGTACTGCCTAATGGGAACCCGCATTGCTCCCCCTGGGAGTCGTCCCCGACGCGCAAAAGCTGCCGCGTTGCCGGATCCTCACCGTCCCGAAGCACCGGCTCGTGGCCGATCCTCCGACGAATGACCCGCAGCCCCGCCCGCTCGTACAGCCGAAGGGCGCCGGTCAACCTCGCCGACCCCTTGCCGCAGAAGTGTCGGCCCGACACCGCGGTTCCGGTAGGCCGAACGCACGCACAACGAGTCGACGTACGAGCGCGTCCGATCGTCCGCGACCCGTTCGCTGAACAGCCCGATCCCCACGATCTCGCCGCCGTGTTCATTCGTCGAGCGTCCGCCGAGCGAGATCCTTCCCCGGCCGAAGCTCCTTCTCGTAGGCGACCGACTCGCGAACCGGCTCCATCCCGGCCCGCTCGTACAGCCGGGTCGCCCCGGTCAGACTGGCCGCGTCGACGACGAGCCCGACCTTGCGCTTTCCGCGCCCGTAGAAGACCCCGAACGCGTGATGCAACAGGGCGAGTGCCAGACCGCGCTTCCGCCAGGGACGGGTCACGCCGAGGATGTCGATCCATCCGAGTTCCGGATCCTCGTGCCTCACCGGCCAACCCAGGCAGGCCCCGACGATCTCGCCCTCCGCCACCGCAAGGAACCAGACCGCCGGATCGAAGTCCCGATCCTCGGCGATCCAGTGCCGCCAGAATCTGAGCTCCTCTTCGAACGGGGAGTCGACGTGCCCCCAGTGATCGCTGAACGTGTCCCGCACCGCCCGAACGGTCGCGTCGAGATCGCCTTCCGGATCGAAGGCTCGGACCGCAACGCCGTCCGGCCAACGGGGAGTCGGAGGGGGCGAATCCATCTCGATCACCATCCGGCGGAAGTAACGAACGAGCTGGAATCCCCGCCGCTCGAGGAGCTCCCGGGTCCGCCCGTCCTTCTCCAATGCACCGTGATTCAGCGTGACGCGGGTCCCGTCTGGTGCCGCGGCGATCGCGCGGCGCGCCCGTTCTTCCTCCCACTCGAGAAGCGTCGATCCGATGCCGAGACCTCGATGTTCCGGATGAACGCGCCCCCAGCTGTGGACGCGCACGTGGGGCTCCTCGAGGTCCCACACTTCGGCGTAGCCGACCAGCCGCCCGCGCGGATCGAGTACGACCCGCGTATCTCGGTCCAGATCGAACTCGGGCGTCTGCCACTCGACCCGCTGACCGTCGACGTTGTGCGGCGCCTCTCCGGTCAGGTCCAATGCGCAGAGATTGAACAGCGAAACGGTCCCTTCCAGATCGCTCATCGTCGCCGAGCGCACCGCGTATCCTTTAGGTAGTCTGCTGGTTGACATCGTCTCTCACTCCTTGGTTCGTGGCCTGAAGTCGAATCCAATGGCCGCCGTCGAGCGCTAGCTCGGGGTGCGAAGCCCCGTCTGTCGTCGGAAGATTGCGACGCTCAAGCGCCGTCGGGCGCCGTGTCGCAATGTGACGTCCGCTGGTGGGAGTGAGAGGGAAGTCTAGCGTGAACCCGTGTGAATGCCTTCGCTCACCACGCCGTCAGGGGCCGCGGACCGATCTCTGGTGGCCGTCGTCATATCGATTCGCCTCCTCCTTCCAGGCGTGCCTTGCCGGGGCACTCGTTAGGGCATGCCACTCGGTGCGAGTGGCCGGAACAAACGTGTGAGAACGAAGTATAACCGTGCATCTCTACCTGTCAAGCGACTCGCCGTGCGCGACACGCGTGTTGCGGTTCCCCGGGTCCGCTTCTATCCTTTCCACGTTCTCGCTCATCTCGAATCTGCCAGCAAGAAGGACGGCAACGAAGCGTGAAGACCGATTCCGAGCGTCTCCGGCCGCCAGACCGCCCCAGCTACCTCCCGCTCGCGGAGGCGACGGAGGCCGTCTATCGCCGACTCGGATTCCGATGCGGGCTGGAGGTTCACCAGCAATTGGCCACACCGAAGAAGCTCTTCTGCCGTTGCCCCGCCGGCCTGTATCAGGATGGCGACGAGTTCGACGCGCAGCTGGTTCGTCACATGCGCCCGACCCTCTCCGAACTCGGCGAGTACGACGGGACCGCGCTGATGGAGTTCAAGACGAGGAAGAACATCACCTACCGAATCAACGGGGAGACGGCCTGCACGTACGACATCGACGACACCCCCCCCTTCCCCCTGAATCGAGACGCGCTGGCGATCGCGATGGAGATCGCACTGCTCCTCGATACGAGCATCGTCGGCGAGCTCCACATCACCCGTAAGCAATACCTCGACGGGAGCATCCCGACCGGATTCCAGCGCACGGGAATCGTCGGGATCGACGGCTCGATCCCCCTCCGATCCAAGCGCGTCGGAATCAGGCAGCTGAGCATCGAAGAGGACTCATGCCGCGAGGTCTCCGATCGCGGTCACGAACGCGTCTACACGACCGACCGCCTTGGGATCCCCCTTGTCGAGACGGTGACCGAGCCGGAGCTCCTGACGCCGCACGAGGCGGCCGAGGCCGCCCACTACCTGCGGTACCTCGCGCGAAGCACGGGAAAGGTTCGTACCGGGATCGGGGCGGCACGCGAGGACGTCAACGTCAGCATCGAGGGCGGAACCCGGGTCGAGATCAAGGGCGTCCAGCACATTCGCTGGATCCCAGAGCTGACGCACAACGAGGCGTTCCGTCAGAGCGCACTCCTGGGGATCCGCAACGCGCTCCGATCCCGCCTCAACGACCCGGACGCGTGGTCTCTCCAGGCAATGTCTCTCGATCGATCCGAGGTCGGCCGGCTGCTCGACGCGTACACGCTGGACGAGACGTTCCAGGTCGAGGCGATCCGGCTTCCGGGCTTCGCCGGGCTCCTCTCGCACTTCACGTCGCCAGGCCGCTGCTTCGCCGACGAGCTGTCCGATCGGCTGAAGGTGATCGCGTGCGTCGAGAAGCCGAACCTGATCCACTCTGAATCGCCGGAGCCGGCGCGCGGTACGATCGACTGGGAAGCGCTCCGGCGGCGGCTCGGCGCGTCGGACGAAGATGCGCTCGTCCTGTCCTGGGCTCCGAAGGCCGACCTGCCGACGGCGATCGAGACGATCGACGAGCGATGCCGATGGGCGTTCGACGGCGTCCCGAACGAGACCCGCAAAGCGATGCCGGACGGGACGACCGTCTTCGAGCGCGTGCTCCCCGGTCCCGACCGGATGTACCCCGATACTGACTCGGCGCCCATCCCGATCGACGAAGCGATGATCGACGCCGCTCGGAGCGCGCTGCCACGGTCCTCGATCGCCGAGCGGATCGCGCAGTTGGATCGCTGGGGGATCCCCCGCGACAGCCACGATTTCATCCTCCGTCGAAACCTGTTCCCGTTGGTCCGACGGCTCCACGAGGAGGCCGGGCTGTCGCCCCGCCTCGCCGGCACCCTCGTCGGACAGACCCTACGGCACGCCAGCCGGACCGCTCCGGTGGGCGAGCGCCGCATCTTCGACGTCGTCTGCGCGGTCCGGGATCGAGGGCTCACCGACGATATCCTGGAGCCGCTTCTTCCCCTCGCTCTCATCGACTCGACGCCTTCCCTCGACCGACTCCTCGAGCGCGTCGGGTACCGGCCGCACGCGCGCGCGGAGATCGAGTCCGCCATCGACTCCCTTCGGCGCGAACTCGATAGAACGGGCCTCGCTCCCGCGGACGCGCGGGATTGGATCATGGGCCGGCTTCGCCCGATCGCTCTGGGAAACGTACCGCTTCGGCAGGTCGCTGCCGCGGTCGAAAAGGAACTCCGATGAGCGACCCGCACAAGGGGTACAAGGGCGATGCGCTGGCGGTCCTGACCAAGTTCGGTGTCGCCGTCTGGGACGATGTCGAGGTCGCGTCGACCCGCGGTCGGTTTCGCGGGATCGTCCTCCCCCGCTCCGAGTTCGACGACTCGCTGCACCTCGTCCTCAAGCTCGAGACGGGCTACAACGTGGGGATCGATGTCCGAACGGTCACCGGGATGACCCGGCTCGGTTCGAGGGAAGCGCACTACAAGATCCCCGAGAAGGCGTTCCCCATCTCCCCGGACAAGCCGACTCTGAAACTGTTCGGCACCGGCGGAACGATCGCCTCCCGGCTCGACTACCGCACCGGCGCCGTCATCCCGGCGTTCTCCCCCGGCGAGCTGTACGGGGCCGTCCCCGAGCTGGCCGACATCTGCAACCTCTCGACCGAGGAGATCTGCGCCGTCTTCTCCGAGAACATGGGCCCGGCGCAGTACATCGCGCTCGCCGAGGGGATCCGCCGTGAGATCGAAGGGGGGATCGACGGAATCGTCATCGGCCACGGGACCGACACGATGCACCACACCGCGAGCGCCCTCGCGTTCATGGTGCAGAATCCGCCGATCCCGATCGTGCTGGTTGGATCCCAGCGATCGTCGGACCGCCCGTCGTCCGATGCCGCGCTGAACCTGATCCACGCGACGACCGCCGCAGCGACCTCCAACATCGCCGAGGTGATGGTCTGCATGTTCGGCCCGACCTCGGACGAGTACGGTCTGCTCCACCGGGGCACGCGCGTCCGGAAGATGCACTCGTCGTGCCGTTCGACCTTTCGCACGATCGGCGACATCCCGTTGGCCACCGTCACACGCGACGGTGTGAGGCCGCTTCGGGACGACTACAACCGGCGTCGCGACGACCGCGCAGTTCGAATCGTTCCGACGTTCGAGGAGCGCGTCACCCTGCTCTACTACTACCCGAACATGCATCCCGACATCATCGACGCGCTCGTCGAGAGAGGCTACAAGGGGATCGTCATCGCCGGGACCGGCCTCGGGCACGTCAACAAGCCCGTCTACCCCGCCATCGAGCGCGCCGCCGCGGCCGAGGTTGCCGTGTACATGACGGTGCAGACCTTGTGGGGATACGTCGCGATGTTCGTCTACGACACGGGGCGCGACCTGATGGCGAAGGGGATCGTCCCGGCGGCGAACATGCTCCCCGAGGTGGCGTACGTGAAGCTCGGATGGGCTCTCGGCCAGACGAGCGACCTCAGTGAGGTGAGGCGGATCATGCTGACGCCGCTCTGCGGCGAGATCACGCCCCGCGAACCCCACGACGGGTACTTGATCTACCAGGGCGGGATGCCCGAGATCGCCGAGTTCATGCGGAAGGTGCACAAGTGAGCTCGAAGCTCTGGTCGAAGACTGCTCAACCCCCGCGCATCGACCACACCAAAGAGCCCTTCAGAGCCGGGCCGAGGAGGGGACCTGATATTCGATGCGGCATCTGGCTCTGACCATGCTTCCGTGACCCAGTCTCAGAACGGAGGCCTCAGGCCGGCCTACTTGCAGATCTCGTTCGCCGTGATCTGGTCGAGCGTACGGTGGCGCTTGACAGAGACGATCTTGCGAACGTGCGAGTCGATCGAATCCTTCCGCCCTCCCGGACCAATGGGAAGCCGCTCTCCTGGGGAAGCCGAATCATCTCCCCGCACTTGACACTCAAACTAGGTCTCCGCCGCAACTTGCTCGAGAAGAGCGCCACCCAGTGGGATCTCTCGCCCCTCCTGATGGTACGCGTCGACCATCTCCTACAGCGCGCCCTTCAGGAGTTGCCGGCATTCCCCGAGCGTGGCGCCTTCCGTGACGACTTCGGGCGACTCGACCAGCTGGCCCATGTAACCGTTTTCGATCTTGGTGTACTTGCCGGCGTACGTGCTCGTCATGTCTTCCGATGCTCTCTTCCGTGTGTTTCGATCCGGCGGGAGTTCACGTGCCCTGAACCGCGACACGTGGCTCAGCCCGTCTCCCCTACGCTCGCTTGCAGCTTCCTCGGGAGGGTCTGAGGTTGTCGGGTTTCTTGCCGTCGCCCCCCCGGCGCGACGCGGAGTCCGATAAGGTCTGGTGCGGGATTGCAGGGCCGAGCCCTTGGCTCCCGTTCAGGATTCGAAGATGCACGCTCAACCCCAATCTTCCCCCGTACCTGCATTCATCGCTGGCCACCTTATCTCGAGCTGCGCGGTTCTGTCGACAGGAACCGCTGGAACCCGGCAGAATCCAGTGCGGCAGTGCAAGACCAGACCCCGTCGTGGACCCCGTCGTGAGACCGGAAGACGCTTCGGGCAGTCAGACACCCGCAAAGCAAGGGGTCGCGCCTCTCTTCTCGAATCCTGATAGAGAACCGAAGGGCTAGTGCTGCAATCCAGCTGCGGGGGGGAGTTCTGACGAGGGGGGAGTTCTGGGGACGCAATACTCATTCCGAGGGCTCCAAGGGGCAGTTTCGTACTATGATGTTATGAAAGCGCGCCTCCTTTGCCGGCAGTGCAGTAC
>CAZUIM010000019.1:0-1041 GCA_964620325.1 uncultured Thermotogae bacterium
CGTCGACACTGGCGCCGGCGCCCTCACCGTCCACGTCGGTGACCGACTTGTCGATGGTGTAGGCGGGCTCCTGGGAGACGGCCACCGACTCGGTGTCGGTCGCCGGTCCGGCCTCGGTGCTGTTCGCCGTCGCGACGTTCACAATGTCCGCACCGCTGTCGATCTCGTCTTGCGTGACGGTGTGGATCGCGGTGTATTCCCACGTCTCGTCCAGATCGAGCTCGTTGTCGAGATCGGTGTCCCCGCCGACGAAGCTCGGCACAGCGTCAGTGTTGTCGTCGGTCAGCGTGATGTCGGTCAGGTTGACGTTGCCCGTGTTGGTGACCAGATAGGTGTAGGTGATCTGTTCACCGGCGGCCGAGACGCTCGCCTTGTCCGCCGACTTGTCCACCGCAATGCCGGGCGTCCCGGTGATCGGCACCGACGCGCTGTCCGACTTGTCGGGAAGCTGGTCGCTCGAGACGGTGGCGGTGTTGTCGATGTCGCCGTCGCCGCCGCCGTTGTCGTCGAGGTCGGACTGCTGAACGGTGTAGCTGCCGGTGTAGGTCCACGTCTCGCCGACTTCCAAGACGTCGTCGTCGGTCAGCGACTCGGTCTCCGCGCTCAAGGTGCCGTGCGCCCCTTGCAGGAGTGGGTCGCTCAGGCTCACACCGGTCAGCGAGACGTTGCCGGTGTTGGTGACGACGATCTGGTAGCCGATGACGTCCCCGGCGGCGTCGACACTGGCGCCGGCGCCCTCACCGTCCACGTCGGTGACCGACTTGTCGATCGCAATCTCCGTTCGGACCCACAGCTTCTCCGCCACATCGTCGGCGGTCGCCGTCGCTCCGGCGACGGTGCCGTCGAACGAGGCCTCGACGACCGTCGTTCCTGTGACGTTCGAGCTGAGGGTGACGGTCGCCTGACCGTTGGAATCGGTGGCGTCGCTGGAGGTGCTCAGGTTCCCTGGACCGGAGACGATGATGAACTTGACGGTCTCGCCGACGAGCGGGGCCCAGCTGGAGCCGTCGTTGACCTCCAAGGTGGCGGTAAAGGTGTGAT
>CAZUIM010000019.1:1141-40166 GCA_964620325.1 uncultured Thermotogae bacterium
CGTCGCCGACCTGGTTGGTGTCGGACTCGGGCGTCAGGGACAGGCGCAGGTCGATCCACGTCTTGGACGCGGGGTCGGCCGAGACGCTGGCGTCGGCGCCGGCGACGGTGCCGTCGAACGACGCGTTCATCGTCAGCGTTCCGGGGGTGTTCGAGGTGAGCGTCTTGGTGGCGACGCCGCTCGTGTCGGTCGTCACCGTCTCGCTGCCGCTCAAGATGCCGGCCCACTCGAAGTCGACGGCGGCGCCGGAGACGGGGGTCCACGTCGTGCCGTTGGTCGTCTGCTCGAGGGTGGCGGTAAAGGTGTGATCGTCGCCGACCTGGTTGGTGTCGGACTCGGGCGTCAGGGACAGGCGCAGGTCGATGCCGGTGTAATGCGAGGAGTCCGCATCCGAGTATGGATCTCCGCGATACTGACCGGTCGCCGTTGCTTCGTTCGAGTACGGCCCCACCTCGGCGATTCCCGTTGCTCGATACGTCCACGTCTCTCCCGGGTCGAGCACATCATTGCCGTTCGTGTCGCCGGATTCGTAGAGAGGCGTGACTCCTTGGTCGTCGCTGACGGTGACGTCCTGCAGTCGAACGTCTCCCGAGTTGGTCACCTCGTAGACCCAAGTCACGGTGGCTCCGACGGCCACGTACGGACCGGGTGCCGCGTCAGCATCTTCTCCGTTTGTGAACTTCTCCACATCAATCGATGGATCTGGACACGCCGGTCCTGTGGTCGGCTTCGGGCAGACCTTCGTGCCCGCTTTGATGGCCGCTTCCACACTCCCCTCGGGCCAATACCCGTACAGCATCAGAGTGAACGTTCTCGAGGATCCGACCTCGACGCCGCTGTCGAACTTGAGCCCCGTCACGCCGGTCGTCGGGTCGTACCCGTAGTCGACCGTGCCGGGGCCGGTGCCTGAATAATCGATGTCGCCGCTCGTCACGCAACTTGGCAGACCGAGAATCCAATGGCTGGTCGCCGGGCTGGCGTTCGACGTGATCGTGTACGTAAAGACGGTCTTATCGGTAGCGGAGTTGTACGAACTCCCCTTGAAATCTATGATGTAGTTGGCGCATTCCGGCTCGACCACGGTGAGGAGAGCGGCCTGTGACTCGACCGTGCCGCAATCGGTGCTGATCCGAACAATGTAGTCCCCTTCGTCACTCTGGTCGACGTCGGTCAGCGTTAGCGTGTCCGTCGTGGAGCCGGAGACGCCGTTCCCATTGACGAGAAGCACTCCGTTCTTGTACCACTGGTAGGAGAGGCCGCTTCCTGTTGCCGAGACGGAGAAGACGACGTCCTCCGCCTCGTAGACGGTTGCGTCCTCCGGCTCATCGGTGATCTGCGGCTGGGTGCAGACGATCGTCAGTCTCCCGAAGACGTAGGCGACGTTGTCTCGGTCTTCTTTGGTGATGAAATAGCTGAGCGGGGTTCCGCCCCCGGCGCTGCTCGTGAATCCGAGGATCTCCAACGTGTACTTCGTGTCGTCGATCCAGAAGGTGTCCGATGTGCTTCCGGGGAACGTGACGCGATCGTAACATCCTTTGTAGTCGCCTCCGTACGGGCAGACGTTCCCAGGGTTGTCGTCCGGATCGTTCGGGGTCTCGTGAAATCCGAGAACGTATGTGAACTCCGGGTCGGGCGAAATCGCAGGGCTGTCGAAATGAAGGGTGATCTCCAATTCGACCTCCGTCGGCGCGTCTCCCATGATCGGCTTGTTGTGGTGAGTGAACGTTCCGATGAGGAAGCTCTCACCCGAATCGAACGACTCGTTCGAGTTCCCGTCGAAGTCGAACCCGCTCCGACCTGAACCGGTCGACGTTCCCCACCGAATCTCGCTGGTGTTCAGTCCGGTGACCGACACGTCCGCATCTGTCCAGATGCCATTCGCCGTCGCAAGCTGGAAATCTGTGCCACTGGCGACGAAGGCCGAGAAGACCAGCGTCACAAGCGCAATGAGAACTACAGCTCCGGCCGTCTCCCCCCAGCTTCTACCCCGGGATGCCGCAGTCTGCCGCACAGCCATCGAATCCTCCTTGGAGTTGGCAACCCGGCAGCCTCCCGAGAGGTCCGCGGCTTTGCGTCCTGTTCTCACGAACAGTTTGCCCTTTTCAGCTCAATTCCTTCGAGTTCTCGTTACATCCTTTCCGTGTGCACTTCGTCAAGGGGTTGTGTGCTCGTTGTGTCGTCCCTGAATGATCAGAGCGCGCTCCACCGCCTCCGGCTCGACCAACCGCTCTTCGAGCAGGATATCACCGAGAAGCTTGTCGGTGAACTTGCTCTTCTGAAGCTCAAGGCCCTTCGCGAGATCCACATGGCTGAGCACACCGAGGTCGACGAGGATTTCGCCGAGCCGCTTCTCGCGCTCGAAGTGCTTTTCGAGGATCGAAAGGATGACGGCGCTGCGGCTCTTCCGCTCACGACGTCCTTTCGCGTCGACCTGTTTCATCAGGTAGGCGTCCGCCTCGTTGTAGTAGATGGTCGTCTGCACGTTTCGGCTCCTTCCTCTTCGAACCGGCTTCCAAACGAAAAGGCCGGGTCCCAGTCACCCTGGTAACCCGGCTGCCATGAACTCTTACTCGAGTTCTCTCGCGAGCGACGCGGCTCGCGCAGGCCCGAAGCTTTGCGCCCCTACCTTGCGATAGGTTTGCCCTTTTCAGGTATATGAACCAATGGCGACAAGTATATATGCCCCTCCAGTTCGTGTCAAGAGGCGGAAAGACACCAAGGAAAGGACCTTCTTTTGCATGTTCCATGGAATCGGTATGCAGTGCGCCGTCGATTGCGGCTCGATCGACCTGTGATCTATACTCGACGATACGATGACGGCCGATCAGACTCCGATGATGAAGCAGTATCTGCGTTTCAAGGCCGAACACCCGGATGCCATCCTCTTCTTTCACTTGGGGGATTTCTACGAAGCGTTCTTCGAAGACGCAGAGACGCTCGCCCGGGAACTGGACATCGTCCTCACCTCGAGGAACGGCCATCCGATGGCCGGCGTTCCGATCCGTCGAGGATCGGCCTACGTGAACCAGCTGTTGAAGAAGGGGTACAAGGTTGCGATCTGCGATCAGATCGAGGATCCGAAGAAGGCGCACGGGCTCGTCAAGCGGGATGTCGTTCGAATTGTCACGCCGGGGACCGCGCTCGACGAATCGGTTCTCGATCCGGGGGCGAACAACTACTTGGCCGCCGTGCATCGGCCGACGGGACGTGAGACGATCGGTCTGTCGTTCGTCGATCTCTCCACCGGCGAGTTCATCTGCACGGCCGTGGCATCGCTCGCCGTCTGCCTCGGCGAAATCGAACGACAGGATCCGACGGAGGTTCTCCTGTCGTCGGCTGCATCGGACGATCTGAGGCGCCTCCTCTCGGAGCGGACGCTGACCGACCTTCCGCCGACCGCCTTCGTGGCGGCCGCTTCGGATGAGCTCGGTGTCGATGAGGCGGCTCTGCAGGCGGCCGGAGCGATCGCCGAGTACGTCGGAGCGACCCAGAAGGCGGCGCAGGTGCAGATGCGACCTCTGCGGGCGTATTCGGTCTCCGACCACGTCGATCTCGATCCATTCACTGTCACCAGTCTCGAGCTGGTGAAGCCGCTTCGAGACGGGAAAGAACGAGGGACACTCCTCCACGTACTCGACGAAACGACGACGAGCATGGGGCGCCGACGTCTGCGACGGATGGTCCTCTCGCCCCTCACCGACCGGGCGACCCTCGAGGAGCGGCTCGACGCGGTCGGCTCGATGGTCGAGGCGAGTCTGCTCCGCCAGGAGCTTCGCGACCGACTCAAAGACGTGCACGATCTCGAGCGGCTGGCCGGGCGGCTCGGCGCCGGGCGATTCCATCCGCACGACTTGAGCGTTCTCCTGCGTTCTCTCGGTGCGATTCCTTCCGTTTGTCGGCTGATCGAGGAGGGGGGCGATCAAGATCGAAGCCGAACGTTCGCCCGTCTCCGCGACGCGATGGGCGACGCCGACGTCGGAGGGCTGACCGCACGGTACGGCTCCATGCTCGTCGACCAGCCGCCGGTCGACCCTCGAGACGGTGGACTCATCGAGAACGGCTACAGCCACGAACTCGATCGCTTACGGGACGAGACGCGAACCCTGCGAGAGGCGTTGACGACCCTCGAGGCGGACGAGCGAGAGCGAACCGGGATTCCATCGCTCAAGGTCGGGTACAACAGGGTCTTCGGGTACTACATCGAGGTGACCAGGCCTCATCTCGACAAGGTTCCCGAGGAGTACCGTCGCCGTCAGACGCTGGCGAATGCTGAGCGGTTCGTAACCGACGCCCTTCGCGGGATCGAGGAGAAGATCGCGCTCTCCGAAGAGCGGACGACCGCCCTCGAGGTGAAGCTCTTCGATGAAGCGGTCAACGCACTGGCTGAGAGGATCCCGCAGATTCAAGCCGTCGCCGATGCACTCGCCGAGCTCGATGTGATCCTCGGGCTCGCCGACGTGGCGCATCGGAATGCGTACGTTCGGCCGTCGTTCACGGAGAAACACGCGCTGGTGATCCGCGGCGGTAGGCACCCGGTGGTCGAGCAAATCGAGGAATTCGTTCCGAACGATCTCGATCTCTCCGACGGCCGAGATCTGGTGATTCTGACCGGGCCAAACATGGCCGGAAAGTCGGTCTTCCTCCGCCAGACGGCGCTGATCTCACTGATGGCGCAGATCGGCTCGTTCGTCCCCGCCTCCGAGGCGAGGCTTCCGATCGTCGAGAGCATCTTCGCCCGCGTCGGAGCGAGCGACATGCTCGTTGCCGGGGTGAGCACGTTCATGATGGAGATGCTCGAGGTCGCTGCCATCCTCGAGCGTGCCACGTCGCGCAGTCTGATCATTCTCGACGAGATGGGGAGAGGGACGAGCACGTTCGACGGTGTCTCAATCGCGTGGGCGGTCGCCGAGGAGTTGGCTCGCAAGGTTCGAGCGAAAACCCTCTTCGCTACGCACTACCAAGAGATGACGCGTCTCGCCGACGAGGTTCCGAACGTCGTCAATCTGCACGTCGCCGTCAAGGAGGTCGGCTCCGAGATCGTCTTCCTCCACCGCGTCGAGCCGGGGACAGCGGCCGGGAGCTACGGGGTGCACGTCGCCCGCCTCGCCGGCCTGCCGCAACACGTCACTGAGGCGGCAGATCGGATTCTCGCGGAGCTCCTCGCCGACGCTCCGCTCTCCGAGCTCGGCGGGGGGCAAGTCGCGGAGCGGATCCCGCTGTTCGGGGCGGAGGACCACCCGATCGTGCAGCGGCTTCGTCGACTCGATCCGAATCGGATGACGCCGCTCGAGGCGCTCGAGACACTGGCCGAGTTGATCGAGGAGGCGGAGTGAACGGCGGAGCGGAGATCCATCGCCCCGTTCTGACGACCGAGGTCGTTCGTCTCCTCTCTGGGCTTCCGAAGCCGACGGTCGTCGATGGGACGATCGGGCTCGGGGGACACGCAGAGGCGATCCTCGAAGGGAAGGCCGACACGCGCGTGATCGGGATCGATCGGGACGAAGGGGCACTCGCGATCGCGGAGGCGCGTCTGGCCCGGTTTGGAGATCGGGTTCAGCTCGTTCACGGAGACTTCGTGGACGTCGCGGTGCATCTCGCTCGACTCGGTGTCGAGACGGTCGGAGGGCTGCTTCTTGACATCGGCGTCTCGTCGTTCCAACTCGACGATCCGGAGAGAGGCTTCAGCTTCCGACGTGACGGGCCACTCGATATGAGGATGGATCCGTCGGCCGGCAGCCCGGCCTCGGCCTGGCTCTCGACGGTTCGAGAAGACGAGCTGGCGGCTGCGTTGTGGTCGTACGGCGAGGAACGATACGCGCGGCGGATCGCCCGGGAGATCGTCCGGGCCCGCGTGTCCGACGCGATTCTGACGACCGGCGCGCTGCGCCGGGTCGTCCACCGGGCCGTTCCGAATCGATACTTCGATGGCCCGATCGATCCGGCGACGCGGACGTTCCAGGCGATTCGGATCGTCGTCAATCGTGAACTCGCGAGTCTCGAGCGAGGACTGGAGACCGGCTTCGCCGTTCTCGCACGCGGCGGGGTCCTCGTTGTCATCTCGTTTCACTCACTCGAGGATCGGATCGTCAAGCGGTTTCTTCGCGAACGTGCGGCCGATTGCATCTGTCCGCCGGAACTTCCCGAATGCATGTGCGACAAGCAGATCGAGGCCGAGATCCTGACGCGGCGTCCGATGGTCCCGGACGCGGACGAGGTCGCCCGAAACCCGAGGGCCCGAAGCGCGAAACTCCGCGCGGGGAAGAAGGTCGTCTAGTTCGGGTTCCAACACGACAGCTGTCCGTCTCCGGTGATCCGGGGTCGACTACGCTCACGAGGAGATGTTGCACCGCGGTCGAAACCGTACGGTGGAAGGTGAACGGTCGCGGCGCCGGGGGGCGAGAGTTCCGAGCCGATGGATCGCGCTTTCCGGCGTCACGACCCTCATTGTCGGCCTCTGCTTCCTCTATGTCCTTCAGGCAACGGCTCTTCGCAGTCTGACCGCGGAATGCGAGCAGGCTCGCGACGAACTCGTGCGCGTGGAGGAGGTCAACCTCACACTCGAATTTGAGATCGAACAGGCGTTCTCGCTGGAGCGAGTCTCAAGAATCGCTCGAGAGCGCCTCGGTATGGTCGAACCTTCGGTGGTCAGATATGTCCCCGTTCCTGCGTCGGAAGACTAGCGATTCGACGACCCGTCGCCGTGGTCGCGTGGTCGCGGCGATCCTCATCCTCTGTGCAATGGCCGTGGTCGGACGGCTGCTGCAGCTTCAGATCATCGACGGAAGTCAATGGCGTGCGCTCGCTGCGTCGGTCCAGGAGCGAACCCTCGATCTCCCCCCGAGACGCGGTGCGATTCTCGACCGGGACGGGACCCCGCTCGCGTTCGACGTGAAGGCGACAGCGATCGCCGTCGACGGGTTCAACATGACCAAGCCGGAGACGCTGGTGACGATCTTGGCCGACGAACTCGATCGCTCCGAGGCCGAGATCTCAGATCTGGTCTATCGGTCGAGCTATTTCACATGGGTCGATCGTTCCGCGCCGCTCGATGCGGCGCAGCGGATCGAGGAGCGTGCTGCGGATGCCGGAGCCTACGGGCTGATCTTCTTCGACACCTGGAAACGGTGCTATCCACAGGGGCGATTGGCGTCGAACGTGATCGGCTTCGTCGGTACGGACGGAAGCGGTCTCGAGGGGATCGAGCTCTCCTTCGACGAGACCCTTCGGGGGGTCCCGAAGCGAGTGCGAGTCGTCGAAGGCGCAGACGGTCGCACCTACCAGACGGACGTGATCGATCCGGGGAGGCCGGGGGAGGACGTTGTCCTTACGCTCGACGCCGATCTCCAATTCATCTGTGAGGACGAGATCGAGGCGGGCGTCTCGCGCTTCCGGGCCGCCGCCGGCGTGATTGTCGCCGTCGACCTGAGCACCGGCGAGGCTCTGGCGATGGCACAGGACAAGGGATACGACCTGAACGAGTTCCAGTCATCGACCCTGGTAGAGCGAAGAAACCTGGCCGTGGCAGCGATCTTCGAGCCTGGGTCGATCTTCAAGGTCTTCGCCGGCCTGGCGGCGCTCGAGGCCGGCATTGTCGGGGTCGATGACACGTTCGACGGAAACGACGGGATCGCGATCGGCGGACACGTCATGCACAACGCCGATCGGGTCGACTACGGGACCGTGACGTTCGGACAGACGATCGAGGACTCGGTGAACACGGCGATGATCCAGGTGGCCCTTCGCCTCGGCGAGGAGGGGCTCCGCTCGTATCTCGCGGACCTCGGATTCGGTCGGCGGACCGAGATCGGGCTTCCCGGAGAGGAGGCCGGGATTCTGCGTCCGGCCGCTGTGTGGTCGTCGCTCGACTTGGCCGCAGCCTCGATCGGCCAGTCGGTCGCGGTGACGGCGATCCAGCTCACCCGAGCGCTCGCCTGTGTTGCCAACGACGGGATTCTTCCCGAGGTGAGCATCGTGCGGCACGGGGAGGTCGGCGCTGGAAGTCGCGTCGCGACCGAGGAATCGACGGCGACGATGCTCGAGCTGATGACGCGGGTCGTCGAGTCCGGGACCGGAACGCTCGCTGCGATCGACGGGTTCACGATCGCCGGAAAGACGGGGACGGCGCAGAAGGCGACGAGCGAACGTGGCTACGCCGACGGGAAGTACACATCCCTGTTTGCCGGCTGTCTTCCGGCCGAGGATCCACACGTCGTGATCCTCGTCGTCCTCGACGAGGTCGGCACGACGCCGGTCTCAGGCGGATACACCGCGGGGCAGATCTTCCAAGAGACGGCGACGAGGATGATTCACGCCGAACGACTGGCATCGACGACATCGGACACCTATGAGCCTCGGAGCCACGCTCCGGCGACGAGCGTTGAAGGGCGTGTGCTGAGCGGGGAGGAGCTGTTCGGGCGACACTAGCCGCTACCGCCGCAGGTGGATGGCGAGGATCGAGAGATCGGCCTGGGAGACGCCGGGAACGCGGGTCGCCTGTCCGAACGATCGAGGTCGGACGCGAGCCAGGAGATCTCGGCCTTCGATCGAAATGCCTTCGAGCGCGCGAAAGTCGACGTCGGCCGGGATGGCCAGGGACTCCATTCGTCGGAGCCGCTCGATCTGTCGCTCTTGCTGTTCGAGATAGCCGGCGTACTTCCCGGCGATCTCCGCCTCGAGGAGAACGTCGCCGGAGAGCCCGTCTGGTTCCACCAGATCCTCGATGCGCACGTGCGGACGCCGTAGGAGGTCGAACAGCGAGGTGCCGTTCTTCGAAAGTGCTGAGCTCCCTCTCTCGGCCAGACGGGTGTTCAGTGGATCGCTCGGCCCGACGCGCGTTTCGACCATTCGATCGATGAGCCGTTCGATCGATCGCCGTCGTTCGAGGAAGCGTTCGTACTTCTCGTCAGAGAGGAGGCCGATCGTGTGTCCGAGATCGCAGAGCCGGAGATCGGCGTTGCCCTCGCGGAGTGTGATCCGGTATTCGGCCCGTGACGGGAGCATCCGATACGGCTCGGTGATCCCTTTGGTGACGAGATCGTCGACGAGGACTCCGGCGAACGCCTGTCCGCGATCGAGAATCAAGGGAGGTTCTCCTCGGAGTCGGCGGACGGCGTTCACTCCGGCGAGGAGGCCGAGGGCGGCCGCCTCCTCGTAACCGGTCGTTCCGATGATCTGGCCGGCGAGGTAGAGGCCGGAGATTCCATCGACTTGAAGGGACGCGTCGACGTGGAGCGGATCGACGTGGTCGTACTCGATGTTGTACCCATACCGCTCGATCTGTGCTCGTTCCAGCCCGCGAATCGAACGGACGATTCGATCCTGGATCTGCGGGGAGAAGGCGGTGTAGATCCCCTGGAGATAGACCTCCGGCCGGTTTCGCCCCTCCGGTTCGCAGAAGACCTTGTGCGAGGTCCGCTCGGGGAAGCGGACGATCTTCGTCTCTAATGAGGGGCAGTGGCGTGGACCGACGCCGTTCATCAGACCGTTGTAGTTTGCGCTCCGGTCGAGACTTGTCGCGATGATCGCGTGCGTCCGGGGGTTCGTATGCGTCACGTGGACAGGGAAGTTGTCAGGGAGGACCTGCGGAGTCGACCAGAAGGAGAAGGCGAGCGGGCGCTCGCTCGTTGCCTGTCGTTCGAGGGTCGTTGTGTCGATCGAGTCTCTGGTGACGCGGGGTGGTGTTCCGGTCTTCATCCGGCGCAATCGGAGACCGAGATTTCGTAGCGCTCGAGCGAGATCGATCGACGGCGGCTCACCTGCCCGGCCGGCTGGGTGGGCCTCGCGACCGAGAAGGATCCTTCCGTTCAGGAACGTGCCGGCGCAGACGATGACGGCCTTCGCCTTCAACGTCCGACCGTCCTGCAGGCGAACGCCTTCCACACGGCGGCTTCGTACGACGAGTTCATCGACGCACGCCTCGACGACGTCAAGAGATTCCTCGCCCGCGAGGATCTCCTTCCACGCGAGCTCATACGTGTCACGATCGGCTTGGGCGCGACGGACCTGCATCGCCGGCCCCTTGCTCGAGTTCAGGATGCGGATGTGAATCGCCGCGGCGTCGGCGACGCGGGCCATCTGGCCGCCGAGCGCATCGATCTCGCGAACGAGCTGTGATTTTCCCGGCCCGCCGATCGCAGGATTGCAGGGCATCTTCCCGATCTCGGAGCGACGCATCGTGACCAGTGCCGTCTCGGCGCCGAGACGGCTTGAAGCGACGGCCGCTTCGCATCCGGCGTGGCCGGCGCCGACCACGACGACGTCGTAGTAGCTCATCACTCGAACGACGCTAGTCCTTCTTCGTCTTGAGCCACTCGAACAGCTCGAGCGGCACCGGGAAGACGATCGTCGACGCGTTTTCGGCCGAAATGTCGTTCAGTGTTTGCAGGTAGCGAAGTTGGAGAGCCGACGGATTCCGTTCGATGATCGCCGCCGCTTCGCCGAGCTTCGTCGCCGCTTGGAGTTCTCCCTCTGCGTTGATCACCTTGGCGCGTCGGTCGCGTTCCGCCTCCGCCTGTCGGGCGATCGCACGCTGCATGTCGGCCGGAAGCTTCACGTCCTTGATCTCCATGTTCTTGACCTTGATCCCCCAGGGATCGGTCTGCTCGTCGACGATCTGCTGGAGTTGTTGGTTGATCATGTCGCGCTCGCTCAAGACCTGATCGAGTTCGAATCGACCGAGAACGCTTCGAAGCGTGGTCATCGCGATCTGGCGAGTCGCTTCCATGTAGTTCTGCACTTGGACGACGGCGTCGCTCGGGTCGAGGACGCGGAAGAAGAGGACGGCGTTCACCTGCGTCGAGACGTTGTCCTTCGTGATGACCTCTTGCGGCGGTACGTCAAGCGCGATCGTGCGCAGACTGACCTTCACCATCTTGTCGACGATCGGGATGATCAGGAAGATCCCCGGGCCTCTGGCGCCGACGAGCCGCCCCAGTCGGAAGATGACGCCTCGTTCGTACTCGCGGACGATCTTGATCGCGCTGGTCAGGAACAGAAAGACGACGGCGACAATCGCACCAATGGCTGTGTACATGCTCACCCCTCCCCCTCAGATTCGTGTCCGACCGAACGTGGCATAGTAGATAGGCCCGTCTGGAATGTCAATTGCCCCGTACGACGGCCGGTTCGGTATACTGCAAATCGAAAGGGGAGGTGGGCGTGAGACGACGGTTGATCGCAGGGAACTGGAAGATGCATATGACGCCTCAGGAGACGGAGAGTTTCATCGGCGCGTTCGTCGACCGAATCGGATCGCGAGGAGACGTCGAGGTGTTGCTGATTCCGCCGTTCACCAGTCTCGATCGAGCCGCGCGGCTCCTCGAAGGGACGCCTGTGGCCGTCGGGGCGCAGGATCTTCATTTCGAACAGAAGGGGGCCTACACAGGCGCGATCTCGGGCGAGATGATCCGCGCGAGCGGCTGTCGGTACGTCTTGGTCGGACATTCGGAGCGCCGTTACGTCTTCGGCGACGCCGATGAGACCGTCGGGCGGAAGCTTCGAGCGGCTCTCGACGCCGGGCTGTCGCCGATCCTCTGTGTCGGTGAGACGCACGGACAACGCCGAGCCGGAGAGACGGACAACGTGATCAGCGGACAGCTTGCGGCGGGGCTCGACGGCGTCGAGATAGGCGAGATGGGGCGGATTGCGATTGCCTACGAGCCGGTGTGGGCGATCGGGACCGGCGAAACGGCGACGCCGGATCAGGCGCAAGCGGTGATCGCTTCGATCCGTCGGAGACTCGACGAGCGATTCGGCGACACGGTGGCCGAATCGACGCGCATCCTCTACGGTGGAAGCGTCAAGCCCGAGAACGCCGCGTCCTTGATCACTGAACCGGACATCGACGGCGCCCTCGTCGGCGGTGCCTCCCTCGATCCAGACTCGTTCGCCCGGATCGTCGAAGAGGCGAGCACAGGATGAGTGGGTGGATCGGGCTCTTTCGGACGATTCCGAACCAGATCACGTTGTCGAGGATTGCGTTCGTCCCACTCCTGATGTTCCTCATCCTGTTCGAGTCGGATGTCACCAGGATCCTGGCGATGATCCTCTTCTTCCTCGCCGCTGTCTCCGACGCGGTCGATGGATACTTGGCGCGGAGCCTCAAGCAGACGAGCACCTTCGGGAAGTTCGCCGACCCAATCGCCGACAAGCTTCTGATCGCCGGGGCACTGGTCGCGTTTCTTCAACTCGGCGAACTGAGTGCGTGGGCGGTGATGGCGATCATCGCGAGGGAGTTTCTCGTGACCGGACTGCGGATCCTGGCAATCTCCGAGGGTGAAGCGATCGGGGCGCGCTTCCTCGGCAAGGCGAAAACGATCTCGCACGTCGCCCTCGTCCTCGCGATTCTCGTCGATCGATCGTTCGCACTCGGTACGGGGGGCGACGTGGCGAAGACGATCTGCCTCGCTCTGGCTCTTGCCCTCTCGTTCGCGTCGGGGGTCGAGTACTTCTACAGATCTCGGAATCTGTTCCGACAGCCCGCCTGACCGGGAGCGTTTGTCTGCCGTTCGGGTAACCGACTCGCCGACCGGGCGGTACGTCGATGACCTCGCCACAAACGTACCGAGGGCACACTCGCCTCACCATGCGAAGGATCCACTGTCTGCGGTCGTTGTCGGCCGTCGCCGCTTTCGTCTGTCTGGTTAGCCTGTCTGCCGACGCGACCGTTTCGATCTCGCTCTCTGCGGATCCGATCCCGGTCGCGCGGGGGGAGGATCTGAACTACGCGATCACAATCGAGAACCACGGTCCGGGCCCGATCGCCGACGCGACCCTCTACGTCCCGCTACCCGCGGGGATCGACCAGTTGGCCGCCGAGGTCCGTGTCGAGGGCGGAGGCTGGGAACCGTATCCGCCGAACGGTCTCGTCCCCCTCGCGCCGCTTCCGGTCGATGAGCGGCGAGGCTTCGAGATCCGTGGGCGGGTGGAGCTGGGTGCGCCCGGGCGCTTGGCGACGACGGCACAGATCGTTTCGCCCTCTGGACCTCTGGCCGAGGAGTCTCTCGCGGTCAACGTTCTCCCTTCGGTCGATGCGGGACCCGATCTGATTGTCGAGCTCGGTGGAGCGGTGCACCTTGTCGGCTGCTCGGCCGACGATGGCGGAGACGGGATCGCGACGCTCGCGTGGTCCGACGACGGCGCGGGGGGGGCGTTCGACGATTCGGCGATTCTGCATCCGATTTACACCCCATGTGCGGCTAGCGGCCTCGTCGACCTGACCCTGTCCGTCAGCGACCACGACGGCGACGAGGCGAGCGACTCACTTCGCGTACGTGTCAACGAACTGCCGGTCGTCTACGCCGGGGACGATCGCATCACGCGACAATCAGCGTCGGTCGGTCTGGACGACGCGACGGCCTCCGATGCCGACGGGTGGATCGTCGAGTACACGTGGTCGGACGGTGGCGCCGGGGGGAGGTTCTCGCCGTCGGCCGATGTCTTTCATCCGACCTACGCGGTTCCGATGGTCGACCCGTGCGGCAACGGAGAGATCGAGTTGACGTTGACCGCCGTCGACGATTGGGGCGGTGAGGCGGCCGACTCACTTTGGATCGTCGTGAGGAACCCGAATCGGCCGCCCTGCGTGGACGCCGGGGACAGCCTGACGGTCGAGAGCGGCGCGACGGTCACTCTGGACGGAGTTGCGACCGATCCGGACGGCGTCCTCGACGTCGTTGTGTGGGATCAGACGGGGGGGACGACCGTCGCCATCACCGGGTCGAGCGCGACGGTCGAGTTTGTCGCTCCGGAGGTCGATGTCGTCGAGGAACTGAGGTTCCAGCTTCGGGCGGTCGACGGGTGCGGCGTCGTGGCGACCGACGAGATGACCGTGACCGTGGAGCCCGTGCCGACGTTCGGGGGCGAGCTCCGTCTCGCCGTCTCCATCGCCGCGTTCGATTCCTGGGGACTTCCGCTCTCGCCGCTCGACGTGCTCTCCGGCGGGGACGAGGTCCGGTTGGTGGTCGAGGTGCGGAACGTCGGCGACGGGCGGCTCGTCGACTTGCAGGGATGGACCGGCATGGGAGAGGACCTCGTCTTCGGGAAGGTCGAGCTTGGCCCGTGGGAGGCCGCTCGGGCGGAGTTCTTCCACTGCATCGAGCCCGGGACGCTCGACGAGCGGGTCGAACTCGGCGTCGAGGTCTCGGCAAGCGGCCCGAAGGGTGAACGGATCGTGGCCGACGATTCGATCGTCCTCGCCGTCCGGGAGCCGGTCGAGGCCCTCTCCCTCGAGAAACGGGTCGACGCCGCCGAGGCGGCCGTCGGAGAGACCATCGTTTACACGTACGCGATTCGAAACGTCGGCGGCTCGAACGTTTCGGGGATCGCCCTGGTCGATGATCGACTCGGATCGATCTCGCTTCCGCGGACGACTCTCGCTTCGGGGGAGAGCCTGACCGTCGCGGTCGAGTACATCGTTTCCGAGTCGGACGTCCCGGGGCCGCTCGTCAACACGGCGCAGCTGACCGGATTCGGGGTCTCCGGTGTGAGAACGCAAGTCGATTCGGTCGCGTCGGTCGCGGTCGTCACGGCCGGTGAGGGCGGCGCCGGCGGGAGTTCCGCGGCGCCCACTGACGGTAGATTCCGGTCCGTCGTCATCAGTGAAGTCGCTTGGGGGGGAACATCGCATGACGCGGCCGACGAGTGGATCGAGCTGGTCAATCTGACGGATCGGCCGATCGACCTCGGCGGCTGGAGCCTTCGTTGGCGGGGCAGCTCGTCGGGCGGGCTCTGGCGATCGATCGACCTCGCAGGGACGATCGATCCGCTTCCCGTTCCGTTGACCGACTCCGTCGACGAGCTCGGTCGTCTCGCCTCCGTCCGCGAGGACGAGGGCTGGAGAGTCTTCGACCTTTCGTGGTGGAACGTCGGGAAGCGCGACGGCGACGGACGAGGGTTCTACGTTCTCGAGCGCGGCAGCGACGAGACGATCGCCGACCTGGCGGCCGACCTCGTCTACGGCGCCGACGAGACGTTCGCGCTCCCCGACGACGGGACGACCCTCTACCTGCACGCGCCGGACGGGACACTCGTCGATACTGCGAACGCGTCGTCGGCCTCAGGCTGGTCGGCCGGGGACGGTCGAAGCGGAGCAACGATGGAGCGGGTCAACCTCCTTCGCGCGGACGAGATAGGGAATTGGCAGACGAATCCGGGAATTCTGACCAATGGACGCGACGCGGCCGGGAGTCGACTCGTGGCGACGGCCGGGAGGCCGAACTCGCCGAGCTTGGAGACACTGACCGTCTACGCTGCTTCGAAGGTTCCGGCGATCCGGGTCGACGCGGCGACGGAGGTTCCGATTCCACTCGACGGATCGATCCGAGTCACGGTCGCCGAGGCGGGCGAGCCCTCGGGGGGCGGGGGGAGTTCGGTCGCCGGGCCGATCGTCACACGCCGGACGGAGAACGCCACGTGGTTCGTGTTCGACCCGGAGCGGTGGCCGGCCGGGACGGTCTGCGTTTGGGTCGTCTGTGCAGAAAGCACCTACTTGATCCCTTTGGTGCGGGGAGACTGACCACACGGCGGGGCGCGATCCCCGATGTCGAGCGAGCTGGGATCGACTCCGTGACAACATCGACCTCCGGGGCACTTCGGCCGGCCGCTCGAAGCCCGGTAGAATGATCCGAAGGGAGGGGCACCTTGCGAACCCGCGTGTCGATCCTTCACTATCTGGGCATCATCCTTGTCGCCTTCTCGATTCTGCAGGCGGCACCGCTCGTCGTCAGCGTCATCTTCGACGAGACAGTCCAGTTCCCGATGCGCAATTTCGCGATCCCCGCCGGAATCAGCCTGGCGGTCGGTCTCTCACTCCTCGTCTTCTTCCGACCGCGACGGATGACGGTCGGCACGGCGATGGCCGTCGGAGCCCTCGGGTGGTTCGCTCTTTCCCTCGTCGGCGCGATCCCCTACTGGCTCGCTCTCAAGGTCACGTTCCTCGACGCGTTCTTCGAGTCGGCGAGCGGCTTCACCACGACCGCCACGACCCTGCTGACCGGTCTACAGATCCTCCCGCGTAGTCTCCTCATCTGGCGCGCTTTGACAGAGTGGATCGGCGGATTGGGGATCTTCACGCTCTTCCTATTCGTCATTCGCGAGGGGGGCGCGCGCCATGCACTCCTCGGGGCGGAGTCGCACAACGCGGCCTCCGAGCGCTTCTCTCCCGGTGTCTTCAGCTCGCTTCGCATCCTCTGGTCGATCTACGGAGGGCTGACGGTCGCGTGCGCCCTGGTCCTTTGGATCGAGGGGTTGAGCCCGTTCGATGCAGCGGCGCACGCGCTGACGACCGTGTCGACCGGCGGTTACTCCAACTACGACGCGAGCATCGCGCACTTCGGCGCGGTCGGGTTTCGCAACTACGTCGCGGTCGAGTACACGATCCTCGCGTTCATGTTCCTCGGCGGCACAAGCTTTCTCATCCATTGGAACGCGTTGCGCGGACGATGGCGATCGATCCTTGGAAACGTCGAGCTTCGGGCGTGGATCGTCCTCCTCCTCGGGGCGACACTTCTCGTCGGCTTCGCCGATCGGGGGCGGATCGCCGAGGTCGGACTGCACACACACATTCGGACATCGCTCTTCCAAGTCGTCTCGATCGCAACGACGACCGGCTTCACGACGGCTGATCTGAACACGTTCGAGCCGCTTTCGCAGCAGGTCTTCTTGTTGATGATGTTCATCGGTGGCTGCGTCGGTTCGACCTCCGGCGGTGTGAAGGTACTGCGCGCGACTGTCCTGTGGCGGATCCTTCGCCGGAGGCTCCGAGTGACGACACGTTCGCCACGCGAGGTCGTTCCGCTCACCTACGCGCGGGGGACGCTGTCGTCCGATGAAGCGGAGCGGACGACGGGGATCGTCGTCGGGTGGGTGTTGGCGCTGGCGATCGTCTGGCTCGCGATGACCCTCATCTCGAACCTCGACGGGTGGAGCTCGCTGTCGGCCGCCGTGTCGGCATTGAGCAACGTCGGACCGCACTTCGTTGTGCCGGAGGCGTTTGCGCAAGTTGGCACGACGTCTAAGGTCTTCTACATACTTGCGATGGTCGCCGGGCGTTTGGAGATCCTTCCGCTCCTGCTGATCTTCTCGCGCCGGGCCTGGAGGTAGGTGAACGATCGATGCGCATTATCATGTCCGGAGCCGGGGTCACCGGCCGACGGTTGGCCGGGAAACTCGCCGACGATCGGCACGATCTGACGGTGATCGACTTGAATCGGGACCTGTGCGAGGCGCTCAGCGCCGAGTTCGGGGTGGTTGCGATCTGCGGAAACGCGACCGACATCGCGACGCTGGAGGAGGCCGAACTCGGCCGGGCCGACGTCGCCGTCGCGCTGATGGGGTCGAGCGCCGACAATCTCGCTTTCTCGCTTCTGGCGAGTGGAGCGGGGGTCGATCGAGTCATCGCCAGGATGCCGAATCCGAAGTATCGGGCCGCCTACGAGCGGGCGGGAGTGACGAGCATCCTCGACGTCGTCGGCCTGTTCCTCGATCGGCTCGTCCTCGAGATCGAGCATCCGCCGATCCATCAGGTCGCATCGATCGCTGACGGGCAGGGCGCGATCGTCTGGGTGACGGTCGTCGACACGGCCCCCGGGAGCGGACGCCCGCTCGATGAGGTTCGAGCCGACCGTCGCTTCCCGCACGGTTGTGCGGTCGCGGGGCTCGTTCGCTCGGACGACGAGCGACTCCTCTTCCCGTCCGGACGCGATCGCGTTCTCGTCGGGGACCGCATCCTTCTGGTCGGAACGATCGACGGGCTGACCCGGGCGGCGAGCCTGTTCGGCGAGAAGGGCGGGATCGCGTCGTTCTTCCGGCGAAAGCTGACGTCGGGCCGGGCGGGTCGCGCCGGCGATGACGAGACCATCGCCCGCGTCGAAGCGACCGTCGAGGAGATCGAGCAGGGGATCGGCGAGGAGTCGAACGGACGTCCGGACGCGTAGCCGGCTCGTCGGCTAGTGGTCGGACGAGATCGACACTGGAGAGGCGAGGACTTCGACCTCCCGGAAGACCAAATGAAGGACGACTGACCGGTCAGCGTTGCTGTCCGCGTCGTAGAGCAGGAGTGTGAATTCCAACCGGCCCGGATCGGCGAAAATCGTGTTGTCGCGCAGGAGGGGGCTAAAGATCAGGCCGCGATTCCGGATTGCGCCGTCCTCTCGTCTCAAGGCATCTCCGAGAATCCATATCCCATCGAACGATTCCTCGAGCGGCTCTCCGTCGAGGATGAGTTCAAATCGGGTCTCGACGGCGAGGAGAGCGAAGGTCACCGGAAGGCGCGGATCGCCGAATTCGTTCTCGCCGTGAACCGTAACGTTCGTTCGAATGTCCGCGGTCTCGTCGACTCGCGAACGGAGGGTCAACGCGCCGATCCAGGGTCGATCGCCGCGGGAAGGATCGGTCTTCTCGTCGAGGTGAACGGTGAGGCGAACGACGCCGCAATCGGCCCCTTTGGAGAGGCGAAGCCGACTGTCCCCGTCGGCCGATCGGACCAGGTGGCCCCCGGCGTAGGCGAATCGATCGCTCGCGTCGCCGACGAGGAGCAGGCCGGAGGCGCGGACTTCCCAACCGGAACTCAGAGCGATCGACTCGTTGATGGCCTGAATGGCGAGCCAGCCGGCGACGGCGAGGATGCCAATCCCCAGGAGAGCGACGACGGTTCGCGAGGAGTCCATCGACTACCGTGAGATCGTGAACGGCTCGTTGAACGCCTCGGCGCCGTTCAGGGTGCCGTGCGCTCGGTATCTGCCGCTCGCAAGACCGGCCGGATCGATTCGATAGTGACGCCACTCGCCGGCGGAGACGACGTCCTCGACGCGGGAAACTGTCGACTGGTCCGGACCGAGCCAGACGAGGTCGAACACATCACTCTGTCCGATCCGTGTGAAGTGAACGATCAGATGGATCGCATCGTCGGAGGTGGAGAACCGGCTGGTCGGATCCTTGCCGACGTACCCTTCTCGCTTCGGTTCGACCGAGCGGTAGAGCCCGTAGCGGATCTCCTTGGTGTAGGCGGCGGTCAGGGCACTCTCGACGTCCCCAGCGATCGACGTCGCCGCAGTGGCGAGGAGTGAGTCGAATCCACCGAATAGGCTCCCCGAACGGAGCGTAGTCGAGTTGGCCCCCTGCACGTCGAGGGCCCGTTCGATCAGTCCGGTTCTCGTGTCAACGACCTCGACCTGGGCTCGAATCCGGACGCTGTACTCCGTCGCCGGCGCTTCTTCGGCGCAGTCGCCGTCTTCCCAGGCAACGCAGATCGTCGTCTCACGGGCGTTCGAATCGACAGCGTAGACCGCCCCGGTGATCAGCTTGTTGACCCCGGTGAGCGTGCCGATCTCGACGGCGGTCGACGGATCGATGAAGCCTGTCTGGGTCAGCGCGTTCTCCATCAGTAAGGCGTCGAGTTGAGCGCGCGAGTAGACGTCGATCCCGGACGCGTTGACGAGGCGCGTCTCGATTCGCCCGGCCAGCGTCCCTTCGACGCCGGGCCAACTCGAGCTGTTTGTGAAGGGGAGGACGGCGACGTCGAGTCGCTCGCTCGTGATCACGGCACGTTCCGAGGGCTCCGGAACAACGAAGACCAACAACGTCGCCACCAGCAGGACGCCGATGACGAGTGCAATCAGCAGACCGGTGCTGTCGTCCATCGCTCACCTCCGCATCCCGGGCTTCGGGGTGATTTACCGTACCTCTGCTCCGGTCCCGTTTCAAGACGTTCGGGCCTTTGCCGGGCGATTCGATCGGTGGCGACGGTGCAGGCCCTTGCGTTTGCGATCGAGATCGTCTCCCCGCGCAGCCGAGCGACGACGAAGGCCGCCGCGTAGGCGTCCCCGGCCCCTGTCGTGTCGCCGGAGACGGGTTCGGCGATTGCTGCAAGATCTCGTTCCTCTCCGGACCAGGCGAGTGCGCCCCGTGGGCCGAGCGTCACCGATCCGACCGAGAACGAGGTCGACAGCGCGTCGGCGATCGCCTCCGGCTCCTCATGGCCGGCGAGGAGCTTGCCTTCGGCTAGATTGGGGAAGACCCAGTCTGCGCAGGAGATCTCATCGAGAAACGCCTCGACGCCGAACGATGCGATCAGACTCGCCGGAGGCGGATCGATCGACACGGTCGCGCCGTGTTGGCGGGCGAAGGCGATCGCGCGGTGGGCGGCCGGAAGCTGATGGGCAGAGAGAACGGCGTAGCCGGAGACGTGGAGATGGTCGACACCGGAGAAGACGCCCTCCTCGATCGACGTCTCGGTCAGACCGTCGTTCGCTCCGCGCGAGCAGATCATCGTTCGCTCGCTCCCCTGCTCAAGGGCGAGGATCGTTCCGCTCGGTCCTTCGGCACGGCCGACGACGGCTTCGATCCCGGAGTCCTCGAGAGATTGGACGAGCAGGTCGCCGATCAGATCGGTCCCGACGCAACCGAGGAAGGTGACGGCGGCGCCCTCGGCGGCCGCGACGCGGGCGAACGTTCCGGCGCTTCCGCCCGGGGCGGCCCAAACCGTGGATCGGACTTCGCTCCCCGGGGCGACGGCGTCGAATGCGACAGCGTGGACGTCGAGGTTCAGATCGCCGAGGACGACGACCCGACTCACTTCGAATCCCTGAGGGTTGCGATCCCCTCTGCGAGGGCGCGGACGCGTTCGACGTCGATCGCCCCCCCGAGCTTCCCCCCCTCTTTGAGGATCGTGCCGACGATGAACCCGTCGGCGTCTCGGTAGGTGGCGAGGTTGTCGATCCGGACACCACTGCCGATCAGAACCGGGAGATCGACGACGCTGCGGACCGTCTGCACGTCGGCCGGATCGGTCCGTCGACCGGTCCCGATTCCCGAGACGATCAGCGCGTCGGGGCCGTTCCTCGCTGCATCGAGCGCCGCTTCCCCCAACCGCGTCAAGTGGGCGGCGTGCTTGACGTGGACGTCGGCGAGGACCTTCGTCTCGATCCCCAGGTTGCGCTTCAACCACATCAGATCGCGGGCCTGTCCCTCGATCATCCCTTGATCGGCGAACGCGACGCCGGCGAAGACATTGACCCGAATGAACGCCGCGCCGGTCGCTGCGGCGATCGACATCGCCGCCAGTCCATCGTTGCGGAGCACGTTCACGCCGATCGGGACGGACGCCTTCTGCGCAAGGCGATCGACGATGACGGCCATCATCGCGATCGTCTCGGGCGGCGCCGTCTTTGCGTACGGGGTGTCGCCGAGGTTCTCGATGAGGACCGCGTCGATGCCGCCCGACTCGAGAGCATAGAGATCGCGCAGGGCAGCATCGATGATCGGCTTCGGCCCCTGCTGTCGGTAGCGGACCGACCCGGCAACGGGGAGAAGGTGGATCATCCCGATCAGCGGTTTCTCGACCGTGAAGGTCTTTGCGGACATGACGGGTGACTATATCGGAACGGCGGTTCGGCGGCCAACGAGCGCCAAGGTTACAGCCAGGGCTCGATGTGGTAGTCGCGCAGCCGGATCGGATGATCGGTGTATCGCACAATTCCCTGGCGATCGAGAACGAACGTATGCGGGATCCCGTCGACGCCGTAGAGGAAACGGACCGCCGTCGCTTTCTCGAGACTGCCGCGAAGGACGACAAATTCGGTGAATCCGTTCTCGTTCAGGAAGTCGCGGGCTTTTGCCTCGGTCTCGTCCAAGTTGACGGTGACGGCGACGAGGCCGTCGGCGGCGAACCGCGCCCGAAGAGCCTCCAAATGAGGCATCGTCAATCGACAGGGCGGGCAGCTGCTCCGCCAGAAGTCGAGAACGACTACGTAGCCTCGGTACTGGGCGAGGGATGTCTCGACCCCGTCGAGGCTCCTCAGGGTGAACTCCGGGGCGAGCTCGCCGATCTCGGTCCCCGTCGTCGGGGGCGCGACCGGATTGGAGGTGACAATCGCGCGCGTCGCCCTCCCTTCGCCACCGCGATCGTCGGTCACCGTCAGCGTCGCCTCGAACGTTCCGGCCTGCGCGTACGTGTGGGAGACCGTCAGACCCGCGGCGATCGTCCCGTCTCCGAGATTCCATGCGTAGGCGACGATCGTCCCATCGGCATCGATCGAGTCGCTCGCGTCGAAGAAGACGGAGAGGGGGACGTCGCCGCTCGATGGAGACCGAGTGAATGACGCGATCGGGGATCGATTCAGCGCGATGCAGGAACTCATCAGGAATGCGACCAATGCAACGAGGAGGGTGGGAAGGGCGATAGCGAGGCGGGTTCGAGTCATGGTCGCAGTGTATGTCTCCAGGCAAACCTACGAGGCCCCTCTCGGAGCCTCGTACATTCTCTGGCTTGGGTCCCCTCTCGTACGCCACCAAGCTACGATTCCTGTGTCAAGGGAGGATGGAGAGGTTGTGAAGGGTTTGTGAAGCGGCCTCCGTGTGGGAGGATCCGGCTCGTCACTCAATCTATCTTCGGTTTTGGATCGAGGAAGCGGCGCCGCGGGATTTGATTCGCCCCGATCGCTCGGTATCCTCTGGGGCATGGTCGCGAGACAGATCGGATCGGCCGTCCTTGTCGGGCTTTTGCTCGCCCTTTCGGTGGCGGCCGTCGCCGCTTCGTTCGACCACGGTCCATACTCGGGGGCCCCTTCGCTCGACGGTGTGACCGTCAGTTGGGTCTGTGAGCCGGCACTGCCGGCGCGGATCGAGTACGAATCGCGGGCCCGGTTCGACGCCGACGGAACGATGACCGGTTCGCTGCTCGTCCCGCCACTTGAGGAGGACATCTTGGTCACGACGTCGCACGCGACGATCGAGGATCTCGAGCCCGGCACAGACTACGTGTACCGGGTCGTTCTGATCGACGAGGATGGGGAGGAGACGGTAAGTCCGATCGGCGCGTTCTCTACCGCACCCGCACCGGGCGAGCCGGTCGCGTTCGTCGTTGTCGCGGACACTCAGAAGCAATCGGAAGGGGTCAATCGCCTGGCACTGGTCGCCGACGGGATCGCGTCCGATCCGACCGAGTTTGCGTTCATCCTGCACGGCGGCGACGTGGTCGAGATCCCGTCGTCCTTCTACTGGGACGACTGGTTCGACGCCTTCGACGAGGCGCTGCTGCGGGCGCCGTTCGTCCCGGTTCTCGGGAATCACGAGAAGAATCATCGATCGTACTACGACGCGTTCGAGCTTCCGCCGGGCGGCGGAAAGGACGACGAGCGTTGGTGGGCCCTCCACTGGGGTGACGTCGTCGTCGTCGGCCTCGATTCGAACGTCAAGAAGGCGAGCGACTACCGCACTCAGCAAGAGTGGGCGCGCGAGCATCTCTCCGGGCCTGAACCGCACAAGTTTGCCATCTTCCATCACCCCGTCTTCACCTCCGACGCGTACCACGAGTCGGGATCTTTCCTGGACAAGATCTACCATCCGATCTTCGCCGAGTGTGGCGTCGATGTCGTCTTCAACGGGCATTCTCACCACTACGAGCACATCGTTCGTGAGGGCGTGACGTATCTGGTCGTCGGGGGAGGTGGGGCAACCCCGCGGCAGACGCGGCCGGAACACATCGAGGGTTCGGACATCTCCGTTGAGGGGCACTACTTCTACACGCGCGTCCACACGTCGACGAGTGGGATCCGAGTCGAGACGATCTCGGTCGGCGAAGAGCGTCCCGACGGCGTCTGCATCGAGTCGACCGGCCCGATCGATTCCTTCACGTTGAGACCGGACTCTCTGCTGGAGCCGGTCGAGGAACGCGTCCCCGAGCCGCCGTCGGATCCGGAGGCGGCAGAGGACAGAGCTCAAACGACGTGGATTCTGATCGGGGCAGTGGTTGCGGCGCTCGTCGTCCTTCTGCTGAGCGCCGGGCCCGAGTAGTCCGAAATGGGGGTCCGGGAGGCGTTCCCGGAGAGGCTTCTTTCGCCGTTCTGATTGCGGTTCTCTGATTCCAACCTTCACGGCGGGGTCTTTTGCGTCGGCTGTAACCGGTCTGTATACTGGTCGTTCACGAGGCGTGGAGTGGACCAAGGGGGGCGCATTGGAGGCAGTCCGCACCGGTCAGGAGTACGTTGCTCGGCAACGACTCTATCGCCTTATGCTGTACGTCCTCCTCCTTGCCGGCTGCGCGATCATGCTCCTTCCCTTCTTCTGGATGGTCACCACGTCCCTCAAGACCCAGGCGGAGGCGCTGCGAGTTCCTCCGCTCTGGTTCCCTTCGACCCTGCAATGGCAGAACTTCGCGAAGGCGTGGAATGCGGCGCCGTTCGGTTGGTACTTCTTCAACAGCTTCTTTATGGCGATCACGACGACGACCGGAGAGGTCTTCACGACGATTCTCGCCGCCTACACCTTCGCCAAGATGAAGTTCTTCGGGAAGAATGTGTTGTTCGCGATACTCCTCGGAACGCTGATGATCCCGGGGCAGATGCTCCTGCTGCCGAATTACGTGACGATGGCGCGCCTGAGCTGGCTCGACAAGTACCAGGCGCTGATCATTCCGTGGCTCGTCTCGGTGTTCGGGATCTTCCTGTTGCGGCAGTTCTTCCGCAGCGTGCCCGATGAGCTGCTCGACGCGGCTCGGATCGACGGTTGTTCGCGGTTCCGTTTTCTGTTCACGATTATGGTTCCGCTCTCTAAGCCGGCGATCTTCACCGTCGCATTGTTCAAATTCCTCGGTAGCTGGAACTCGTTCCAGTGGGTTCTGATCATGACGAACTCGGCGAAGATGCGGACGGTGCCCGTCGGGTTGCAGGTGTTCTCGAGCGAAATCGGAACGGCGTACGAGCAGCTGATGGCCGCCTCGGTTCTGGCCATCATCCCGGTGTTGGTGTTGTTCTTCTTCACCCAGAAGCAGTTCATTCAGGGGGTCGCGAGAACGGGGATCAAGTGAGAAGCCGATCGGAACAATCGACACAAGGAGGTGATGTCGTACTCGGTGGCACGCACGCGGTCTGTACGATCGATGGTCCATGGACTTCAAGGAGGTCTTGAACGATGAAGCTTCGAGAAACAATGATTGCTCTCGGACTCCTCGCTGTGTTCGCGCTCGGATTCGCGACGATGGCTCAAGAGCCGGTCACGATCGAGTTCTGGCATCGATTCAGCGAGAGCCACAATGAGGCGCTTGAGAAACTGGCCAGCGACTTTGAGGCGATGTACCCCCATGTCACGGTGGAGTACGTCTATCAGGGGAGCTACGGCGCACTCCAGCAGAAGATCAACAGCTCCGTCGTCGCGGGCGAGACCCCGACGATGACGATCTTCTACGAGAACTGGATCCCTCCGGTGCGGGACGCCCTGCTCCCGCTCGACGATCTCCTGTCACAGGAGACCAAGGATGACATCATCGATGGGCTGTACGCCTCATGTACGTTTGAGGGAGAACTCATTACGGTGCCGTTCAACAAGTCGATCATGGTGTTCTACTACATCCAAGAGCGCGTGCCGACGCCGCCCACGACCTGGGACGAGCTTCTCCAGCTGTGTCTGGATCTTGAAGTTGACACCGATGGCGACGGGACCATCGACCAGTGGGGCATCGGTTTCCGCCCGGCGAGCAATCCGGAGCAGTTCTTCACCCTCCTCGCACAGAACAACGGGTCGATCCTGAGTGAGGACTGGAGCGAGGTCACGCTCGACAACGAGGCCGGAATGGAGGCCGCGGAGTTCTACGCCGAGCTCTGCCAGCACGCGTACATCACGGAGGAGTACCTGAACTCCCATCTCGACAAGCTGGCGATGGCGATCGATACGTCGGCCGGGTACCCGTACTGGGAGTCGGCCGCTTCCAACCTCGGACTGACGATCGGCGTGGCCCGCGTTCCGGGCAAGGAGAATCGGAAGTCGGCGATCCAGGGAACGAACATCGGAATCTTCAACAGCGCGTCGCAGGCTGAGATCGACGCGGCGATCCTGTTCGTCGAGTTCCTGTTGTCCGCCGATCAGACTGCGTACTGGGCAATCGACTCCGGCTACATGCCCGTCACGTATTCGGGGTATGAGAGTCAGCTGTGGCTCGACTACGGCGCGGAGCACGACTACATCCAGGTGATGACCGAGCAGTTCGCCGACGGCTTTTCGCAGGTTCTCCATCCGAATTACGGAGACATGCGCGACGAAGTCCTCAGCACGTTCTGTGAAGAGATCGCAACGGGAGCAATGACCGTCGCGGAAGCGATGCCAATCGCCGTCGCTGATCTCGAGGCGTTGCTCGACTACTAGGACCGCTACTCGGGTGGGGCGACCATCGGCCCCACCCGAGTCTGATTCTTCGATCGGATCGAGGTTCTGATGGCGTCGAAGGTGCCGTTCTGGAAGAGGCCGATGCCGGACGACTGGCGAAGGCCGGGCTACTGGAGGGACACGGCGTGGGCGTACATCTACCTGGCGCCCGCGTTGGTGATCCTCGGTGTGTTCACGTTCTATCCCTTCTTTTCCGCCTTTCAACTGAGCCTCTACAAGGTGTCGTTCACCAATTTCCCGGGGACGTACATCGGCCTCGATCACTACAGGTATATCTTTGGCGACCGTTACTTTTGGCAAGCCCTTTGGCATACGCTGGTCATTGTGGGGGTCAGCGTGCCGGTCACGCTGTTTCTGGCGCTCATGGTTGCGAGCCTGCTGAACAAGTCCCTGCGACTGCGGACGTTCGCACGCACCTCGTTCTTCCTATCATACATCACGCCGATGGTCGCCGTGATCATGGTCTGGCGATTGATGTACAACGAGAGCTATGGGTTGATCAACTATTTCCTCGGACTGATCGGCATCAATCCGATTGCATGGCTGAACAGCACAGAATGGGCGTTGCCGTCGGTGATCATCCTGAGTGTGTGGCGATACGTCGGGTACCAAGCGATCATTCTCCTCGCCGGGATGCAGGGGATCGATCAGATGTACTACGAAGCTGCGCGCATCGACGGCGCGTCGGGCTTTCAGGTCTGGCGGAAGATCACCGTGCCGCTTCTGACGCCGCAGATCTTTTTCCTGTTGATCATTTCGATGATCGGCTCGTTCAAGATTTTCACCGAGGTCTACGTGTTGTTCAATGGACCTGGCCGACTGAAGAGCGCAGAGACACTCGTCTACTATATCATGCGACAGGGCTTCTTCGGCACACCCCACTACGGTCGCGCCGCGGCCGCATCGATCGTCCTCTTCGCGATCATCTTCGTCGTCACGCTGTTGCAGATGCAGGTGGCGAAGCGGCGCGTTCACTATCAGTAGGTTCTTCGCCTGCCGGCTCTCCTCGCGTGGTTCACTTCACCCAGGTGATCACGGAGTACTCGTCGATCGTCTCGTCCTCCCAAGGCCGCCGGTAGACGAACGACAGCGTGGCCGTCCCGGAAACGACGGCGCGGTATCGGTACGTGAAGACGCCGGGACCGCCACAGACGCCGGGATCCTCCGGTCTGTAGGTTCCCTCTTCGACGATCTCCAGCGGGCCGTCACCGAATGACGTCGGTTCGACACGGACCCATTGGTACCCGGTCGACGCGTTCCCTTCGAGCCGGATCTCCAGTGTATCGCCGACCTCGATCGATCGAACGGCACCGTTGTCGGACATGTCGAGGATCACGGGCAGTAGTGAGCATCCGGGCAGTAGAGCGGCGAAAACGCCGGCACAGGTGAGGGCGACGATCCAGCGTGCAGTCTTGCGTCCGTCCATCATCGGGCCTCCCCGGGAACTGAATCCCCTCGGTTGTACGCGAGAACCGCCGAACGGGCAAGTCGCCTCAGAGGGCGGGCGTGTTAGGGGGGCGTCGGCGCGACGGGGATGATCTCCGGCGAGGAGGTGTACCTGGTCGGCATCGTGCCGATCGCCCAGCCGGTCGCCGTCGTTTCGAGGTAGTAGTATCTGTCGCCGCTCCATTCGTACCACACCGCCTCGGGCGCGTTCGGCGGAAGGACGCGAATCCCGACGGCCATGTGATTCTCGGCGGTGAACGCGAGGAGGACAACGCCGAATCCCATCTGCTCGAAGATGGCGGCTGTGAGAATCGCGAAATCCTCGCAGTCTCCGCAGCCTTCAACGAGCGTTTCGATCGGGTACCGCGGGTACTCCCCCTCTTCCGCTTCGTAGCGGAGCGACTGCACGAACGCGACGACAAGGTTGAGCTTCTCCCACACGTTGAGGCCGGCCGAGTGGGCCATCCCTTCCATGTCGGCGATCAGCGAGGCGAGTTCGACGTCGTTGCTCGGTTCCAGAGCGTAGGCCGCGTAGGCGGTGTACGCGGCGACTCGGGGAAGAGATCGGAAGTGGCGGTACGCGTCGCCGGAGAAGGTGTGGGTGAGCGTCCAGACTCGTCCCGAGAACTCCCACGTGAATTCGCGCGTGATCGGTGCTGCTTGCCCCCAAAGCTCAACGGCGAATGCGGTCACAAGAACCGCGAGAACGAGCTTCCGCATCCCACTCCCTGCCTTTCTGAATCCGTGCCTCGAGGAAGACGCCGGAGCGTGACTTGCATTACACTCCGACAATGAGAAGGTAGTCGGGAGTTGTCGATCGTTCGTGAAGATCGAATGGGGCGTGTGTGTTGGCGCTCGGTCGTCGGGGGGGCTAGAGCAGAGAGGAGACGAGTCCGCTGGTCGTCAGCCCGCTCGGCATCCCGACGTATCGGATGACGCCGGTGCGATCGATCAGGAATGCGGTCGGCGTTCCCCTCACGCCGTACGCGGCGATCGTCCCGAAGGTCACCGGCCGGGTCTCCCGCACGACGACGAACTTCGTGTACCCGTCCCCCTCGAGAAATCGCTGTGTGTCACGAGCACTTCCGTCGAGGCTGATCAACACGATGACCAGTCCCTGGTCGCCGTAGGTCCGTCGGAGCGCCTCCAGGTTCGGTGTCGACGCTCGACAGCTCGGGCAGGTGCTCTTCCAGAACTCGAGCACGACGACCAGCCCGAGGAAATCGGAAAGGTTGACGGTGTCTCCCGTGAGCGTCGGCAGAGCGAAGTCGGGCGCACGTTGGCCGACCTTGTTGCCCGTCAGAACGTCGGCCGGCGTGACCTCTCTCGCGAACGCCGGCGCTTCCGATTCTCCGGTCTCCGAGGGGCCCGCAGGCAAACTCAGCACATCGATCGTCTCGGTGATCATGTGCCACGAGCCGCCGTTGTCGGTCGCCAACAGGGTGACGTTGTATCGGTCAGCGCGGGGGAAAGTGTGCTCGACCACCGGGCCGGAGCCTGTCGTTCCGTCCCCGAAGACCCATTGATAGCGAACGACTCGGCCATCGGGATCGGACGATGCGGAGGCGTCGAACGCGACCACGGTCTCCGCTTCGTCGGGCAGCCGATGCGCCGAGAACGAGGCGATCGGTGTTTCGTTCGCCAACGCGGCCTGCGAGATCAGAATCAGCGCGGCCGAGAGAAGCAACGCGCGAAGCGGACTCATCGTGTCACCCTTCCGGACGTTCCGTGTCGTCCCTCCTGGCAAGAGAGCCACGAGACCGAGGTTCACGTGCTCCTCCTACGGGGAGGGCTCGGACGGGGTTTGCGACTCCTCGGGCTCGAGCAGGTCCAGGCGGGCCTGAATCGTCGAGTCCTCACCGACCTTCTCCAATGCCTGGTGGTAGTAGGCGATCGCCCGATCCGTCGACTCCTCGATCGTGACTTCGAGTTCGGCGATCCTGGCCTCGGTGTCCGCATCGATCTCTTCGGCTTCTTCCAGTTGAGCCTTCTCGTTGACGGCCTCTTGCCGTTTCGACTCGTAGCCGATGGCGACCAGGTAGGCTAGATACGGGTCGTCGACCGACTCGTCATCGAGCAGATCCTCGAGAGCTTCGAGTCCGAGATCGGGGTCTTCCTTCTGCAGCTTCGCTGCGGCGAGCAATGGATCCTCAATCACGATCTCCGCGTCGTCGAATTCCGATTGAAACCAGGCTTGGAACTGATCGTCGGCCTCGGCCTCCGCGGCGTCGGCGCGAACCTGATCGGCGATCTCCGCGAATGCGGGCTTCGACTCGTCCTTGTGGCCCGTCTTCAGGATGATGTGGAATCCGTACTCCGATTCGACAATGTCGCTTGTCTCGCCCTTCTCGAGGGCGAACGCTGCTTCCTCGAACGAAGGGACCATGTCTCCGCGGGCGAACCAGCCGAGATCACCGCCGCTGGAGGACGAAGGGCAGGTCGAGTACTCCTCGGCCAACTCGGCCAAGTCCTCGCCCGTCTCGAGGCGCTCTGCAAGAACTTCGGCCTGCGTCTGCGTGTCGACGAGGATGTGCGATGCCCGGATCTGCTCGGCCTGCTCGTAGTCTGCGCGATTCTCCTCGAAGAACGTCGCAACGTCATCATCGGAGACCTCGGGCGTTCCGATAACGGCCTCCTCGAGCTCCTCGGCGACCAGCTGCTCGCGGATGCTCTGCTTCGACTGGGAGACGAACGTGTCCGGGTTCGTTCCGGCGCTTTCGAGGGAGGTGAAGAACTCCACCTCAGTCATTCCCTGCGCTTCGAGGTAGTCGGCGAAAAGATCCTGGAATCGCGCGTCGATCTCCTCGTCGGTGACGACGACCCCTTCACTCTCCGCTTCCTCGAACAGGAATTCGCGTGCCGCCAGCCGCTGAAGGGCTTCGAGTTGCATGTTCAACGTGAGCTCGCGTCCGGAAGCGCCGGTGAGCAGTGTCCGGATGTCCTGGCCGAACTGAGCGTAGAGCTCCTGGTATTGCGATAGAACGAGGTTGAACTGTCGTGCGAGACCCTCGTCATACAGCGGTCGTCCATTCAAGTACGCGACGATCGTCCGCTCCGCCTCCTCAGCAACAGCTTCGTCGTCCACGGTCTCTGGTGCGACCTCCGGAGCGGTCTCTTCAACCTGGTCGGCGGCCTCGGCCGGCTCTTCCGGTTGGCGACTGCAACCGGCGAACAAAAGGGACAGGGCGATCAGGAACACGATGGGCAAGAACGAGCGAATCTGCATGAGGACCTCCTTCGTTGGCCCAAGGATACGCGTTCGGGTCCGGTGATGAAAGGTGCCGACTCCGATCACATCGGCTCGATGAGCTGTGGTCCGGGTGGTTCCGGCGGCCGATACTCGCCTCGACGCGTCCCGTCAAGACTGGCCCCCTCGACCTGCTGGCAAGCCTCTCAGGGCGCTCGTCTACAGGAATCCGTGAGGGATTCGGACGGCGAACCGGCAGGCGTCGGCTCCGTCGAGCATCGTCTCGACCAGGTCGACCTGTGGCGACTCCCCGAACACGATCTCCCACTCCCGCACGTACCAGCCGGCGGAGCAGTGGCAGAAGGTGCGCGAGACGGGCCTTCGGTCTCGAATCGCATCGCGTACCAGCGGACAGAAGCAGGCCGCGTAGCGCCTCTCGACCGGATCGGTCGCCTTCTCGTACGCCTCCGGACGGGCCGGGCGTCGCTCGATCATGAGCAGCGGTTGCACGCCCGACTCGTCGAGCCAGTACTTGCCTCCGAGGAACGGTTCGTCGGTCATCTTCTGCAGCAGCTTGCGAAGGTCGCGTCCGACCTCATCCCACGCGGCCTCGAGCAGCTCGCCACTCTGCACGATGTAGTGGTGGGCGCAGGCGTTGAGGATGCAGGCGCGCGCACGCTCGTCGGGGAGTTCGTGATCGAGCCGCGCCACCGCTCGCTGGACCCAGTCGGCCGCCAGGCTACCGTTCATCGTTTCGGCCAGTCCCTCGCTCCCGGCGAGGATCCGCTCGGCCGCCTTCGGATCGACGGCGCGGGCGACGCCACTGGCGAACGCGTCGAGCCAGATCGGCATGTGGTGCGGATACTGGACCTCCAGCGTGAATCGCTCGTCGGCGTCGACGGTGTTCAGTCCATTGTGGTAGATGAACCGGACCGGATCGTCGCCGACGAGGATCGCGTTCTCCCCGATGAACGCGGCGAACGGGGCCCACGTGTCCGCGAGGTTCGTCCCCTCCGGACCGCCCTTCAGCGGGCCTTCGTGAACGATCGAGAACATCGGAAGCGCCGGCAACGTCTTCGTCTCGAAGCCCTCGCGGCAGGTCGGCTCGCGAAGCGGGAAAGCCAAGTCATAATCGGCCTTTCCGTGACGAGGAAAACCGGTCCGGAGGGCCATCGGGGGGGCATCCATCACGTCGAAAACGCTCGGGAGAAGGCTCGCGAGTTCACGCGCGACCTCGCCTTGATCGGCGAGGGACCTCCGCACGGTCAGCACGTGCAGCGGTTCGACGTGCTTGACGGGAAATTCGATCGGCATCGCGGCCTCCTCCTGGCGTTCTGGCAGTCTCTAGATTGAGAGGGTCGCGCCGGCCCGTCACGCAAACGTCTCACGGGCGTGAAGGCCCGGGGACGACCCGTCCGCGCGCGGGCCGAATCCCCCAACCAGTCCCGGCCGCCCTTCAGCGGGCCTTCGTGAACGATCGAGAACATTGGGATCTCCGGCAACGTCTTCGTCTCGAAGCCCTCGCGGCAGGTCGGCTCGCGAAGCGGGGAGGCCAAGTCGCAATCGACCTTCCCGTTACGAGGAGAGCCGGTCCGGAGGGCCATCGGAGCGTGGCCGTTGCGTCGCCGATCCTCGGGAGAAGGCTCGCGAGTTCACGAGCGACCTCGCCTTGATCGGCGAGGGACCTCCGCACGGTCAGCACGTGCAGCGGTTCGACCGGCTTGGCCGGATCGACGACAGGCATCGGATCTTCCTTCCTTGGCGGTGGAACCGTGCAAACGATCGTCGACTCGCGTGAATCATCGTCTCGCACCGGGTCAAGGCACCGCGTTCCGGCGGGGGTTGACCGCGAATCGTCGCGAGCGTAGGGTGATGTCGCTGTCGAAGGAGTTCGATGATGAGAACGGCTCTCGGGATCCTGCTCGTTCTATCGATCGTCTGCGTGATCGGCGTCGCCCAGGAATCGGGCACCGACACCAACCTCTCCGACGGTCGGACGCTCGGCCTGGGCGTCGAGGTCGGATTCCCATTCGGCGGCTTGGTCAGCTCGCGGTACTGGCTCAACTCGGCGTTCGGTGTCGAAGGGGTCCTGTTCCTCTGGGGCGACGCTGCCGATGTCGAAGGAACGCTCACCGCTCGGGCCCTCTATCGGATCGCCGATGCATCGGTCGTCGACTTCTACGGAGTCGCCGGGGCGACGCTTCCCATCTCCGCGGGCGGCTTCGGCGGCGACTCGATCGCTCTCGCGGCCGGCGGCGGGATCGAGTTCGGATTCCGCTTCGCGCCGGCCCTCGCCTGGAACCTCGAATTCGGCCTCTCGATTCGGACGAACGGCGAGCTCGGCATGCTCTTCGGCACGGGCGTTCACTTCTACTTCGTCACCGACTCCGGCTGATCGATCCCGGGCGGGAGGACTTCGATTCTCTGCGTGCGATGAGACATGGCATGGGGACTGCAATCTGACCGCGGGTTCTCGACTCGACGACCAGCGTGATCGCCAAGCGGATACCTGAGATACCGAAGATTCGAAAGCAACAGGCCGACTCGTACCCGATGGCAGGCCGGACGACGCCCGAAATGAGTCGTGTGTCCCTCGACTCGGGCACCTTCCTACTTGGACGCATCATTTGAGGAAGCGAAGGCAGGTCTGTAGACTTACCGCCGTCTTCGCGTGTTGGGGTGGCGTAAGGCCCCGACGACACTCCGCGGAGAACCGGGCCCTGACACGGCCGCCGGAAGGGAGAAGGGCCAGCGTGATTCTGGCGGCGAAGTAGCACGGACCGAAAGGCCGTACACCCCGGACGCGTTGGGTTTTTCCTCTGAGAACTCCAATCCCAATTCATCGCTGTTCTCTGCTGCGTGTTCGCGTTCGCCTTTCGGTGTTGAGTTCACATAGCGATCACCGACCGCGCGATTGCGTGCCGTCCTGTGATGGCACGAAACGCAGAAAGGACCAACCGATGAAGCTTGCACGACGACCGTATCAGACCGAGCCTGATTACTGGGCGATCCGCGAGTTCCTCCGCGACACGTACCTGCAGAACGGACGGCGGGAGTACTCCTGGCCTGTGGCGCGACTTGACTACTGGCGCTGGCACGTGGCGGCGAACTGCGACACAGGTCCGATCGAAGAGGGGATCTTCCTGTGGGAGACCTCGGACGAGCGAATCGTCGCCGTTCTCAACCGCGAGGATCCTGGACACGCGTACCTTCAGGTCGATCCTCAATTCCGAACGCCGGAGCTGGAAGAGGAGATGCTCCGTCTGGCTGAGGAGCGCCTCGTGACCATCGGCTTGTCTTCGGGTCGCCCGGTGCTCGTCGTCGGGCTCCGCGATGGGGACACGCTTCGTGAGGAGATCCTCACGCGCTGCGGCTACAAACCGCGGGCCGGGACGCAGACGTTCGACCGGTATCGCGACCTGGCTCTGTCCATCCCCGAGGCGCCGACGCCCAAGGCTACTCCATCCGGCCGATGACGCTCGAGGACATCCCATCGCGGAGCTGGGCTAGCTGGCGCGCCTTCCATCCGGATGAGCCGGACGAGGACTATCAGGGTCACACGTGGTACGAGAGCATCATGAGAGCGCCGATGTATCGGCGCGACTTGGATCTCATCGCAGCTGACCGCAGTGGAGCGGTTGTGTCGTTCTGCACTGTGTGGTACGACGACGTCACGCGCTCGGGATATTTCGAACCGGTCGGCACGATGCCTGAGCACCAGCGACGGGGTCTCTGCTACGCGCTCCTCCATGAGGGGATGCGACGGCTGAAGGAGCGAGGCGCCGTCCAAGCCTGCCTCGGCGGGGGCGGCGAGGCCAATCCACCGGCAGAAGGCGTTTACTCGAGAGCGTTCGGAGACGATCAGGACAGCTACGTCACCTGGATGAAGTACATGGACGGGAACCTGGGTAGTCGTCCAACGAGGGGGCGTTCCCGATTCGAGTCCGTAGCGTAGAAGCCCGACTTGACTGCATTCTGGGGACCGGACGCCCTACCCCGTGCGAAAAGGACCGATGTCCCGATTCAATATGAGTACCTCGGCTTCGCTGTAGCGTGCGTTCATGGCGGCCGTCTCGCAGTGCGTCATCCACAGCGCCTTGACGGGGATCGTCAGCCTTATGGTCGCCGGTCCGGAACCTGTCTGTTCGGTTGGAACTGGCGAAGGTTCGCGGGATGCGCACGCTGAATGTGCAGGAGACGATCGAGCGGACGGGCTCCCCATCGACGTGAATGGACGAGCGATCCTTGATGGGGCCCGCGGCGAGCGCATCCGGGCCGCACTCTGCCGGTGGATGAACCGCGTTGTGGATGTTCAAAACATAACACTGTGCTATAATGGCAACGATCTCCCAGCACGTCTCTGAGTTCTCGAAGGAGGCTCTTCAATGAGCCAAGTACAGAGGGCATCATCGCTCAAGGTTGCAGCCGCAACGATCACGCCGAGTCTGGAGCCGTCCACGACACGGGAACGGATCCGCGCGGTCGTCGAGAATACGATGGCTAGTCACCCGGACGTCCGCTTGATCCTGTTCGGGGAGGTCATCCTTGGCTGGTTCGGCAGGAAGGGGCACACGCGCGAGTACCATCAATCGATCGCGGAACCCATCCCGGGGCCGTCGACGGGCTTCGTCGGCGACCTTGCCCGCGAGCACGGGGTCTACATCTCCTTCGGCCTGTCCGAACGCGCCGACGACGCCATCTACAACACGCAGGTTCTCCTGTCTCCGGAAGGTGAGCTTGTGGCGGCTCACCGAAAGTTCTGGATCATGAATCCGGCGTTCACGGCAGGGAAACGAACGCTCACCACGGCGCAAGTCGATGCTGCAAAGGTCGCGCTGCTTGTCTGTGCGGACGTGAGAAGCCTAAGCATCCTCCGAGCGATTCGGAAGCAGAAGGTCGACCTCGTCCTGGCGGGGCTCGCCGACTACGGGACGGATCCCTCGATGAGCGCGATCATCGGGACATTATTCGATGCGTGGGCGATCACCGCGAACCGCTACGGCGTGGAAGACGCCATTCAATGGCAAGGCCTGACCACCATGACCGACCGGTGGGGGCGGCTCGTACAATGGAGCGTCAGCCGGGAGTGCGTTCTGGTCCAGGACATCGAGGTCGATTGCGGCTCTCCCTGGACACGGTTCGCCCGAAGAACCCGTGTTGCCTTCCGCTCGATCGGCCTGATCGTAGCGATGGTTGCTCGAAACACGTGGTCGAAAGCCGCCGGATCGTCTCGTGGTGCCGGCCCCGGAAAGTGAAACACGGCACACGGACGTTGCCTCAATCCGTGGGAGCGGTTCGCGGCGACTCCGGCGTATCCGCCGCCAGTCCGAGGCGGATGGCGGCGGAGTGGATTGTACCAGCCTCCGTCTCGCCGAGGTAGCACGAAAGGTCCATCGCGCGAGATTCAATGTCGTAGATCGACGTATAGACCGTGCGAATGGGGTGAAGATCGCCTTGCGCCCGCGGTCCACAAAGCACGTCGAACGACGCTTCACGGGCAATGCCCGCGAGTCGCGCCCGCGTGATCGGTTCTTGTGTCTCCAATGCACGCTTTACAGTCCGGTATCGCTCGTAGACGAAGCCTTGCTCCAGCCCGTCTCCCTCGGGAAGCGCGTCAGTATGGTCGAATCGAGAAAGCGCGAAATTCGTCATCACCAAGGGCTCGCCGTCTTCCTTGGTGGGGATGATTCGGTTGCCGCTGGGCGACTTCTCGAAGACGACCGATCGTCCGCGGGCATCAGCGACCAGATAGAGTGACGGAGTGAACATGTAATACGTGCGTAAAGAGAGAAGCGCCTCCATCGCGTCATCCGTGTCCGCGCATGTCCAGCAAGAACCGCACGACCTGTAACTCATTGAGTCCCGCTTCGGGCTGCCGGACCGGATCGTACGAGTACGCCGGCTTCGGACGGAAACCGCCGGTCAAACGGTAGTCTCCGTGAGAATTGCAGATGACGACGAGTCCTTTCTCGTTGATGCCGTCCATAGCCCCCATCAGATCGAAAACGACGACCGATAACGATGCATACCCTTCATCCGGCGTCATGGCCAGAGCCAGGATTCTCGAAGCAGACGGGTGCGCGACCTCTCCGGTGAGATCGACACCCAAATCCATGTTGCGAAGCACGTAGGAACGACCATCCGCCGTCCGCTGCTTCGGAATGAAACCCGCCGAGCAGCCGGGGAGCTGGACATCGAACCAGAGAGCGGAAAGATCGTGCGTCGGCTCCTCGGCTGACAAGCCGAAGGCATCGGCAACGCCGAACATCCGTTGGTAGAATGGGGGGAACCGAGCCTCGAAGAATCGGCGTTGCGCCTGGATTCGAGCGGCGTCTGGGCACGGCCGAGGAAAGGCGCCGGCTTGGTCTCGGCCGTAGGATCCGAGAGCACGCCCGATCTCTCGGTTCGTTCCGCGTAGACGCCACTCCCAAAGGGCCGCGTACGTCTCGTTGTCGCCGACTCGAAGTTGCGGGACGGGCAGGGGCATGGGTCCTCCTTTGGTTCTAAGAAACATAACACTGTTATATATTGTACCTTGCGAGCTGCGCGCGTCAAGCGGCGGGTTCAGAGATCAGCGATGATGGACTGAAATAGACGGTGTCCGCAGAGGGGGAAAGGAAAATCGGCGCTTCGAATAACGGGGCATGCCATCGAGGTGCAGCGGTGCACGACACGCAACTTCGTAGTCAGGACTCCCGCTGCTCGGAGGAGCAGGGTCAAGTCTTGCAATGCAATATGAGTGACAGCTGGGATTCGCTAGATGCTAGTGCTGCAGTGCAAGACCTCGTATCTTGGCGGGGCGTCGTAGCTGTCGTGCATCTCTGGACTGAGTCGGATGGAGATGCTCGCGGGTGGGCAGATCGGGCAAGACCGGAACGACGAAGTCGTCAGTTCGCGGGTCAGATGGACCGCCCTCCCACAAGCCAGGACAGCATCAAGAGCGCAGCTCGCGCTGCAGCTCGTGTTTACGAGGTCAGGCTGGAGAGGGCAGCCCACACGAACTCTCCATCACTCTAGGATGACGGAGGTTCCGATGAACTGTATCGGTGTCGATGTCAGCAAGCAAGAGCTGGTCACCTTCGACGGTAGCAAGGAGCGGATCTTCCCCAACACGAGTGGGCTAGCCGAGTTCGGTCGATTCCTCAAGCGATCGAAGGATGCGCTGGTGGTGTTCGAGCCGACGAGCACGTACTCACGCAGGCTGGAGGCGTTGTGCAGAGCGCAGCGCATCACGTGCTGTCAACTGAATCCACGTGTGGTTCCGCATCTGCGTCAAGTAGGCAAGGGACGCTCGAAGACGGACAGCACGGATGCAGAACTCCTGTATCGCTACGGGATCGAGCGCGGACACAGCGAAGCAACTCCACTCGAGAACGACGCACTGGCTGAATCGATCCAGGCGCGGCTCGCCTGCTACCGCGTGGCCCAGAAGGGGCGTGTTGCCTACCAGAACGTGTTCGAGGCGTTGAGCCAGGATCCGGAGACATCGGGAGCGCTGCTCGCTGAGCTTCGGACGGAGATCTCCGAGCTGAAGAAGAAGGAGAAGCAGCATCTCGATGCGGCACAGCAGCTCGTCGAGGAAGATGAAGAGATCTCACAACGACTGAACGCGCTCCTCTCGATTCCCGGCGTTGGCCCGATCATCGCACTGACGCTCCTCGCGCTGTTCCGCAAGTACGCTGACGTGAATCGGGGCCAGATCGTCGCGCTGGCCGGATTCGACCCGATTCAGGTGCAATCTGGAACGTCAGTTCACGGGAAGAGCCGGATCAGCAAGCGTGGGAACCGAGAGGTCCGCAAGCGTCTGTTCGAAGCGACGTTGTCTGCCGCTCGCTACAACCCGAGCATCCGCGCGATCTACCGACGGCTAAAGGAAGCAGGGAAGCCGGAGAAGGTGGCGAGGATCGCAGCGGCGCGGAAGCTGCTACTGATTGCCCATGCTATCTACAAGAGCGGGGATCCCTACCGCGATCCGAACGTCGAGCATGAGTTCCGTAGGAACTCGTAAGCAACTCAGCTTCTGAGTTGCCGTTGACCATTCGATACAGCATCTGAACATCCCTCTTGGATTTTCAAGTCGTGGGGTGGATATCCTCCCGGATCTTGTAATCTCGGTGGTCCCTGAGCATCGCCCAGATGACACGTACCAAGTGGCGTCCGAGTGATCGGACGGCTTGGTTATGTGGAGTTACCCCAGTTTCGCGGACAGTGTAGCACTTGACATTGCTGACGTACCAG
>CAZUIM010000020.1:0-39440 GCA_964620325.1 uncultured Thermotogae bacterium
CGATCGACTCCGGCGGTTCACTCACTCGGTACAGGCAGTCCGCCGGGCCGATGTCGCACCACCGGCACTCCGACCACGCCGGCGTCTTTGCCAACGGCTTCTCCCCTCCGACACGGTGGACAAGATCGACAAACCGCTTCCGAAACGCATCATCGAGCGCCTGCGGCGGGAGATCGATCGAACCTGTCCGATAGACGACACGTCCGGAGAGCTCGATCCCGTCGGTTCGCGGGTTCTTGATCGGAAGGAGAAGGAGGTAGACGAGAACCTGAAGCTGATCGGACGTTCTCGGCCGGCCGGTCTTGCAGTCCTCGATCACACCACGGCCGTTGTGGATTGCGAGGATATCCGGCCTGCCGGAGACGGTGATCCCGGTCTTCCCCTTCCGCTTGAACGCATTCTCCTCTTCGACGTGGACGTCGAACCCACCCTCGACCAGCTGTTCGCGGCGGGCGTTGACCAGTTCGTTGTGTTCGACCGTCCACCGCGCGAGGTCGAAGTCGACGGGAAGCTTGTCGTATTCCTTGTGATGCGCGCGGAACCAGGCCGACCACTCGCACGTCGACTCCCCGGCGAGGAGCTTCGTCAACCAGGTCACCCAAATATACGGTTCGGCTCTACGGACGGCCATTCCCATCCTCCCCACGTACAACGCGATCTTTCGGGTAAGGCTAGGAAGTCCGCATCGAGGCGTCAAGGGGGCAAAGGAGAAGCGCCGTCGGACGCCGGGCGCCAACTCAGACCTACGTCATTGGACGCCTGGCCGCCCGACCCGCATCCTACCTAGCCCTTCAGCGCTTTGCGCTCCTCAATCACCTTCTCGGCGATGGAGTACGGAACAGCCTCGTAGTGCTCGAAGTGCATCGAGAACGTTCCACGGCCGCTCGTCTGGTTCCGAAGATCGGACGCATAGCCAAACATCTCGGCAAGCGGAACGCGGGCTCGGAGGGCCGCTCCACCCCCCTTCGTCTCCATGCCGAGAACACGCCCACGCTTGCTACAAAGCGTCCCAGTGATCGCTCCGGTGTACTCCTCCGGTGCGGTCACCTCGACGGACATCATCGGCTCGAGAAGTGCGAGACCGGCTCTGAGACAGGCCTCGCGAAACCCCATCCTTCCACAGGTGCGGAATGCCTGCTCCGACGAATCGACCTCGTGCATCGACCCGTCGGTGACGGTCACTCTGATGTCGACCATCGGGAATCCCGCGTACGGGCCCTCGGCCATTTCCTGGACGATCCCCCGCTCGATCGCTGTGAGAAACTCGCGCGTGATCTTTCCCCCGGTAATCGTGTCCTCGAATTGGAACCCACTTCCGGGATCGCTCGGCTCGACGCGAAAGACCGCATGTGCGTATTGTCCACGTCCGCCGGTCTGCTTGACGTGCCGATACTCGTGGTCGATCGGGCCAAGAATCGTTTCACGGTAGGCGACCTGTGGACGCTCGGCATCCACGGCAACACCGAACTCACGTTTCAACCGATCCACGATGATCTCCAGGTGCAGCTCTCCCATTCCGGAGATTACGACTTCTCCCGTCTCGGGGTCGGATCGAACGACGAACGTCGGATCCTCCTCGGCGAGACGGTGAAGGGCACTCGAAAGCTTCTCCCGGTCGTCGCGCGATGCAGGGGACACGGCGACCCCGATCACCGGGGCCGGAAACTCGATCGACTCGAGCAGAATCGGGTACTCGCGACTGCAGATCGTGTCTCCCGTTTGTGTCTCCGCCAGCCCGATGACGGCGCCGACATGGCCGGCTCGAAGCTCCTCGATCGCCTCGCGGTCGTTGGCGTGCATCTCGAACAGGCGTCCGACCCGTTGTGTTTTCTCGCGACTCGCGTTGTAGACTTGCTCGCCGGCTTTGAGGACTCCCGAGTAAACACGAACGTACGTCAGCTTACCCATGTGCTTGTCGGTCTGAACCTTGAACGCCAGAGCCGCGAGCGGCGCGTCGTCCGCCGGGCGCCGGATCAGCTCCTGATCGGTTTCCGTGCTGGCTCCGATGACCGGCGGTAGGTCGATCGGTGAGGGAAGGTAGTCGACGATCCCGTCGAGGAGCAACCGGACCCCCTTGTTCTTGAACGCGGCGCCGCAGAGAACGGGGATGAACCGCCCATCGATCGTCGCTCGGCGCACGGCCTGAAGAACCTCGCGAGACTGCGGCGCCTCCCCCTCGATGAACTTCTCCATCAGATGATCGTCCTGCTCGCTGATTCGCTCGATCATTCGCTCTTCGGCCTTCCGCGCCTCGCCGAGCAGCTCGTCCGGAATCTCCTCGACCCGAATCGTCGCCCCTTTCGGCGCGTCGTCGTAGTAGACGGCCTTCATGTGGACGAGGTCAACAATCCCCCGGAAGGTCCCCTCTACGCCGATTGGAATGACTACGGGAACGGCATTTGCGCCGAGCTCCTCACGGATCTCTTCAACGACTCGCTCGAAGTCGGCGCCGGCGCGGTCCATCTTGTTGACGAACGCGATCCGCGGAACGCGGTACTTCTCCGCCTGCCGCCAGACCGTCTCCGCCTGCGGCTGGACTCCGCCGACGGCGCAGAAGAGGGCGACCGTCCCGTCGAGAACGCGAAGCGAACGCTCGACCTCCGCCGTGAAGTCGACGTGCCCGGGCGTGTCGATGATGTTGATCCGATGATCGCGCCAATAGGTGGTCGTCGCCGCCGACGTGATCGTGATCCCTCTCTCCTGCTCCTGAACCATCCAATCCATCGCCGCTTCGCCGTCGTGAACCTCGCCGATCTTGTGTCGCTTTCCGGTGAAGTAGAGGATTCTCTCGGTCACGGTCGTCTTCCCGGCGTCGATGTGAGCCATCACGCCGACGTTCCGCGTCCGTTCGATCGAGGTTGTCTTGATCATCGTCGCTCCTTCGTCACCCGTCGCACATCAAGGACCGAAATGACTCCGGAAAGCAAACCGGACTCGACTTGAGCCTTCCCGCGGGGAAATCGACTACGGCGGTCCACTGTGCAGACAGACGAACTCCGAACATGTAGCGTACGCGACCGACCGAACGGCGTCAACGAGCCTCGACTTCGCGCCGATCATCGATACGATTTCTCGGGATGCAAAGCGATCGCCCGCCCGTGATCCTCGACACCAACGTCTTCGTCGCCGCCGGGTTCCGGCCGGAGAGCGATTCCGCCCGAATCGTCGAAGAGATTCGACGTGGGCGTCGTCGGATGATCTGGAACGAGGCGACCCGGCGAGAGACCCGAGCGATTCTCGACAAGATCCCTCCCCTTTCGTGGGACGAGGTCGCCGACCTGTTCCGGGACGAGACCCGATGGTCGATGAAGACCCATCCGGCGCGGTTTGGTCAGATTCCGGACTCCACCGATCGGAAGTTCGCCGCGCTCGCGCACGCGAGCGGTGCGATCCTCGTCAGCCAAGACGACGATCTTCTCGCGCATCCCGAACGGATCGACGTCCTCGTCCTCACACCGGGCGAGTTCCTCTCGGAACGATGGAAGGCGCCGTAGACGATGCTGCTTCCGCACGTAGGCCCGCGCGCATCCAACGTGACAGACTGCATCGCAGATGACGAAGGAGAGACGCTGTTTAAGGATCCTTCCGGTCGACCGCAGAATCGTCGTTGAAGGAGAGCGAGATGGTTGAGGACGGATTTCGGACTCATCTGAGGGAGCGAAAACTGACCGACGAGCAGATCGAGGCGTCGATCTCGATCGCAGAGGCGTTCGAGACCTTTCTGCTCGAGGGAGATCGCAAGATTCCTGTAACCGAGGCGACGGTCGACAACGTCAACATGTTCTCGATGCAGATGATCGAGCGAGGGCTGAACACGTGGGACCACTACGTCGCCCTCCTCCGGTTCGGTCGCTTCGTCGGAAACAATGCAGTACACATTGGCACCCTCGACCTGGTCGACGGGGCCGAGGCACTGGAGAACCTGTACGCCAAGCTCGCGGAGGCAATCGGGGAAACCGCGAGGGACGAGATCTTCGCCGGCGTCGATCTTCCTCCGCTGGGAACGCCGAACGTTGAGAAGCCGGCATTGATGCGAACGGTGATCCAGAGAATGGAGGCATCGGTCGATTCAGAGACGTGCCTGAAGGTGCTCGGAAGCGGCCTAAGGTACCTCGAAGACGACTGGTACCTTGACGCGAAACGGACCTACGAGAAGGCCGGAGGGATCGACGCGTACCGCGAGAGGAAGGGCGCAGACTTCGTCGCCGAGCTGACGAAACATCGAGACGAGGGAACTCTCTTCTTCAGCCAGCCGGTGACCGACAAGGTGATCGACTATGTTGAGCACCACGCGGAGATCCGCGCCGGAGTTCGAAGGGGTAACATCATTGTCGAGGCGAAGATACCGCACCAGGCGGTCGCATTCCTCTCCGCCAGCGACCCGCGGGGGAAAGCCTATCACTACTGCCATTGCCCGTGGGTGAAGGAATCGCTCCAGAATGGGCGCTCTGGAATCTCACCGACCTTCTGCAATTGCAGCGCCGCGTTTCACAAGAAGCCCTACGAGGTGATCTTCGACCGGGCGTTGAAGGCCGAGGTCCTGGAGACCGTCCTTGCCGGAGATCCCTGGTGCAAGTTCGCGATCCACCTGCCGGAAGGCGTTGCTCCGAAGGAGTGAGCTTCGCGCCGAGCCAGTCTACTCGGCGTGAATCGACTGATCGATCATTCGGAACTCCTCGAAGTCATAGCCCTGTCCTTCGAGTCGCTCGACGATGCAGCGGAACGTCTCTTCCGGCAACGTCGGTGTTCGACTGAGAATCCACCCGAATCGATACGACGGATGTCCGACGACGGCGTATTGGTAGTCGGAATCGAGATCGATGATCCAGTAGTCCCCCGGAAAGAGCCAGAACCAGAGGAATCTGACAAACGAGACCTTCAGCTTCGTCGGTGCCTCGGGATCTGGAATCCACGCGCGTCCTACCGCGACATCCGGCGCACCGTCCGCGTCGTAGCAGGTGTTCGTCACCTCGATCTTTCCGTTCTCGAGGAGCCGGTACTCAGCCGTCGTCCCGGCGGCGCACTGCCGTTCGAACGACGTCGGAATGCTGGCAACCGCATACCAGAGGCCCATGTACCGCTCGACATCGACGCCGTCCACCACCTGCGGAGCGGCGTTCGCCGCCATCGAAAGCAGCCCGCCGACCAGACCGAGCGTGACCGTCGCAACGATTCGTATGCTCATGTCGCCTCCTTCAACAACAGAATACATGACTCCCTCCGCTCCAGAGAAACCGGCCGACGAAACGGTCCTGCTCCCTTGCCCTCCGCGGCCGAGCGCCATTCCGGAGGAGCGCCGGCCCGCCCCAAGCTGATTTCAGACTTCCCGCCTTCTTGCGGGAACAGCGCCCGTTGCCTCATTCTGCGCTCCAGACTACCTTATCTGTTCACTGGGAAGGGAGACGAAACACACGATGGCCGGACGGCGCATTCCGATGGAGACCCGCCTCACCGCCCGGTCCTTCGATTCCGGCGTGCCGCACCGAGCGGTCCGTGACTCCGACGGACAGGATCTCGCGATCCTCCTCTACGCCGCGTATCGGGGAACGATCGACGACGAGAAAGGGACGTTCGACGACGCGGTCGCCGAAATCGACGGGTTCTTCGAAGGCACCTACGGCCGATTCTTCCCCGATTGCTCGTTCGTGATCGAAGAAGGGGAGTTCCTCGTCTCGGCGAGTCTCGTCACGTGGTGGGAACCGCACGATGCACCCCTTCTCGCGTTTGCGATGACGCGACCCGAGGCGCAAAGGCGCGGACTCGCCCGACGGCTGATCGAAGCGAGCATGAACGCCCTTCTCGATCGGGCGTACACCCGACTGACTCTCCTCGTCACCGACGGGAACACCCCGGCACAGAATCTCTATCGAAGCCTCGGCTTTCGCCGGCTTCACGAACCGCGTCGCCGCTGACCGTTCGAGCAATCACACTGGAAGACTCCTTCCGGAACGAAGTCCCATGCCTCCTGGCGGTCGTCCCTTCGGTCGGTCGGTGTCGCCGCTCGGAGACGAGGGTCGATCCCGTATAATCGTCGCTCGCGAACGCGCCGCCGATGCGCTGTCGTAGATCGAAACACCGGGGGAGATCGTGAAGGGCCGAACAACGTCGATGGAGAAGGTCGTCGCACTCTGCAAACGACGCGGGTTCGTCTTCCAATCGAGCGAAATCTACGGCGGAATCGGCGGATTCTGGGACTACGGCCCACTCGGCGTCGAATTGAAGCGAAACGTCAAAGAGGCTTGGTGGCGCCACATGGTGACCGGCCACGACAACACCATCGCGCCTCCGGGCGCCCCGACCACGTTCGACATGGTCGGACTCGAGTCGACGATCATCATGCATCCACAGGTCTGGCGAGCGAGTGGTCACTTCGATCTCTTCTACGACCTGTTCGTCGACTGCAAGACGTGCAAGGCACGGTTCCGCACCGATCAGCTGCTCGACAGCCAGTGCCCGAGGAAGCCGAGCAAGCGCCCCGGAGAACACGATGAATGCGAACTAACAGATCCTCGTGAGTTCAACCTGATGTTCAAGACCTACGTCGGCGCCCTGCTCGATCCGGAGACGGAGGCCTACCTCCGTCCGGAGACGGCGCAGGGGATGTTCGTCAACTTCAAGAACGTGCTCTCGTCCTCGCGCGTAAAGGTTCCGTTCGGAATCGCCCAGATCGGCAAGTCGTTCCGAAATGAGATCACGCCGAGAAACTTCACCTTCCGATCACGCGAATTCGAGCAGATGGAGATGGAATTCTTCTGCCCGCCGGAGAGCTCCCAGGACTGGTATCTCTTCTGGCGCGATCGCCGTCTCGCCTGGTACGTCGCGCTCGGTCTCGACGGCGATAATCTTCGATTGCGCGAACATGGCCCGGCCGAGCGCGCGCACTACTCGTGCGGAACCGCAGACATCGAGTACGCCTTCCCGTTCCTTTCCGAGGGCGAGTTCGGGGAGCTCGAGGGGATCTCCCACCGGGGCGACTTCGATCTGCGAAGCCACATGGAGGGGAAACTCGTTCGCGACGGCGACGATCTCGTCGTCGAGCAAGACGCCGCGGGGCAGCCGCGCTTCCCCGGCAGCGGGAAGGACCTGTCGTACTTCGACGATTCGACGCAATCGAAGTATGTTCCTCACGTGATCGAGCCGGCCGCCGGCGCCGATCGCGCCACGCTCGCCTTTCTCTGCGAGGCGTACGACGAGGATGCGATCCCCGATGAGAAAGGGGCCCCGCAGGAACGCGTCGTCCTTCGGCTCCATCCGCGGATCGCCCCAATCAAGGCGGCGGTCTTCCCTCTCGTCAAGAAGGATGGACAACCGGAGATCGCGGCCGAGATCTACCGCGATCTGATGAAGCGTTGGAGCGTCTTCTACGACGAGAAAGGCTCGATCGGGAAGCGCTATCGCCGACAGGATGAATCGGGGACGCCGTTCTGCATCACGGTCGACCATCAGACGAGCGAAGACGAAACGGTGACCCTTCGCGATCGCGATACGACCGAGCAGACTCGAGTGAGGATCGTCGAGCTCACGTCAATCTTGAGTGAGCGACTCGACGACTGATTCCGCCGACGCGGCGTCGACCCTTGCTGAGCGACTCGACGACTGATTCCGCCGACGCGGCGTCGATCTCGAGTGACCGGCTTTGCCACCCATTCCGCCGACGCGGCGTCGATCCTTGCTGAGCGACTCCACGACCGACTCCGCCGACACGTCCTCGATCTCGAGCGAGCGGCTCGACGACCGACTCCACTGGCGACAATACTTGAACCCGATTCGAACGTTCATCGTCATCGGCCGAGAACTGACTCCCCGGTTTCGTGTGCGGGGGCGGTGCTTGTCCGGGATCTTGATCTAGACTCAGTCTTTGTTTAGTATTGATCCACGATGTCGACCGCGAGACGATCGAAGAAGCTGCGAGAGATCGGATTGGTTCCGACGATTCAGCGCCTGGCCGTCATGGAAGCCCTCGAAGAATCGGACGACCATCCGACGGCCGATGCGATTCACTCCACCGTCAGGGAGAGGTTCCCGTCGATCTCGCGCGCGACCGTCTACAACACGCTCGATGCGCTGACGCGAGCCGGAATGATTCTCCGGCTCACCGTCGATCCGACGGTCGCGCGATACGATGCCTCCGTGCATCCGCACGTTCATTTCCAGTGTCGCCTCTGCGGGACGGTCTACGACATCGATCTGAAAGACGGCCGACAGATCGGAGCGAACGCCGACGGGCACCTCGTCGAGTCGATCCGCACCTATGCGTACGGCGTCTGCGCGGAATGCCTGCAAGCCGGCAACAGCCCCGAAGAACACGGTCCATCGGATCCGGAGAAATCTCAACCACCGCGAGACCGGATGAGAAGGTCCTCGTCCGGGAGATCCCCTGACCGAGATGAGGTGGTGTAGGCCGTGCCCGAACTCCCCGAGGTGGAGACCCTGATTCGAGCGCTGCGCCCGATCGCCGGCGGCCGCATCGTCGCTGCGGAGATCCTCGACCGTCGGCTCACCGTAGCGTCGAGCGACTTGATCGGAGCAACGATCGACGAGATCAGACGTCGAGGGAAGTACATCATCATCGGACTCGGCGATCGCGGCGATCTCGTCGTCCACCTGAGAATGTCCGGGCGACTGCGGCTCGATCGCTCGGAGGATGAGATCGCCTATATACGAATGGCCCTTCGACTCGATTCAGGGGCGTCGATCTACTTCGTCGATCCCCGGCGTCTCGGAACGGTCATCCTCTGTCCAAACGGATTCGACAAGACGCTCGGCGTCGAGCCGATCGGCCCGGAGTTCACCGTCGAGAAACTCGCCGCATTCGCCCGTAGATCACGCGCACCGACGAAGCAGCTCCTCCTCGACCAGCGGAAGATCGCCGGAATCGGGAACATCTATGCTGCGGAGGCGCTCTGGCGCGCCGGGATCGATCCCCGTCGGCCCGCGAATTCGCTCGAACTCGACGAAATCACCGCCCTTCATGCCGGAATCAGGTCGGTCCTCTCAGACGCGATCGCGCAGCTCGGCACGACGATCGGCTCGAGCATCTCGGACTACCGCCACTCTTCCCACGAGGCCGGCTCGTTTCAGAATCAACTCGCCGTCTACGGGCGCGAAAGGGTGCCCTGCGAACGCTGCGGAACACCGATCGAACGAATCATCCAGGCCGGTCGGTCGACGTGTTTCTGCCCGACTTGCCAACGATGAGGCGACGCCGTCGAAGGAGGCCCCGGACGAAAAGACGAAAACAAGAGAGCACACGGTTCGAGGGAAACCTGCGCGCCACTGCCGCAGGGAGACTGGTCGTCCGACGATATCGGAACCGCCGAACCAAGGACGGGCGTTGAGCTTGGCGCTCGTAAGCGACGAATCAGGACGATGCGAACAAAGGAGAGAACCATGACCGAACAAACAATGCCGCTGATCGGAGATCCGTTTCCGAAGATGAACGTGCAGACGACGCACGGCAAGATGACGCTTCCTGACGAATGCTCGGGAAAATGGTTCATCCTGTTCAGTCACCCGGCCGATTTCACGCCGGTCTGCACGACCGAGTTCGTCGCGTTCCAGAAGCGCTACGATCTGTTCAAGGAGCTGAAGACCGAGTTGATCGGCTTGAGCGTCGATCAAGTCTTCTCACACATCAAATGGACCGACTGGATCCGGGACACACTCGGCGTGACGATCGAGTTTCCGATCATCGCCGGAACGGAGTCGATCGCTCACACGCTCGGGCTGATTCACCCCGGGAAGGGGACGAACACCGTTCGTGCCGTCTTCATCGTCGATCCAACAGGCACGGTCCGTGCAATCCTCTACTACCCGCAGGAGCTCGGGCGAAACATGGACGAGTTTGTTCGGATGATCCGCGGATTCCAGGTTGCGGAGGCGAACGACGTCGCCATCCCGGCCGGTTGGCCGGAGAACGAGCTGGTTCAAGATCACGTCATCGTTCCCCCGCCGACCGATCAGGCCTCGGCCTCGGAACGCGTCGGAAAGGCGGACTGCTTCGATTGGTGGTTCTGTCACAAGAAAGTGTAGAAAGGGAGACCACGCAATGATCGGCAAGCGAATGCGCGATGCAATGAACGAACAGATCATGCACGAGACCTTCTCCGCCTATCTGTACGTCTCGATGGCCGCCTTCTTTCACGGCAAGGGTCTGGACGGAATGGCAAAGTGGATGAAGGCACAGGCGGAGGAGGAACTCGGACATGCTCTCCGGTTCTTCGACCACATCAACGAACGCGGCGGGCGAGTCGAACTCCTGGCGATCGAGCGCCCACAGAGCGAATGGGACTCGCCTCTCGGCGCGTTCAAGGCGGCGCTGAAACACGAGGAATTCATCACCGGCAAGATCGACGAGCTGGTAAGGATCGCCCGGGAAGAGAACGACAACGCCGCCGAGATCATGCTCCAGTGGTTCGTCACCGAACAGGTTGAGGAGGAGGATTCCGTGTCGACCGTCATCGACATGTTCGAGTTGATCGGAAACTCGGGGCACGGGCTGTTGATGGCCGACCGAGAACTCGGCCAGCGAGTCGCTGCCCCGTTGGCAACGCAGGACGGGGACCAAACGACGTAACAGATCGGCAAGGAGAGACAGATGACGTTCACGTTCGTCACCGACAGTGCGGGGCTGAATCAGGCGCTGTTCCAGGTCACCCACGGGCTCTACATCCTGACAGCCAGGTGGGAGGAGAGGATCAACGGGCAGTGTCTCGATGCGCTGATGCAGGTCACGAACATGCCGCCGCGAATGGCGATCGGCGTGGGTCGGAAGTCACTGACTCACGAGATGATCGCGGCGAGCGGCCGGTTCGCCGTCTCCGTCCTCGATCGAGAGGACGATCGCTGTGCCGACGTCATCCGCCGGTTCGGTTTCCAGTCCGGATGGAACGCCGACAAGTTCGATGGGTTCCCGCACGAACTGACGGAGCATGGTCTCCCCTACCTCCCCAACGCCGTCGCCGTCTACGAGTGCAGCGTGATCCCGGAGATGCCCCTGGATCTTGAGACGCACTCGCTGTTTGTCGCGTCGGTCGACCGGGCCGGCACCCGAGAAGGCGGCGAACCGCTCACGTACAACGAGTACCGAAAGCGGCTCCGGAAAGGAGGATAGCGAATCGTGGAGAAATGGATCTGTACTGTCTGTGGGTATGTGTACGATCCCTCAGTCGGAGATCCGACGAGCGGAATCGAGCCTGAGACTTCGTTCGACGATCTGCCGAATGACTGGGTCTGCCCCGAATGTGGTGCGTCGAAAGACATGTTCGAGAAGGCGTAGGAGACGGATGCTCGGAAGGTCAGTTCCGAGTCGTCTCGCCGCGACGAAAAGGGTGAAACGGGAGGAACCGTGAACGCCAGACAACTACGACCGGGAATCTCGTGGATGGGAGCGATCGACTGGGACCGCCGGCTGTTCGACGAGTTGATCCCATTGCCGGACGGGACCAGCTACAACGCATATCTGGTATGCGGAAGCGACAGGACGGCTCTGATCGACACCGCCGATCCGACGAAGTCCGAAGAACTCCTCGCCCAGCTCGACGAGGTCGCCCAACTCGACGTGCTGGTCGTTCAACACGTTGAACAGGATCATTCCGGCGCGATCCCTCTCGTTCTCGAACGGTATCCGGAGATCCAGATCGTATCGAGCCCGAAGGCAACAGGGATGATCGCCGACCACTTGGATGTCCCGGAGGACCGGATCACAGCGGTCGAAGACGGCGAGTCTCTCTCGCTCGGAGATCGAACGTTCGAGTTCATCCACGCCCCGTGGGTTCACTGGCCGGAGACGCTGCTCACGTACTTGCGCGAGGAGAGGATCCTCTTCACGTGTGACCTGTTCGGCTCGCACGTCGCCACCAACGAGCTGTTCGCCGTCGACCGCCCGCGTGTCTGCGAGGCGGCGAAGCGCTATTTCGCCGAGATCATGATGCCGTTTTCGAGCTTGATCCGATCCCATCTAGAGAGACTCGACCCGTACAAGATCGAGATGATCTGCCCCAGCCACGGGCCGATCTACGATGAACCGGAGTTCATCCTCGACGCGTATCGCCACTGGGTCCACGATCCGCCGAAGAACCTCGTCGTCCTTCCGAACGTCTCGATGCACGGGAGCACCGCACGGATGGTCGAACACCTGATCGAAGGATTGACCGATCGCGGTGTGCGTGTCGAGTCGTTCAACATGTCGAAGACCGACCTCGGCGCCTACGCCGTTCACTTGGTCGACGCGGCGACGGTCGTCTTCGCAACGCCGACCGTCCTCGTCGGACCCCATCCGCAAATCGTCTTTGCCGCCTACCTGACGGCGGCGCTCCGTCCGAAACTGAGCCAGGCCGCAGTCATCGGCTCGTTCGGGTGGGCCGGAAAGGCGGCCGAGCAGACGCAGGCCCTCTGTTCGAAACTGAAGATCGACTGGCTCGACCCGGTCTTTGCTCGCGGGCTTCCGACGTCGGAGACCTACGACGCACTCGACCGACTGGCCGACGAGATCGCGCAACGACATCGGGGATTGGAGTCACCGGAAGGAGGAGACTCGTGGATCGGAGCATCTTCGTAACCGGCGCAGCCGGCGAGGGGATTCAAACGATCGGAGACGTCGTCGCTCGTTGTTTCCTTCGCTACGGCTATCCAGCCTTCGCATCCCAGGAGTTCGAATCGCGGATTCGCGGCGGCAACTCGAGCGTCCGGATCCGTGTCACCGAAACGCCGCGAAACGCGCCCCGGGAGAGGGCCGACGTGCTCCTCGCCCTCAACCCGACAGCGAGGGACCACTACGCGGATGCACTCGAACCTGAAGGGCTTCTCGTGGCATCCGAAGGAGACGGACTGACGATTCCGTTCGTCGATCTCGCCGTGGAGCACGGAGGGGCAGAGATCTACGCGAACGCTGTCGCCGCCGGGGTCCTCTGCGCCATCGTCGGTCTCCCGTTCGCCGCACTCGAGGGCGTCCTGACAGAGACGTTCTCAGACCGAGGCGACGAGGTCGTCGGAGCGAACGTGTCCTCAGGTCGTGCCGGATTCGACCGGGCCCTCGATGAACTCGGCGACCGTCGCGTCGAGGAACTGCCGAAGCGCGATGAGACGTACGCGTTTGCGTCGGCGCACGAGACGATTCCGATTGCCGCCGCAGCGGCCGGATGTCGGTTCATCAGTGCCTATCCGATGTCACCGTCGACCGGGATCATCACCGCCTTCGCTCGGAACCCGGACCTCGGCGTTTTCGCCGAGCAGGCGGAGGACGAGATCGCCGCGATCAACATGGCCCTCGGAGCGAGCGCCGCCGGTGCGCGTGCGATGACGGCGACATCCGGGGGCGGTTTCGCGCTCATGGTCGAGGGGCTCAGCCTCGCCGGGATGATCGAGACGCCGATCGTCATCGTCCTCGCACAGCGACCGGGACCGGCGACCGGCCTGCCGACGCGCACGGCCCAAGAGGACCTGCTCTTCGCCCTCCGCGCCGGACACGGCGAGTTCCCACGCGCCATGCTCGCTCCGTCCGACCCGCAAGAGACGATCGATCTGACGATCCGTGCGTTCGATCTCGCCGATCGCTACCAGATCCCGGTGATCCTGCTGACCGACCAGTCTCTCGCCGACTCCCACTTCTCCCTCACCGACCTCCGTCTGCCCGACGAGATCCCCGAGGACCACCTCGCTGACCCGGACGGCATCGAGACGTACGCCCGCTATGCACCGAGCGAATCCGGCGTCTCCCCACGCCTCGCGTTCGGACAGGGCGGCCATCTCGTCTGCATCGACAGCGACGAGCACACCGCGGAGGGACACATCACCGAGGATCTGAGAGCGGTCCGTCCCGCAGCGGTGGAGAAGCGGCTCGAAAAGCTTCGACGCCTGCGCGGCGAGATCCGTCCCCCGCGAACCGATCGGATCGACGACGCGGAACTGGTGCTTATCGGCTGGGGATCGACGAAGGGAGCGATCGACGAAGCCGTGGACCTTCTGCGGGCCGACGGCATCAAGGCCGGATCGATCCACTTCACGGAGCTCTGGCCGCTTCCACAGGTCCCGTTCGAAGAGACGGATGTTACCTACTGGACGGTGGAAGGAAACGCGACCGGGCAATTGGCGCGGCTCCTCGGAAGCGAGTTCTCATGGCCGATCGAAGGGACGATCGGGCGGAGCGATGGACTTCCGATCGATGCCCGGTTCGTCATCCGCCGGCTGAAGGAAAGGACGCCATGACAGACCTGAAGGACTACAACAGCTCGGTCGAGAACCAGTGGTGTCCCGGCTGTCCGAACTTCGGGGTCCTGACCGCCTTGAAACGGGCCCTCGTCGATCGCGATCTCGCCCCGCACGAGGTCTGCCTCGTCTCGGGGATCGGACAGGCGGCGAAGCTGCCACACTACCTGAAGGCGAACGTTTTCAACGGCCTGCATGGGCGCGCCATCCCGGCGGCAATTGCGATTCACGTCGCCAACCCCCAACTGAAGACGATCGTTACGTCCGGGGACGGAGACCTGTACGGGGAAGGAGGAAACCACCTCCTTCATGCCTTTCGTCGAAACCCCGATATCACGGTGATCGTTCACAACAATCGGTTCTACGCTCTGACGAAGGGGCAAGCGTCCCCGACGATGCCTCGAGGCGAGAGGACGCGTCTCCAGTTCGAGGGGGTCGAGATCGACCCAGCGCAGATGGTCGCGACGGCGATCGTCCACGGTTGCACGTTCGTCGCGCGCGGGTTCGCCGGCGACATCGACGGATTGTCGGAGATTCTGAGCCGGGCGATCGCACATCGGGGGCTCTCTCTCGTCGACGTCATTCAACCCTGCATCACGTGGGGAAACCATCCGGTCGATTGGTACCGCAAGCGGGTCGAGCCGATCCCGGAGGATCACGACCCGACCGATCGGCATCGGGCGATCGACCTCGCCCTCAGAGCCGAGGAGACCTTCCCGCTCGGCGTTCTCTACGAGGTTTCGCCGCGGCCGACGTTTGCGACGTCGTTTCGGGAACGCGTCGGAGACGCCCCGCTCCACGAACTGCCGCGGGTCGACCGATCGATCGTGGAGGAGCACCTGGCCCGGATGAAATCTGGTTCTTAGGAGTCACGCCCGACATGGAGGAAAGGAGTCACCGTGGAGCCAATTCGGACCGGAAGTGAGACACCGAGAATCGTTCTTCCGGATCAGGGGAAGAACGTCATCGACGTCCTATCAATGACGGGAACGAAACTGCTGTCGTTCCACCCCCTCGCTTGGACGTCCACCTGTCGGCGTCAGATGGAGGGATTGGAGCTGCACGCCGACGCCTTCGCCGAAGCGAATACGCTGGCGTTCGGAATCAGCGTCGATCCGGTTCCGTCGAAGAAGGCCTGGGCCGAGACGATCGGTATCAACAAGACCCGGCTTCTGAGCGATTTCTGGCCGCATGGGGCCGTCGCCTCTTCACTCGGCCTCTTCCGCGAACGGGACGGGTTCAGCGAGCGCGCCTCGGTGATCGTCGATGTGACGGGGAGGGTCCGGTTCGTCAAGGTCTATCCGATTACCGACCTGCCGGACATCGACGAGCTACTCGAAGCGATAAGAGCACTGTAATCGAAGGAGGAAATCGAGATGCACGCGATGACGAAGGAGTTCCTCGAAACGGCGTTCGCGGGGGAGAGCATGGCCCACATGCGCTATGTGATCTTCGCTGAGAAGGCGAAGAAGGAAGGACTCCCCAACCTGGCCCGCCTCTTCCGCGCGATCGCCTACGCCGAGCAGGTTCACGCGACCAACCACTACCGTGAACTGGGGATGATCAAGGATGCAGCCGGCAACCTGCAGACCTGCATCGAGGGCGAGAACTTCGAGGTCAACGAGATGTACCCTGTCTACAACGACGCCGCGGAATTCCAGGGAGAGGCCGGCGCAGTCCGTTCGACGCATTTCGCACTCGAAGCGGAGAAGATCCACGAGACGATGTACAGAGCAGCGAAGGAGAACGTCGAAAAGGAGGGCGATCCGACCCTCGGCACAATCCACATTTGTCCGGTCTGCGGATTCACCGTCGAGGGCGAACCGCCCGAGTTCTGCCCTGTCTGTGGAGCCAAGCGGGAGTTGTTCAGGTCATTCTGACCGGATCGGCCGGAACCCGATCCCGAAAGACACGTGAAGGAGGAACCCCATGGGAACGAAGGGAAGAGCTATCATCAAGCTCGATGTCGACGAACTCGTCAACCTGCTGAACAAGGCGTTCGCCGACGAATGGCTCGCGTACTATCAATACTGGGTCGGTGCCGCGATCGTCAAAGGACCGATGAAGGAGGCGGCCATCGGTGAGCTGACGGAGCACGCGGCCGATGAGCTCCGCCACGCGCAGATGCTGTCCGATCGCATCATCCAGCTCGGCGGCACGCCGATCACTGATCCGAACGATTGGAGCAACACGTCGAATTGCGGGTACGCAGACCCGTCCGACCCGTACGTCACCGCCATCATCGAACAGGGGGTCGAAGGAGAGCAGTGCGCGATCGACGTGTACACGAAGCTCCTCGACGTGACAGAGGGCAAAGATCCGATCACCCACCAGATCATCCTGTCGATTCTGCAGGACGAAGTCGATCACGAAGAGGACTTCCAGGCGCTCCTGGAAGACCTCGAGGAGATGAAGAAGAGGAGGTAGAGGATGCAATTGGGCGAGCTGTTCAAGGGCGCGAGCCAAGAGGGCAAGGAGAAACACGTGCCGGTGATCGACCTGGTCGACTGCCCCGACTGCGGCGAGAAGGTCGTCAAGATCACCGTCGGGAAAGAGACGCCGCATCCGAACACGATCGAACATCACATCGAGTGGATCATGCTATTCGGCGTCAAGAGCGGGCTGGCGGTCCACATCGCGTCGTTCGATCTTGGGGCGACGTATGGCGTCCCGACGGTCGTCAGCCATGCGAATCTGAATGATTTCAGCGAGCTGATTGCGATCGAGTACTGCAACATCCACGGGCTGTGGGAGTCGTCGCTCCCGCTCTAGAGCGAAAGGGCCTGCGAACGGCCCTTTCACCCCGTTGATGAACGAACCGGCTCGGATCTACCGAACAGAAAGGAGCGTGACATGGCCGAGGAAGGGAAGATCTACGTCTGCGACATCTGCGGGCAAGAAGTCCGAGTGACCAAATCGGGCGCCGGGACGCTCGTCTGCTGCGACGTTCCCATGCACATCAAGGCGTAAGACGAACGGACTGAGCCGCAGCGAGCGCCGAGGCGTGCGAAGATACTGCAAGCCGAGGTTGGCGGTGTCTCTCTGCGGTCAGTCCTTGTCATCGGGTTCGGGAGGCCCTTGATGACCGATCTGCTTTCTTCCATTGTGACCCGGCGCGCCCGCCGGGCGTTGTCGGACCGGCCGGTCGATCGCGAGACGATCGACGCGATTCTTCATGCCGCGCATCTCGCGCCGTCTTGCTCGAACAACCAGCCGTGGCGCCTCATCGCAATCGATGAGCCCGAGGCGCTCGCCGAGGTCAAGAAACACCTGACCCGAGGAAACTACTGGGCAGAACCGGCCCCGCTGATCATCGCCGTCGCCTCTCGACCCGATCTCGACTGCGAGATCCCCGACGGGCGGGCCTACTACCTGTTCGGATGCGGCCTGGCGACGATGACCCTGATGCTGCAGGCGACGGAATTCCGCCTGATCGCTCATCCGATCGCCGGTTTCCGACAGAAGCCGACCAAGGAGGCACTCGGAATCCCAGACGAGTACACGCTGATCACGCTCGTCATCGTTGGCTTCCCGACCGAGGACGTCACTCGGCTCTCCGAAAAGCATCGCGAAGCCGAGGTCGCCCTACGCGACCGAAGGCCACTCGATCAGGTCGTCTCCCGGAATCGATTCCGATTCGACGACCCTCCGGAATCGACCTAGAACAGCCCCCGTGTCATCCCTCCGTCGACCGGCAGACAGGCGCCGGTGATCGCCGACGCCCGTTCGGAGGCGAGGAAGGCGACGAGATCGGCGAGTTCGCCCGGCTCCTGCAGGCGTCCGATCGGGATCCGCTCTTCCCACGCCGCCCGAACTTCGCTGACCGATCGACCGGACGCGTCGGCTTGCGAAGCGAAGATCGCTCGCAACCGATCCGTGTCGAAGGCCCCGGGGCAGACGCAATTGACCGTGATTCCGTCGGCGGCCACTTCGCGAGCCAGCGTCTTCGACAACGCAACGACTCCGACCCGGAAGACGTTCGACAGGATCAGTCCTTCGGCCGGCTCCTTCACCGTGAACGACGTGTTGTTGATGATCCGTCCTGACCGCTGCGTTCGCATGATCGGGACGACCGCGCGGCAGAGACGAACGACCGACATCAGCGTCCTGTCGAACGACGCCCGCCAGACCTCGTCATCGTGCTCCTCGAATCCGCCCGGCGGAGGACCGCCGGTGTTGTTGACGAGAATGTCGATCCGACCGAACCGAGCCATCGTTCGATCGACGATCGCTGTGATTCCCTCCGAGTCGCTCTGATCGGCTGCGATCGGAAGGACATCGGCTCCGGTCGACCGTCCGATCACGTCCGCCGCTCGATCGAGTTCGTCCATTCGGCGCGCAACGATCGCCAGACGCGCCCCTTCGCGCGCCAGACGTTTAGCACACGCCTGCCCGAGTCCGCGACTCGCCCCGCCGACAATGGCGACCTTGCCGCTCAATCCGAGGTCCATCTCGTCCCCCTCCGAGCGTTCCTCATCGGTTCCTCACAGAATCCGACACGCCCTTTCACGATTCGTCCCTACCCTCTTGAACAGGTCCCATCGTAGTTCGGAAGTGGAGATGGGCGCAATGCGAGAAGTCGAGAGGAGGAGATCGATGAATCGAAAATACATGCTCCAACTGGGGACCGCCGCGGTCCTGCTGTTCGCGCTGGCCTCACCTTCTTCGGTCGCGTTTGGCCAAGCGAGCCTAACCCTGATCTTTCGTGAGATGGATCCGCACGTCGGACAATCGCTCGAGCTACGGATCGTCGATGCTGCTTCGGGCATCGAGGAGACACGGTTCTCCATGCCCGAGATCCCGATGGAGTCGTTCGATGTCCAGATTGAGGGCCTCACACCGGGCAAAGCGTACCGGATCGACTTCTATGCCGACCTCAACGGGAACGACCGCTACGATCCTCCGCCGACCGATCACGCATGGCGAATCGAGCTCACAGACCTGCAGGTGGACGAGGAGGTTCCGTTCCGTCACACCCTCGAGTTCACCGACATCGCGTGGCCGCCGAAGATCGACGGCCGGATCGATCGATTCGAGTATCGAAACGAGATGCTCGATCCCGAAACGGGGATGGCCGTGTACTGGCAGAACGACGACTCGATCCTGCACGTCGGCCTCACCGCCCCCGGAACCGGATGGCTGTCGATCGGATTCGATCCCGAGAACAGAATGCAGGGCGCGAACATCATCATCGCCGCCGTCGACGACGGAGAGAGCACGATCGAGGACCACTACGGCGACTCCCCAATCTCTCACCGGATGGACGAAGTCGACCACGTGATCGAGGCGGCGGGGAACGAGTTCGAAGGACGTTCGATCCTCGAGTTCGCAATTCCGCTCGACTCCGGCGACGACCGGGACAAGCCGCTCGCGCCCGGAGTCGAAGTGGCGATAATCCTCGCCTATCACGCATCGAGCGACGATCTCCAGACGCGGCACACGGCCCGTTCGACGACGTCGATCGTCTTGGACGAGTGACGAGGGGTTGGCGCGAGGTCTCTCACCGAGTACGTTGAGGGATCTCGCGCGCACGGTGGACGTCGTCCGCCGTGCGCGATGATGACAACGGGGGGCGAATGGGCTTCTTCAGCGATTTAGCCTACGGGTATTCAGTCGGCCGGCTTCCGATGATCGCCGTGGTCGGGTTCATCACTTACGGCCTCTTCCTCGTGGCGGCCCTCGTGATGGTCCTCCGACGAGTGAACCGCCGGTTTCTGCGTGTTTCGTTCAAGCTCCATCGCTGGATCGCGTACGTTGCGTTGCTCGCTGCGACGCTCCACTTGCTGATGGGGCTCTCGAGCTACGTCTAAGACCCGCCTGTTGTGTCGCGGCGCGAGATCCACGAAGAGAGCAAGATCGCGGCACGCCGCGGGCTAGTCCCACGTGATGCCGCGGACCCCATCGATCGCCAGCAGATGTCGGGTCGGCTCGAGACCCTTGACAGTTCGTCGAGTCCGCAGCCGAAGCGTGAGGGCCGCCGAGTCCTGCTCTACGTTCAGCAGAACGGACAGACCGACGACGCGATAGCCGAGTGACGCGAGACAGCGGCAACTCTCGGCCTCGATCCTGTCTAGATCGTCGACCCTTCCCTGCAGCTGTACCACGTGGTAGCTGACGTTCGGCAGGTGATGGGCAAACCGCGCAAGGAGCGTGAGGACGACCAGTCCGATCGCCGTGCTCGACAGAGCGACAACGTACAGCCCCTGGCCGACGGCAACGCCGAGTGCCGCCACGAACCAGATGCACGCGGCCGTCGTCAACCCGCGGACGATCTCCTTCGACTTGACGATGACCCCGGCGCCGAGGAAACCAACCCCCGTGACGATCCCAGCGACGGCCCGTCCAGGGTCAACCTCCGGCCCGAACGACGCGGTGAGTACCATGACGAGCGCCGAGCCGAGGCAGACGAGGATGTGCGTTCGCAATCCTGCCGGCCGCCCATGAATCTGGCGCTCGAGGCCGACCAACCCTCCGAGAACAACCGCGAGCAACAGCCTGACGATCGAGGTGAGTTCCTGTCCAGCCATCATCGCTCCTCCGCATCGAAGAACTGCGGGATGCACGCACAGAGTAGACGGAATCCCAAGGGAGACCAACGACCCAACCGCGGTGCTTCCTGAACCATGACCGTTTCCACGCCTGCAATCACCCGCTCGCCCCTCGCTCGAACGATCCAGAGGGTTCATCCACACTGACGTCTCGCGTGGGCCCGAGCGGTTCCGGAGCCGGATCGGGCAACTTACTTAGAACAACGATCGCACCGCCGAGGAGGACCGCGGCGCAGACGTAGGTCATGTGATGCCCGACGTTCTGTGCGAGATACCCGCTGGAGATCCCCGCGATGACCGTGCTTCCTCCGGCGATCGCATTGTAGGTCCCAAGGGTCAGCCCGCGGTTCTCCGGCTTGGCCAGGCGAGAAGCGAAGGCGACTCCGCTCAGCTGGAAGAACGACCACGTCAGTCCGATCACGAAGAGAAAGGGGGCGACCGCGATCCATGGAAGATCCTCGAAAAGCCACAACGCGACCGCACCGAGGGAGAAGAGCGCGACTCGGACCGCGAGGGCGGCGATCTGAACCCGTCGGTTTCCTCTTCGCCGGATTCGATGCAGCGCAAGCGGATACGCAAGCACGATGCCCGAGTGTAGTATGACGTAACTGAAGAAGACGAGCGACGCCGAATAGGCCATCCGTTGGGAGAGCAGGAGAGCGAGAGGAACAGCGAAGAAGCCGATTCCGGTGAACGCCAGAGCCGAAGCGAAGAGGAATCCGCGAGTCTCCTTCCGAAGCCGGCCGAGGCCCCGGAGAGCACCGCGATGGTACAAGTGAAGCGGATTGAAGCGCCACACCTCGAGGAGAAGATTCCCGACCGCGATCCGCACACCGCGAAACCTCCGTTGGGTGAACCGAGGGACCGTCGAAGGAATCAGCCACGCGGCAAGGCCGGCGGAGACGAACCCCAACACCGCAAGCGAGAGAAGAAGGGCCCGCATCCCGATCTGGTTCGACATCGCAGAGAGGGCGGCAGAGACTCCAATCCCACCTGCAATCAACCCGAAAAGCCAGCCGGTCGCCCCGGAGAGGTTCAACAGGCTGATGCCCGTCTCCCACGCGCTCTCCTCTTTCCGCTCGATCACGAGAAGCACCGCCACGGACGCGTTGGCCACCCAGAAGAAGCTGAGGAGCGTGTTGTAGAACGCCAGCCCGACGAAGGAGGTCGACAGCGCGAGTCCCACGTGGGCCACGCCGACCATCAGGCAGCTCAGAACGGCGAAGGCCTTCCGACGATGGGCTGCATCGGAGAGCCGTCCCCAAAGCAAGCTTCCGAGGACCGCCGCCCCGCTCGCCAGTGTTGACAGAATGCCGAGTTGGCTCGGCCCCTGTTCGAGGACTCGATCGAGCTTGAGCGGGATGAGAACCGAGGACGTCCCCATCACGAGGTTCACAGACAGAAAGGCCAAATACCAACGCTCAACGCGTCGGAGAAGGAGGCTCACGGTACTCCCGTTCCGTCGCGATCATTCAGAATGGCGTCCGGCGTCTCTGTGACCGCGGCAACATCGTCCCGCTCTACTACTTCACCAGCAAGAGCGGGACGGTCGAGCTGTTCGCCACCTCGCGCGCGACGCTTCCCATGAGGGCACGTTCCAGACCTCGGCGACCGTGTGTCCCCATCACGATGAGATCCGCATCCAGCCGAGCCGCCATCTCCGCAATCACCTCGCCCGGATGTCCCTCCTCGATGTGTGCTTCGACATCGAATACACCGTGTTGACGAAGCGTCTCGGCCGCCTCATCGGCGATCGCGTTCCCCTTCTCTCGAATCTTGTCGGAGACGTCGTCGTCGAGCATGTAGTAGAACCACGGACCGGCGTAGTCCGTCTCGCTAACGAACAGGACGTGCACCTTGGCCGACAGCCTATTCGCCAACCGGCCAGCGAACGAGGCCGCCTTGTCGCTGCATGTCGAACCGTCGATCGGAACGAGAATCGTGTCGATCTCGTTCTTTTCCGGGTTCTCCTCCCCCGCCGGACGGTCCTTCTCAGAGCTCATGCCGGTCCCCCTAACGATCGATGGACAACTCGCCCACAGTGACCCCACTCCCGCTCGACGACGTGAACGTGACGCCGACGACGTACTTCCCGACCGACCATCGATGCGACGAGCGCTCGGGAACGAGACTGATCCTATAGATGCCGCCCACAGCTTCCGTAACACTCGCCTTGACGATCGGATCGGCGCCCGTCGGTGACGCGAGGACCGCCACGGAGAAGCTCCCGCCCGGAATCCCCCGAACCGATCCGGCCTGATTGTAAACGCCGACGAACAGGGCCGCCTCATTCCGATTCCCTGCGGCCGCTCCCCCCGGATGACCGACTGTCTGAAGGGTCAACCCCTCCGTCGTCGGAGCCAACGTGCTCGCCGTGAGGAGAATCGCTCCGGCAGCTACCGCAACGACCACCACGACACTGAGGACGTTCCGAGACGCCCATCGTCCTGTCATCATCCGCTCCTCCTTTCTCTACCCCCGCTGTCGCGTCCGCTTGGCCGGACGCGCTCTCGCCGTCTCGCGATATCGACGTCATGTATCCCGACCGCTAGAGAAGTTCGAACCCCACCGAAATCGATAGGTCGATCGTCCATTCCGGGTCGCCCGTCGTCTTCGACAGAGCGAGGCCGAGAACCAGGTCCGCCCGATTCCCCCCGAGAGTGTACTCAACCGTGGCTCGCTGCGACGTCATCGACTCGGAACCGGCGGACGCATCCCGTTTCAGCGTATAGCTGGCTCGGACCCCCTTGAGTCATGAAGCTCCGCATCGTACATCAGTTCGAGCCTCGACGATTCGCTCGACTCCTCGATCGATCCCGCGTTTGAGGTCAACGGGACTGGCGCCGGCGGCGATGTTCTTGAACCCTCCCTCGATCAGTGCGTGAGCAGGGATCGTCGCCGGCGACCTCGTTCGTCTTCGATGCAGCCTCCTGGAGCATTCGAGCCGCATCATTCTCGTAGCGATCCTTGGATTCCTGTGCCTTTGGCGATGGTGGCCCCAGTCGTTGCTGATCTCGGGCCGCTCCCATGATGTACCCAAGATCACGTTCCGCCCGCGAGGTCCGAGCGTCATCCCGACCATGGCGGCCAACTTGTCCGCCCGACCTTCATCCGACGACGCACCTCGTCTCCAAAGATGACCTGTTTCGCCATCTTGCTTCCGATCCTCGCGGTCGATTTCTCCGCTGACCGCGTACGTGCAGAGCGGGCAGGGAGAAGGCCCGCTCCGCGACCCTCCGCCTATCGGCCCTGCTTCGGAGCCGCCTTGGGAGTCTTCTTTGTCGTCTTCTTGCTCGGGCTCTTGTTCACTCGTCCCACCTCCCTTCACGACGAATCGGCAGAGCATGGGGAGCGGGTAGGGGATGCAAGCCCGCTCCCCGTTCCTGCAAGCTACCGGCCCTGCTTGGGGGCCGCCTTGGGAGACTTCTTCATCGTCTTCTTGCTCGGGCTCTTGTTCACTCGTCCCACCTCCCTTCCCGTGGACGGGTGGAGTTCTCTCGTTCACTCGATTTGGTCGACCAGTGATCGTTCCCAATCACTCGTTTCATCGAAGGTCTCCCCGGGTTCCTGATCCAATCGCTCGAGTTTCCGGTTCCATAGGCCCCGCTCGACGAGCCATTCACCACATTGCGGACACGTCCCGAAGTCGCTCCTCTCCACACGGACGTACACGGGCACGCCACACGTTGGGCAGATCCTTCCCTTTCTTCCCTTCGGCCTCGCTCGAGTCATCTCGCCTTCTTAGTAGTGCTTAGTACACAGATTGTCAATTGCGCAATTGACAAGCTGAGCAGTTGGCATTATACTCACACTGCGACGCCTGTCAAGAGGTTTGGCGGAAAGGGAGGATCCATCGATGCCACGGACACATTCAACCTTCTTCAAGATGCTCTCCGCGCGGACGCGCGTTCAGATCTTGAAGCTTCTTCGCAAGCACAGCGATCTCACGGTCGATGATCTGGCAACCCGCCTTGGGGTCACGGCTCCAACGATCTCACGTCACCTCCAGCTCCTTCGCATGCAGGATCTCGTGACGTTCAGTCAAGACGCGCAGACCCGCTACTACGAGGTGAACGAGCGAGAGATCGCCGCACGCATCGCCGCCTTCCTGAAGGAACTCGACATCACGCTTCCCGCCGCGTGATCGCCGCTCGATCTGAGCCGCCGCGTCCTCCCGACAAGCGTTCCGCGACGTCGCTTGGTCCGACCGATCGTGTGTCTGTCCTTGACCGATGGCCGGCGTTGATCCTACGGTCTACAGAAACGACCAAGGAGTGACCAGATGACGCGCTTCCTTCACAGAGGTTCGAGGAAGGCTGGGGAGACACCGGGGACCCCGACGTACGTCGGTAGAGAGAGGGACGCCGACGTGACGATCTCTCGCTTCGAATACGACGAGAAGAGCGTGCACCGGGAACGACTCGACGCGCCGGAGGCTTCCTTCTCGAGTCTCGAGTCGGGCAGGGTCTCGTGGATCAACGTCGACGGGGTTCACGACGCCGAGAAGATCGACCGTCTCGGCGGCGGTTTCGGACTCCATCCGCTCCTCGTCGAGGACATCGTCCATACCGGTCAGCGCCCGAAGGTCGATGACTACGACTCCCACCTATTCATTGTCCTCCGGATGCTTCGCTGGAATGCCGAGACGGAGGAGATCGACGACGAGCAGGTGAGCGTCGTCCTCGGTTCATCATGGGTTCTCTCGTTCCAGGAGCGAGAGGGCGACGTCTTCGATCCCATTCGAGATCGATTGACCTCGAATCGTGGCCGCATTCGAAAGTTCGGCCCGGATTACCTCGCCTATGCCCTGATTGACGCCGTCGTCGACCATTACTTCTCGATCCTCGAGATTCTCGGAGATCGAATCGACGCGCTCGGAGAAGAGATGACGATCAACCCGAGGCGAGAGGATCTCGAGACAATCCGCCACTTGAAACGCGAGTTGCTGTTCATGCGCAAGTCGGTCTGGCCCCTCCGCGAGGTGTTGGGCAGCCTGCAGCGGGACGAAAGCCGGCTGTTCGGGGAATCGGCCAGCCCGTACTTGCGCGATCTCTATGACCACACCATCCAGATCATCGACACGGTCGAGACGTTTCGAGACATGGTCTCCGGCCTGATGGACGTCTACCTCTCGAGCATCAGCAACCGGATGAACGAAGTCATGAAGGTGTTGACGATCATCGCGACCATCTTCATCCCTCTGTCGTTCGTCGCCGGGCTCTACGGAATGAACTTCGACTTCATGCCGGAACTCAAATGGCGTTACGGTTACTTCGGCGCTCTCGGCCTGATGCTCGCAGTCGGCGCCGGCATGCTTCTCTACTTCAGGCGAAAGCGCTGGCTCTGAAGCGGCGCCGCTTCAGAACCAACATCGATCGGCACCCCGAGGACTCCCGATTCTCAATCGACGCAGAGCCGTCCTCCTTGACCGCCTCCCGGCATCGACAGTACGCTTGACCCCCGGAGGGAGTCGCCCCGCAAGAGACCGTCGTCAGGAGCGTGGTCGGATGAGACATCGGAAGGACTTCGCACTCGTTCTCGTCGCATCGGTGGTCTCCCTCTCTCTCCTCGGTCAGCCTGCGACGTTCTCCGTCTGCAGCTACGACCCCCCCGAGAGCAGACTGACCAACCTGGAGGTCGCCGGTTCGTTCAGTTGGTACGATGGACCGTACGCCGACGACCGCGAACGCGCCATCGCAGCCAACCTTCTCGGCGATTTCACGGGATTGATCTCTTCCGCGTCTTTCGCGCGGACTCTCGACGGTCACGCCGAGGTCCGCGGAACGGCCGCCGGCTGGGCGGCAGCACTGACCGGATCCGGAACCGTCCGTTCGTTCGTGGACGACGACCTCTTCATCGTCGCCGCTCTCGGGCTGGACGGGTCGACCCGATCGACGCTTGAGCTCGATCTGACCGGAGGGATCGGCTCCGGCCGATTCCGCGACGTGACGCCGCTCGCCCGCGCGATCCGTATCCAGGATGCACTCCTCGATCTCAAGGAGCTTCTCGCTCCGATCGGAGGTGACGCGCTCCTCGACTTGGCACAGATCCTCGGTGAGGTCGGACCGGCCGACGACGAACGGATGATCCGGCTCGTCGAACGACTCGTCGAGACGGAACTCCTCTCTGACGACGAACTGGCCGTCCGAGGTCTCCTCGCCGTCGAGGAGATCCTCGAAGCGACCGACGATGCTCGCTACTGTGGACGGGACGTGCAGGCGCGCATCGGAGCGACGGCGCGGCTTCTTCCGAGCTTCAATCTGTCGGGAACCGGAGTCCTTCTCGCTCGCTACGCGGCCGTGCCGGACCCCGTCTCCCAGTTCGAGTCGACTCTACTCACGAGAATTCGCTTGGCCGATCCGAACCAGATGACCGTCGAGGCGAACCTCTCCTACGCGCGTCTGCTGCCGGACGGGTGGACCGCGCATGCCGACTACCGCTTGGGAATCGACCGAATGTGGACCGATCCAACAGAGACTGTCTTTTCCCACGCCGCCAACGCCAGTCTGACGACCCAGCTCTTCGGCTCCGTCGGCCTCCGCTTCTCGTGTGATTTTGAGTATCGTACAGGGGACGAGGAGATCACCGTCAACCTGACGATCCACGTGGAGGCGGATCTCCTCTGATGGCACGCGAGCAGGTCGTTCACGCCGAGGGTCTCCGGAAGCGATTCGGAAAACAGACGGCCCTCGACGGACTGACGTTGTCGATCCCGCAGGGCCAGCTGTACGGGCTTGCCGGCCCGAACGGAGCCGGAAAGACGACGCTGATCCGCACGCTGTGCGGGCTTCTCCGACCGGACGAGGGAGACGTTCACCTGCTCGGATGGCCGATGCCGAGCGCTCGCGTCCGATCGCAACTCGGCTACATGCCGCAGGACGTCGCCGTCTACGAAGACCTCTCGGTCCTCCAGAACCTCGAGTTCTTCGGCGAGTTGTACGGACTCCGTCGCGCTCAGGTGCGCGAGCGGGCGAACGAGCTGCTCGAGCTGGTTCAGCTCAGCGATCGGCGCCGTCACCGGGTCGGCACCCTCTCCGGCGGAATGCGTCGTCGCGTCTCTCTCGCCATCAGCCTGTTGCACAAGCCGCGTCTCGCCTTTCTCGACGAGCCGACGTCCGGAATCGATCCGAAGCTCCGCCGTTCGTTCTGGGACCATTTCAACCGGCTCTCCGAGGAGGACGTCACCCTCGTCGTCACGACCCACTTGGTCGAGGAGGTTCTTCGTTGCGAGATCGTCGGTTTCCTGATGGCCGGGCGTCTGCTGACCCAAGGGACACCGGATGAGATCCTCGAGGAGACGGAGACCGACAACCTCGACGACGCATTCATCACATTGCAGGATCGGGGAGAGGAGAAAAGGTGACCAGCCTCGCGGTGGCGCGAAACGTGCTGCGTCGGATCGTCCGAGACTTCCGGACAGTCGCGCTGATCGTCGTCCTCCCCCTCTTCTTCGTTCTCCTGTACGGGAACTCCTTCTCCGGCTCGTACGCCAACCTTCACATCGTCGTGGTGAACGAAGACAACGGGCTCGCCTCCGTCCGGACCGCCGAGCTCGGACGGATCACGCTCGCCGTAGATCTTGCTTCGACCTTTCTCGACAGGCTCGACCCGGCCGTCTTCAACGTGACGATTCTTGACGATCCCGACGCCGCGATCGCTGCCGTCGGGGATGACGCGTGGGCGGCGATCGTCTTCCCGAAGTCGTTCTCCAACGCCGTCGTCAACGAAGCCGTCCGCGCGAGCGGCGAACGGAAGACCGAGTTCGAAGGGGACGCGGTGACCCTCCTTCCGAGTGAGCCGGTCGGCGCGCCGTCGACGACACTCGTCCTCGACGATTCGAACCCCCTTCTGGCGGACGCCATGCTCAAGACCCTCAACGAAACCCTCTCCGCCGTCTTAGACACGCAGCAGTCCTCGCTCACGCCGAAGTCCCTCCTCGACGTGCGCCCGCTGTACGAGGGGCGGATCCGTGTGCTCGACTTCACCGCCCCGGGGATCATCGGCTTCGCGATGACGCTGATCACCGTCATGCTGACGGCGATGTCGATTGTTCGCGAGCGGACGGCCGGCACGTTGACGCGCATACTGATTGCGCCGGTCAGCGCCTGGCAGGTCACCCTCGGCTATACGCTCGCCTTCACTCTGATCGCGCTGTTCCAGAGCGCCGAGCTCTTCATTACATCGACCTGGATCTTCGACATTCGATTCATCGGAAGCGCCGGGGTCGTGGCCGTCGTGATCATTCTCTTCGCAATCGGCCTCCAGGGGATCGCCACCCTCATCTCGATCCTATCGAAGAACGAAGCGCAGGCGATGCAGTTCGTCCTCTTCCTGCTGATCCCCTCGATCATGCTCGGCGGCGTCTTCTGGCCGCTGGAGACGATGCCGACGGCGATTCGTCCCCTCTCCTACGCGATCCCCTTGACGTACGCCAACTCGGCGTTGCGCAAGGTGATGCTGACCGGAAGTGGCTTCGCCGACCTGGCGTTCGAGCTCTCCGTCCTCGCCGCGATCGCCGTCGTCGCCCTCGCCCTCAGTGTCCTCAGCATGCGACGGCAGGCCTACACCGCGTAGATTCGCTTCCGATCGATCCAATCTTCCTAGTACTCCGGCCGCAGGCCGAATTCCGCCGACTCGACCCATTCGTTCGGTCGGTCGAAGTATTCGGCGAGCGAGCTGACGAACTGATAGTGCCCTCTCTCGATCGACGCCAGTCGCGCGAAGAGCTCGGCGATCGCCGGATCGTCGGCCGCCTCTCCACGCTCGCGATAGAAGATCTCCGTCGTCCGTTCGATCTCCATCGCGTCCTGCAGGACCTTCCTCAGTCCGGCGTCGGTCGAGACGGCGCCGGCGCCACCCTCGACTACGCCTCCGATCCAGTCCCGTGCCGTCTCGATCAGGCTCTCGGACGACCCGACCAATCCGACGTTCATGATGCGCAGGGCGTTCGCGTGATTCGCCTCCTCATCCGCAAGAAGTGTCAAGATCTTGGCTGCACTCGGATCGGTCGTCGTCTCCGACGCCGATCGGTAGTTCGTCTCCGCCCGTTCCTCGAGGGCGATCGCTTCGTCGATCAATCCCACGGTTCCTCCTTTCCTTCCGTCTCCCGCATGAAGCCTCACAACGTACCGCCGCAAGCGCTCAACAACCAAGGTGCAAGCACTCACCGCTCGAGATCGTTCGAACGCCGTCCGCCGTCTCGACGATCAACCTTCCGACATCGTCCACGTCGACCGCCGTCCCTTCCGCCGTCCGACCGTCCTGCATCGTCACGCGCACCGGCCGACCGAGGGTCGCCAGGTTCTCGCGATACGCCGCCAACAGACCGCCCGAATCCGCCCGTCGCTGAAGCTCCTCCGCGATGGCGACGACCAGTTCACCCCGCCGCACGTCCCTTCCGGTCGCCTCGACGGAAGTCGCCGTCGCCAGCGGAGCTTCGGCAAGGTTGACGCCGATTCCGATCAAGTCATGATCCCCAATCGTCTCGATCAGCAGCCCGGCCAGCTTTCGCTCTCCGAGGACGACGTCGTTCGGCCACTTGAGCTTCGCCTCGATCTCGAATCGAGAGAGAGCCCGGAGGACCGCGACGCCGGCGCGGACGGCGACGACCGGAGTCGCGCGCCGGACAAACGTCGCATAGAGACCTCCGTGCGCCGACATCCAGCTTCGGCCGAACCGTCCTCGGCCGGCCGTCTGTTCGTCCGCAACCACCACGTGATCGGCTCGTACCCCGCCTACCTCGAGGAGCCGGCGAGCCTCGTCCTGCGTCGAGGAGACCGAGCCGAACCGATGGACCGTGATCGCCACGTCAGTCCGCCTCGAAGACGGGGAACGTCGTCGTCGCGTGGGGCATGACCAGAACCCGAAAGTCATCTCCGAACCGCGTGCGGGCCAGGTCGATCGCCTCATCGGGAGTCCGGACCGGAACCATGAAGCACTCCCTGACCAGTTCGTCGTCCAGTTCGCTCTGCAAGGCAAGCTCGATTCGCTTCCGATCCCTCGCGAGGTAGACCGCCTTGTGTCCGCCGAGTCGGAACCCCTCCCGTTCGTACCGCCGAAGGACGTCCTCCGGCGTCCGGCTCTCTCGCATCCACGTTTCGAACACCTTCTGCCCGATCCCGTCAGGACATGCCGCTGCAAGGAAGAGAAGTCCCCCATCGGCCGTCGCGAGCGACGCGTTGTATGCCGCCTTGTGGGCCTGATACAGGTCGATGTCCTTCGGATGCCCGCCGCACGAGGCGAGGACCAGGTCGGCACGTTCGCGGAACGGGATTTTGAAGTGCTCGTCCCAGAAGGTGCGGCCGGCGGCGTGCGCCTTCTCCGGCTCCCCGACGACGACCTTGGCGACTCGCCCGTTCGAATCGAGAACCACATCGACGACCAGATCGTGGTGAATCGTTCCCGAGGCTTCGACCATCTCCTCGTTGATCGGGTTTCCCGCGTACGAACAAGGGACGCTCTCCGAACAGCAAAAGAGGGCGTGATTCCGCTCGATCGTGCCACGTTCGGCGACGCCTGGGAGGATGCTCTTCCGACCGCCGGAGTACCCGGCGTAGTAGTGCATCGCGATGTGGCCGATCGTGATAACGTGGTCCGCTTCGACGACCGATCGATGAAGTGAGATACGGTTGCCGCGTGACGATTCCCCGACATCGATGCAGTCCGCATCACAGTCGTGGATCACGACGCGGAATCGCTCCCGCCACGCGCCGAGCATCTCATCGAGCTCTGCGTCCGTCGGCCCACGATGCGTTCCGGTCGCGACGAGGAGCGTGACGTTCTCGTATCGAATCGTCGACCGGAGCCGCTCCCAAATCAACGGCAGGAGCTCGCGCGTCGGGGTCGGTCTTGTCTGATCGGTGACGACGAAGACGATCGAGTCGCCACCGCGCAGAGCGACCTCCGGATCGTCGACCCCGATCGGGTGTTCCCACGCATCGGCGAATCTTTCCTCGAGGGGACGGGCGGAAATCGGGTGCCCATCGAGACTGCCGATCAAGTTCTCGTCCGGCACCTCGACGACGACGGAATCGCGTCCGTACGGCAGTTCCATCCGCGCCATCTTCCTCCTCTTCCCGAAAGGGCAATTCTAGCCGTCCTCACGAGAGGCGCAAACCTTGCAGCAATCCTACGAGGCCGCTACGCTTCCCGCGCTTGGAGGAGCCATGCACAAAACCCACAGAACATCTGAATCGGTGACCGAGGGTCACCCGGACAAGATCGCCGACCGCATCTCGGACGCGGTGCTCGATCACATTCTGACCGACGATCCGGATGCACACGTCGCGTGCGAGACCTTTCTTACAACCGGGCTGGTTCTCGTCGGCGGTGAGATCACGACGACGACCTACGTCGACCTTCCGAGGGTCGTCCGCGACGTACTGGCCGAGATCGGCTACGACCGCCCCGGCTTGGGCTTCCACCATCAGGACTGCGCTGTCCTATCGACGATCAAAGAGCAGTCGCCCGACATCGCCAACGCCGTCGACCGCGTCGCCGAAGGCCGCGTCGATCGCTCGTCCCCCCGCTACGATCTCATCGGCGCCGGGGATCAGGGAATCATGTTCGGCTATGCGCTCCGCGAGACCGACGTTCTGATGCCTCTTCCGATCACGCTCGCCCATCGGCTCAGCCAGCGGATGGCCGACGTCCGGAAGGACAAGAGCGTCCCGTTCCTCCGACCCGACGGGAAGTCTCAGGTGACGATCGAATACGAAGACGACCGCCCGATCCGCGCCTCGACCGTTCTGATCGCCGCACAGCACGAACCGGACGTCTCCAGGACGGACCTGGAGACCGCCCTGATCGAGCACGTCATCCGCCCCGTCTTGGGAGAATGGCTCGACGAGAAGACGGAGATCCTGATCAACTCCTCCGGCCGCTTCGTCATCGGCGGTCCGGCGTCGGACGCCGGCATGACCGGTCGGAAGATCATCGTCGACACCTACGGAGGGTTCGGATCGCACGGTGGAGGCGCCTTCTCCGGCAAGGACCCGACCAAGGTCGACCGATCCGGCGCCTACATGGCACGGTACGTCGCGAAGAACCTCGTCGCCGCCGGCCTGGCCGCTCGAGTCGAGGTTCAGATCGCCTACGCGATCGGCCGCGCCGCTCCTCTCGCCGTGAGCGTCAACACGATGGGAACGGGGACGGACGACGACGCCCGCCTCCGTCAAGCGGTCGTCGACGTCTTCGACTTTCGCCCCGGCGCGATCATCGACCGGTTCGAGTTGAGACGCCCGATCTACGCGGCGCTCTCAGCGTACGGTCACTTCGGGCGAATCGACGTCGACGTCCCCTGGGAGCGAACGGACAGCACCGACAACCTCCGGGCCGCTCTCTCGTAGTTCGAACGCCGCAACGGCCGTCGAGGCTGTCCACAAGGGGGATCTCACGTCGGCCTCTGAGACGCCCGCTACACGAGGTCGAGGGACTTCTCGTCGACCAACCGTCGGATCATGGCGATCACGTCGTCGATCGGCTTGGCCCCGAGATCCTCTTCCGATCGCAGCCGGACGGCGACCGTGTCGGCCTCTTGCTCGCGATCGCCGACGACGAGCATGTACGGAGTCTTTTGAAGCTGCGCGTTGCGGATCTTGGCGTTCATCCGCTCCGATGAGCGATCGACGATCGCTCGGATCCCCGACTCGCGAAGCCGCCGTTCCACCGCGCCCGCGTAGTCCAGATGTCGGTCGGAGATCGGAATCACCACCGCCTGCACCGGAGCGAGCCAGACCGGGAAGGCCCCCGCGTAGTGTTCGACGAGGAGCGCGTAGAACCGTTCGATCGCGCCGAGCAGCGCCCGATGGACCATGTACGGCCGGTGCGGTGCGCCGTCCTCGCCGATGTAGGTCATGTCGAACCGGCTCGGCATGTTGAAATCGAACTGGATCGTCGTCAGCTGCCAGGTGCGACCGAGGGCGTCCCTGACCTTGATGTCGATCTTCGGTCCGTAGAAGACCGCCTCGCCCTCCATTCGCTCGTACGGCAGACCACGGGCGTCGATTGCCTTCAGGAGGGAGGCCTCCGCCTGTTCCCACATCGCATCCTCGCCGGCGTACTTCTCCGGCGTCGCCGGATCGCGCACCGACAACTCGACCTTGAACTGCTCGAACCCGAACCCACGCAGCAAGTCCAGACTGAAGTCGAGGACCCGCAGGATCTCGCTCTCGATCTGCTCCGGCGTGCAGAAGATGTGCGCATCGTCTTGGGTGAAGCCTCGCACGCGGAGCAGTCCGTGGAGCGTCCCGCTCCGTTCGTAGCGATACACTGTTCCCAACTCCGCCCAGCGAAGCGGCAGATCGCGATACGACCTGGTCTGCGACTTGTAGATCATGATGTGAAACGGGCAGTTCATCGGCTTGATGTAGTACTCCTGCCCGTCGACGTCCATCGGCGCGTACATCCCCTCGCGGTAGAAGCCGAGATGCCCCGAAGTCTCCCATAGGTGGGCGCGTCCGATGTGTGGCGTGAAGACGATCTCGTAGCCTCCGTCGAAGTGGCGTTCCCGCCAGTAGTCCTCGATCAGAACACGCATCCGACCGCCCTTCGGATGCCAGTACGGCAGACCGGCGCCGGCCTCCTCGTGGAAACTGACGAGGTCGAGATCCACGATCAGCCTCCGGTGGTCCCGCGCCTCCATCTCCGCCAACCGCTCGAGGTGCGCATCGAGCTCGTCACTCGTCTCCCAGGCGGTGCCGTAGATCCGCTGGAGCATCGGGCGGGTCTCGTCACCCTTCCAGTAGGCGCCGGCGACTGACAGCAGCGCGAACGCATTCGCCTCCACGCGGCCGGTCGACTGCAGGTGCGGTCCGCGGCAAAGGTCGATGAACTCCCCTTGCTCGAAGAAGGTGATCGTCTCTCCCTCGAGGTCGTCGAGGAGTTCGAGCTTGTAGGTCTCGCCTTGCTCGGTCAGCAGTTCACGGGCCTCGGCGAGTGACAGCTCCCTGCGCACGATCGGAAGATCCTCGTCGATGATCTTCTCCATCTCCGTCGCGATCCGTTCGAGGTCCTCCTCCCCGAAGGTCGCCTCGAGATCGAAGTCGTAATAGAAGCCGTCTTCGATCGCCGGCCCGATCCCGAGCTTCGCCGCCGCGAAGAGTCTCTTCACCGCTTGGGCCATAATGTGCGTCGCCGTGTGGCGGAGCGTCGTCAAGGCGTGCGCGTCGCCGAACGTGACGACCGTCAGCGCGCAGTCCTCGCTCAACGTCTCGCGAAGATCCCTCAGCTCGCCGTCGACGAGGGCGCAAACGGCCGCCTCGGCGAGACGAGGTCCGATCGTTCGGGCAACCTCGAGAATCGAAGTCGCCGGAGAGATCTCCAACACGGACCCATCGGGCAAAGAGACGTGGATCATCGGCCTACCTCCTTCGCGAAAGTCCGTCATCTTACTCTGGGACTCGCGTCAGACCAACGCGACAGTGCCCCCCTAGAGGATGTACCGAGAGAGGTCAGGATCCTCGACGATCTCGGCGAGGCGCTTCTCGACGCAGTCTTCGTCGATCGTGATCGTCTCGCCGACGCGCGTGTCTGCTTCGAACGAGATCTCCTCGACCAGCCGTTCCATCACGGTCGCCAGGCGGCGGGCCCCGATGTTCTCGGTCGTCTGGTTCAGCTCGTAGGCGATCCGCGCGATCGCATCGATCGCCTCGTCGCTGAACCGGAGTTCGACGCCCTCGGTCTCCAACAGGGCGGTGTACTGCGTTGTCAGGGCATCCTTCGGTTCACACAGGATTCGTCGGAAGTCAGCGGCGGTCAGATTGTCCAGCTCGACGCGAATCGGCAACCGTCCCTGCAATTCGGGGATCAGATCCGACGGCTTCGACATGTTGAACGCCCCGGCGGCGATGAACAGGACGTTCTCGGTCGACACGACGCCGTACCGGGTCCGCACCGATGCCCCTTCGAGAAGCGGAAGAAGATCCCGTTGAACCCCTTGACGCGACACACCCGGTCCGCCGGTCTCCTCGCGTCCGCCAGCGGCGATCTTGTCGAGCTCGTCGAGGAAGATGATCCCGGTCTCCTCCGCCATCCGGAGGCCAGCTTGGCGCACGTCCTCCATGTTGATCAGACTGTCGACGACCTGTTCGAACAGGAGGGGGCGCGCCTCACGGATCCGCATCCGGCGCTTCTTCCGCGACGGTGGAATCAACCCGGAAAGGACGTCGCCCATGTCGATCCCCATCTGATCCATCCCATCTTGCGAGAAGACGTCGATCTGAGGGGTCACGTGCTCTTCCACCATGACGTCGATGTAGCGTTCCTCGAGCGCGCCCGACTCGAGCTTCGCCCGAAGCTTCTCACGGGTGTGTCGAACGCTCTCCTGCCGCTCCTCGTCGTCCTGCGGCGGTGGGAGGAGCGCATCGAGGATCTGTTCGGTGACCAGGTCGTCGGCCTCCTCCTCGACGCGGACGATCTCTTCCTCCCGGATCATGTCGATCGCGAGATCGACCAGATCGCGAATCATCGACTCGACGTCACGTCCAACGTAGCCGACTTCGGTGAACTTCGTGGCCTCGACCTTGATGAACGGACACGAGGTCAGTCGGGCGAGTCGTCGGGAGATCTCGGTCTTTCCGACACCGGTCGCACCGATCATCAGGATGTTCTTCGGCTTGATCTCTTCGCGAATCTCCGGATCGGCAACGACCTGTCTTCGCATTCGGTTGCGGAGTGCGATGGCGACCAATCGCTTCGCCTCGGCTTGCCCGACGATGTACTTGTCGAGCTCCTCGACGATCTGCTTCGGCGTCAGCCCGGAGAGCCGACCGTCTTGAACCTCTATGATTTCACTCATTCGTCCTCGCGCCTACCAGGCGATCTCTTCGATCGAAATCTCGGTGTTGGTATAGATGTCGATCTCCCCAGCGATTGCCAACGAGCGCTTCGCCACCTCATCGACCGGAAGGTCGGAGCTAGAGAGAAACGCCTTTGCGGCTGCGAGCGCGTACGGACCGCCTGATCCGACACCGATGACCGCGTCGTCCGGTTCGAGAACGTCGCCCGCACCGGAGATCATCAACACCCCTTCTTCATTCAGAGCAACCAGGATCGCTTCGAGGTGACGAAGAATCCGATCGGTCCGCCATTCCTTTGTCAGCTCGACGGCCGAGCGCCGCAGCTGTCCGTCGTGCTTCTTCAGCTTCCCTTCAAACTTCTCGAGCAAGGCGAGGCAGTCGGCCGTCGCGCCAGCGAACCCGACGAGGACACGGTCGTCGTGCAATCGATAGACCTTCTTCGTCGTCTTCTTGATCACCGTAGTGTCGAGGGTCGCTTGACCGTCACTCGCCATGACGCCTCGGCGAGCCTCGGCCGAGTAGATTGCGAGAATCGTCGTGCTGCGCAGCGGCTTCATGAGGACCCCATTCTAGATGGCATTCTCACATCGTTCAATCGAATCACCGCTGTCTCGCGACCGGCATTGTGCCTGCGCAGACACAATTAGAACAAGCAGAAGAGTGAGCTCTACCTTGTATTGGAGTAGTAGTAGAGCCGTCGCGATTCTGTTGACAACTGTGAAACGCTCGATCTAGAGGAGCTTTTGCTCGATAGGACTCGCGGGAGAACCTGTGAAGAGAGGTTGTTCGATTGGGGAGAAGCGTTGTGGAAGCCTGCAAGAGGGTGGCCTGCACGATCGCTCTCCACCGCCTGCTTCCATTTATCCAGACGGAATCCACAGCTTGTCGGCTACGTATACACAGTCGGAGGGACCGCATGATGGAGGCCGTCTCCTAGCGGGGGAGTGCAAACCGGGTCCCGAGTGATTCCTCGAGCTCCCCGATCTCGGCTTGGAGAAGCGGCGTCTCCTCGAGCTGCTCCTTGACCTTGGAATAGGAGTGCATGATCGTCGTGTGATCTCGATTTCCGAACTCGCGAGCGATGGCCGGAAATGAGTGGTCGGTCAACGTGCGTGCGAGAAAGATCGCCACGTGGCGTGCCTGCGAGATCTCCTTCTTTCGACTGGAACTCTCGAGGTCGTGCGGTTTGAGGTTGTAATGCGTGGTGACCTCGTCCTTGATGTGAGAGATCGTCAGCCGCGGGCGCTGTCCCTCCTTCGGAAGAACGGCCTCGAGGCGTTGCGGCGTGAGGCGCTCACCCTGAAGTTGCGCGCAGGCGAGGGCCTTGATCAACGCTCCCTCCAACGCGCGGACGTTGGAGGAGATCCTTCGAGCGATCAGTTCCAGGACGTCATCGTCGACCGCCAATCCTCGCGTGAGTGCTTTCTCGCGGAGAATGGCGATTCGTGTCTCGAAGTCCGGTGGCTGAATGTCGGCGACGAGGCCCCAGCGGAAACGCGAGACGAGCCGCTCCTGAAGACCGGAGAGATCCTCCGGTGGACGGTCGCTGGAGAGGACAATCTGTTTCATTGCGCCGTAGAGCTCGTTGAATGTATGAAACAGCTCCTCCTGCGTCGCTTCCTTTCCTTGAAGAAAATGCACGTCGTCGATCAGCAGGAGGTCGATCTTCCGATATTTCTCTCGAAAGGCGCCGGTCGAGTTGTCACGAATCCCGTTGATCAATTCGATCGCAAACCGTTCGGACGTCGTATAGACGACCGTTCGATCGGGCGACGTACGGAGGACCTGATTCCCGATCGCCTGGAGGAGGTGCGTCTTGCCGAGTCCGACGCTTCCGTAGATGAACAACGGATTGTACGTCTTCTCCTCCGCTTGGATGACGGCGCGCGCGACCGCTTCGGACGCGGCGTGGGCGAGATGGTTGTTCTTCCCTCGAACGAAGACCTCGAACGTGTAGTCGTCGTTGAGCGGAAATCCACCCTGCGGGATCGATCGGGCCTCCTCGGCCAACCGGCGCGAAGCGGCCGGAGGGTCCTCGGAGATGATCCTCACGTCGAGCAAGACGGGTTGTTCGCAGGCCTCGGACGCGATCCGCTCGATCTCCGACCGGTACCGCTGTTCGATTCCGTCCTTGGTGAACGTGTCGGGGACACGGATTGCCATCGTTCCGTTCTCGAGAGCGAGCGGTCGAGCGTTCGCCAACCACGTCAGATACGACGAGTCTGGGATCGTCTCACGCAGTGAGGCCATGACAGAGTCCCAGACAGCAAGGTGATTACCATTCATTCCCGTCTCCCCTCGAAGCGGAGCAAGCGTAGCGAAGAGACGGGCCGCCGATCAAGAGACGAATGTGCGAACAAAGGCGCCGCGTTTCGATCGAAGCGTGGAACGCCAGCCCACTTCGACGCGAGTCGGACATGTGTATCGCAGATCGAAGGGACTCGGGTCCACTTGACGTTGGCGCGTTGACGGGTCGGAGGACGAGACGGACGCGCGGCGGAGCCGCTGAGACAAGCTGTGGAAAAGTCGCGTATTCTTTGTCCCATGGGAAGAAGACGCAGGGAAGGGGTTGTGGAAAACGTGTGTATTGTCGGGTTGTGCGGGGGCCCGTTGGATCGCGCCGCCGATCGGCGCGCTCAGTCGTCGACTTATCCACAGTGAACCGGCCTTTCCGTCCCGTTTTGATGGGGTTGTCCACAGGGTTCTCCACAGGAGGAGCGAGGACGCGCAGGGCGGAAACCCTGTAGGAATCGAGATTTCAGGAAGCGAGAGGCAGTCACGATCGACGGGAAACCACGTGCGTATGGACGGATGTCCGATTCCACCGGCGAACATGATGGTGCCGAGGCCCAGATTCGAACTGGGGACACCGGCCTTTTCAGGGCCGTGC
>CAZUIM010000021.1:0-38019 GCA_964620325.1 uncultured Thermotogae bacterium
CAGGCACAAGTGGTTTTGGAAGATCCAGAGGATGGAAGTGACAAAATAAAAGAAAGCGATCTCCCCAGCGCGGACGGCGTCGACCCCTTTCGAAACCTTGCAAACGACGATGGCCCGCTCCTCGAGAGCCGCGCCGAGGACCACGACCGCCGGGCGACACCTCTCCTCCAAGAGGTCCGCCAGATCCTTCAACTCGCCTCCGTCGAGATCGACCCGCCCGCCGAGGACGTGCGTCCCGGCCACCGCGTCACGGCCGGAGAACAGGTCGTCTGCCGTCGATCGGACTCGATCGGCCCCCTCGGCCGACAACCGCTCGGACAGCGTCTCGACCTGCTCTTTCAGACGGCGGGCCCCCTCCTCCGGATCCTCGCCGAGCGCATCGCGCAGACGACGGGCGAACGCGTCTTGATCGCGCAGTCGAGCGAGCACCGCGTCCCCGGTGATGGCCCGGACCCGCCGCACGCCTGAGGCGATCGACTCTTCGGAGAGGATCTTGATCAGCCCGATCTCGCCCGACCGACGCACGTGAGTCCCTCCACACAGCTCCTTGCTGACGTCATCGACGGCGATCACGCGGACGGTCTTGCGCCCCCGATACTCGTCCTCGAACAGCCCGATCGCCCCGGACGCCTTCGCCTCGTCGGGCGGAAGTTCCTCGACCGTCACCAGGTGATCTGCGAGGACGGCGGCGTTGGCCAGATCCTCGATCCGTGCGATCTCGTCCGCCGCCAGCTTCTCAAAGTGGGAGAAGTCGAAGCGAAGTTCGCGATCGTTCACCTCCGAGCCGGACTGATGGACGTGCGGCCCGAGCACCTCGCGAAGCGCCGCGTGCAGCAGGTGCGTCGCGGTGTGATTCCGTTCGATCCGACGACGTCGAGCGACGTCGACGCTCAGCCGACACCGATCGCCGATCGCGAAGGTCCCCGCCACCCGTTCGAGTTGATGGAGGTACACGCCCTCGGGATTCTTCACGACATTCGTGACGACGGCAGTTCCCTCACGATCGAGGTTCTCGATGCAACCCGTGTCAGCGACCTGCCCGCCCCCTTCAGCGTAGAAGGGGGTAGAGGGAAAGACCAACCGCTCGATGTCCTTCGTTCCTGGCGGCAGAAGGCCTTCCACGGGCGACTCACTCGAGACAGCCTCATAGCCAATGAACCGCGTCGGTTCAGCTCCAGCCGGAACCGCATCTGCGTCCGCAGTGACTGATCTGCCGACGCTTATACCGACCTCGCCACGGGAACGACGCCGCTGTGCTCCAAGGGATTTCTCCAAGCCGGCCAGGTCGACCTCGATCCCCGTCTCGGCCGCGATCTCCTGCGTCATCTCGAGCGGAAACCCGTAGGTGTCGGTCAGCTCGAACGCAAGCTCGCCCGGCAGGATCGTTTCGCCCGACGCCTGCAGGTCGGCGAGGAGCTTCGCCAGCCTTCGCTCTCCCTCGCGCAGCGTCGCGCGAAAGGAGACCTCCTCCTTCGCGACGAGCCGACGAGCGAGATCGCGAACCTCGGCGATCTCCGGGTACGCACCGGACATCCCGTCGATCACGGGATCGATCAATGAGGCCATCGTCCCCGCGGGGAGCTCGAGCCGCTCTCCGGCGCGGATGGCGCGCCGGAGGATCCTTCTCATCACATACCCCTGCCGCTCGTTCCCGGGCGTGACACCCTCGGCGAGGAGGAACGGGATTCCGCGGATGTGATCGGCGATCGTGTTCCGGAACGGAAGGTCGTTCGGGCCGAGCTGCTTCGGGGAAGCCGATTCGATCGCCTCGACGATCGGGCGGAACAGGTCGATCTCGAAGTCGCTGCCGACCCCCTGGAGGACGGCGCCCGTCCGCTCCAATCCCATCCCGGTGTCGATGTTCCGTGCCTGAAGCGGTTCGAGTCGCCCGTCCGGCGTCGCCTCGTACTGCATGAAGACCAGATTCCAGATCTCCGAGAAGCGATCGCAATCGCAGGCGACGCCGGCGCAATCGGGACCACACTCCGTCCCGACGCCCGCGTCGAAGAAGATCTCCGAGTCCGGGCCGCACGGACCCGAGTCGCCGACCGGCCCCCACCAGTTGTGCTCCTTGCCGAGTCGGACGATCCGTTCTTTCGGGATCTCGGTCAGATCGAGCCAGAGCGCCTCCGCCTCGTCGTCGCCCTCGTAGATCGAGACCCACAACCGATCGGCCGGAATCTCGAGTTCGCTCGAAAGAAACGCCCACGCGGCCTCGATCGCCCCTTCTTTGAAGTAGTCACCGAACGAGAAATTGCCGAGCATCTCGAAGAACGTGTGGTGAAAGGCCGTCCTCCCGACATTCTCGATGTCGGTTGTCCGGAAGCACTTCTGGCACGTCGCCGCTCGCGTGAACGAAGGCGTCACCTTCCCCCAGAAGATCTCCTTGAACGGGACCATGCCCGCCGAGGTGAACAGCAGCGTTGGGTCTTTCGGGACGAGCGGCGAGCTCGCCAAGATCTTGTGCTCCCGCTCGGCAAAGAAGCCCAGATATCGCTCTCGTAGCTCGGTGACGCGCATCGGCTCTCCTTACGGTTCCCACGGAACACCGGGCTCGATTATCGATCCGGCCCCTTCCGGTCGCAACACGGGCCGAATGTCCGTTGTCCCGTTCCGGTCGCCACAATATACTGGCGATCGGGAGCTCGAGCATGGCGATGGTCAAGGCGCTCCCGAGGGGGGTCACGAGGACCGAATCGACATTCGAAGCCACGTCGGTGTCGCGCCGGGCTTTCCCCCTTCCAGAACAGCAAGAGGTGAAGGGTGATGAGGGGACAGCGACGGAATCGCCTCTGGACGCACCTCCGGCCGGGTCGGGGTCTTGTCCTGGCGGTTTCGATTCTCGCGCTCACGTCCCTGCTCGCGGGTCTGTTCATCGGTCGACAACTAGAAATCGCCAGGCGCAGACGAGAACTCGAAGATCTGACGGTCGCCCACGCCACCGCGCTCGAGGAACGGGCGGCCCTGCGTGATCGACTTGAGCGGCGGAACGATCTCGATGCGATCGAGACGCTCGCTCGAGGGCGCCTGGGCCTCGTCCTCCCGGGCGAGGAGAAGGTCATCTTCGTCGAGGAGGGCGCACGGTGACGAGCCGGTTCATCCATCTCCACGTCCACTCCGAGTTCAGTATTCTCGACTCCTCCTGCAAGATCCAAGGATTGATCGCGAAGGCGCGCGAGTGTGGGATGGATGCCATGGCGTTGACCGATCACGGCGTCATGAGCGGCGTCGTCAAGTTCTACCGCCAGGCGACGAAGGCGGAGGTCAAACCGATCCTCGGATGCGAGATCTACGTCGCGCCCGGCGACCGCCGAGACCGAAACGTTCAGAACGGTCACCGGTATTATCACCTCGTTCTCCTGGCGGAAAATGACGTCGGGTACAGAAACCTCCTGCAGATCGTCAGCCGTGCACACACCGAGGGCTTCTACTATCGCCCGCGGGCCGACTACGAGCTTCTGACCGCGTACGCCGAGGGTCTGATCGCCCTTTCGGGGTGCGAGAGCGGCGAGATCCCCCGCCTGCTGCAGGCCGGACGGAGGAGCGATGCAGAGGGGACAGCGCGGCGGCTCCAGAAGATCTTCCGCCCGGGCAGCTTCTTCCTCGAAATTCAGGATCACGGAACCGATCGCGGCGCCCGCCTGCGTGCGCAGTTGATCGACCTCGCCTCAGACCTCGAGATCCCGCTGGTCGCGACGAACGACGTTCACTTCCTCTCCCCGGACGACAAGCTCGCTCACGAGGTCCTGCTAAACATCCGCGCGAACCGGACCCTCGACGACCCGGATCACCGAACCTTCGACGGGGAGGGGTATCACTTCCGAACGACGGAGGAGATGGAGGCGCTGTTCGCCGACGTTCCGGAGGCGATCGCGAACACTCGGGCGATCGCCGATCGGTGCAACGTCACGCTCGAACTCGGCAGGCCGATGATCCCTCCGTTCGATCTGCCCGACGGAAAGACCGACACCAACACGTTCCTCCGCGAACTGGCCTTCGATGGTGCACGTGAGCGGTATGGCGAGCTGACCGACGAGATCGTCGAGCGGCTCGAGTACGAGCTGTCCGTGATCGCCAAGATGGAATACAGCACGTACTTCCTGATCGTGTGGGATTTCGTCAAGTTCGCGCGAGACAACGAAATCACCGTCGGGCCCGGACGGGGATCCGCGGCCGGCAGCCTCGTCTCCTACGCGCTGCGAATCACGAACGTCGACCCGTTGAGGTACAGCCTCCTGTTCGAGCGATTTCTCAACCCGGACCGAATCAGCCTCCCGGACTTCGACATCGATTTCTGCATCAAGGGGCGCGACGACGTGATCGCGTACGTCCGCCGGCGCTACGGTGGCGAGCAGTGGTGGGATCGGATCGCGCAGATCGCCACGTTCGATCGAATGGCCGCTCGGAGCGTCGTTCGCGACGTCGGGCGCGTTCTCGGGATTCCGTATGCGGTCACCGATCGCGTCGCGAAGCTGATCCCGTTCGGATGGGCGCTCAAGGCGGCGATCGAACGCGTCTCGGAACTGAAGTCGCTCTACGAGGAGGACAACGACATCCGGAGGCTCGTCGACATCGGACTTCGTCTCGAAGGGTTGATCCGCAATGCGTCGACGCACGCGGCCGGCGTCGTCATCGCCCCCGATCGCCTTGCCCTTCACGTTCCGCTCCTTCGCCTCGGTGAGGGGGAGTTCGTCACCCAGTTCGACATGGTCGACGTCGAGGCGGTCGGCCTTCTGAAGTTCGACTTCCTCGGCCTTCGGAACCTGACGCTGATCGACGAGGCCTGCGAAACACTGCGGGCGATCGACGGCGTCGACCTCTGCGTCGACGACATCCCGCTCGACGACGAGGCGACCCACGCACTGATCCGCGAGGGACGCACGGCCGGGATCTTCCAGCTCGAGAGCTCGGGAATGCGGAGCCTCATACGCCGCGTCCAACCCGAACGATTCGAGGACTTGATCGCCCTCCTCGCCCTCTACCGTCCGGGTCCGCTCGAGAGCGGGATGACCGACGAGTACGTCGAACGGCGACACGGCCGGAAGGCGACGACGTATCCGCATCCCGACCTGGCGGCGATCCTCGACGACACGTTCGGGCTTCCGATCTATCAGGATCAGGTCATGCTGATGGCGCAGGCGCTCGCCGGATTCACGCTCGCCGAGGCCGACATTCTCCGAAAGGCGATGGGGAAGAAGGTCAAAGAGATCATGGACAGCCTGAAGCCGAAGTTCATCGAGGGCTGTCTCGCCAACGGAATCTCACGCCAGCTCGCCGAGAGCACGTTCGCCGACATGGAGAAATTCTCTCGCTACGGGTTCGGCAAGTCCCACACGACCGCGTACGCTTTCGTTTCCTACTGGACCGCCTACCTGAAGGCGAACCACCCGACCCACTTCATGGCGGCGCTCCTGACGAGCCTGCAGGCCGATTCGGACAAGGTGGCCGAGTACGTCGCCGAGTGTCGCGAGATGTCGATCGAAGTCCTTCCGCCGGACATCAACGAGAGTCGGCTCGAGTTCACGCCGCTCGACAATCGCCGGATCCGCTTCGGACTCGGCGCAGTGAAGCACGTCGGTCGAGGGGCGATCGCGGCGATCCTGAGGGCGCGCAGCGGCAAGCCGTTCACCTCGTTCTACGATCTCTGTCGGCGAATCGAAGACGACGGACTCGATCGGGAGGCTCTCGAAGCCCTCGTCAAGGTCGGCGCGTTCGATCAGCTCGGCGCATCCCGCCGCGGCCTCCTTCGCCACCTACCCGAAGGGCTCGAACTGATTCAGCGAACTCGCCGCGAGCGACTGACCGGGCAGCAGTCGATCTTCGCCGATCTCGAGAAGTCGACGGCCGATCCGATCGTCACCGAACCGGAATTCGAACCGCGTGACCTGCTGTCGTTCGAGCGGGAACTCCTCGGCCTCTACGTGACGGCGCATCCGCTCGATGACTTCAGGGAGGTCCTCGACTTCTACTGCATGTCCACCCATCAAGCGAAGGGATTGCCGAAGGGGGCGAAAGGCCTCGTCGGCGGCCGGGTGAAGAAGATCCGTCGGATCGATACGAAGAAGGGAGAGCCGATGGCCTTTCTGACGGTGGAGGACGGGGCCGAAGAAGTGGACATCACCGTCTTCCCGCGTCTCCTCGAGGCATCGGGGCATCTCCTTCGAGAGGACGGGTTGGTCGGCATCGCGGTCACCGCCGATGCTCGAAACGGCGACATCGGGCTGGTCGCAGATGAGGTCCTTCCACTCGACGAGGTCTCGAATCGGATGACCCTTTCGCTCCTCCTGACGATCGACATGACGGCGGTCGACGCGGACCGCCTGTCGCAGGTCCAGTCCGAGCTGACTCGACATGCCGGAGACGCTCCCGTCTGTTTCGAACTCGTCGACACGCTCGGGTCGATCGTCGTCCGGGCGCACCATCGATATTCGGTCGCCCCGAGCGACGAGCTCCGCACGATTCTCACCACGCTCCCCGGCGTTCGCGACGCCGCCTTCCGGAGACGTTCGTGAACGCCCGTTGGCGTGGGTTGCTCCACTGGCTGACGCCCGGAATGCGCGTCAAACGTTGGGTCCTTCTGTCGGTCGTCTCGATGGCGATCCTCGTCGTCGGCCTCTTGTATGTCCTCGGCGTGGACCTGGTCCGGATCGCGTATCGAACGCTGCCGACCGCGGCAGGGCCGCGCTACACGATCCTCGCCGCGGTCGTCGTCTTCGGAGGCGGGGGCTTCGCCCTGGCGCTCGCTCGACTCGTTCGCTCCGTCGCCCGGAGCGCCTCGGCCGACTCGCGAATCAAGCCATCGACGATGATCTATCGTGCCCGCCGCCTCGCCCGAGGGCCTCGGGTCGTCGCCCTCGGCGGCGGAACCGGACTGTCGTCGCTCCTGCGCGGCCTGAAGGAGGTGACGGCGAACATCACCGCCGTCGTCACGGTGATGGACGATGGAGGAAGCTCGGGGAGGCTCCGCGAAGGGATCGACGTCCTTCCGCCGGGAGACGTTCGAAACTGCATTCTCGCCCTCGCTGAAGACGAGACACAGCTCTCCGACTTCTTCCAGTATCGATTCACGGGACCGCCGGAGCTGGCCGGACACGCCCTCGGCAACATCGTCCTCGCCGGGCTGGAACAGGCAACCGGCGGATTCGATCGGGCGATCGAAGCGATGAGCCACTTCCTGAACATCCGCGGTCAGGTGCTTCCGGCCACGCTTGCGAGCACGCACTTGGTCGCCACGATGGAAGACGGGACCAGAATCGAAGGAGAGAGCCAACTGAGCTCCGACCCGCGCCGAATCGCGCGCCTCGAGCTCTCCTCGTCGCCCGTCGTCCCCTACGACAAGGTGATCGATGCGATCGGAGACGCTGATCTGATCGTTCTCGGGCCGGGGAGCCTATTCACGAGCATCATCCCCAACGTCCTCGTCGACGGGATCGCGGATGCGATCCACCGGGCCGGGGCGGAGAAGGTTCTGATCGCGAACCTGATGACGCAGCCTGGCGAAACGACCGGGTTCACGCTCCGCGATCACCTGAACGTTCTCAACGAGTACGTCGACCTGTTCCGTTTCGACACGATCCTGGTGAACACCGCCCGCGTCGACCAGAGCCTCCTCCCCGGCTACATCGACGAGGCGGCCGAGCCCGTTCCCGATGACCTGGCAGATTCGAACGAGTACAGGCTACGGGTCGTCCGGGCCGACCTCGTCGGGACGGCACAATGGGGAGGGAAGCAGACGATCAAGCACGATCCGAGGAAGCTCGCGCGCACACTCGTTCGGGAGACGCGCGCGTTCACTGCGGCGCGTCGGGAACGCGCGGCCGAATAGCGACCGGCCGATTGCCCTCACAGCGGCTACCCCTTGATGACCGCCAGCGGGCGAAGCCGGGCGACGGCTCGGTTGATGCCCGACTCTACCGCCGCTCCGACAACGCGCTCGACGTCCTTGTACGCCCCCGGGGCTTCCTCGGCGACGCCCCGCTTGCTGTGGGCTCGGACTCGGATCCCCGAAGAAGCGAGCTCTGAGATCACCGTCTCGCCCCAGAACCGCTTTGCCGCCTTCTTCCGCGACAGCGCCCGACCGGCGCCGTGAATCCCGCTGCCGAAGACCCTCGCCATGCCGACCTGGGTCCCCCGCATCACATACGACGCGGTCCCCATCGTGCCGCCGACAAACGTCGGATGACCGACCGATCGATACGCCGCCGGCACCTCCTGCCGGCCCGGACCGAAGGCGCGGGTCGCCCCCTTTCGGTGCACGAGGAGCCGGCGCGTCCGATCGTCGACGACGTGCTCCTCAATCTTCGCGTTGTTGTGTCCGATGTCGTAGACGGTTCGAACGTCGGCGTCGGCGAGGCCGCAAACGCGGCCGAGGGACTCCCGAACGAGATGGGCGATCACCTGGCGATTGGCGAAGGCACAGTTCGCTCCGCACGCGACGGCGCTCAGGTAGCGCCTCCCCTCGGGACTGTCGATCGGCGCGCAGACCATCTCGCGCTCCGGGATCGCGATCCCGTACTTGCGACTTGCTTCGGCCATCTCTTTCAAGTAGTCCTGTCCGATCTGATGACCGAGCGCCCGAGATCCTGTGTGGATCGAGACGACGATGCGGCCGGCCGACAAGCCGTAGGCCGTCGCCGCCTCCGCGTCGAGAACCGCGTCGACCACCTGAACCTCGAGGTAGTGATTCCCGGACCCGAGGGTCCCGACCTGCCCGAACTGCCGCTGTTTCGCCAGGTCGCTGACCGAGGACGGATCGGCCCCACCGACCGCGCCGCCCTCCTCGATGAACGTCAGATCCTCAGCGCGCCCGTACCCGTTCCGAACGACGTATGCCGCCCCATCGCAGAGTAACCGGTCGATCTCGGCGATCGAGAGACGAAGCTTCCCCTTCGATCCGAGCCCGGCCGGGACCGTCTCGTAGAGATCTCGCGCGAGATCGTCGAGGCGCGGCACCACCTCGTCATCGACGAGCGGGGTGGCGAGCATCCGCACCCCGCAGTTGATGTCGAACCCGACTCCCCCGACGACGGCGACCCCTTCGTCGAGGTCGAATGCGCCGACCCCGCCGATCGGAAACCCGTACCCGGGATGAACATCGGGAAGCGCGATCGACGCCGACACGATCCCCGGCAGGGAGGCGACGTTCCGGATCTGCCGAAGCGCACTCCATTCGGTCCGCCCGGCGTCGTCCGCCTCGAGCCCGGCGATCGTTTCTTCGTCGGCGAAGATCCGCCCCGGCACCTTCATCGAGCCGGACGGCGGCACGACCCATTCGCTCCGCCCGGCGCGCTCGAGTTCGTGCGGTCCCGTCATCTCCCCTCCTTCGCTCGGCGGCTCAGACATCGAGCACGCACTCGACGACCCAGGTCTCGTCAACCTCGGTCACCGAGAGGCCGAGATAGCTGATCCCCTTCACCTCGAGCCCGATCTCGTGTTGTTCCGGATCGAGCCTGTCTCCCCACGCCGAGCCGACCAGATGGTACGTCCGATCGACCTCCTCGATGTGGACGTCGAAGCACGCGAAGACGAGCCCGGAGATCTCCTTCTGCGCGAGGAGGTCACCGAGCCAGTCGACGAGCAGGCTCTCCGTCGTCGACGCGTCCGTCGTCACCCGATGCTCGCGTGCCGGCCGGACGCGGTCGATGTCGATCATCAGAGCGAAGACGCCGGCGGCGGCGGCGGCGAACGCCTCCCCCAACGTCGCTCCGCGCGCCCGAAGGCCGACGTCGGCCGTGTGATCCAGGTACTCGACACCGCTCGGAGGCCGACGGCCGGTCACGTCGATCGGCCGATCGGGGCTTCGAACAGGGGCGCATAGACCGCCCCGTTCCGCGTCAACCGGCTCTCCATCAGGACGATTCGCTCGGCGCGCGCGACGATCGGCGCGTTCAGACGCGACCCCGCAACAAGCCGGACGAGGCTTCGATCGGGCCGTCCTTTGACGCGAGCGACCGTCACGTGTGCGGCCGGCCTCCTCCGCTCTTCGTCGAATCCGATCGAACCGAGGCCGTCGTTGAGGGCGTCGACAAGATCGACGAACGAAGTCGGCGTCTCGCCGCCGATCCACAGAACCCGGGCCCGCTCGGCCGACGGAAAGGCCCCAACGCGGTCGAGCGTCATCGCAAACGGCTCGAACCGTCCGACAACCTGCTTGCAGATCCGGTCGAGATCGACGGTCAGCATCGGCTCGATTTCCCCGAGGAATCGGACCGTCACGTGGTAGTTCTCCGGACGGACCCACGACGCTCGCGTCGTCGTGCCGGCCCGGAGTCCCTCGGCGATCGAGCCGACCGCGGCGCGCTGAGCCGAACTCAATGGGATGCAGAAGAAGGCTCGCATTCGATTCCTCCCGCCGGATGATACCCGACCCAAGCCCGCCGTCAGCCGACCGTTCGCCGCCGACCGGCTACAATGGAGCCCATGACTTGGAGAGTTCGGGCGATCATCGTCTGCCTCGTCTCGATCGCGGCGACCTCCTCGCCCGCGGTCGGCGAGCAGTTCCTCGTCGCCCAAGACGGCGCCGGCACCCACGGCACGATCCAAGGCGCGATGACCGCCGCCGGGTACGGCGACGTCATCCGCGTCAACCCAGGCGTCTACGAAGAGGGCGTCGTCTTCAAGAACGGCGTCTCGCTCGTGGGCTCTGGAGCGGGCGCCACCGTGATCCGCTACGGATATGGCTTCGAACCGGTCGTCTACGCCCATCATGCCAGCGTCGGCCGGATCGAGGGTTTCTCGATCGAGCGGACCGAGACGACACTCCCCGGCCCGACGGTCCTGCTGGAGTCGGCATCGATCACGATCGTCGACTGCACGATCACGGGCAGCCGGGAGAACGGCCTCGAGATCGCCGAGACGACGTCCGCTCCGACTCTCGAAGGCGTTCGGATCCACGGGAACGATCGGCACGGAGTCTGGGCGCACGACGGCGCCCGCGTCCGCCTCACCGCCTGTCGGATCGAGGAGAACGGAGGCAACGGGATCCTCCTCACCGGCGAATGCACGGTGACGCTCGAGACCACGACGATCTCCGACAACGGTGTGCACGGGTTGACGATCACGGACGCGTCCTCAGCAACCGCTGTCGGCTGCGAGTTCCGTCATCAGACCGGGTGGGGCGTCGATCTGTCCGATCGGGGACAGGTCAGGCTGACGAGCTGCAGACTGATCGACAACGCCTCCGGCGGGCTCCGGCTGAGCGGCGACAGCGACGCGGCCGCTCTCGGTTGCGCGATCGTCGGGGGCGAGACCGGCGTCGAGGCGCGAGATCGGACGGCTCATCGGATCGAGGAATCCTCGATCCGCGCGTCACGAATCGGAGTCGCCGTCGCCGGCGAAGCGACCGGGGCGGCGACGCGTTCCGAGATCTCTGCGTGCGAAACAGACGGCCTCGACCTGTCCGGCGACGGCGAGTACGTTGTCGATCGAACCACCGTTGTGCGAAACGGTCGAGCGGGCGTCCTCATACGCGGCTCCGCCGTCTCGATCACCAACACGATCATTGCGTACAACGTAGGGGCCGGCGTCCGTGTCGATCGGCCGAGCGGAGCCCCCGGGGATCTCCTTCTATCGCACAACAACGTCTGGGGAAACGATGCGGGCGACTATCAAGGAGTGACGCCGCGGACGACCGACTTGACCGCGCCGCCGGATTTCGTCGATCTCGAGGCCGGGAACATCGAGCTCCGGCCCGCCTCACCGTGCATCGGCCGAGGCCTCCTCGGGGAGACGATCGGCGCACACGACGACCCGACCCGGAGTCCGATCGGGCGCATCGAGTTCCTCCCGACCTACCGCAACGCAATTCCCGGGCTCGACCTGTCCGCATTCGCGCGCATCAAGACGTCGCCGTTCGAGCTCGAGGCGATCGAGCTCGCCGCGACCCACGCCGGCCCCCGAGGCTCGGTCCTTCTGAGCACGTCGTTCCTCGGAGCGTGGGGGGCGAGGACGACGGCCGCCGCGACGTTCGAATCCTCCGTCTTCGAGGTGGGGACCGGTTCTCTCTCTTGGAGCCTCCACGCCTCGGGTGTGCTCGACGGATTGGAGTCGCGCATTCGCGTCTCCGCGGAGGGAGAGTTGATTGGATCGGGGTATCGTCTCGCGTCGAGCCTCTCGAGGACGTGGCCGTCGAGCCGCTGGGTGCAGGCATTCGAGCTGTCTCTCGGAACGGGCCTTCGAGCGACGCTGAGCGCACGAACGGCCAATCTGGTCCCCGAGTCGTTCGCCGTCGCCGTCGAGGGTGCGACGGAGGTTCCGACCGGAACGCTCTCGGGCCGCGGCGGGATCGTCCTCGGACCCGACCGCCTCGCATCCGCCGCGGTCGACTGGGAGGGTGCAACACGTTCGCTCTCGGTCATCGCTTCGACCTATCTCGACAGCCCCGGCCACGCTTCCCTGGCACTCGCGCTCGACGAAACGGCGGCCGGACTCGACGCCGAGTTGGTCGTTTCGCTCTCAGATTTCGCCTTCCATGACGGCGAGATCTCGGTGTCGAAGCGAATTGGGTCCGCCGAGTTGACCGCCCGGCTCGGAATCGACGCCCTCGGCCGCGCGCGTGCGAGCCTGCGGGTCGTGGCCGACTTCGACCGATTGCTCGCGTCGCCGCCCAACCTTCCTCCGGTCCCGTCATTCACCGTTCGCCCGATCGACGCTCGGGACGGCGAGCCAGTCCACTTCGATGCCACCGCATCGACCGACGAAGACGGCAATGTCGTCGAGTACTGGTGGGACTTCGGAGACGACGACGCCGAGCTCGGTGAGGTGGCCGACCACACGTTCGAGACGGCCGGTTCGTTCACCGTGACGTTGACGGTCGCCGACGATGATGGAGCGACGGCGATCGTCAGCCGCCCGATCGAAGTCGCGGAGGCCGACGAGACCCCGGTCGCCGAGTTCCTCTGGGAACCGGTCACCGAGTCAGGGACGCGCCTTCCACGTCCGCCACGAGCCGGGGACTGGCTCCGACTCGATGCGACCGCCGCGTACGATCCGTCGGGCGAGCGACTCGAATATCATTGGGATCTTGAGTCGGACGGCGAGTTCGACCTGGTCGCGGAGGAGGCGATCGTCGTCGCGCCCCCGCTCGAAGCCGGAACGCACCCGGTGACTCTTCGCGTCGTCAACGAAGCGGGAAGGGCCGACGCCGTCATGCACGCCGTCATCGTCTCCGAACCGAAGCCGCCGAGCGCCGGCTTCGCATTCACCCCGACCACTCCATCGATCCTCGACCCGATCCGGTTCTCCGATCTCTCATCCGACGTGGACGGGAACGTCGTTTCGTGGGAATGGACATTCGGCGACGACCACTCGTCCCGCGAAACGTCGCCGATCCATCGCTACGACGAGCCGGGCACGTACGCGGTTCGCCTCACGGTCACCGACGACGACGGCCTCGCCGCGTTCTCCGAGGAGACGATCGCCGTCGCACAGGTTCCCGAGATCGTCGTGACCGGAGGCGTCTTTGTCCTCGCGATCGGCATATCTGACTACGAGAACGTCGCCGACCTCCAATTCGGTCGCGCCGACGCGATCGCCGCGGCGCAATGGGCGCTCGATGAGGGGGTTCCGCCTGATCACGTCCGCCTTCTCACCGACGCCGAAGGCGTCGTCGACGGACTCGACGGCTTGAAGGCGGAACGAGCGACTCTCGTCAACGTTCGAGAGAGCCTCGGTTGGATCCGCCGAATGGCCGCGCAGGATGACCTCGTCGTGATCTTCTTCTCCGGACACGGCTATCAAGGAGCCGACGACGACGGCGACGAGCGTGACGGGGTCGATGAGTTCTTCGTCCTCGTCGACACGGTCGACTCGGCCATCGACGACACGGCGTTGCGCGACGACGAGTTCGGTCGCTTCCTCGACCGAGTCCCCTCCCAACACGTCCTCGTCTTCTTCGACGGTTGCTACTCCGGCGGTCTGGCGCGAAGCCTCCCGAGCGGACGGCGACCCACCGGAGAGACCCTCGACCTGTTCCGCGACTTCTCCCTCGAAGGGCGGCTCATCCTTTCGGCCGCGGCAGAATCGCAGGACGCGTTCGAGTCCCCGACACTCGGGCACGGCGTCTTCACCCATTTCGTCCTCGAAGGCCTTCGTGGGGCGGCCGATTTGAACGAAGACTCGCACGTCACCGCGTGGGAGGTCTACGAGTACGTCCTCGCCGAGGTCCCTCCGTTCGTCCGCCGCGAGCGCGGAGCCGACCAAACACCTCAGATCGTCGGTGAAGGAGACGTACGCGTCCTCCTGGCGAGCCACCCACCTCCGCCGGTCGCCGCGTTCTCCTACACGCCGACGGTTCCGTTCGTCGGAGGACCGGTCCGGTTTCGCGACGAATCGAGCGGCCGGATCACCTGCAAGCGGTGGACGTTCGGCGACGGGTCCGTGTCGGACGCAGACGATCCGATCCACGTGTTCGAGCAGGAGGGAGCGTTCACCGTCACGCTCGAGGTCCAGGGCGCGACGAACGACCGATCCGATTCGGCCCTTCTCGTTCGGATCACCGCGGAAGGGCGCGTCATCGGCGAGGAAGGCGACCTGTGGGTCATTTCCCTCGGAGCACAGAACGGCGTCGCCCTCGGCGACCGATTCCGAGCCGTCGGCTCGGAGGCGGCGGGCGCCGCGGTTCTCGAGGTCGTCGCCCTTATCGATGGCGACTCGGCCGCGTGCCGCTCGATCGGCGACGCGGCTCCGTCCCCCGGTGACGTCCTTCGACCGATCCTCGCGACGGACGGCCCGTAGGCCTCTTCCGCTATTCCTCCAGCTCCAAGGTCAGCAGGAAGACCCGATCCGCCCGGTGGACCTTCAACACGACCCGGTCTCCCGGACGCTTGGTCGAGAGGAAGCTCACCAGGTCGGCACACGAGTTGATCGGAACGGCGTTGATGTAGCTCACGACGTCGCCCTGCCGCAGTCCACGAAGCTCGGCGATCGTCCCTTCGACGACGTTCGAGATCCGGATTCCGGCCCCGTCGGTCTCCTCGCAGAGGAACCCGAGGCCGACCTCGCCCCGTGCGTAGTTGAACGCAATCAGCTCGATCGGATGCCCCGTCGCCGATGCAAACGGAATCCGAACCGTCGGCTGGTCGATCACCTCCGCCGCCTCCGTCCCCCGGATGTACCCCTCGGCTGTCGGATCGAGGAGGTACACGTGGACCTGAATCGCCCCACGCAGTTCCGCCACCGACGAGTGAGAATGGCTCGGCGTCGCGAAACGGAAGGCGAGCGCTTCGTCGGTGCTCACCTGCCAACCGGAGATCCGTACCGTCTGTCGCGGACGTAGAACCCACTTCTTGTCGTCGTCCGTTCCGACGACGTCCGCACTCCCATTGGTGTTCAACCCGTCGATCTCGAGAACGATGCCGAGTCGGGTTTCCGTCTTGTTCGTCAGAACGACCCGATAGGCCGCGTCGAGGTCCGGCGTCAGCCCGTAGCTTCGTCGGACGGTGTACCCGACCTCCTCGAGCTGCGAACAGGCCGAAGCCTCTCCCTGCCCACGTCCGCAGGCCGTCAGGATCCTCTCGACCGATGCTTCATCCTCCTCGGCGAGCGGATCGATTCGGATCGCCACGACACGCGGCTCGAGCGCATTCCAGCTGCCCAATCCGAGGAATCCCCAAGAGGTGAACGCTTCGATCTCCACGTCGACGTACGTCCCCGAGACTGCCCCGACCGAAAGACCGACGCCGCCCAGGAAGACCGCGACGAGGAACGCCGCGATCAGACCACGCTTGGCTCTCATCCTCTCCCCCTTTGCATCCATCACGCCGTCACTTCGTCTGCGACGCACTTCGATCGCGTACCTTGGCCCACGTGTCACGCAACGTGACGGTCCGGTTGAAGACGGGCCGATCGCCGGTCGCGTCGAGATCGACGCAGAAGTATCCCTTCCGCTCGAACTGGTACCGATCTCCGGGACGGGCCTCGGAGAGACTCGGTTCAAGCTTGCATCCCGAGCGCGTCGTGAGCGATTCGGGATTCAGATTGTCGAGCCACGTACCCTCCCTCCCGGCGTCGTCCGGGTCCTCCTGCGTGAAGAGACGATCGTAGAGGCGAACCTCCGCGTCGATCGCGTGACGAGCCGAAACCCAGTGCAGCGTCGCCTTCACCTTCCGCCCGTCCGGGGCATCGCCGCCCCGTGTCTCTGGATCGTACGTACACCGCAGCTCCACGACGTCGCCCGCCTCGTTGCGGACCACCTCTTCGCACTTGATGAAGTACGCGTAGCGCAGTCGCACCTCGCGGCCGGGGGCGAGGCGGTAGAACCTCTTCGGCGGATCGGCCATGAAGTCCTCGCGTTCGATGTAGATCTCACGCGAGAACGGCACCCGACGCGTTCCGGCGGTCGCATCTTCTGGGTTGTTGATCGCTTCGAGGGTCTCTTCGCCGTCCTCGGGGTAGTTCGTAATGACGACCTTCAGCGGGTCGATCACCCCCATGACCCGCGGGGCACGAAGATTCAGGTACTGGCGCACGCAGTAGTCGAGGAACGTCGGATCGACGAAGCCCTCCGACTTGGTCACCCCGAGATCATCGATGAACTGCCGGAGCGCTTCCGGCGGGTACCCACGGCGCCGCATGCCGCAGATCGTCGGCATCCGAGGATCGTCCCAACCGGCGACGTGGACCTCCTCGACGAGCCTTCGAAGGCGCCGCTTGCTCATCACCGAATGGGCGAGGTTCAGCCGGCCGTACTCGATCTGCCGCGGCCTCGACGTGATCGGGAGGCGATCGAGGAACCAATCATAGAGCGGCCGGTGGTTCTCGAACTCGAGACTACACGTCGAGTGGGTGATCCCCTCGATCGCGTCCGACTGACCGTGGGTCCAGTCGTAGGTCGGGTAGATGCACCACGCGTCGCCTTGGCGATGGTGGGTCGCACGAAGGATTCGATACATCACCGGATCCCGCATGTTCAGGTTCGGATGGGCCATGTCGATCTTGGCGCGGAGCGTGCGCGACCCGTCGGGAAACTCGCCGGCGCGCATCCGCCGGAACAGGTCGAGGTTCTCCTGCGGAGGTCGATTCCGATAGGGACTCTCACGACCGGGCGGAGTGATCACGCGATCGCCCTCCCGGATCGCCGTACCGCGGTACTCGCGGATCTCCTCCGGCGAAAGGTCACAGACGTACGCGTCTCCCTGCTCGATCAACAGCTCGGCCCACTCGTAGAGCTGGTCGAAGTAGTCCGAGGCGAAGTAGAGCCGGTCCTCCCAGTCGACGCCCAGCCAATGCAGGTCGCGGATGATCCCGTCGACGTACTCCTGCTCCTCCGCCGCCGGGTTGGTATCATCGAAGCGAAGGTTGAACTTCCCGCCGAACTCCTGCGCGATGCCGAAGGCGAGAAGGAACCCCTTGGCGTGTCCGATGTGGATGTACCCGTTCGGCTCCGGCGGCCACCGCGTGTGGACCCTGCCTTCGTTCTTCCCGGTGCGAACATCTTCGGCGACGATCTCCCGGATGAAGTCGCTCCGGCCGCCTGCGCCCTCGCGATTCACACGCCCTGCCCCATTTGACATCGACCTCCTCAAGGTCTCCGATTCGAACGATAGAGTCTACAGGCGGCCTCGACGATGAGCCAGCCCGCGCCCGAGGCGATCGGCGATGATGGCGAGACGGGAAACGCGCAGGGCGCGACATGGACAAGGCGGCGCACGTTCGAACGTTCTTCGGAGAGATCGCAACGGCTCCCATGATCGAATCCTGCCCGGCCACGAACGACTGCCCCGCGCTGAACGAGATCGACGACGAGGCTCGGCGGATGCTTGTCGGATCGGTCGCCCGGATGCACGTCGATGAACGGTGTCTCGAGAACGGTCGCCAAGCGCCGCAGGAAGATCTCGCCCCCATCCTGTGCGCACTCGACAACCGGTACTGCCGAATCGATCCCCGAATCGAAGTCGGATACGAAGAAAGGAAGCGATTCACCTCGACGAACCGCACGTCGTCCGCATCACCTCCTCCGTGACCTTTCTTCGTCCGGGCCGACGGTCTACACTCACTTCGTCGGCTCGCATCGCTGCCTCTGCGGCCCGAGTGCGACAGGCCAAAGGAGGGACATGGATCTGCGCGGACGGCTGTATTGCCTCTCAGCACTCGCCCTCGGAAGAAGCTGGCAAAGATGCTTGCGCGAGATCGAGGAGAGTCCCGCGGCGGAGATCGCGGGGCAATCGCTCGCTTCGCTGCTGTCGCACGCCGTCGCCAACGTCCCCTACTACCGCGACCTCGGAATTCCCGAGAACCGTCTCGCCGCGTTCCCCCTCCTCTCGCGAAGGACGCTCCGGACCCAGTTCGCGCGGCTGAAGAGCGACGACATCGACTCGCGCAGATGGCGACGGACGTCGACCGGCGGCTCCACCGGGGAGCCGGTCTGGATCCTCCAGGATCAAGACTTCTTGGCGTGGGACTACGCGACGGAGATGTACTGCACGAGAGCGTTCCGCGGAATGCCGTACCGCGAGTACCTCCGAAGCCGCCGCGTCGCGATCTGGCATCGCCGGCGGCTTTGTCCCAGCGCCAACTTCATGAAACGTCTCGGCGTCCGACTGATCGGCCAGGTGATCTACGTCGAGCCGTATCTCGTCTACTCCGAGGAGCGCCTGACCACGCAGCTCCGGCGGATCAACCGCCACCGCCCGGAGGTCATCCTCGCCTTCGCGGGAACCGCGTACCAGCTCGCCAGGCACGCGCGGCGCATGGGAATCGCCATGCACCGTCCCCGCTTCGTCGTAACCTCGGTGGAGATGCTCTTCCCGCCGATGCGCGAGACCATTCAAGACGTGTTCGGATGCCCGGTGTACAACCAGTACGGTGCCGCCGAGGTCGGAACGGTCGCGTCCGAATGTTCCCAGGGGTCCCTGCACCTCCTCTCGTTCGCCAACCACGTCGAGGTCCTCAATCCAGACGGATCTCCAACGCCGCCCGGAGAGGTGGGCCGGATCGTCGTCACGCCGCTGCACAATCTCGCGATGCCGCTGATCCGGTACGACATCGGCGACGTCGCCCGTGTCTCGTCGCGTCCGTGCACCTGCGGAAGCCCACTTCCGACGCTCGGCGAGATCCAGGGCCGGATCGTGCATCAGTTCGTCCGCCCCGACGGACGCCTCGTCTTCGGAGGGAACTTCATCGCCATGTTCTACGAGCACGATTGGATCGCCGAGTTCTACATCCTCCAGGAGGACGTAGATCGCATCCGGATCATCTACACAAGAGCGCCGGGGCGCTCGATTCCGGAGGGGGCCACCGATCGCCTGACGCGCGTGGTCCGACGCATGATGGGCGACGGCTGCCACGTCGTCTGGGAAGAGGGCGGCCTGATCCCGAAATCCCCGTACGGAAGACATCTGCACGCGAGAAGCCTCGTTTGGGAGAAGCGAGTCGGCTCCGAACTCCCGGCCGACGATCGGGACGACCCGATCGCCGATACACGCTGACGGCGAGTTCTCCCGGGCCGCCGTGTCGGTTCGAGACGGATCGACCGTATCTCCTGTCCCCTGTTCGTCGGCCGCGCGCACGTCGCCGAGATCCACGCCGATGCGGGACGCCGACCGCTCCTCACACGCGACCGCGACCCACGTCTCGGACAGGGTCTTACGTCACGGACCGCCGGATCCTACCGCTGCACGAAGACGATGCCCTTCCCGGTGAACGTGTTCGTCCCGTCCGTAGCCATGATCACGTAGATGTAGCCGCCGTTCGCCAGCGCCGCACCGTTCATGTCCGTTCCATCCCAGACAATCCCGCTCACGTTCGCCAGCTCTTCGGCCCACGCGATCTTCCCGGCCAGGTTGTACACCGTAACCGACATCACACTCGCGATGCCCGAGCCCTTGTACGTGAACTCCGTCTCCCCCTCGAACGGATTCGGGGAGGCGATGAAGCCCGTAACGTCAAGCTCGCTCGCGATGATCGTGATCGTGTCGGAACTCGTGTCCGTCGGGTCGGTCGGATCCGTGTACGTCGCCGTGATCTCGTCTCCCACGACCAGGTCGAGGTCGAGGCCTTCGGTCATGTAGACGTCGGGTTCACCTTCGACGGCCATCAAGTCGAAGGCTTTGCCTTCGACCGTAAGCGCTCCCTCGAGGAGCGCGGCGGCGTGCGACGGATCGACGATCTTCACGTACACCAGGTCGGCGTCGGTGTAGTTCGACACCTCGACACCGGCACTGTCGACAAACGTCGTCGTCGACGCCTGCGTCGGAGGCGTTCCGCCACCGCCGATCCCGACCTTGATCGAGATCCACGCCGAGTCACTGTGGTTCGACGGATCCTGATAGACGGCGATGATCGTGTCGCCCGGCAAGACGCCGAGTGTCGGCTCGCACGGGTCTGGATCGGTCAGGTCGACGCACGTGGTACTGACGAAGCGTCCGCTGTTCGGCGCGGTCTCGATGAGATCGACCGGAATCCAGCGACCGCTTCTCGGGTTCAGAACATAGATCTTCGCGAGTCCCGGATAGCCGATGTCTTCATCGTCTATGGGATCCGTGCCCCACGTGAGCGGCGAATTGTTCAGCACGTTGGTGTCTCCGAGCAGCGCGTTGAACGGATGGAGTACGTCGCGCACGTAGGCGCATCCAAATTCGTTGGCGGTCACCGGCCCAATCGGCCAGTTCTGCCCTCCGTCCCAAAACGCGTCAATCCGCTCACGGCGCGCGGCATCTTGGTCCTGATCCGGATCCACGATTTCGATGAAGACACAGTCTGAGCTTCCATACGATAAGACGCGATTCCCTACTCGATCGAGGAAGCACATGTTCACGTGATCTCCGTCGAAGACCTGTGTATCAGCGACCTTGATCACGTCGAACGAGACGGAGTTGGCGTCCAGCACGCTCTCAATTGCAGGAGGAAAGCCGTCCAGCTCGGCATCGCCGAGCCCTTCCAGGCCTTCCGGCCCGGGATCGTAGATCATGGCATTGTAGCGAACGGCGATGGTGTCCTCATTGAACGCCTCCAGCCGCCAGTTGTCAAGCTGGAGTTGATACCCGCCGAAGGCATCGGTCGCCCCGAGCAGCCACTGATCGCCGAGTCCGGTCGAGTTCCACACCGCGCGGAGCTCGATCTCCGCACCGGCCGTGAAGACGCCGCTGTGATCCGAGGTTTCGTCGAGCGGGAGCACCTCCAGATCGTCTTGGTCGTGCACATTGAACAGGGTCACTGCCACGCGATCGGGACGGCAGGCTGATCGGTCGGCCGATGGGGCCGTCACCTCGACAGCGACGCGGTCGCGGCCGAGCCAGTAGCGTGAGGGAGTGGCCCCGCTCGAATCGACGAATCGCACCGAGCCGCCCGGCGCCTCCTCGATGCGGGCGGTGGCGATGGAGAAGTCGTCGAAGTCATTCGGATCGAGGTAGTAGGCAACGAGCGTGTCGCCGACCCGCAGATCGTCGAATCCGAGGTCGATGAGGAGATCGCTGAGGTCGAGCTCGAAGATGCCGGAGTCCGGCGCGGTCTCGGCAGCGTAGAAGACGACGCGGCAGAAGCCGCCAGGGTCAGTCGTCCGAAAGGAAACCGGCTCGCCATCATCCTCAGTTGGATACTCGACGTAGTAGGCGCCCGGGATCCTGCGTTGCGAGTTGGCCGGGTAGTCGAGGTCGAACGGATGGCTGTAGATCGTCCACCACTCGAACGGCAATATGAGTGGATCTCCGGTGGCGGGGTCGACGCCTCCCGATTGCCGCAGCATCCAGAAATCCGAGATGCCGTCCCACGATCCGGGATTCACGAGGATGAAGACCGGAACGTACTCCGTGATGCAGCTGTCCAGATTCTCGTCAGGATCCACGACCGTCACCGTCGCGGCGGAGCGGGCATCCCTGTAAATCGGTCGGTCCCAGAAGAGCGTGCTCGTCGCGTCCTCTATCTTCAGAAGCGCGAGCGCGACATCGGACGGATCGTCGGGATCCACGTAAAGCCCGACGAGCGTATCCTGGTTCTCGAACCGCCCGGGGAACATCCACTCATCGTCAGTCTCCCAAACCCACCCGAAGAGAAGGGGAAGCCGGAATCCGCCGACGACACCGAACAGACCGTAGTAGGACCATGTTCCGAACCAGAACTCGTCGGGCAGGTCCTCGGTATCAGAGATGAATCTTGACCAGGTTCCGTCATCGACGTGGAACTGGAGCTGAGGTTCCGTCGCATCGAAGCTGGCACGGGATCCGATGTGGAACGAACGGTGACTGACGAAGATCCCCGTGTCCTTGCCGGTCTCTTCTAGATAGTCGTAGGCAAGCGAGCCGGGAGTTCCCGGGCTGTGTCCGAGGTAGGGTCTGTACGTCGGATCCGCGAAAAAGTAGTCCCCTGCATCGTGACCGTCTTCAGCGAAACTGGCCCAGACGAGCATCGCGCCCGTCTTGGGGTCGACCAGGGTCACGTTGGTCCAGATCTTGTCGCGCACATCGCAGTCGATGTTCTCGTCCTTGTCGACGACAACGATCCAGACCGAGTCGCCTTCCCCGACTCGCGTCACGCGGTTCTGCCCGTTCTTGTCCGACGAGAAGTACAACTCGGCCGTCGTCGCCGCCACCGCCGTGCTGAAGATGAACAACAACGCCAACAACAGGCCGACCCGAGACGCTGCGCATCGATGATGCATATCACCCTCCGGAGCCGTGATCTGTCGCCGTTTCGTTTCAGAGGATAAGGACCCAGGCTCTCCGCGCAAACCGGCCGGTGCGAGGGGTCGCCCCCCGATCGAGATCCTCCGACCCGCACGAACGAAGGCCCCATCGCACGAGCCTGGTTATTCGACATTCGTCTGCTCGACCTGTCGGTCATCCGCTCCGGAATTCGGGCGTGCTTCCGCGTGAGGCACGTCGATTGACTAGTCAAGTAATTAGTTGTATAGTGTCGTCGGTGATAGCCCATCGCTCGTCCAAAGCGCGACCCCAGAAACCCGCTGGTGATGAAGAACTTCATGGCGCCCGCCAAGTTGCTGGCGCGACTGCAGGAGTTGTCAGAGAAACAGGGAGTCTCCGAGTCCGAGATCATCCGCTCGGCCGTGGAGCAGTACGTGACGGATGCTTTGAAGCGTGCCTGACTCTCCATCGCGGCACGAAGACACACCGCGCGGGGGTCGCTGTCAGAAATAGAGAACGCCACCGCCAGAGGTGCATGCAATGAACGCTCTTCTGATTTACCCGGAAGTACCGCCAACCTTCTGGAGCTTCAAGCGCGCGCTTGGGTTCGTCGGACGGAAGGCGGCTTCTCCGCCCCTCGGCCTGCTCACGGTCGCTGCGATGTTGCCGTCCGAATGGTCGCTGAAGCTCGTCGATGCCACGGTTCGCGAAGTGACAGACAAGCACCTTGCGTGGGCGGACTACGCGTTCATCAGCGGGATGATCGTCCAGCGAGAGTCGGCACGCGAGATCATCGGCCGATGCAAGGCCGCGGGACTCACCATCGTCGCAGGCGGCCCGCTCTTCACGGGCGAGCACGAGGACTTCGAAGGCATCGTCGATCACTTCGTACTGAACGAAGCCGAGATCACTCTGCCGCAGTTCCTGGAAGATCTGAAGGAAGGCCGAGCCAAGAGGCTGTACACGTCAGATGGATTCGCAGACATCCAGAAAAGCCCCGTGCCTCGGTGGGATCTGGCGGAATTTGAGCGGTACGCATCGATGAGTGTCCAGTACTCACGCGGATGCCCCTACGACTGCGAGTTCTGCAACGTGACGACCCTGTTCGGGCATCGATGGCGAACGAAGACGACGGAACAGGTGATTGCGGAACTGGACGGACTGTACGCCGCCGGCTGGCGAAGAGGCGTCTTCTTCGTGGACGACAATCTGATCGGGAATCGAAACGCCCTCAGAGAGGACCTGCTCCCCGCGCTGATCGCGTGGCAAAGAGGAAAGAACATCCCGCTTCAGACGCAGCTGTCGATCGATCTCGCCGACGACGAATCCCTGACAGAGATGATGGTCGATGCGGGGTTCCGGACGGTCTTCATTGGGATCGAAACGCCCGACGAGGAGAGTCTGACGGAGTGCAACAAGCGCCAGAACAAAGGACGGGACTTGGTCGAGGATGTCAAGCGGCTGCAGCGTGCTGGCCTCGAGGTTCAGGGCGGCTTCATTGTCGGCTTCGATCACGATGCGCCGTCCATCTTCCGCCGACAGATCGAGTTCATCCAGAAGAGCGGGATTGTGACGGCCATGGTAGGTCTCCTCCAGGCTCCGCCGGGCACGAGGCTCAGCGAACGACTCAGAAGAGATGGTCGGCTGCACGATCAGAGCTCGGGAGACAACGTCGATGGCTCGACCAACATCGTGCCTATCATGGATCTCCAAGCGCTGCGAGAAGGCTACCAGAGAATCCTCCAGACCATCTACTCTCCGAAGCACTATTACAAGCGCGTGCGGACGTTCCTGCGAGAGTACAGAGCGCCCCGTGTGGACGCATCGTTGAGTCCGCGTCAGATCCTCGCATTCTTCCGCTCCGTCTTTCGGCTCGGCATCGTCGGTCGGGAGCGCCTTCAGTACTGGGAGCTGTTGGCCTGGACCGTGTTCCGCCGACCGAAGAGATTCCCGATGGCAGTCACATTAGCGATCTATGGGTACCACTTCCGCAGAACCTGCGAGCGGCACGTCACACTGCATTAGTGCTCTCGGTATCCACAGGCGTGGTAGACGATGGGGTGGGCACTGCCCCAGCGCTTGCGGGCAGCCCGGATCCGAGGGCCAGCGGGGCTCGTTGAGTCCCCGTCGGCGGTCGGCTCGACACCCCGGTTGCAGGATCGGCTCCTGCCATCGCGGCACGTGCAGTTGATGGGGGCCGTCCCATCCGCCGGTGACGATCTCGAGGAGCGGCCCGCATCGAGCGAATGCAGCAGCACGAATTCGAAGGATCCCGTGGTTCACGGGCGGGAGTTCCGGCGCCGGTTGATGGCGCAGTTCAGCACGAAGGGGTTTTTCGACATCGAGGAGCCCCCAACGTATCGGAGGAGGATCCATCATGGCAGAGCGCGAAACTGGGAAAGTCAAGTGGTTCAACGACGCCAAAGGGTACGGCTTCATCGAGCGACCTGGAGGCGGAGACGTGTTCGTCCACTTCAGTTCTGTTCGTGGGACAGGCTTCAAGAAGCTGACCGAGGGACAGAGGGTGGACTACGTCGTCACGCAGGGTGAGAAGGGGCCTCAGGCGCTGGACGTCGGAGCCGCCGCGGATGAGATTCTCCACCGCGTTCAGGCGATTGAGGCGAGTGTCGCGACCGCAGTCGCCGACGTCCCCGTCGCGACGCTTGAGATCGACGCGGAGGAACCGACCGCTGAGGAGATCGAGTCCCCGGTCGATGCCTCTGATCCGGAGAAGGAAGAAGCGAGCTCTGAGGCGGCCGAGACCCTTGCGGACTCTGGGACCGATGCGGAGGAGGAACTGAGCCCCGATGTGGCCGAGACCGAGGAAGAACGCCCCGTCGTGGCCGAGCCTCCGACGATCTCCGAGGCCGAGGAGGCTGAACCCGTCTTCTAGACAGAGGATGGAGACTTGGACAGGAGGACGACTGCGGCGAACCCGGCCGGGGCACGGTCGCACCACTCCTTTCGTGGCAGCAACAACCCGGGGTGGCCGAGGGCATCCGCCGGCTGAGGCCGGGATGACCTCGGCCGGCTCGGAGGAAGCGCGACAAAAGGGAACCGTCCGGCTGTCCCGCTGGCGAACCTCCGCCGCGCCTATGCTCCCTGGGCAGGATCTCAGGGAACCGAGCCGCTCCGAGGGGAAGGGCGAGGACGAGCTGCGATCAGAACGGCGACCCCTGCAACAACGATGCGAGAGGAACGGGATGACCAACATCGAGACCCAATCGCGACTCGCCGGACACACCATCATTGAGAAGGCGGTCCGTTTTTTCGGGCCGGAAGGCCTCGAACTGGACATCACGGATCGATCCGAACGCCACGCACGATTCCGAGGAGCCGCGAGCTTTGTACGGATCGTCTTGGAGTCTCATGGCAGGAGGAAACGAACAGAGGTGAGTGCCACCTTCGGTTGGGAGTACGAGGCAGAGATCAAGGAGTTCATCGGCAGTCTGTAGCTCGTCTCAGACTCACGGGTGAAGCCCCGGGAGGGACCCTCACCCAAGAAGCGCGATCATCTCAAGAAGCAACGCACACGACCGGAAACCTTCAAGACAGTCACCGCGCGATTCGCACCCGCACCGATCGTCCCGGACGCGTTGCCGTTCTGGGCGAAAGCAGTCGATCGATTCCGCAGTGAGCGAATCGCTTCCTCGATCGGTGGTACAACACGCGACATTGACACTGCCCGGCTCGCCGCCGAGCACGGAGACGCCTGAGTGCTCCCGCATGCAGGCGTTCTACGCGCTGCCACAATGTACATCGGGTGCCCCTCGAATCCGACGCACCCCGGTCGCGCCGATCACCGCGAGCTAATCCCGCTTTCTCTTCTTCTGTCTCGCGTCTCGCGCCGTCTCCTCCGATTCCGCGATTCTCTGTTCCTCCTCTTCCGCTTCGGACCTCTTCTCTTCTCTCACCCTCCGTCTGTCTTCTGCCGCCTCGTCTTCGGCCTTTGCTCGTCTTTTCGCCTCCCGCCTCTCGGTTCTGCTCATCTTCCTTCTCTCTTTTCTCTTGGAGGCTCGTTCCCCCTTTTCGCGTTTCCGAATCGCGCGCTCCTCCCTTTCGGTTCGCTTCCTCTCCACTTGCCTCTCTTCTCTCCTGGCGCTCTGTTCCCGTTCCAGTAGTCTCTCGCCGTAGTAGTTGGACGCCACGGCCAGTATGTCGCCGGCCCTCTCCCTCATGAGCCGGTAATCCTCGATTCGTCTCCCGAGGGATGCAGCGCGCTCGGTGACTCCGTCCTCCTCCAGAGCCCGCTTCGCTTGCTCCGCCGCATGGACGGCTTTCGTCGCGAGGCTCTGAACGACCTCGATATGGCGTTCCCTCTCGTCAGGGTTCTGAGTACCCTCGAAGATCGCCTTGTCAATTGCTCGTCTGAAGTCTCCGCTCTCCTCCGCCTCCTCGATCAGAGCGGCGAGATCCTTCTTCGATACGGCCGCTAGCGGATTGTGATACAGATACGACCTCAGAAGGGAGTACAGGGGCGCATCGCCCCCGCACAGCTCCTCCAACAGGGTTTGCGGTCGCTCCTTCTGGTCCTCTTCGTGCATGGTGCGTCGTCCCTCCTCCGGCGTCTTGGCCGCCGAGTGCCCCCGTGCCCCGGGCGCCTCTGAACCTACTACAGTCGACCGCGTTTCGCCAAAGCGCCCGTCGGTTCGAGGCACGGTCAAGACGCGCGTGATCTCGAGCGCCTCATTCCGCGAACGACTCCGGAGGCATCTCGACCGCGTCCCGTCTTGGACGTCGAGGCACGGCCGGTCGTGATCTCGTTCCATACCAGGCGGTGAGTCCACCTTCTCTACGGCCGTTCCAGAATGCAACCCGGATGGAGACGCGTCGCGAGCGAACAGGTCGGGCAAGACCAGAACGGCGCATTCGCCAGGAGCAGATGGCCCCGTCGAACGGGACCAGCCGCTGGTTTGCACGATTGGCTGGGAGCGGTGGACGGATTCAGAACTCAACTGGGTGGCTACGTTGTGGCAGCATCCTTGATCGGGCTTCAGAACCTGAGGTCCGTGGAGGCAACGCCGCCGCCGATCCCGGTGGCATCCGGGGGATCGCGATGCTCCCCGGGCCCCTTAGCCCGGCGCGATCAAACTGCTACACTGAACTTGGGAGTGAACAGCCCGCCGAGGTGGATCATGGGTACTGGCAGACGAAGGCGCGTCGACGATTCCGATGAGCTGCAATTCCTACGCGAGAGAGTCGAGCAACTGGAACGGTTGAACGCGAAACTCAGGGAGTCCGAGGAGGAGCTTCAGATCCTCTTTGAGTACGCACCCGATGCCTACTACCTCAACAACCTCAAGGGAACCTTCGTCGACGGCAATCGGGCCGCCGAGCAGATCACCGGCTACAAGCGGGACGAGCTCATTGGCAGCAGCTTCCTCAAGCTGAAGCTCCTCGCGGAGGCGGACTTGTTGAGAGCCGCCTCTCTGCTGGCAAGTAACGTCCTCGGCCGCTCCACCGGCCCGGACGAGTTCACCCTGATCCGCAAGGATGGGACTCCCGTTCCAGTCGAAATCCGGACCCATCCGGTGCGAATCGGCCATCGACGCTTGGTCTTGGGTATCGCACGGGACATCTCGATGAGGAAGCAAGCGGAGGCCGCGCTTCACGAGACCGAAGACCGTTTCCGAGATCTGATCGAACATGCCCACGACCTCATCCAGAGCGTCGACCCGGAAGGCCGCATCCAGTACGTGAACAAGGCCTGGTTGGAGACGCTTGGGTACAAGAGGAGCGACGTCGCCCGCCTCACCCTTCTTGACGTTCTGCACCCCGATAGCCACGACCATTGCATGCGAGTCTTCCGATCCGTACTGCGGGGTGAGATGGTCGATCACGTGGAAGCGCAGTTCCTCACAAAGGCGGGGGAGACAATCTCAGTCGAGGGAAACGTGAGCTGCCGCTTCAGGGACGGCAAACCGATCTCCACTCGGGGCATCTTCCGCGACGTCACAGAACGGAAGCAGCATGAGCAAGAGCTGGCTCGCATGGCGCGGCATGACCCCCTCACAGGGGTGTCCAATCGGTACGCCCTCGACGAGCTGCTTTCGCGAGAAGTCGCTCGGTCGGAGCGATCCGGCCGCCCGATCGGCTTTCTGATGATCGACATCAACCGGTTCAAAGAGGTCAACGACCGATTCGGGCACGCGACGGGCGACGAGGTCCTTCAGGGCGTAGCCGAGGTGTTGCAGCACGGCCTCCGCACATCGGACATCGTGGTTCGTTACGGGGGAGACGAGTTCCTCGTCGTCCTGCCCGAGACCAACGGCGAGACCGAGGCCGTCAAGGATCGCATTCTGGCGGGGATCCGCAAGAGAAACGAAACGAATCCGCTGCTCGAGTTCCCCGTCACCCTCGCCATCGGAACCGCTCACTGGAGTCCGGGAGACGGCGTCACGATCGATCAGGTGCTAGAGGAGGCGGATCGCAAGATGTACGAGAACAAGAGGACATCGCAGGCACCTGACGCCTAGCATCCTCACATCGAATCTTGCCCACCTGGCTCATCCGAGAAGCGGAATCGCCCTTCCCGAAACAGCCGGACACAGGCGTCGGCGACGTCTGAATCGTAGAGCGTGCCCGCCCCTGTCTCGATCTCTCTTATCGCCTCCTCGAGCGTGCGAGCGGCGCGGTACGGCCGGTGAGACGCCATGGCCTCCACCACGTCAGCCACGGCAAGGATCCTCGCCTCCAGCAGAGTCGCGTCGCCGGACAATCCGTCTGGATACCCGGAGCCGTCCATCCGTTCGTGGTGGTGCAGAACCGCGTCCGCGACCGCCTGTGGCAGGGCGGTTCCCTTCAGCAACACATACCCGGCGCGTGCGTGCCCCTTCAGCAATTCCATCTCCCCGCTGCTGAGCCCGCTCGGTTTGCTGAGGATCTCCGCGGGAACGGACATCTTCCCTATGTCGTGCAACAGGCCCGCCACTCGCAGGACCTCCCGCCGCTCGCTGTTGAGCCCCAGTTCTTCGGCGATGGCGCAGGCGAGCTCCGTCACACGGCGTTGGTGCCCCGCTGTGTACGGGTCACGCATCTCCGTAGACGCAGCCAGAGCATGCACGACGCCGTCGAAGGCGGCCCGCACCTGAGCGTGCAGCTCGGCTCTTTGGATGGCCACCGCCACGACGCTGGCCATCCCTTCGAGAAGCGCAATATCGTCCTCATCGAAGTCGTCCAACCTGCGACTCTGAACCTGCATGACGCCGACCGGGATGCCGGCGATCATCAGCGGAAGGAAGACGGCCGACTGCGTCGACGATGTTCGATCGCTCTTGCCCGGCATCTGCGATGTCACGATCTTCTCGGCGTTGATGGCGTACTTGGTACGCATCTGATCCTCTTGTGCAGCCCAGTTGGGGACATAGAGCGGTTCTCCGGTGCGCAACACTTGGCTCTGCATGCCTTCTCCCTCGGGCGCCAACGGAACGGCCGGCAGTCCGGTGACATCCATCTCCGTTCCTTCCATCATCACGTAGAGCGGTGTGAATGCGCTGGTGCGCTTGTCGAACTGCGACAAGATCAACGTGTTCGTTCCCTGAAGCCTCTCCACCTCGTCCGCCAGCACGTGGCAGATCCTGCGAAGATCGAGGAGAGCGCCGAGCGCCAGAGCGAACCGGTTGATGGCCCCCTGCTGCAAGAGGAGCTTCTCTGTTCGCACCTCAGCGCGCTTGCGCGCTGTGATCTCTTCCGCCGCAGCCATGATGGCAGCCGTCTTCCCTTGTGCGTCGCGAAGCGGAGCCACGGAGAGGCTGAGATCGATTGATGATCCGTCTCGGCGTTGACGCACAACCTCTCGATTGAGGAAGCTTCGACCTTCGACAACCTCTCGGCGCAAAGCATCGAACTCATCCCGCTGTTTCTCCGCAACGATGGGCAGGGGCTTCCCAACGACCTCTTCGGCCGTCCAACCGAAGACCCGCTCGGCTGACTCGTTCCACGTGAGAACGTCACCATCGAGGCTGACACTGTACAACGCCACCGGAGAGGAGCTCACCATGGCGCGCTGGAATTCCGTGCTCTCACGCAGTTGGTCCGTGCGCAGTCTCACCTGACGCCGCAAGCTCCACGACCACAGCAGGATCAGAATCACGATCAGAGTGAGCAACCCGCCGATGATCCCGACGTACTTCAGCGATCGCCGTGCGGCAAAGTCGGGGTCATAGACCCCCATCCACTTCTCGTAGATGCGTTGGTACTCGCCCGTCTGTTCGATCACAGCGAGGCCTTCGCTGAGCTCCGCCAACAGGGCTCTGCTTCCGTTGGGGACGGCAAAGCAGTACTCTGGAGAGAGAAGGGGCGTCCGCCCGACCTCCAGGTCTCGCCATCCGTACTGATCGATCCAATACAGCGCAGTGAGACGGGAGACCAACGCAGAATCGTAGTTCCCCGCTGCGAGCTCGCGCAGCGCGTCCTCCTGCGCGTTCACCGTCCTCAAGGCATCGTCGAGACCATGCTCGGTGGCGAACGCGTGCATGATGTCGCCGTCCTGCACGACGATCCGCTTTCCCACCAGGTCCTCGACAGCCGCGGGAGGCGGACCCTCGCCTTTCCGGACCACGGCGACGCAATGGTTCACGGTATGGGCTTGGCTGAAATCGAACCGTTCGTCGCGCTCCGTCGAATAGAACATGCCCTGCATCGCGTCGATGTCGCCATCTTCCAATGCCTGCAGCATCTCTGCCCACGGTCCCAGGCGGATTTCAATCGTGAGGCCGGCAGCCTGCGCCACCGCCCGTATCAGATCGACGTTGTAGCCGGCCGGGCGGCCGTTCTCATCGAGGTACTCGAAGGGGGGATAATTGGCGTCGCCCCCGATGACGACGGCGCGGTCCCTCGGTAGCTCCAAATGCGCGAACCACTTGGCGTACAGCCGGCGATGCGTCCCGTCGGCCATCGCGACGGCAAGGCCCTCGTTGAGGATCGCGAGCAACGGATGGTTGCCTTCGGTGACGGCGAAGCAGAAGTCCTGAGAGAATCCGCGGATCGGCTGATCGATCACGTCCAGTTCGGAGGCGAGATTCAGTTCGTCGATCAGGCGTACGGCGACCAGCCGTTGAATCACGACCGCGTCGCATCCGCCTTCAGCAAGCAGACGCAGAGCGTCAGCGAACGTGGGCGGCGTGACGATCTCGAACGGTCGTTCTTCGCGCCGCAGGAACTCCTCCGCATTGTCTCCGTCCATGACGGCGACGGTTCGGCCGCGCAGATCCGTAAGCGTGCGGACATCGGCCGTGTCGCGGCGGACCACGATCGCTCCGTGCATGGTCAGATACGGGACCGTGAAATCGAAGAGGGGCTCCCGCTCGGGCGTTCGTCCGACCATCGGGAGGGCATCGATCTCACCCCGCTCGAGCCAGCCGCGGACGTCGGCCCAGGGACCCGTTCGGAAGGTCACGTCGCGCCCCATCTTGCTGAGCGCCTCACGCAGGAGTTCCACGGAGAAGCCGTCCGCGCGTCCATCCTCGTGCACGATGCAGAAGGGAGGATAGTCGATCTCGCAGCCAGACCGGATCGGGGGATCTTGCGCCGTCGCTTCCATGCCGACGATCGCGATGAGCGAATAGAGCAACAGCCGCACCACGCCCCCGCAAGATATGCCCCTCCTGAAAGCCATTCCTCATACTACAACAGCTGCATGATCATCGAGAAGTGTTACTCAATCAGGAGATCGGGTTTACCGTCCACATTGAGCAGCGCGAACCCGTCGCTCCAAGGTGCGGATATCACCGGGCTCTTGGTCTTCTTCTCGACCGCAAAGCTGATTCTCGGGATCCGACGGAGCTCCGTTTCCTCGGAGACATCCAGGATGCGGTCGAGGCGAGGACCACTCGTGTTTCAGCCGCCCTCCACCATGTACAGCTCGTTGCTGCAGACAAACCGCCTGAGGAAGGCTCCACACGTCCACCACTGCGATGCGTGTGCTCTGAGGGCCCGGTACTTGGCGTCGATGGCATGCGCCGCCAGCTGCACCGTCTCCCAGCTCCCGAGTTGGAGATGGCTGTCGAGAGGGGCCAGGGGGAGCAGATCTCGGATCCTCGATGGGGTAGGCCACGGATTGACGTACGAATGTACCAGGTAACAGCGCAGAGTCGGCGTCACGAACTCCCCTGTCTCCATCATTTCGAGCTCTTCAATCGCCATGCGAACGAAGGTGTACCCGGCGCGATGGTCCTCGTGAGCATCCTGAGGATGGGGAAGGTAGACGACCGTCGGACGGAAGGTCCAGATGATTTCCTCAAGATCCCGCAGCAGTTCCTCCCCACAGTAAGGGCTCCTTGGGTTGAACGCCGCGCCCGAGTACTTCGCGCTGCGACCGGTGTACGGGCTGCGGAACGGGTCGATGGCGAACCAATGTCCGGCGAGGAGTTCCTGCAGTCCTCTGTCGGGATAGTTCAGGAAGACAGCGTTCTTTGCATCGACGCCCAGCCGTCCGAGACCGACCACCGCCTCCTTCTGTCGACGCGACCCGAGAGCACGGAACTGAGAGGGAATCGAGAACGGATTCATGGTGATGAGACGCTTTCCTGCCAGATTTGCGTCCCCGCTCGTCAGGAAGACCACGACGACGGGGATGCCCTCCTCCCGGAACGCGACAATGGAGCTTCCCACAGCCAGGATGTCATCATCCGGATGAGGGGCCACCACGAGAACCCGTTCACTTCCGCAGCTTGGGCCTGGAATCTCGGCGGGCCCCACACGGACGAACCACAGGGGAGGACTCTGCAGGAAGAGGTACGCACAGAGCACTCCTCCCAACGCAACCATCCGAGGACGTCTGAGGAACCGCCCCAACCGCAAGATGATCGACAACCATCGAGCGTTGTCCTTCATGGCGCCCGCCTCGTTCCTCCAAGCATACCCTCTGCGACTGCCGTCGTTCCAGCCGCTCCGCCCTGAAGGACCATGGTGCGACGACACTGGGCATCGCTCCTGCGTCTCCCTCTTGGCCCCGGCTTAAGCTCCTACGCAGACGCAACGCCGTACACCTTGCGTACGTGCCTTGCGAAGACTATATTAGAGAAGACGAATATGGATCACGAGGTCCGCCACGACGACCGCATTGCACAGGCAGCTCAGATGTTGAGAGTCCTGTCTGTCGAGACACGGCTCCACATCCTCGCGCTTCTCAGGGAGCGGGTTCTGTGCGTCGGGGCGCTCGCACGGCGGCTCGGGGTGACTCAGGGCGCCGTCTCCCAGCATCTCAAGATCCTGCGAGATGCCGGTCTCGTGATGGCGAAGCGCGATGGGTACTACGTGCACTACCGTGTAGAAAGGCAGGCTCTGGCCCAGTGGCAGCGAGCGCTTGATGAGCTGCTGGGACGGCTTCAGGAGGAACGAACAAGCGTGGCCGTCGCCGATGAAGCGGCAGCCACACACTGCAAGAGGCGAAAGGAGAACGCATGTGCAAGAAGGAAGAGCAAGGCGGTTGCCGGAAGGGAAGGGACGTGAACCCGGCCGACTGCTCGCCGGAGCGGATCCGCGAGTGTCACGGCTCCGAGGAAAGCCATCCGTGCGAACACGAGAAGGGAACCGGCTGATCGATGGCGATCCGGGTCGAGGACCTGTCCAAGGCGTTTGACGAGATTCAGGCGGTGGCCGACGTCTCCTTTGACATCCAGGAAGGCGAGTTGTTCGGGCTCCTCGGGCCGAACGGCGCCGGAAAGACGACGACGATCAACATGCTGACGGGTCTGGCCCGCCCCGATCGTGGATCGATCGCCATTGGCGGCATCGACTGCACCAAGAACGTGAAGGCGGCGCAGCATCTGGTCGGCGTCGTGCCGGATGAAAGCAACCTGTATCCAGAACTGACCGGGACCCAGAACCTCACCTTCTGTGCTTCGCTGTACGGGATCCCCAAGCGGGTGAGACTGGAGCGGGCCCGCCGGCTCATCGATCAGTTCGGCCTGACAGACGCAGCCGACCGCAAGTTCGCTGGCTATTCCAAGGGGATGAAGCGCAAGCTGACGATCGCCGCAGGGATCATCCATCAACCGCCGATCCTGTTTCTCGACGAGCCGACGACCGGGATCGACGTCGCCAGCGCGCGGCAGATCCGACAGATGATCGCGTCCCTCAACGAGAACGGCACAACGATCCTGCTCACCACGCACTACATCGAGGAGGCCGAGCGGCTGTGCGAGCGGATTGCTTTCATCGTGCGCGGCCGCATCGTGCGGGTGGATCGCGTTTCGGAGCTGCTGCAGCCGCTTCAGCAAACGCATGTCGCGGTGATCGCCCTTGTGGAGGCAGGCACAGCAAACTTGGACGCGCTCGCCTCCGCGTTCCCGGAGGCGCGATTCGAGTCCCCGCGGCCGGGGACGATCCGCGTCGAATCCGACACACAGCGGCCGGTCGGGCCGATCGTCCGGGTCTTGGAGGAAGCGGGCCTGGAAGTGGCCGAAGCCCGACGTGTCCGTCCGTCCCTGGAGGAAGTCTTTGTCAGGATCACCGGCATCGAGGCCAATGCGATGCGCGGGGAGAAGCAGAAGACGGGAGGTCGGGCATGACGCGATGGATCGCCTTCTGGAACATCCTCGCCAAGGACATGCGCTCCTACTACCTCAAGCCGCCCAACATCAGCTGGGGCATCATCTTCCCGTTCGCCTGGACCGGCATGTTCCTCATTCGATCCGGCGGATCGGTCGCCGACATCCTATCGCTCCTGCCCGGCGTGATGGCGATTTCCATCCTGTTCGGCACCACGTCGATGCTGGCGGTCACGATCACGTTCGAGAAGAAGGGGCGGTCTTTCGAGCGGCTGTTGCTCGCTCCGATCCCGCTCGATCTCCTAATGATCGCCAAGACGGCGGGGGCCGTCCTGTTTGGAGTCGTCAACGCGTTCGTCCCCGTCGTCATGGCCGCGTTCCTGGTCGATCTGTCCGCTGTCGCCTGGGGCGTCCTCTTGCCCACGGTGGTCCTGATTGCGCTGTCCTCTACGTTCGTCGGCCTGTTCGTGGCTGTGGCGGTCAGCGAAGTGTTCGAGGCACAGACGTTTTCCAACTTCCTCCGCTTCCCGATGATCTTCCTCTGCGGGCTCTTCTTCCCGCTGGAGAAGCTGCCGTGGGCCATCCGGCCCCTATCTTTCGCGCTGCCGCTCACCTACGGTGTTGATGCGATGCGGGGCGCGATTGTGGGCGATCGCGTCTTGCCGCTCGCCGTCGACCTCCCGGTGTTGGCCGTGTTCTGCGTCGGCCTGTTCGCTCTCAGCCTCCGCGACATTCAACGCAAGTGGATCCTATAAGGCGCGTGCTCAGCGAAAAGATGACGAGGGTCGGTGTCTCCGCCGGCGCCGCTGAACACTCCGCGCCAACCGACTGCTCGCTCATAGCCGCCGCACACGGCGGGACTCAGGCAACGCTCGGTGCCTCTCGGTCAGGGAATGGCATCCTTCCGCGTTACAATCTGAAGAGCCGAAGAAGCGATGGGAGGCCGATGAAACTGCGCGAGGAGACGCTTCGCGAGCGGGCGGACGAGGCGACGTGGCGACGCGGCGTCGCCTACTTCGAGGAAGGCCGTGTCCAGGACGTCGTGCGAGACGGCGATACCGTCATCGCCACCGTCAAAGGGCAAGCGCGGTATCGCGTTCGACTGACTGAGGAAGACGATCGCGTGCACGCACGCTGCAGCTGTCCCGTTGGAAGGCGCGGCGCGTTCTGCAAGCACTGCGTCGCCGTCGGGCTGGCGCTGATCGCGGACGGCCCGGGGAACAAGTCGGCGAAGCCGGGGGATGCGGATGCCGCCCAGGACCCGTTCTACCGCGACATTGAGCGGATCCGGCAGCACTTGGCAAGCAAGGACCGATCGGCCCTGATCGATCGAATCGTCGAACGTGCGACGTGGGATGACGAGTTCCTGCATCAGCTGAAGGTCGAGGCCATGACAAGTGCTGCGGAGGTAGACCGCAAGGCTGTGCGATCGGAGATCACGGCGGCGACGCGAACGCGCGGCTTCATCAACTACCGCAACGCGGGCCGGTTTGCGGCTGGCATCGAGCAGGTGGTGAGCGGATTGGCGACCCTTCTGGAGCGAGGGTTCGCAGAGGACGTTATCCCTCTGACCGAATACGCCCTGCGCCGCGTCGAGCGCGCGATCGAGCACATGGACGACTCCGACGGCTACATGCGCCCGATCCTCAACCACCTCCAGACGCTCCACCACGCCGCCTGCGTCGAGGCCAAGCCGAATCCCGTCAAGCTGGCGCGGCGGATCTTCGAGTGGGAGACGACCGGCGAGTGGGAGGTCTTCCTCGGAGCGGCGAAGACCTACGCCGACATCTTCGGCGAGGCTGGGCTGACCGAGTACCGCCGCCTCGCCGAGGCGGCGTGGGCAGAGATCCCGGCCCTCGGCCCGGGAGACGAACGCCTGTCGCTCGAATCGAACCGCTTCCGAATCACCCACGTGATGGAGGCGCTGGCCCTTCAGTCCGGAGATCTCGACGCGCTGATCGATGTCAAGTGCCGAGACCTCTCAAGCGCCTACCAGTTCCTGAACATTGCCGAGATCTGCCGGCGGGCGGGCAGGATGGAGGAGGCGCTCGACTGGGCGGAACGCGGCCTGGCCTCCTTTCCAGAGCGCACCGATCCGCGGCTTCTCGATTTCCTCGGCGACGCCTATCGTCAAGCCGGCCGTGAGGAGGACGCACTGCACGTCGCCTGGCGGGCCTTCGCCGACCGCCCCGGAGACCTTCAGACCTACCGACACTTGAAGGCACAGGCCGAGCGGATGGACGTCTGGCCGGCGTGGCGGGAGCGCGCGTTGGATGAGTTGCGCGCCGACCGCCGCAGCGGCAGAGATCCGCGACACCGCGGCGAGTGGAGGGCGGGGCCAGTGAGCTGGGGCTCGAGTCTAGTCGCCGTCTTCCTGTGGGAGAACGACCTCGACGCCGCGTGGGAGGAAGCCCGCACCGTCGGTTGCTCGATCGACCAGTGGATCGCACTCGCCCGCAGACGCGAAGACGACCACACCAACGACGCCGTCCTCATCTACCAAGACTACGTCGCGCAGCTCGTGAACCAGACGAACAACGCCGCGTACGCGGAGGCGGCCGAGTTCGTCCGCGCGATCCGCAGTCTCCTGCAGAGCACCGGGGCCGAGGAGGCCTTCGCTGAGTACCTGGCCGAGCTTCGCCGGCGCTTCAAGGCGAAGCGCAACTTCATGAAGCTCTTGGATGCGTTGTGAACCGCTGCATGGTCTCTGGAACAGACTGGGTCCGCACGACTGGGCGATGACGATCATGCGGGTTGCCGAACAATGGGTTCGAGCACAGAACTAGACGGACCATCCGGATCCCGCACAAGCTACGTGCCGCGCAACTCGAACTGCGCACTGCCACCCCGCTAGCTTCTGCCGCTTCGATATCGCTGATGTGCGAGCCGCGGGTGTAACGGTGTAACAAACTATGCTGGCGTCAAGGGCGAGTAGGCACGGTTGTCCCTCCAAA
>CAZUIM010000022.1:0-30639 GCA_964620325.1 uncultured Thermotogae bacterium
ACCTGTAGGGTGTTGCCTTTCAATGCCCCGCAGCTTGCTGCGGGGTTCTTTACTCTGCTGACAATCGGCTTGGCGGCAGTGGTCGGCCTCGTTGGATGCGAGTGGATCCAAGGGCTTCTGAATCCGGCGGAACAAGGGATCCCATGGGCGAATGACTCCTCGATCCCAGTGGCGAGCCAGTCGATCGGCCCTGCGGGCGGGGTCGTGACGGTCAGCGACCCCGGCGGTCCGCTAGACGGAATGACAATCGACGTCCCGACCGGGACGTATCCGACCTCGGAAAGGTTTGACGTCTCCTACGTTCCAATCACCGGTGATCCAGACCCTCACGTCACGCCGTTGACCCCGCTGATCGAGGTCGACAACGGCGGTGCGTTCGCCGACAGCATCATGACCGTGACGATTCCGGTGACCATTCCTGACGGGCACTTCGCGATGGGGTTCTTCGTCGACCGAAGCGGGAAGCTCGAAGGGATGCCGCTGGTGGCGGAGTCGCCGACATCGATCACGGTGGCCACGACTCACTTCTCCACGTTCATCGTCGGGATGATCGCGGACTCACTTCTGGTCGGTACGTTCGACACCGGGTTCCGCCCGATGACCGACGATTGGCAGTTCACCAATCGGGGCTCCTACATCGCACCAGGAGGCCACTGCGCTGGTCAGTCCCTTACCGCCATGTGGTACTACACCGAGAAGACCCTGAACGGTACGTCGACCTTGTGGAACCGCTTCGACAACAACGGCGACGCCCCCACGCCCGATTTCTGGTACGACGACAGCTACGGCTATCGGCTCGCATCGACGATCCAGGACGACATCGACTGGGACAACTGGCTGCGCGAAATCATCAAGAAACTCGGGAGTTCCGATGATGCCCTGAACTGGAGGGCGTTCCTGTACGCGATGCTGGTCACCGGCGAACCGCAGTACGTGTCCATCTACAGTACATCGGGCGGACACGCGATGATCGTCTACAAGGCAGACGCCGACACCGGGACGCTGTACGTCGCGGATCCGAACTACCCTGGACACTCCGAGCGCAAGATCACCTACAGCGGCGGAACGTTCGACGCGTATGAGTCGGGGGCTAACAAGAAGGAAATCGATGCCGGGAATAGCGTGCGCTATGAAAGTGTGCGCTACTTCGCCAAGTCAGCGTTGGTCTCGTGGCCCCATCTCGCTGCGCGGTGGAGCGAGTTCGAATTCGGCACGATCGGCGACGACGTCTTCCCGGAGTATGATTTGGCAGTGGTGCAAGACGATGACAGCCGGGTTCCCCTCATGAACGGAGTGACCGTGAGCGGCGACAGGCTGGAGATCGAGCTCGACACCGGCTCGAGCAATCACACGCTCGGATTCCAGGTGCGTCGCGGAGACGAGTGGTTGACCTTCGGGGCGGACGGGAAGTGGCCGCTGGTCGAAGGCGACAATCGGTTGGGCATCTACGTCCTGGGCCTCGTTGACAGTGTATGGGAGTACGTCGACTTCCAATGGGTGACGGTGCACAGGGTTGTGCCGAGTGACGTCAGCGGAGGGATGGAGTTCCATCTGGCGGCGACCATCTCGGAAGACCCCCAGTATGGGTCCGGTCATTCGGGCATCGTCGGGACGACGATGAACTTCTGGAACGGCAGTTACAGCCCAGAGACAAAGACCGTCATCGCGAGTTGGGACGGCGGCGACTTCTCCAACACGTACTTCGAGGCGCGGCTCAACGCGACCGAGGAGTACATCGAGTCCTTCTATGCGCGCCAGACGCAGGCGAACGTCTGGTTCGCCTGGACCAACGTGCACGAGATTCGCGGATACAACATCCCCTACTCGCACACCGAGGGCGGCGCGCGCTACTTCGTCGTGGACGGATCACAGGCGCACGTGACAGTCGACCTACTGAAGTACAAGACCTGGTCTACGTCCCTCGGAAGCGCCGGAAACCCGACAGACTGGGTGAGTTCGACGAGCGCCCTCACCGGAGATTCTGCAGACATCATCACCATCCGATTGGACTTCTTCTAGGGGTCAGGAGTTCGACGCGAAAGAAAGGCAGCTGCGACGACTCCCTCGTCTCCGGCGAAGGGGTCAGGACGGAGACGCGCCTCGTGCGCTTGCCTACTCGGAGGCGAACTCGGACAGCGACTTGTGCAGCTCGGCGACGTAGGTCATCGCAGGCCCGCCGCCCATCATCACCGCGACCGTCGCCACCTCCCACAGCTCCTCGGGGGTGGCACCGGCGGCCAGCGCCTTCTGCGTGTGGATCCGATGCAGTACTTGCAGCGAGCTGTGAGCCCCATCCCGACGGCGAGCAGCTCCTTGGTCTTGAGATCCAGCTTCCCGGGTTTCAGAACAGCTTCCATGAACTGGTTGAACCCGTCCATCTCCTCGGGAACCTGTTTCGACAGCTCGCCCATCGCCCGTTTGACATCGCGCATCGCTTCTCTCACGCCACTCATTCATCTCACCTCCCTCGAACGTTCTGCTAGGAGTTGTGATCTCGGAAGGACCCAGGGACACAATACGAACCCCCGCCTTCCTTCCTGCAGAGCTCCATACTGCGTCCCCGGGATACCTCGTCTGTACTATCTCAGGAATACCGCGAGGAAATACGGCCAGACGACGATTCCAAGAATCGCCTTCCACCAAACAAGTTGCGCGAATCCGATCGTGAACAGCCACCCGCCGAACCAGAGCACGCCGGCGAGGCTGCCTCCGAAGGCGTCGTGCTTCCGATCTCCGCTCATCCTCCCTCCTTTCGATAGGTCGGAGGCTACACTTCAAAGGTGCGCTGCAGCAACACTGGGATCCTCCCGGCTACGCGGGCCGGGCTCACTCCGTGAATGTGGCGACCCATTCGCCGACCCAGTATGTGATGACGACGACCAGAATCGCGATCAGGATGTGCTCTCCGACGACCTTCCACGGCCGCTTCTTCTGGGACTTCGCAATCAGGTAGCTTAGGACCGCGAGGACGAAGAGTCCCCACACGACGCTGGTGATAACGGCCGTCGACAGGGGAAGCAGGAGGACCGGAACAACGAACGTTAGGGCGAACCCCGACTTCGCGAGGAACGTGGCAATGGTTGCGCTCCAGACCTGTCTGTTGGTGCGGGTGCTCTCCGACTCCTCCGACATGTGAATGCCGAGAGCGTCAGAGAACGCGTCGGCGATCGCGATCGTGAGGACGCCTCCCAAAACCACAAGCTTCGACTTCGTCCCGGAGTTCAATCCGACCATCAGGCCGAGCGTAGTGATCACCGCAGACGACAATCCGAACGTGATTCCCGTGCGCAATGAATCCTTCAACTGCTCTCCCCTGCCAGTTCATCGATCATCATTCGATCCGCGACGAGAGGTACGGGCTTCGTCATCGTCCGTGCAATGTCTCTCGTCCGACACCCCGGGATCGACTTCTCGATTCGCAGGATTCCGACGCAGGCGTCGCTCCGGAAGCTCGAGGAACACAATACCCGACTCGAGAGGTTCGAGTCGCGTTCCTCTTCGGACAGAGCGAACAGCCTCACGTGCTACGCGTCGAACACGACGTCCAACAACGCCTCGAGCTGGTGGGGATCCTGAATGATTGCGACGAGCTCGTCGTCCGTGAGGTGCATTGTCTCCTGTAAGAACGCTACAAGATCGGGAGTCACCGCTCCTCCTCGGGTGCTTCGCCATCGTCGGTCCTCACGGCGATGGTCACGAACCTCCTGTTGGATGTCTCGTCCGCGCGCGCTGCGCTTCGCCATCCGGCTCGAGGATCGCCGTCGAGCTCCGTCCTGATCGGATGAAAAGGGCACTTTGCCCGAGCGATGCTGAGGCTCACGATCTGTGCGACCTCCTTCACGGAGTACTTCATCGGAATCACCACCCGGGTTGACACTACCGAAATTGCATCCAGATTCAGCGGTCGCGTGGACGCTCCGAAGCGGACAGCTGCCTCCCAGTTCCGGCCAGCAGTTGAAGGAACGCCCGCAACTTCGTGTCTGAGTCCACGCGACCCGAACTCGAGGCTACGACTCACGCGATCAGGCCTCCGGGCTCAGCTTCTCGGACACGATGCGGTCCCCGGCAAAGCGCTCCCCCGGGTCGAGACGCTCGCTCTCGGAGTCGCCCACGAGGGCTACGGCGCGGACCGGGGAGGCTTCGATTCCGGCGAGTTTGAGCGGAAACGCCGCCAGCAGCATTTTGCCCTCAACAGCGAGCAGCACGCGGGGAGGTGACCAGTCCTTCGATGATCGAGACGCCCGCCCCGCACAGCGTCTCGTGAGCCGGATACGGCGGATGGCCCTCCGCCCCATCGACAGATGGGCTGTCCAGTCCGACCAGATCGGCGCCTCGATCGACGAGGAGCTTCGCCGCGTCCGGCGTGACAAACGGGAAGTCCGTGTAGTAGTCAGGTGCCCCAGCGTGATCCTCCCAGCCGGTCGAGAAGAGCACCGCGCGCCCCGCACAAGCGTGCGGGATGTCGTCCACGTCGATCGTCGATCCGCTGACAGAGACGACGATTGCCGAGAAGAGGCGAAGCGGCAATTCGGCGACATCCTGCCCTTCCGGTGCGAAGTGAAGCGGCGCGTCCAGGTGCGTCCCGCCGTGCGGATCGAAGTCCGAGAAACGCGTCAGGGTGGCCAGATCGCTTCTGACGTCCTCTCGGTTCGCCGCCCATGCCGTCCTCGTTCCCGGATAGCTCAGGCTCTCGTTGGTCAAGGTCTGCGTCAGATCGATGATGGAAAACATCCTGCCCTCCCCGGACGAGGCCCCTGAAACGCTCCGCCGCCCGCATTCTTTCTCAATGCGGCAGTCAGAGTAACGGATGTGACGACGTTCGTCCTCCATGCGCGCCCGGCGTTCGATCGTGCCCGTCGCTGTCTGCTCGCAGAGAGAACGACTCTCCATCGCACATCGTGAGTAACACGCGGATCGTTGATCGCATCCCGTGCAACATCGGTCATCATGCCCGTTCACCAGTCCGATCCGAATCGTAAGCCTGACAGCGCCTACGTACCCGGAGAGCTCGGCTGCCTGGTGCCGGGGAATCGCTGCCGGCTCCTCGACGGCCGCCGGACGCCGGGCGTGATCGAAGCGATCGACGAGACGTCCGGCTTCTTTCGGTGGCGGATCACGGCGTTCGAGGACGAGGGGAAGAGCTGGGACGTACCGATCGAGAAGGTCACGCGCTATCAGTTCGAACGGTCCTCGGATCGCAAGGTTCCTGGCTGCGTCCGCAGGCTTCGACGGCTCGCAGACCGATTGTCCGAGCCGCTCGTCATCCGGCCGAGCCAGGCCGCGCGACGTGCCGTTGGCCGCGAGATCACGGAGACCGAGAGAGCCGCGGACTGCTGGCTCGAGAGCGAATCGAGCTTCTTCGCGCAGGGTCAAACGCTTGATCTGACCGTTCGGGACGGTCCGAGGGAGCTGGCCCACGACCTCCGGCGATACCTGAACTCCCAATCGGAAACGCTGTCGCAGATCGAGGCGAAGTCGGCGGAAGCGGTCGTACTCAACCCGGATTCCGGGGAATGGATCAAGGGCATGTTGATCGTGATGGCGGAATCGGGGTTGGTCGGCTATTCAGGCACCATCGTCCGGACGCAGGATCTGTTCGACGGGCTGGGAGCGAAGGAGCTTCGCCACGCGTACTGCGTGCATCGACTGGCGTTCGTTCGCGCCGCCTTTCGTCGGGCCGGATACTCAGAAGTGGTCGTGTATCGTGGGATGGCCTCCGAATCCCGTTGGCTGGAGCCCTCGCGCTCGATCGTCTCCTGCACGTTCAGTCTACGGGTCGCGAGGTCGTTCGCCGGCTTCCGTCGATCGAGTCGGTTCAAGACCTCCTGCCTGTTGAAACTGACCGTCCCGATCGAGCGCCTCTGAATGACGTACTGCGAGACGCAGGCACTGAACGACCGATACCGCGAAGCCGAGGCGCTCGTGTTGAACGACAGCATCGGCCCGTTCCGAACGACACCAGACCGTTCCTAAGAACAGGCGGGCGTCTTGTTCCTTGCTCTCCATTCGCAGTAGGATCCAAGGACTCGAAGGGAGGCGCCATCGTGCATCGTTCTCGTTCACGGCCCGCTCTCAAGCAGTTCCTGATTCCTGCAGTGCTCGTCAGTCTCATCCTGGTCTCCGGATGCGACCTGATCGACCAGCTGCTCGGACTCTCCCCGGGTGGAGATCCTGGCGGTGGAACGGGCAACGCACCGCAGGCTGTCATGACCGTGGGGATCGACGATGATCTCGTCGACATGGGACTGAATCCTGATCTGCGCCCGCCCTTGTGGTACGCATTCAGCAGCGCGGAATCACTCACCGGCGACGGTCTCCCGCTGTACCATCCGTCGGCCGGCATGCACGATGTCGCCTGGGACTACGGCGATGGCGGGACGCGCGGCTTCGAGTGGAATGACCGAACCACGGAGCACATATACCGTGAGGAGGGAACGTACGTCGCCAGCCTCAGCGTGCGCCACACCGCAAGCGGGCTGACGGACACCGCGCAACAGACGATCGTCATTGGAGAAGCGTGGCTCGAGATCGTGAGCGTAACCACGGCGGACCGCCCGGACGATCGCGTGGATGTGACCGTCGTCGTTCGCAATCAGAGCAGCCAGGTTCTTCGCGTGATCGTTGTGGATGTGCTGGTGGACGAACAGCTGTGGCCGTCGAACCTCTCTGCCACATTCTCTCCCGAGACGGAACCCGGTCTCCTCGAGCCGAACGAGACCTACTCGTTGACATCGTCGGTCGGCAAATGGACGACGGGTACGCTTCGAGTCCGGTCGTCGTTCTGCACCCCCTGGGTGCCGCCGCAGTAGTCGAACGCCGATCCTCGCGCGGGCGAGCAATGCCGCATTCCAGGATGGGGCTTCACCCTCCAGACCTCGCTGGATTGCGGCCTGCCTTGGTGTAGACTTGGAGCACCCATTCCGGATCGGAGGCATCGCATGGCCAAGACCCAGGACAAGCGAAGTGCAAGCGACAAGAAGACCGCGCAGAAGTCGATCAAGGAGAAACGCGCCGCGAAGAAGGCAAAGCGAGCGGAGAGAGAACGCGAAGGATAGCGTCTGTCGCGTCTGCGGGATTCACCGTCGAGGGTCTCGCGCGCTTTCACCGGGCCTGTATCAGATCTGAGTGAGCGCGAGTTCGCAGGCATCACTCCCCGTGACAATCCTTCCTTGTCAATCGATTCTCTCGACGAACGGCTCGATCGGAATCGGATCCGACATCCAGGGATCACTCGGCCGGGCTCCCACGTCGGTCCTCCGCCGATCTGCCGAACATCGTCCGACGATTCGCCGAGAGGCTCGGAGACACGGACGGGAAGTATGTCTTCGGCATCGCGACCTACGGCGGGGCGGCCGGCGCGTCTCTGAAGACCTTGGGCGAAATCCTCCGATCGCGCGGGAAGAGGCTGGCAGCCGGCTTTGGGATGCACATGCCGCAGAGCGTGTTTCGCAAACGCTGGGAGAACAAGGCGTGGGTCTACCGGCGGGCCGAGAAGTGAACCGACTTCGTCGTCTGATAGATCGACGCGCGAAGGACGGGGACGTTCTACGGCAACGTTCCGCTCCAGACCGTTCTGACGCCGTTCAAGGGGCTCCTGCGTCGCATGACCGTCCGATACATGGAGGAGATTTCAAACACCCCCCTCTCCTTCGGGGGCACCGTCGAGGACCTGATTCCCGTCAGTGACCGAGCGTTCACGGTGAGCGCCGCGTACAACGGCTGCGGGATCTGTGCTCGCGTCTGCCCGGTCGACAACATCGAGATGGCGGACGGAAGGCCGGTCTGGCAGAACCGATGCGAGAACTGCCTGGCGTGCGTCAACTGGTGCCCGCGAGAGGCGATTCAGGGAGGAATCGCAAATCAGGATATCACTACCGCCACCCCGACGTCACGAGACAGGCCATCACCGCCCAAGCTGAACGCGCGATCTGATCCCCTCAACTCGGAGACCTGCTAAGCCCTATTCTCTCCGGATCGCCATATCGAGTCTTGCGAATCGCCGACCGGTTCCTCCGGAGATGTCTCACCGTCGCTCTCCGGGAGCGGCTGATCGTCAGCGTCTTCCTCGAGGGGCTCGTCTTCGCGATGTGCTCCGGGCCCTCCGAACCGGATCGTCAGCGACGCGACGACCCCGGTCAACGTCCGTGGGGGCCCCGAGAACTCGACCTCTTCGAACATCCATCCGTCGGTCAGCGCCCACATCAGACCCAACTGGAACCGGGTCGTCATCCAGCTCAACGGCACCGCCTCGAACGCGATGTACGGCTGGACCATGTAGAAGTCCTTGGTCATCGACGCGACGTACGGCGTGCCGACGGCATCGTCGAACGAGCTCGGAAACCGGTCGATCAGTTGCAGATCGAGGTTTCCCCCACCGAGGGTCGCGCCGAGGACGACCGTAAGCCCCGAATCGCTCGCAGCAGCCTTCTCGACCATCAGGCCGTAGTACTCGAAGCGGAGGCGAGAAGTGCGGCCGCCATTCGACGTCGTCGTCTCACCGCCGCCGCCGATCCCGCCAAATCGGATGTCGTCGCCGACGTCGCCGTATCCGCTTCCTCCGATTGTGAACAGCACCTCGTTGACGTGCGGATAGCCCGCACCCGTGACCACTGCGTTGAGCCCTTTCAGATCCAGGAACAGAATCGACGGCATCGGACCGCCGCCGCCGCTCGGTTCTTCCTGAGCGGCGTTCGCTACAACCACACATGAAAGGACCAGAATCGCTGCCATTCCAAGAAGCAGGCTGTGAGATCGCATGGGAACCTCCTCCGAGTCGTGCAATACGGATCCACCGTGTGTCAAAGAGCAAACGGGGATACCGCCTCAGATACACCTCCCGGCGTCGATCGTGTCAGCGCCGGCCGCATCCGGCAAGGCCTTCCGTTCGGTCGAGGTCCGCTAGAACGGGAGGCGAAGCCGCGTCCCGACAGCGCTGATACTGCATCTTTCGCCGAACGAAGCGCGCATTCTGGATGTGGCGTCGACCCCGGTGCAGTGCATCGGAACGATCCGGGCGGGATTCTCGGCCCGGAGAGCGTCGATCGTCGGGGTGATCGCGTCTCGGAGCAGTTCGCCGCTCAGATGGAATCCCCCGACGACCGCATACACGGGTCGCATCTCGGTCAGCGTCCGCGCATACCGGGTGGTGTCGATGATGCCCGCATGCGCACACCCGGAGATCACGACGAGGCCATGCCCTTCGATGTCGACGACGATCGCCTGATCGTCGATCACCGGATCAGGAACCAGTTCTCCATCGACTTGCTGCACCGCGCCGGGCAGCGCACGCTCGAACGGAGCCTCGCGCGGGATCTCCCCCGTGACGAGGAACAGGCCGTCACCGACCAACGTTGGGTTCGGGCTCTCGACGATTCGGATCCCGCGACGTTCGAGCGCCACTCGCCCCGGGAGTTCGGGAATTCGGTACAGGGTCCCGTCCTCGCTACGGAAGTGGCGTGGCGTGTGGAACGCGTGGGGGTGAATCACGAGCGTCGGGCGACCGAGGCGCTCGAGGAGGGGGATGATCGCCCCGACGTGATCCTCGTGCCCGTGGCTGATCACGACCTCGTCGACCGAGTCGAGCGGCTGTTCCATCCGATCGAGATTCCGCGGCGCGGCGATCGGACTGTAACCGGCATCGAACAGGATCGATGCCCGTCGATCGCCGGATGAGGCCGTCAGGAGCAGGCAGAGCCCGTGTTCGGCCAACAACGTATCCGACGGGAGGCGGCCGTCGACTCCGACCGGCTGTCGTTCCACCCCCGGTTCCGAAGCGAGGAGCGTATCCGCATAGTTGTCGACGATGATCTTGATCTCGAGCCGTTCGACCGCCTGGAGCATCGCCGCTCACCTCCCACAGAGCATCCGGGCGGCAGCGATCGAAGTCAATGAGCGCGATCGCCCGGGCGGTCACATCTCGAACGGCGTCGCCGCTCGCGAGGATGTCGGCCGGTTGGGGGATGAATCGATGAATCGTCGACGGACTCATCCGTGAAGAAGCAGACACGAGCCCGACCCGAGCTCGGCGCTAGCCTTGTTGGAGCACGCTCTCCGAGCTCGATCAGTAACCGACTAGTCCTTGCGACTCTTGTCTTGTCGCGTACGGTATGTATAATCGTGACATCTCATACATGCAGAAATGTGAGGAGGTGACGGATGGTGTTAAGGCTTCGGTATCCGGTCTTCGTAGTGGCCGTCGGCGTGTATATCGTGTCGCTTGGCGCACTCGCCGAATTGCCTGGCTTCCCCGAGATTCAGTGCGTGATCGTGCCGGCCTTCGTGTACAGCGAGTACGAGTGCGTCTCCCATGTCAGTGAGTGCGGTACGACATGGCCTTTCGGCCTCGATGAAATACAGCTTTGGCACTACACGAAGTATTGCCAGTGGTGGATCTGTGATCCGGTTTTCGGGACGTCCTGCACGCCGATTGGCGACGCCTGGATCGAGAGAGAATGGGACCGAGTGCGCGAGTATTTCCGCGGATGTGGATGTGATCCTGGTGGTGATCCCAACCCATTCTTCGTTCCTGGCAATGAATGAGGACGAGTCGATACCGATTTGTTGTGCCGCGGGCACACGGGTGGCTCAGCCTGCGAAGCCCCACCGTCAGTTGAGGGAGGTGGCATGTCGGCTTATGGGATTGTGAAACAGTCACTACTCCCGGTACTGATTGTCATTGCTCTCATGACTCCGATGAGCCGCGCGGTCGGCTCAGAAGAAGCGCCTCTCCCCGGATCAAGTGAGCTCGTTCCCTGCCCTCCCATTCCGTCGTCGAAGCGACTCGCCGCGCGTCGTCTCGAGGGCCACACGGCGCCGTGCAGTGACCTTGCGTTCTCTCCCGATGGTACGGCGCTAACCGGCGCCTGTGGCGACGGTTCGCTCGTGCTCTGGGACCTCTTCGAGACCGTAGACGAGCCGATCCGTCTCGGACCGGTGGATGGGGCGCCGCTGTTCGCCGTGACATACATCTCGGACGGGAGCCGGTTGGTCGCGGCATCGACCTCCGGAACGATCACCTTCTGGGACACGGAGACGCTCGACTTGATTCAGATGCTGTCGGCTCCCGGATCTTCAGCAACGAGCTTCGCGATCCATCCCGACGGCCGACAGCTCGCGGTGGGGACACACGCAGGGTATGTCTACTGCTGGAACCTCTTGGAGGGGGTCGCGGTCGCTTCGGCTCCGGACGTCGCCCTCAGCACTCACAGGACCGTCACCGCACTCGCGTACTCCTCGGATCCGGCTCCTGCCCTCTGGATTGGGTTCTCACAGGGTGAGCTACAGCTCTGGAACCCGCAATCCGGCCGCGTCCTCTCGTCCCAAGGCGGCTCTGACAGCGCGGTCTCGGCGCTGGCTTGCCCATCGTCGGGCGGACGCATCCTCCTGTCCGGAAATGCCGGAGGTGACGTCACACGCTGGGACATGAGGGCGGGCGATGACATGAAGTGTCAGTGGATGTTTGGTACCGGGATCGAGAACCTGGCGCTCTCGCCGCGCTCGGACTTTGTCTTGGTGGGCACGGAGGACGGCCTGATCAACGCGATCCGGGTCGAGCCATGCGAGTTCCTGGGCGGCGTCATCGGATTCATGAACGGTGCCGTCTCGTCCATCGCGTTCCACCCGTGCGGCGAAGCCCTCGCCTGCTCGGGCACCGGTGGAGACGTCGCGCTCGTGGATTTTGAGGAGCCCGACGGGCAGTAAGGGGACGCTCGCTCTTCATCGACGCGGGGGCGCTCGGTGTTCGGACTTCGTCTCCGCCCTCGGGACCGTGTGCAGTCACGATCTCGTCCATGACTGCGCCCGGCCCTCCCGGGCGCTCCGTCGTCAGATCGTGGTTGAACGAGATCGTCGGACAGAGATGCTCGCGCTCCTGCCATTCGCCATCGGTGAGCTCCGCGCGCTTGGCGATGGCTCCGATGGTCACGGTGACGGCCGCATTCGTCAGAGAAATCGGTCACAACAGCCCCGAATCGAACATCCCGACCGCAGTGACGCCGCCGACCCCGAACCGCCTCCGCACACCGATGTTGCGGGCCGCCAGGCGAACGAACGTTCGTAGAGGGAGCGGTGGGAGAAGGCGGTTCCAGGCGAAGCCCGCGGACGAGCCGAGGTCCCGCCTCTTGGGACCGCGCCGTGCCGTTCGGAGCTCATCGTGAATCTGGCGATAGGTCTTGCGGTCTGCTGCCCGGATCGCCGCCGACTCGAGAACGCCGCTGATCGTGAGATCGTCAAACAGGATGGCCTTCCCGCGCCTGCGGAACGCGTTGACGCCTCCAGGGCTCGCGGAGGCAGGTCACGACGTAGGCGGTCAGCGACAGTCGCTCGCCGACGGTGCGGGTGTTGCCGGGCGACACGACTCCGTCACGTCCGCCTCGGTCACGAGATGGATCGTATTCTTCTGTCGATTGACCGTCAGAGCGGCGGCGGCCATCTGATGATTCCAGTCAGGCGCTCGATCCTGTGCCCTGTGCGTTTGCGCATCGGACCCTTCCCAAGACGCGTCGGCGTTTGCATGTGAACGATGACCAGTCTGCAGGAAGCAGGCAGAGCGAGCAATCCGGACGCACACGTTCGCATCGACGTGTGCCAGGAGGCGGTCGGTCACTGCGGATCGAGAATCGGAGTTACGGGCAGCCGTGGAACCGGAACTCCTCCGGCGCGTCTATCTGCGGCGAACGAGGATGCGGCCCTCCCCCTCGTCAAACGCCAGCTGCGCGTCGAGCCAGTCGAGCGCAGTCTGCGATCCCGTTAGCACCCCGAGGAAGAACGCCGTCAGGTAGCCGGCAGACGAATTGCGAACCCATTCGCTCGAGACGTCCCCGACGGCGCACGTCGACGTCATCGCCTCAAATCCCCCATCGAGATACTGGCCGTGGCCGACGCCGAGCTGCGTCACCTCGATCGCCGGCGAGTTCGCCGCCTCGAAGAACCGCTGATAGTTCTCGGTCTCGGGCGCGCACGCGGTGAAGAATACCGCCTTCGAGCCGAGCTCGGCTCCGATCAGCAGGAGGGGGATTCGAAGTTCCGCCATCCGCTCCGGTGCGACGCTCGGGTACCGTTTGGGATCCACGAGAATCGGACTCCCGCCATCGACCGGATCCAGCAACGCCGCCGCTCGAACACGATCGTCGGAAACCGCCTCGAGTAGGCTCAGCTTCCCGCCAAGCGAATGCCCGGAGACGCCGATCCGTTCCTCGTCGATCAGACCCGACAGAGGATGACCCTCGTCGGCGCTCGCTGCGAGGCAGGCGTCGATCACGAATCGCACGTCCTCCGCCAACTCGCCGTGATGAACGTTCAGAAGCGTCATCGGGAAGGTCGGGAGAGCCACCACGAACCCGTGCGATGCGAGACGTTCGCCGTACGAACGATACCCCTGGCCTGAGAGGAGGAAGCCGTGGTTGAAGACGACGAGCGGGTATCCGACGTCGGGCGTCTCCACCGCACCGAGCGGATAGAAGATGAGAATCTCCATCGAGCGTTCCCGTTCGTCGTCCGCAAGTTCCGTCGTGACCTCCCCAATGGCGTACGGACCGGCCTCGCCCGGCGTGCCGTCTGAAAGCACCAGGACGGATGCGACGCCGACAGCGACAAACACGAGCCCGCTCACAGCCACCGCCGTTCGCATCTTGATCCTCCCGTTCGTCGAAGGACAGGATGAAGCCTTCACATCATGCTAATCTGCAGAACCGATCATCACAAACCGGCTGTCCAACCGGCACACCACCCGCCCACGCCCTCGTCGGTCCGCTCAGGACCGACCTAACTGGAGAACACGCCCTTACGGATGTCGGGCGACTCGTGCTCGCCGCGCTCTTCTTCGCCGGTTGGATCGCGAACCTGTTCTTCCGCCAGTTGACGATGTTCGCGAACCATGTCGTGCCGATTGTGGTTCGTGTCCCAACTGGAGCGCTTCTGCTCGTCCTCGCGGCGTTTCTCGCGCTCGGCAGTCATCGGATCATCTTCGAAGAGACGCGAGAGACCGCACGTCGTGCGACGCGGTGTCTCCGCGGCGTCCGGCATCCGATGTACGTGAGCGAGATCCTTCACTAGGTCGGCCTGATCTTCCTCACGCAGTCTCTCATCGGAGCGGGAGGCTGGCCCCTGACCATCTGTTTCCTCCCGCGCAACGAGGAAAAACTCCTGCGAGCACGGTTCGGCGGCGAGTACGAGGCCTGCATGCACGGAATCCCGATGTGGCTTCCGGTCCACCGGAGAACGTAGGAGGTTCGAGCATTCGCCGCCGATGCCTCGGATACGGAGTCGGAAGCGGCGAAGCCGGTCCGGGCCTCAAACCCGCCAAGGTCGGCCGTGCTGCGGTCGTAACGGAGTGTCGAGTCCAGATACTCCGGCGCCTGCTCGAAACTCCACCCGAGGCCCAACGTCTCCGTGCCGACGGCCGGGCGACATCGGTCCGATCGCGTCTTCTCAGACGGACCGGCTGCTCTCGACGAGGTCTCGAACAAGCTGGTTCGCCGGCCGACGCACGATCTCTTCCGGTATCCCGTCCTTGAACGAATCGCCCTTCATCCATCACGACGACTCGGTCCGCAAGTGAGAACGCTTCGGAGAGGCTGTGCGTCACGTGGACCGTCGTGACCGGATGATCCGCGCGCTCGCGCTCGAGTTCATTCTGTGCTCGCAGTCGATTCACCGAGTCGAGGTTGGTGAACGGTTCGTCGAGAAGGAGGACGCGAGGAGGAAGGGCGAGCGCCCGGCCGAACGCGACCTTCTGGCGCTCCCCAGAGGAGAGCTCCCTCGGACGTCGCGGAAAGAGCCTGTGACCGATGCCGACTCGCGATGCGATCCCCTCAACGACGTTTCTCAGCGCTTCACCGGAGAGACGGCGCAGATTGAGGGGAAAACCGAGATTCGAGATGCCGCGATCGTTGTGGACGCCCAGGTGAGGGAAGAGCGCGCCGTCCTGGAAGACCATCCGAACCCGCCGCTCGCTCGGGCCCAATCGATCGACGATCTCACCGTCGAACCGAGTCTTGCTGGCGCTCGGAGTTTCGAGTCCGGCGACCAGCTGGAGAAGGGTCGTCTTCCCACTTCCGGTCGGGCCGACGACGGCGAGGAACGTTCCCGGATCGATCACGATTGAGACGCCGTCGACGTCCGTCACGTCGCGGAATCGCTTCGTCAGCCCCTCGATCTCGACCCACGTGGGCCTCACGGACGCCATGGGGATCCTTTCAGGGGATCGCCATTCTCGAAACAAGCGTTCCAAACGAGCTCCCTGGCCGAGGGCCCACTGCCTGCAAGTCGATCACGCACCGTCCTTCAGAAGTCTGTCGAACCAGGCGATCATCTCCTCCAGCCGGCGGATCCTGTGCTTCGGCTTCCCGCTGCGCGAGAGCTCGTGGTTCTCCTCTCGGAACATGACCAGCCGTGCATCCACGCCGTGGTAGCGAAGAGCGGTGAACATCTGAATCCCCTCCGGTAGCCAGCAACGGTAGTCCTGTTCGGAGTGGATGAACAACGTCGGCGTCGCAGCCTTGTCGGCGTAGCGAAGGGGCGAGTGCCACCACATTTTGTCGGTTCCACCGTCCTCCCAAGGCGTCGTCCCGATCTGATCCCGGTTGAAGTAGTAGCCAATGTCGGTGGTGCAGAACTTGTGGATCCAGTTGGCGATCGAACGCTGCGAGACCGCCGCCCGGAACCGATCGGTGTGGCCGATGATCCAGTTCGTCATGAAGCCGCCGTACGAGCCGCCCATCACGCCGAGGCGCTCTCCGTCGATGAACGGGAATCGATCGACGGCGGCGTCGACCACGGCCATCAGGTCGTCGTAGTCGATCGTCCCGTACTTGCCGCGTACGTCGGCGAACTCGTTTCCACGTCCCGATCCGCCGTGCGGGTTGGAGATGAGGAGGGCATATCCGAGCCCGGCCATCGCCTGCATCTGGTGAAAGAAGACCTCGCCGTACGCGGCGCGGGGGCCGCCGTGGATCGTCAGAACCGTCGGATACTTCTGCGATGGATCGAAGTCGACCGGTCGGATCACCCACGCGTCAAGATCGGTCCCGTCGGCCGACGAAACCGGAAACGCCTCCGGGGGCGACAGGCTGCGGTCCTCGAGCGATGGAGCGTTTAGATCAGTTATCGCCTGGCCTTCTCCGGCGCGATACACATAGACCTCCTCCAGCGCGTCCGGACGGAGTTCGATCGTCAGAGCGAGGTCGCCGTGCACATCGTAGGCGTCGATCGAACCGGGCGACTCGACGACGATCTGGGGCGCCTGGCCGGCGACGATCCGAACAAGCTTCACCCGGGTTCGTTCGGTGACCGTGACGAAGATTCGACCGTCCCGAACCCGCAGGACCGGTCCGCCACCGTGGCGGCAATCCGCGGCGATCGAGTTCCCGACGGTCTTGTCCCAATCAGGCGTCAGTGAGATCATCTTCCCGGACTCGATGTCGATCGTGAAGATCTCGCGGTTCTGGCCGAGGCCGAACTCGGCCATGTCCGATGCCGCCACAACGAGTGTCCCATTGTCGAGCCAGCGAGCGGCGTCGATCCGGAGCGACGGAAGCGGGATCCGTCGTCGGGCGCCCCGGTCGGTCTCGATCAGCCAGAGTTCATGAGTGGTTGAAGCGACTCCGTCGAATCGACGTCCGACGACGACGGCTCGATCGCCGCGGAGGTCGACGTCGTCGATCTCGAGGGTTGCGTCGCTCAGGTCCGTCACCGTCTCGCTCGCCCGATCGAACCGGAACAGGTGGAGGCGCTTGCGGCTCGTGAACCCCTTCCCGTTCATCCAGAACGGGATCTCTTCGAGGACTTCGTAGTCCTCGGCGTCTTCCTCGGCGTCGCCGTCGTCGAGCCGAACGCGGGCCGTGTAGACGACCACCTCGTCATCGCATCGGAAGAGCCCCTCCACTCTGTGCGGCAAGGTCGCAACCTTCTCCGCCTCGCCGCCTTCGAGCGAGATCCGAAAGAGGACCGACTTGTCCTCGACTTCGATCCGTTTCGACAGAAGGTAGAGGGATTCTCCGTCCGCACTCCAGACGAAGGTGGAGTCCTTGCCACTGCGGGTCAATTGGCTCGATGTGAGCGTCTCAAGATCACAGATGTGGATGTTCGATGCGTAGTCGTCCGCCTCGGGCGCGGCATGTTTCACGAAGAACGCCGCGTGGCGGCCGTCGGGCGCGACCTCGAGCGCGGAGAGAAATCTGTAGGTGAGCAGGTCTTCGATCCGGACAGGGTTCATTGCGCCTCCTTCGAGACAGAGTGTAGCGTCACCGACCGGCCTCTCCAGCTTCGTCCGTCTTGCCAGGCCCGCGGCGGTCCGGCTACGATTCCGGACGGACGGAGGTGACGATGGCCGAGATCGTCGTTCGCGACATGCTTCCGGAGGACGAGTACTTCGTCTCGACCTGTTCACACGTGAACGAATCCGACGAGACGGACGCCTGTGGACGCAGACGTCGCGCACTCTTCCACGATCTCATCGATCGGGGAGCGGTCATCAAGGCGGCGCTGTTAGACGCCGTGCGCGTCGGGTTCGCCTATGGGGTTCCGATCGACGTCGCATCGTGGGGGCCACTCGGCGAGGACCTGATGGTCATCCCGTGTCTCTATGTGACGAAGGGCGGCACGAAGGCCGGGATCGGCCGTCGACTGATCGAGGCGATCGAGGAAGACGCCCGACGCTCCGGGAGGAAGGGCGTTACGACGATCGGGTTCCGCGATCTTCCGGGCGCCGAGTGGTTCCTCCCAGCCGCCTTCTACGAACATCTCGGCTACGAGGCGGTCGCCGAACGCGACCGGGCCATCTTGCTCTGGAGGCCGTTCGTCGCCGATGCCGTTCGTCCGCGGTTCCTGGAATCCAAGTACACCTTTCGGCCCGTCCCGAAGAAGCTGGTCGTCGATCTCTTCTGGAACGACTTCTGCCCGACGAGCGGCATCGAGGCCCAGCGCGTCCGCGACGCCTGCGCGGAGTTCGGGGACCGTGTCGTTCTGAACGAGTTCTGCGCCGACGATCGTGGTGTCCTTCTCGAATGCGGGATCGAGCGCGGGATCTACGTGAACGGCGACGAGATCGGATGGGGGTACGAGGCGCCGAAGGATGGGATCCGCGAGGCGATCGCCCGCGCCCTGGAGGCGCTATAGCATCTCCGTGTCTGGCCTCTCGGAACGTGGCGGATCGTACGTCACGCGATTCCGCCCCGTCTCCTTGCTCCGGTAGAGGAGCTCGTCGGCTCGCTTGAATGTCTCGTTCCAGCCCTCGCCGGGGCGGGCGATCGTCCCGCCGATCGAGACCGTGACCGAGAGTCGCTCTCCGTCGATCGATAGGGCCGAGGACTCGACCAATCGACGCAACCGCTCCGCCCGTCGGCCGAGCTGAGTCAGATCCACCTTCTCCATGACGACGACGAACTCCTCACCGCCCCATCGGCCAACGACGTCGAAGGACCGCACATTCGCCACCAGAGTCTGTGCCACCATTCGCAGGACGCGGTCGCCGATGTCATGGCCAAACCGATCGTTGAACGACTTGAACCGGTCGATGTCGACGACCAGCACGCCGTACGTCCATCCGTAGCGGTCCAGCTCGTCGTTTCGAGCCGTTAGTGCCATCTCCGCGTAGCGGCGATTCCCGACCTCCGTCAGCGCGTCATACAAGGCGAGCCGCTTCAGCTCCTCGATCTCGCTTCGCATTGCGGAACGGGCCGAATTGTCGGAGAACACCTCGATGGCGCCGACGATCCGCCCGGCAGCGTCCCTCAACGGAGCGGCGCGAACGTGTACGGGCACTCGATGGCCACCTTTGTGGTGCAGATAGACCTCGGCTTCGCGCGGATCGCCGTCGGTCATCGTCGCGGCGAGCGGACACCCCTCACGACACAGGTTCTTCCCGTCTTCATCGACGTGCATCAGGATGCCATCGGAGCACCGCGAACCGATGACCTCGTCCGCCCTGTAACCGGAGATTCGTTCGGCCGCCCGATTCCAGAACCGGATCGCCCGCTCGGCATCGACCAGGTAGACGCCGTCGTGCATCTGATCGAGGATCTCTCGCGGGATCACTTCTTCGGTCGGATTCACTGGAATCACGTTGCCTCCATCTTCTCAGTATAGCCGGCGGCCTCTCGAGGAAGAGCGACCGTGAATCGTTGCACAGAAGCGTGCCCGGCCCGTACCCTTCCGCGAAAGGGGGTTCGCTGTTGCCGATCAATGACAAACAGAAGAAAGCACTCACCGAGTGGTTGAAGAAACACAACGTCCGATCCGATTGTCCGGCTTGTGGAGCGAACGTCGGCTGGCAGGTCCACGAAAGCATCATCGCCGGTCTCGATCTCGACCTCGAGAACAAGAAAGCGACGCCGTCGAAGGCCGCGTTCTTTGCCCTTGCATGCAAGAACTGCCGTCACGTGATGCTCTTCGCCGCTGCGCCGATTCTCGGGGAGTGATCCATCCGACAGCTTGAGGAGGTGTCCGATGCAGCCGTTCGAAGTCGATCGAATCTCCACGTCTGAAGGGGAACTGGAGATCACGTTCCTCGGCCATGGTTCGCTCTTGTTCACCTACGACGGGCGACGGATCTACGTTGATCCGTTCAGCCGCGTCGCCGACTACTCGACGCTGCCGAAGGGAGACGCCGTCCTGATCACGCACGAGCATCGCGATCATCTCGATCCGGCGGCCCTCGGCGCGCTCCGAACGCCCGAGACCGACGTCGTCCTCACCGCGCGGTGTGCCGAAGCGGTCGACGGGATCGTGATCTCGGAGGGAGACGTTCGCGAGGTCCTCGGCCTGACGTTCGAGGCGATTCCCGCATACAACCTCGTTCACACTCGAGAGAACGGGGAACCGTTTCATCCACGCGGAGCCGGCGTCGGCTACGTGATCGAATTCGGCGATCTCCGCGTTCTCGTCGCCGGAGACACCGAGAACATGCCGGAGTTGAAGAGCCAGACGAACATCGATGTCGCATTCCTTCCGATGAACCTTCCGTACACGATGACCCCGGAGATGGTCGCCGACGTCGCGCTCGCCGTGCGTCCGCGAATCCTCTATCCGTATCACTACGGAGAGACCGACCCATCAGATCTCCGGAGGCTGTTGGCCGACCAAGGCGACATCGAGGTCCGAACCCGGAAGATGGCCTAGTTTCGACAGCGCCGTCCTGCTAGCGCGCGGGGTGCAAAGCCCTCGAAGGCCACTCGGATCCCTTCGGCAATGCTCCACGCCCCGGTCGGACGGCACCCCACCGGTCAGCCGTTCTTCTTCTCCTTGTCTTTCGGATTCGTCTTCTCGGCGGACTTGCCGTTCCCGCGGTCGCCGGCCGGGTCGTTTGCGTTCGTCTCTTCCTCCCGGTACTCACGCGAACCCGGGCCGCTCTCGGCGTCGACCCCGTTCTCGTTCTCCTCTTGCTCCTGATGCTTGAACGAGCCGTTCCCGGTCGCCTCGTTGGCGACTTGGCCCGGTGAGGTCTGGGGGTCCTCCGCATATAGTGCCCCCAGATCGGTGAGAATCTGCGTGACATCGAAGCTCTCGTCCCGCAATCCCGCCTTGGTCACCCGCAGAACGATGCCGGGCGGAATCCCGCTTGCGACCAGGCTCTGGACTTGGCTGATCGTCTCCGATGACGCTCCGGCCTTCGTGATCGCGTTGACGATCCCGTCCGGTGTGAGGGTCGCGTTGTACGCGTCCAAGAGCCCGGCGATCGGATCCTCGATCGCTCCGTCCAGGTAGGCGGCGAGCGTCTCGCCGATCAAGGAAATCATCTCTTTGATCCCCTCATCGAGCGTCTCCCAGCCGACGCCGGCGAGCATTTCCTCAACGAGGAACATGTCCAACGTCCCTTGATCTACCGCTGTGACGAGAAGATCGATGAGGCCGGCCTTCTCTTCATCGCTTGCCGCCGGATTGGTCCCAACGATATCGGTGACCTGCTGAAGCGTCGTCGAATCGGTCTGAACGTCGAGAACCGGCTCGATTACCCCCGGAGGTGTCTGGACGTCCTGCGCGGAGCCGAGCAGCGAAACCATGGTGAGTACGAGCATCGTGAGGGCCAATGGAAAGGCCCGATTCGGCAGTCCGGCCATCGTAGGAACCTCCCGTAGATCCGCGACTTTGCGTGCCCGTCTTTCGGCGGGTTTGCCCTTCTCATTCGGACGGAACCATTATACCACAGAAGGCAGGCCCGCAGACGCGGCTGCGCGGGCGGCTTGCATCGTGGCTCCTTCGAAGAGACGATGAGCAAACGGAATCATCTGCCAGGAGAAGGAGCATCTGACATGACCACGAGGATCTTCTACTTCACCGGGAGCGGCAACGCGCTGGCGATTTCCCGAGCGATCGTGGACGGCCTGGGCGATGCCGAGATCGTCCCGATGGCCAAGCACCTTGCCGGATACACAGGAGCGGACGAGGAGCGGATCGGGTTGATCACTCCCGTCTACGCGTGGGGACCGCCGCGGATGGTGACCGACTTCGCGAAGCGCCTGAAACTGCGTGAGGAACAGTACGTCTTCGCCGTCGTCACGTGTGGAGGAACCCCGGGGCGAACGCTGACGACCATCCAGAAACTCCTACGCAGCAAAGGGTCCGACTTGAACGCCGGATTCGCAGTCCGCGGCGACTTCCTTCCGAAGCTGCCCGGGATGGACGAGATGGCGATCATCAAGTTCATCGGCTGGCTGGGAAGGAACGACGTTCCCGCACGAGCGAGCGAGCGGCTCCCGGAGATCATCGAGACGGTCGCCGCCGAGCACGATCACCGTCCGGAGACGAGCAACCTCGCTGTCAACCTCGTCAGTTCGCCGATCTATGCCGGAGCGATCCGGAGCTTTCAGAAGGCGGATTCTGGGTTCTCTGCCTCGGATGCCTGCACGTCCTGTGGAATCTGCACCAGACTCTGCCCGCGCCAGAACGTCCGCCTCGAAGACGGACGTCCCGTGTGGCATGGCGATTGCGAAATGTGCTACGGCTGCATGTTCTGGTGCCCCGAGAGGGCGATCACCTTGCAGGGCGCCCCGCCGTCCGAGCCCACGCATCACCCGGACGTGACCGTCGCTGACATGCTTCTGCGGTAGGCGGACAGCGCCTCTTCGGCGTCGTCCACGACGCCGGGACTCTCTCTCGCGGCCCCGACTACGTCTTCGCCGCATGGATTGTCCAGAGGAGCTTCCCAGCAATGGCGATGGGCCGGGGCGATGTAGATCGGCCGCTCTGAGGTGTGCGTGCCGAACACGAAGGCCTGGATCTCCGATCCCCCCGCAACTCTCACGCCGACGGCGTCCTCCGGAAGTCTCTTCGGATCGGCGGCCGCGTACACGTGTCCGTGACATTCGCGATACTCGTAGCCGATCCGCTTCACAGGCCCGAAGCAGACGGCACGCTCGGCCACCTCCGCTCCGACTCCCCTCCGGTGTGTTCCCTTGGTCCCTCATGTTCTTTCCTCGTCCGTGTCGGGAACAACCCAATGGACTGAATTCCCATCCCCCCGTCCTGTTCGACGGCGTTGCCTCACGTATCCGAGAATCAGCGGGGAATCTCGGGCTTGCCGTGATCGGCGTCCCGCGCCATCATCCGAGGAGGAGTCGAACCGCTCCGAACGGAGGATCGCGTGAATCAGAAGGCCGTCTTGCCGAGAACGCGCGCGGCGTCTCGGAGGGTACACTCCGTCGACCTAGCCGGCTCGAAACTCCGCTCGCATCGTATTGCAGGCCGCAGACCGTTGCGGGGGATCGCCGCCCTTTCCACCCGCGCAATGATCGCTTGTACGCTGTTCGCAGCGGCGTCTTGGTGGACGCCGGCCGCCGGGGCCTCGTCGTCTCCCTTCCGTCGGGGGGATCCGCCGAGGCAGACGATTCTGAATGTGGCACACGGCGGCGCATCGTCGCTGGCGCCGCAGAACACGCTCGAGGCAGGACGAATCGCCCTCGATGCCGGCGCCGACGTCTGGGGCGTCGACGTTCGCCGGACGCAAGACGGCGTCCTGGTCCTGATGCACGACGAGACGCTCGACCGGACGACCGACGCCGAAGCCGTCTACCCTAAGAGGTCGCCGTGGAGGGTGGCCGACTTCCTGTTCTCCGAGGTGCAAGCCCTCGACGCCGGCTCTTGGTTCCTCGAAGTCGATCCGTTCGGTCAGATCGCGGCGGGAAACGTGCCCGCCGAGACACGCGACTCGTACATCGGCGAGCCGGTGCCGACGCTGCGAGAGGCGCTCGGGTTCGTCGCCGCGAACGACTGGTTGATCGACGTCGAGTTCAAGGCGCCGTTCGACGTGGACCGCGACGTCATCGCCGCCGAGCTCGTCTCACTGATCGATGAGATCGGAACCGCTGATCGTGTGCTCGTCTCGTCGTTCGATCACGATCTCCTTCACGAGGTTCGTCGATTGCAGCCCGAGATTCCGATCGGCGCGTTGGCCCTTCTTCCGCCGGCAAGGCCCGTCGAGACGCTGTCGGCGCTCGGCGCCGACGTCTACCTCCCGAGCGTGGTCGGGTTCACCGATCGCCTCCTCACCGAGCTGGAGACAGCAGGCATCCACGTGATCGTTTGGACGTACAACACGCAACGCCAATTGGAGTATGCCGCCGGGCTGCCCGGCGTCGACGGAATCTATACCGACTTTCCGCAGCGCCTCGCCACTCTGCTCGAACAGGACGGACCATGAACCATCCGGTGGCGCGGCTCCCGCTCGTTCTGCTGGTCCTCGTCGCACTTCTTCCTCCGGCTGCAGTCGAGGGCGATCACGTCGCTGTCGTCCCGTTCGATTCGGGCACCCGCGTCGTCCGCGAGGCGGCGGAGTCGCTCTCCGGAGTCGGACGGAGCATCCTCGAATCGTATCCGCGCGGAAGCGAGATCTTCCTCGGGATCGTCAGCCTCCTTCCGGAACGCGCGCGAATCAAGGTGATCGAATGGGGAATGCGCCTGTCGCTCGGTCACACCCCCGACCGCGCCGCGGACGTCTCGGTCGATGCCCTCGCCGAGTGGTGTGTCGCCCAATACTCGGGGACAGAGAGGTATCCAGCGATCATTCTCGGGTCACCGAACGGGGCCGTCGCCCATCTCGCGGCCCTTCTGGGGGCGCCGTTTCTGACGACGTCGTTCGGGCTAGCCTTCCGCCATCCGACGATCGAGCCGGACGATCTCGACGCCTACCGGCGGACATCCGTCGCCGTGGCGGCCGACATCATCGCCGCCAACCCGACCGCCGACTTTGAGGTCGTCTGCCACTACGATCCCATCCACGATCGCTCGATGGTGCAGTACGTCGACTTCGCTCGTATCAAGTTGCACGATCTGCCCTCGTGCTATCGTGCCTTTGTCCACGAACGCCTCGCCCCGGGTGGAACCCTCGTCCTCGCCGACTGCGCCTACAGCTGGCCGCAGATCAGACTCGACGAGCGGGTCTTCCTCCAGATCGGCGGGCTCGGTGCGATCGATCCGACCGAGTATCTCGAAATGTGGGAGATCGAGGATCGGATCGACGTCCGAGAGGAATCGGAATGGGGTTGTCCGGCGCCGTTCGCCGGCGCCGTTGTCGCGTACGCCGCGGAAGGCGATCTTGCGCTCGTGGAGATCCACCGCGACCATCCGATCGGGTTCAGCCTCCTCGCCTACGAGGCATACTTGATCTGCGATGGAGCCCGCTCGGATCTGCTGCTGATCGACTCGTTCAACCACCTGAACCCGAGGACGAATCTCGAGGCCGGGATTCCGGGGTTCTGGCTTCCGTTCAACACGGCCGACGGGCTCGAACGGGTTGAGAGCGTTCTGCGCACAGCTGCACTCGAGATCGTCTACTTCGCGCCCCTTCCCTCGTTCGCTCGCAGTCCCGACACCGTCCCGCTCGACGCGTGGACCGAGTTGATCTCCCCGTGCGCGACGCTCGAATGGATCGGGGTTCGCCCGAACAAGTACCCGGCCGACCCGCTCGCACCGTATCGCTTCGCTCGAGACACCGCCTCGCTCCGCGACGCGTCGGAATCGCGCCTGCACCTCCGTCTCTCGATCGAGGCTCTCTCGTCCCTCTTGTCGACGCCGCTCTAGCACGTGATGCGGCAGCTGTGGAGCGCCCCGCGCCGCGCCTGCGGTATCCTAGGGCCCATCCCGTAGATTCGAGCGGCTCGGAGGAGTTGTTCTGCTGTGAACGAGATCGGAGTGGAGAGGGACGGCTCGAAGACCCGCACATACGTGCTGGTCCTCTCGGGGCTCACGGCGACTCTCGCTGTGGCGGCGCCGACCATGGCGATGCCGGTCCTCTTCTCCGAGATCTCCGGTGATCTCGGTCTGACCCTCGTCCAGATCGGCGCCGTCTGGGGGACCGTTTCGTTCGCTGGCCTGTTCACCAGTCTGATCGGCGGGGTGATCGGCGACCGCTTCGGGACGAAGCGGACACTCGCCGTCGCGTGCCTGGTGCTCGGTCTGGCCGGCGCCTCACGCGGGCTCTCCAACGGACTCGCGACGATGACGTGCACCGTCTTCCTCACGGGCCTGCTGACCGCGGCGATTCCGATGAATCTCCACAAAGCACAGGCGTTGTGGTTCTCGGGGAAACGGCTCGGCTCGGCCAACGCGGTCATCTCCGGCGGAATGGCGCTCGGGTTCATGCTCGGTTCGCTCGTCAGCGCATCGGTTCTCTCGCCTTGGCTGGGCAACTGGAGAAACGTGCTCTTCTTCTACGGTGCAATCGGCGTCCTCATGGGTATCCCGTGGGCATTCGCACCGGTCTCTTCCCGGGAGAAGGAGGGCTTCTCACCGGACCGCCGGTCGGCGTCGATCCGGGAGGGACTCGCTCACGTGATTCGCCTTCGCAACGTGTGGATCCTGGGGATCGCCCTTCTCGGGGTCGGCGGTGGGATCCAAGGCCTCCTCGGGTACCTCCCCCTCTACTTGAGGGAGGTCGGATGGACGGCGTCGGCGGCCGATGGATCGCTGGCAGGCTTCCACGCGATCAGCCTCCTCGCCGTCTTCCCGCTGGCAATCCTCTCCGACCGGATCGGATCGAGACGGAAGCTGCTCGTCGCGGCCGCACTGACGACCGCCGTCGGAATCGGCCTCCTGTCGATCGCCGACGGCGCGGTCATCTGGCTCGCCGTTCTGACGGCGGGCGCGGTCCGGGACGGCTTCATGGCCGTCTTCATGACGACCGTCACCGAGGTCCCCGGCGTCGGCGCCGCCTGCGCCGGGACCGCAATCGGGCTGGCGATGACGTTGCTGCGCGTCGGTGCGCTGATCGCACCCCCACTCGGCAACAGCCTCGCCGTCTACAGCCCTCGCGCGCCGTTCGTCCTGTGGTCCGCGATGGCGTTCTTCGGTCTCGCTGCGCTCGGACTCCTTCGGCGAGGCCCTCTCGAGACGTCCTAGACCGGACGGAATCGACGCGCCCGGCCGTTCGCCGCCTCTCAGGACAAGGCCGATTTCACCTCGTCGATCCAGCTCGCCAGGCGCGCACCGACCGCCTCGTCGTCCTTCAACGTTGGTGCGTCGAGTCCGAGTTCACCGACGACGTGGGCGCCCGGCATCAGCTCGTGCATCGTGCCGAACGCCTTCTTGTCCCCCATGCCGCCCATCGTGCAGAAGAGGGCGACCTTCTTGGAGTCCCACCGTTGTGCCGGCAGGAACACCTGCAGCGCGGGGATCGCGTTCATCCTCCAGATCGGCGTCCGAGGAAGATCAGGTCGTAGTCGTCGAGCGATCGCTCGAACGGGCACAACGCCGGCTTTCGCTTGAGAATCGCATCGATCGCCGAGCGCGTGTAGCTGGGGTGCCGTTCGACTTCGACGATCTCGTCGATGTCCGCTCCTGTCGCCCCGGCGATGCGCTCAGCGATGGACTTCGTCTTTCCGGATCGCGAGTAGTAGATCACGAGTCCCTTCATCTGCCCTCCCCAGTCCGAATCCGCGCGTCTGCCACCGTACGCCGACGGCCCGGCCGGAGTCCATCACCGACCCGCTCTCATCCATGTGGGAACAAGCCCCCGCGCATTCCGGAGCTCGGTCCTCAGGCGGTCGACCTTCGGCTCGTGCGACCGGACGAGTTCCCAAAACCCGGCAGAATGGTTCGGATGGACGGCGTGGCAGAGCTCGTGCGTCAGGACGTACCGGACCAACCGCCTCGGCAAGAAGAGCAGTTGCGCGTTCAAGCTGACCGTCCCTGCCTGTCCATTCTTGGCGGTATAGGAGCCCCAGCGCGTCTTCTGGCAGCGGATCGAAATGCGATCGATCCGGACGCCGAACGCATCGGCCATCCCCTCGACCCAAGGGACGAGCTGCTTCCGTCCTCGTTCGATCAACCACAGACGCAAGGCCGGTCGCCACGCGCTTCGATCGCCGATCGATCCCGAGAGGCGAAGTCGAGAGGAGCCGATCGCCGAGACCGAGATCCGCTCGCTCTCGGTTTCGATCCACTCGAGATGCCAGACCTGTTCGACCGCTGGGAGTTCGATCGACGTCGGACGATCGGCGTTCGAAGCGACCGCGGCCCGCTCGGCCTCGATCTCGCGGAACGCGCGGTCGATCCACGCCCGGTTCGCCTCGAGATAACGTGGAATCCGTCGTCGGTCGAACCCTTTCGGGACCACGACGACCAGCCCGTCGGAGACGCTGACCCGCAGTCGAACGTGCTTCGCCCGGGCGCTCTCTCGGACCGTGTGCTCGGCGATCAATGCACCCCTCTCCCTCGACGCCGAGGCAGCCCGGGGCCTCGGATCTCGCGCCCTCGAAGGGATGTCACAGCCTACGGCTCGGCCGAACCCGCGCGCGTGATCCGTCCCTCGACTTCCGGCGCGACCGACCCGACGTCGGTCACGTACTCGGCCAGCGAGTCGGACAGCAACCATCCGCTATCGTAGCGGTCGAGCGCGTCGGCGAGGACGTAGTAGCCGTCGCCGCCGTCGGCGAGGTAGTTGTTCGTCGTCAGGGTATAGGTCGCGGTCCGATCGAGCTCGACGTAGCTCGCGGCCGCCGCCTCCCAGATCTCGACGGTCGCGATACGAGCCCCCGGATCGCTGGTGGGATCGAAGCTGTATCGCATCCCGCCGACGTGCGGGAATCGGCCGGCGCCGTCCTCGACTTGGCTCACCCCATTCTCGAGCGTCTCGATCAGCTCCGCACCGGTGAGCGACAGCACGGTGAGCTGATTCCCGTACGGAAGGACCTCGAGAATCTGTCCCATGGTGATCTCACCAGCCGGAGTCGACGCGCGAATCCCGCCACCGTTCTGGATGGCGATCGTCGCGCCGAGCGCGGATGCTTTCCAGATCATCGCGTCGCAGATGAGGTTTCCAAGGTTCGTCTCGCGAACGCGGACGTCGTCGCGGGCACCGTTTAGGGGAACGTCGGTCGATCCGACGACCTGTCTCATCAGCCCGTCGATCGCCGGCCGATATTGATCGAGAAGAGCGAGCATCCGTTCGTCTTCCTGAATCGACTCGTCGATCGCGATCGGAGCTCCGATGAACGAGTTGACGAGGCCGTCGTCAGTGAATCGTACGTCGAGGCGCCCGAGCTTCTTCCCCCACTCGTGGGCGGTGACGATCAACACCGGCTCGCCGGAGGCCGACTCGGTGAGCGTCGGATACGGATCAAGGAGAGTGTGGCTGTGCCCGCCGACGATGACGTCGATCCCGTCGACGCTCATCGCGAGTTCGAGATCCTGCTCGTACCCGAGATGCGTCAGCGCGATGATCACGTCAATGCCGTCCTCCTCCAACTGGTAGACCGTCCGTTGCGCGGTCGCAATCGCCTCGAGGAATCGGATGCCCGGTCCCGGACTCGAGGCATACTCCGTGCTCTCGGTCGTCAGGCCGATCACGGCCACCGGCTCTCGACCGAGGGTGAACAGCGCGTAGGGAAGGATCGCGCCGGCGAGACTGCCGTCGGCGGAGGCGTCGATGTTCGCCGAAACGACCGGGAAATCAGCTTCGTCGATGAACACGGCCAATTCGGCCGGTCCGGCGTCGAACTCGTGGTTTCCGATGCACATCGCGTCGATTTCGAGCTCGTTCATCACATCGGCGACGAGCTGCGCCCCACCCACGGTGAAGAAGAGGGTGCCTTGGAACTGATCGCCTGCGTCGAGGAAGAGGGCGTGATTCACTCGGTCGCGAACCTCTTCGACGGCCGTCTTCAACCGCGCGACACCACCCTGGATCGGCTCCCCCCACGGCTCGAAGGCGTCGTAGTGCGCGTGCAGATCGTTCGTGTGAAGGATCGTCAACTCGAGTGGACGATCCTCCGTCCCGCGGAAGAGCAGTCCGGCCACCACCAGTCCGACGACGACCGCAGCCAACAGCAGGATCTTCATGTGCATCGCCACGTCTCCTCGAATCGATCGCGCTACGTCGCGTCGACAATCATCGTGGAGATCGTCCGCAGAGACAAACGAGAGATGCGAGCGTCTGGTGCCAACACTCCACGGTCCTTTCTGAGGTGGAACTCTCCCAGTGACGAGCGGAGTGCCGCTCTGTTACTCGGCTTGGCATCCTTGCAGTGTACCTCATGATCTCGGGAGAAGTCAGGACGCTGCTTTCGAGCACTCGCCCGCTGCGAGAGGCTCGGTTCAAGAGGGAGCGGGGTAGTGCGAGGCTCCTTCGACCTGGATTCTCAACGGTCGTGCCATGAAGTCAGCCAACGATACGAGACACCAGGAATCAACGACCTGCCCCCTTCCCCGATTACCGTTTTGTCTCGCGGTCTATCATCCGACGAGTGGCCGGTGGGCAAAGCCCATGAAGACCCAGGTCTCATTTGCAGGGAGCGTCTACGTTCCTTGGGGTCTCTAGGCGGAAGGCACCGGAGATGAGGTATGTGTCCCTCGATCTTGGAGGCATGCACTCATCGATCTGATCCAACCATAGGTAGAGTTACGACTCGGAAAGAGCGTTGATGGCACTGTTGGTTCATCAACTGGCTCTTGAGCCTTGCGAGTTGCAGTGACTCATCTCGGGTACTACAGTGCAGGGGAACGGAAGCTACCGAGTCGTTTATGAAAGGTGACTGATTTGACAATGTGGTTTGCAGCGGTCATTGGGGCATTGGCGGGAACGCTTCTGCAATTCCTTCTTGTCTTGTTGCTGCAGGACCAAGTGATGCAGGCCGTGCGGAGTGTGCGTGCGTCGTTTCGATGGCTCGTATCGCGATTTGGCCCTACTGAGCTGGATGGAAGAAGTCAGCGCTTTCGTCTCGGCGATACGCCGATCGACTGCTCTATCCTAGAAGGGAGTCCATCGGAATCAATCCCTACGGATATGATTAGATGTTATCTATCTCAAGAAAAGCTTGAGCTTCCTGAGGATCTCGCCCAACTCAGGGCGAGGATAGAACAGGAACAGGAACGCATCAAGTCCGCTGACGGCGAGCCATGTTTCTTCAATGGACCCATGGTCGCGCTGGAGGGCTACTCTCGCGGAAGGACGCCAGGAACGGAGGAACAGCATTTGGCACTGCATTTCATAAAGACTGACTACTACACATTCCTCGCGACAGCAATGAGCCTTGATCAGCCCAGCTCCTCTGAGCTCACCGCAGGGACCGTCCGGGAGAAGTACCTGGCCTCGCCGGACTATACTCGCCCTGTCCCGCTGCTCGCTACATCCTTCGGAGTAAACATGACGGTGGTCACTAGTGTGTCGAGTTTCACAGTACTGTTTACAGGTTGACGGTTGAGCGAGCAGGA
>CAZUIM010000023.1:0-30223 GCA_964620325.1 uncultured Thermotogae bacterium
GTCGTCCGGCGGCCGGATGAACACCCTCCCGCCACCAGCGCCCATTGTCATCCGGCGGCCGGATGAGTATCGTGCCGTCGGGAGGGAAGTTGAACCACGTCCTTCGCTGCCACGAGATGGTCAAGTCGGACCTCGTGCAGGCCCGCGATTGCCTCCTGTTCGACGCGGACGGGCGAACGTTCGTCGACTTCGAAGCCGGTGTCTGGTGCGCAAATCTCGGACACGGGCACTCGCAGGTCCTCGACGTGATCCGAACGCAGTCGGAGCGACTCGCTCACATCGGGTACCGCTACACGAACGAAACCGCAGAGCATGCAGCCGTTTCCGTCCTCTCGATCCTCGGCCGGGCGGAGGGGCGTTGCCTCTTCCTGAGTTCAGGGAGTGAGGCGGTCGAGTTCGCCGTCGGAGTCGCTCGCCGGGTAACGAAACGGCCGCTCCTGCTCACGCTCGCCGGAGCCTACCTCTCGGCCTACGGTTCGGCCGGCGCTCAGTCTCCGGACGCTTGGCATCGTCTCCCGTGGTCCGAATGCGAGATCTGTCCGATCAGTGAAACGTGTGATCGAGACTGCGCGCACCTCGAGACGATTCCATTCCGGCACGTCGGTGGATTCGTTTTCGATTCCGGCAACATGCACGGCACTGTCCGTTTCCCGCCGACCGGCCTCGTCCGCCGGCTGACCGAGCGCGTTCGCGAGAACGGCGGTCTGGTCGTGGCCAATGAGATTACAACCGGAATGGGGAGGACGGGCACCTGGTTCGGATTCGAGCACTACAAGCTGGAGCCGGATCTCGTCGCACTCGGGAAGGGTCTCGGAAACGGCTACCCAGTCAGCGCCGTCGCCTTGACGCCGGCCGTCGCCGATCGGATCGAGCTGTCGGACTACCGCTACGTCCAATCTCACCAGAATGATCCGCTCGCCTGCGCCGTCGCCGTCGCGGTCATCGACACGATGAACCGAGAGGGTCTGGTCGACCGAAGCCGACAGGTCGGTGCCTGGTTTCTCGATCGACTTCGCAGCCTGTCAAGCCGCACCGAGGCGGTCCGGTCAGTTCGCGGCCGCGGCCTGATGATCGTCCTGGAACTCGACTCCGACCTTGTTTCGGCGTCCTCGGCCTACGAGGAACTCCTTCGCCGCAGGTTCCTCGTCGGATTGCACGACAAGGCGAACCTGTTGCGTTTCTACCCGCCATTGACAATCGGCGAGCGCGAGATCGAGCGGCTGATCGAGGCGCTCACCGAAATCCTCCCCACATGAGGAGAGGCCCGCTCCGTAGGGCGGCCTGCGGAAGTGGAAAGGACACTCCGGCGATCCTTCGGCATCAGGGCGTGAGGAGGGATGCGCAGCGAGCGAAGGAGGGACCCCCCAAACAAAAAAGCCAGGCGAAATGTGCGGCGCCTCGGCCCGCCGCGTTCCGCCCGTGACGACTCTCCGTTCCGCCTCAGTTCCGGTTGTCTTCTCGGTCGAGGTACTGGAGGATCGCTTCGACCACCAGGTAGTTGATCGAACGATCCCGCCTCTTCCCAAGCTGAAGCAACCGCTCAACAGGCTTCTCGTCGAGCCGCTTCTGCGGGATGTAGATCGACAGCTTGTCGAGGATCTCTTTCCGAGCCATCCCTTTCACCTCCCTCGATCGCAGGGTATGCAAACGGAATGGCCGGTGCAAACAGCATTCACGCCGGCACGATCCAAACAGGATCATCTGCGGCGTCAGCGGAGGCCGGTTCGACCGCCGCGACCGCTCGGAAGAGAGACGCAAGGAGCGATCGCGAAACCTACCCGGCATTTCGGTGTATAGTGTGTACCTGAGAATGGAGGTGGGCGACGTGAGGCGTAGGTGGATCCTTGTTGTTGGTACGTTGGTGATGGCATTGGTCGTGTCCGGCGTCGTGGCGACCGCCGCGACGTCTCTGTTCGGCACTCGTTTCCGAGTCGGAGAGACGATTCAGTTCGAGGTCGAGGATTCGACGTCGTCGTGGTGGTGGGGCTGTTGTTGCTGCTGTCCTTGTGAGGAGACAACGATTCTCAGCTGGAGAATCGAGGATCCCTGTGGTGTCTCCGTGTACAGCGTCGTGCACGACGCGCCGGTGCCGGCCTCGGCCTGGCTCGGCACGTGGTCGCAGACGGAGATCGACGGATCGGCCGTCTCCGGCGGTCAGTACATCTTGTACGTCAACACTTCGGCGGGGACGCTGTCGCGCTGTTTCACGATCTACGATCCGTGTTCCCGTTGCTGGTCGTATTCGTGTTCGCCGTGCACGACGTGTGCCTGTAATCAGGTCACGTCGATCACGGACTGCGGATGCAAGACGTCCCTCGTCTTTGTCGACACGTGTACGACGGGCTGTTACCCGTTCTTCGGGCTGTTCGGATGCTGCTCTTCCTATAGCAGCTGCTGTCCGTAAGCGCGCCGGCGAGACACGAGGGCAACGCGCGACGAAGAACGGGCGGCGATCGCGAACAACGAACGGCGATCCCCGGCAGCGGAGCGCTGAGCGGTCGGTCTCTTGAACCGCCTCCGGTCTCCCTGTACCGTCTCCTCGGGAGATGCGAGGGTGGCGGAATTGGCAGACGCGCTAGCCTTAGGAGCTAGTGCCTTCGGGCGTGCGGGTTCGAGTCCCGCCCTTCGCACACAACAGGACATCGCGTTGGGCGGTCGTAAGTCCCGAAGTTTGAAGCGGTTTCGACACACAGCTATAATGGGCCGCTTGCGCGGGAATAGCTCAGCGGTAGAGCACTGCCTTGCCAAGGCAGGGGTCGCGGGTTCAAATCCCGTTTCCCGCTCCAGGCAAGGACCGAGGAAACGAAAGGCGTATGCCGGGATGGCGGAACAGGCAGACGCAAGGGACTTAAAATCCTTTGGGGGTTTCCTCGTGCGGGTTCGAATCCCGCTCCCGGCAGTAGACGAGAAACGCGAAAAGATACCGCGGGGTGGAGCAATCAGGAAGCTCGTCGGGCTCATAACCCGGAGGTTGCCGGTTCGAATCCGGCCCCCGCAACCAGCGAGGAGCGAGGGCGGCGTAGCTCAACTGGTCAGAGCGCTCGGCTCATATCCGAGAGGTTCGGGGTTCGAGTCCCTGCGCCGCTAGAGGCGTTTTTGCTTTCTGGGGGCGTAGCTCTAACCGGGAGAGCGCTGCGTTCGCAACGCAGAGGTTGGCGGTTCGAATCCGCTCGCCTCCACAGGAAGTTCTCAAACGGATTGTCGACACGTCTGATTCACGAATCATCGACTGCGGCTGACTCATACTTGCCCCGCGGTGGGATCCGATCGAACAACCTGCCGTTGGACGGTACTCCGTCGGGCACTCTGCGAACCGTGGCGCATCGGGTTCGCCGATTGCACCACTCGGCTCCTCGGCGAAAACGCACGCCGCGGGCCTTCTGAAACGGCGAAGGTTCCGTAGGGGCCTTGACCGATCTGGAAAAGCAGCAGCAGCCGTTTGACGGCAAGGTTGACAACATGCTAGGATGAAGGAGATATGTGGATTCAGGCCTGGAACTATACTCTGAAGTACCCGGACAAGATCGGAGATTGGGTTCTGCAGCACCTGTACATCGTCCTCGTCGCGAACGTGACCGCGGCCGTGTTGGGGGTGCTGATCGGAATCTACATCTCCGGCAAGGGACGCGAACGGATCGCCGAGACCGTCATCTACTTCGCCAGCATCATGATGACGGTGCCGTCGCTGGCTCTGTTCGGGATTCTGATGGGAATCCTGTACGCCATGTCGCTCCCGTCGATCGGGTTCCTCCCTGTCGTCATCGCACTCACGCTCTACGGGCTTCTGCCGATCATCCGGAACACCTACACGGCGATTCGAGAGGTCGATCCGGCGATGATCGAGGCAGGTCGAGGGATGGGAATGAGCGAACTGCAGATCCTTCTCCAAGTCAAGCTGCCTCTCGCCATTCCCGTCATCATGGCGGGCCTGCGTCAGGCGATGGTGATGAACATCGGAATCGCGGCGATCGGCTCGTACATCGGAGCCGGGGGACTCGGACAACCCATCTTCAGGGGGCTCGCAAACGCTCGCAAGGATCTGATTCTGGTCGGGGCGGTCTTCGTCTCCCTGCTCGCGATCGTCGTCGACTTCCTCATGGGCGGAGTCGAATGGGTCACGACGCCGAGAGGCGTACGGATTAGGAGGAAGCGTTGATCAAGCTGGAGAACGTCAGCAAGACCTACGCCGATGGAACCGAGGCGGTGAAGGATCTCACGATGGAGATCTCCGAGGGCGAGTTCTGCGTCTTCCTCGGCCCTTCAGGCTGCGGGAAGACGACGAGCATGAAGATGATCAACCGCCTCATCCCGATGACGTCGGGGAAGATCTCGATCGACGGCGTCGACACGATGGAACTGAACGTGAACGAGCTCCGTCGGGGAATCGGGTACGCAATCCAGAACATCGGCCTCTTCCCGCATCGGACGGTCGAGGAGAACATCTGCACGGTCCCTCACCTGTTGAACTGGCCGAAGGAGAAACAACATGCACGGGCCGAGGAGCTCATGGAGCTTGTCGGAATGGATCCAGGGACGTTCCTCTCGCGGTACCCGAGCGAGCTTTCCGGAGGGCAACAGCAGCGCGTCGGCGTCGCGCGATGCCTTGGCGCCGATCCACCGCTCCTTCTGATGGACGAGCCGTTCGGGGCGATCGATCCGATCACTCGCAGTCGGCTGCAAGACGAGTTCCTGAAGATCCAAGGCAAGATCAAGAAGACGATTGCCTTCGTCACGCACGACATCAACGAAGCGATCAAGATGGGCGACACGATCGCATTGATGCGCGAGGGCGTCCTCGTCCAGTACGCAGGGCCGGCGGAGCTCCTCGCGGCGCCGAAAGACGGATTCGTTCGGGACTTCATCGGGGCCGACCGCGTCCTGAAAGGTCTCCGACTGCTCCGCGCAAAGGACGTCATGAAGATGCCGCCGTTCCTCGTCAACGTCGGCGAGGACCCGAGCGAAGTGAAGCGGCGGATGGAGAAGGCGGGACTCCGCTGGTCGATGCTCGTCGAAGACGGGGACCGGTTCCTCGGTTGGGTCACCTGCGACGACATCGAGCCGTCGAAGCGGATTCGCGAGATCATCACGCCGCCGTCCGTCATGGGAACGCCCGACATCCCGCTCAATGAGGCGCTGTCTCTGATGCTGTCGAGCGCGATCGGGACGCTGGCGATTCTCGATGACGAAGAGCGACTCGTCGGGGTCCTGTCGTTCGACATCATCCGCGACGTCCTCGGAGAAGATCTCGACGAGGAACAGCCCTGCGGGGAGGATACGTCGTGAGGCGCTACGTCATTCTGGGAACCCTACTCGCCGTGTTGTGCGGAGTGACAATCTGGATGACCAGTCTGGGGTCCGTCGGGATCTTCAAGTTGGCGGGCGCCGGAAAGGTGTTGGGCGAGGTCCTCACGCACGTTGAGATCGTTGGACTTGCGGAGCTTCTTGCGATCGTAATCGGCGTTCCGATCGGTTTTTTGGCGACTCGACGCGCTCTTCGTTTCGTGTCGCCGGTGCTCGTTGGGATCGCGAACATCGGGCAGACGGTCCCGACCCTGGCGTTCATCGCGTTGGCCGCCCTCGCCCTCGGAATGGGGTTCAGAGCGGCCGTCGTCGCGCTGATGGTGTATTCGGTCCTTCCGATTATCCGGAACACGTACGCCGGCATTCGCTCCGTCGACCCCGCCGTCAAGGAGGCCGCGCAGGGGATGGGAATGTCGAAGTGGCAGATCACCCTGCGCATCGAACTCCCGCTCGCTCGACCGGTGATCATGGCCGGAATCCGCACGTCGACGGTCGTGAACGTCGGCACGGCGGCCGTCGCAGGGATGATCGGTGCCGGTGGATTGGGGGCGATCATCATGACAGGAATCGCGGTGCGGGTTACTCCGATGGTCATCCAGGGTGCCGCCCCGACGGCGGCGCTCGCCGTCGCACTCGATGCCATTCTTGCACAGATGGAGGATTGGACCACGCCTCGAGGACTCAAGGTTCTCAAGCAGGCGCAGTGGCAAATGCAGTAAGGAATCGGTATTGGGTGGGAGTACAGGACACGTGCTCTCGCGGGTCAATTCGTAAAGAGAAACCCGGAGGTGGTAGTTGAGAGCGCAGATCGTTACCCGTAATCGCCGAGTGCAATCCAAGGAACAAGGAGGCAACATCGTGAAAAAGCTGATCCTCAGTCTATTGTGTGTCGCACTGATCGCGACCGTCGCGGCCGCCGGCACGATCAAGATCGGAACGAAGAACTTCACCGAGCAGTTCGTCGTCGGGAACCTGATGTACCTGTACCTTCAGGATCAGGGGTTCGACGTGAGGCTGACCACCGGCATGTCCAGCACCGTCCTCCGCGAAGCGTCGGAGACCGGCGAGATCGACCTGTGCATGGACTACACCGGAACGCAGTGGCTGACCTACACCGGGCACGAGTTCCAGGGGGAGAGTCCCCAGGAGATCTACGAACTCGCCAAGGAGAGCGACGCGGAGATCGGGCTGATCTGGCTCGATCCGATCTGGTGCAATAACACCTACGCGATCGCCGTAACGAGGGAGTTCGCCGAAGAGAACAACGTCCACGACTTGGAGCAGTTCGCCGACTACGTGAACGCGCAGAACGGGCGAGTCCACTTCGCCAGCGACTTCGAGTTCTACTCGCGACCGGACGGGATCCTCGGACTGCAGGTCCACTACGGCTTCGCACTCCATCCTGACTACGTCGTCACCGTCCTTCCCGGATTGACGTTCGAGTACCTGATCCAGGGACAGGCCGTGGCAACGATGGTCTTCGGGACGGACCCGATCGTCGTCAAGGAGGACTGGGTCGTTCTGCAGGACACGGAGAACTTCTGGCCGCCGTACGACCTCGCTCCGATCGTGAACGAGGACACCCTCGCGGCCAACCCCGGCCTCGCAGACGCTCTGAACGAGCTGATCGCGGCGTTTCCGACCGATCCGGCCGAAGCGCGCGCCGAGATGACCGCGCTGAACGCATTGGTCGACATCGAGCTGATGGAGCCCGAAGAGGCCTGTCAGCAGTGGCTCGAAGAGAAGGGCCTCATTTAGCCGGAGGCTCTTCGTCGCTTCAACAGAAATCTCGGGCCGGTCGATTCCGTCGGCCGGCCCGTTTTCACAAGCGCCGCGATCGTGACGAGGGCGGAGAACCTCCGCGGCGCGACCGAAGCTCGGAAGGACGGACGTATGCAGACCGATCCATCCGCCAAGGAGATTCCCAGCAGCGCGGTTCACCAGCTCACGTTCGAATTGCCCGCCAAGGTCGAGTTCGGACCCGGTCGAATCGGCATCCTCGAACGCGTCATCGACGAGAGCGGGTTCGAGCGGGCGGCGTTCATCATGACCCCCGGCCGACGCCGGAGCGGGATGCTCGACCCGGTCCTCTTACGACTCGAGGGGGCGGGCGTCGAGGTCCTCGTCTTCGATCGCATCGTGTCCAACCCGACTTTGGAGAGCGTCGCCCGCTGTACGCGTGCCTTGCGAAGATTCGCTCCGCACGTGGTCATTGGGATCGGCGGAGGAAGCGCCCTCGACACCGCGAAGGCGGCGGCGGCCTGCGTCGCCAACCGAACCGAGAACCCGGTCGATCTCACCGACGAAGCCCTCGCGAAGCGGAAGTCGATCCCAACGATTCTGATTCCGACGACGGCCGGAACCGGCACCGAGGTGAACTACTGGGCCGTGATCACCGACCAGGAGAGACGGGAGAAGCTGTCGATCGGGACGCCGCGGATGGCTCCGTACATGGCGATCATCGATCCGAGTCTGGCTCTCTCCGTCCCGCCGGACCTGACCCTCTGGAGCGGGATCGACGCTCTGACGCACGCCGTGGAAGCGTTCATCTCCACCTCGGGCAACTGGCTATCAGACATGTTCTGCCTCGGCGCCGTCTCTCTGATCACAGAGTGGCTCGGGTACGCGATCGCTCAGGGAGACGACCTGACTGCACGCGGGAGCTTGGCGCTCGCCAGCCTCCTCGCCGGAGCCGCCATGGAGAACGTCGGACTCGGACTCGTTCACGCCATGTCCCATCAGGTAAGCGGATTCTACGACCTGCCACACGGACGCGTGAACGGCGTCCTTCTTCCCCACGTTCTCGCGTTCAACGAACCGGCGTGCGAAACGAAGATCTCGACTCTCGACGGCCTCGTCAAGGAGGCCGGGACACTGCGAACGTGGCTGACGTGGTTCCTCCAATCCTACACCGTCGCGGACCAGCCGATCCGGATCCTGGCCGCAGACATCCCCGAAATGGCCGAGCGCGCGTCGAAGAACGTCAACGCGAAGACGAATCCACGCAGGGCATCCGACGACCAAATCGCCGAAATCTACCGAACGGCATTCGAGGTCGACTGAAGATTGTCCCCCCCCTCTCCATCCTCCCGGTAGAGACGCGTTACACGCATCCTTGCCGTTCACAACGGACACACGCGTGTTCGCGATGGCGCAACCGGACTTGACGGGCGGAGAAGCCGCCCTACAATGGCCGCCGGCTTTCATCATTGGGTGGAATCCGCCGAAAGCATGCCACAAAAGGGATTGCAGGGACGGAAGCTGAACCTCCTCAGCGGCAAGCGGGTCTCTCAGATCCACGAGACCTCCCTGAGGATCTTGAACGAAGTCGGAGTCCTCGTCGATGACGAAGGGTTTCGGCGAACGCTTGCTGACGCCGGTGCGACGGTCGATGATGCAAACCGAATCGTGCGCCTGCCGCCCGAGGAGGTCCACCGACTCGTCGCCCTCGCGCCGTCCAAGTTCTTGTTGGCCGGACGCAGCCCGGGGCATGACCTTCATCTCGGGAACCGGCACGTTCACTTGGGGACCGGCGGCGCCGCAGTGCGCGTCCTCGATCTGGACGACGAGACGCTCCGTCCGTCGACCCTCTCCGATCAATACGCCCTTGCACGCCTCGTGGAGACTTTGGAGAACGTGCACTTCTTCCAGTGCCCCGTCGTATGCAGCGACGTGCCGAAGGAGAGCGTGACGATCAACAGCTTCTACGCGGCCCTCGCCGGCACGACCAAGAACGTCCAGGAGTCCGCAACGAACCCCGACGCGGTCGCCGACGTGATCGAGATGGCCGAGATGATCGCCGGCGACCTCCCCTCGCTCCGCGATCGCCCGTTCATCTCGTTCGTCGTCTCGCTGATGATCAGTCCACTCCGACTCGACGCCGGCGTCGCACGCTGTATGAGACGGATGCTCGAGGCGGGCATTCCCGTCGCACTCTCCTGTGCCCCGGTCACCGGTCTATCGGCGCCCGCGACCCTCGCCGGCCTGTTGACCCTCGCACACGCAGAGCAGCTGTTCGCGATCAGCCTCGCTCAGGCGATTGCGCCCGGATCGCGGATTCTCTACGGCATCGTGCCTGGCGTCGCCAACATGTGGAACATGGGATTCCTCGGGGGGGCGATCGAGTCCGGCATGATGAACGCCGCCGCGGTCCTCCTCGCTCGTCACGTCGGCGTTCCCATCTACTCGGACGCCGGCGGAGCGGACGCAAAGATGCCCGACATCCAGGCCGGATACGAGAAGGCGTTCAACATCCTGCAAGTCGCTCTCTCCGGCGGCGACTACATCCATCATTCGGCCGGCATGCTCGACTCGCTGATGACCGTTGCCTATGAGCAGTTCGTGATCGACAATGACATCAACGGAATGGCGACGCGGGTGCTCGAGGGGATCCGCGTCAACGACGACACGTTGGCGTTTGACGTTATCCAGAAAGTCGGTCCCGGCGGGATGTTCCTCACCCAAGAGCACACCCGAAGGTACGCGCGAAGCTCGGAGTTCTACGTGCCGAACGGAATCAACCGACGCCCGACACAGGGCGAAGACCAACCGACCGACCTCCGCCAACACGCTCGGCGCATCGCCCGGCAGTCACTCGACCGCGATCCGATCCCGCTGATTCCGCCGGATGTGGACGCCGAGATCAGGAAGCGATTCGACATTCGGCTGCCACCGCCGGGCTGAAACGCGGCCCCCTCCGGGCGACCGGGTATCCTAGATGTCGAGATATCGGACGCGCTCCCAATCGGTGACCGCCGCGCGAAACTCGTCGATCTCCGCACGTTTCGCGCGGATCAAGTAATCCGACGCAACGGGTCCGATCGCATCGCGGATCACGCCGTTCGCCTCCAGTGCATCGACCGTCTCATCGAGCGAGCTCGGAACCCGACGGATCCCGAGTGCCGCCTTCGCCCCCTCGGACATCGCGTAGAGGTTCTCTTCCACCGCGGGCGGCGGCTCGATCCCCGCCGTCATCCCGTGCAGTCCGGCGGCGAGGATTCCGGTGAACGCCAAGTATGGATTCGCCGACGGATCCGGAGACCGAAGCTCGAGTCGCGTCGCCGTCTCCGGATCCTTCGTCGCCGGAATACGCACGAGCGTCGACCGATTCCGGAATCCCCACGCAACGTTGACCGGAGCCTCGAATCCGGGGACGAGGCGCTTGTACGAGTTGATCGTCGGATTCGTCAGCAGCGTCATCGCGTCGAAATTCTCGAACAACCCCCCGATGAAGTGCCTGCAAGCGTTGGACAACGTGGACGTCTCGGCGGAATCGTAGAACACGTTCCGCCCGTCCTGGAAGATCGACACGTGGACGTGCATCCCGCTCGCCGCGAAGGCCGAGACCGGCTTCGGCATGAAGACGGCCCGCAGACCGTGCGAATTCGCGATCGCTTTGGCGACGAACTTGATCAGCATCAGGCGATCGGCCGTCGTCACCGGATCGGAGTACTCGAAGTCGATCTCGTGGATGTGGGGAACGATCTCGTGGTGCGAGGCCTCGACTGCGATCCCCATTCGCAGGAGCGCAAGGACAATCTCCTCCCGGACGCCCGCCTCTGCGTCGACCGGCGATCGCGAGAAGTACCCCTCACTTCGTCGGATCTGGGATCCGTTCTGCGGAATCTCTCCCTCCGGGAACAGGAAGAATTCGAGTTCCGCCCCGGCAAACGGACAATGCCCGCCCCGCTGTGCAGTCTCGACGAACCGCCGGAGAATACATCGAGGATCCCCTTGAAACGGATCGCCGGACGACGTGAAGACGTCGCCGATCACCGCCGCCACGGCGTACGTGTGCGCACCGCGCGACGGAGCCAGTCCCGGATGAAGTGTCACCGTCTCCAGATCCGGAATCAGGATCATGTCCGCGTCGGCAATGTGCGCGTATCCGCCGATCGAGGATCCGTCGAACGCAATCCCTGCTTCTGCCGCGTCATCGAGCCGATGGCGCGGGATCTCGATGCTCTTGAGTTCGCCGAGCAGATCGGTGAACAACACGCGAACGAACTCGACGCCCTGCGCTTCCAGGCGCCTTCCGATTCCGGAAGCTTCTTCTCGAGTCACACGCCCCTCCTGAAAGTCCCTGTTCCGTCTCTCCGTCCGTCCTCCGGTCAGAAGAACAGATCGTTCTCTCCCCACAGCTCCTCGAGCTCCGCCAGTCGGTCCATCAACCGATCCTCCGCTTCCATGCTCACTTCCGTCGCGATGGCGCAGAGAAGCCCGATCACCGCCGCGAACGCGTCGATGTACGAGACGGCCTTGCACGGAACCAGCAGGCAGTGATCCGCATACTGGACGAGCGGCGACAGCTCGGAATCGGTCACGGCCACCGTCCGAATCCCGCGGTCGCGAGCCTGGCGAAAGTCCCGCACGACGGCCGCCGTGTAGCGCGGAAATGCGATGCCGACGACGACGGACTCCGGGCCGGCGAAAACCAGCTCCTCCTGGAACAGGCCGGCCGCCTCCGTGACCACGACTGCGTGGTCGATCGACTTCTTCAGCGCCATGTGCAGATACAGGGCGAGGATCGACGACATCTTGTAGCCGACAATGATCACCTTGTCCGAAGTGACCAAGCGCTTCGCGATCCGTCCGAGTTCCCGGACGTCGATCGAGTGAACGAGCGAATCGACGTTCTTCGCCTCGGCGACGAGCGACTGCATCCCCGGCGACTGGGTGCCGATCCGTCGGCCTCGGCGCAGCCGCTGAACGGTCGTCAGTTGAACCTGGACCTGCTCCTGGAGTGCGTCCTTCAACGCCGGGAACCCTTGGAAGCCGAGGTCGTAGGCAAGCCGGATCACGGTCGGTTCGCTGACGCCGACGCGCTCCGCGAGCTGCGCCGCGGTCAGAAACGATGCCTCGACGAAGTTGTCGAGAACGTACTTCGCGACCAGTCTCTTCTTCCCGGCGAGAGGCTGCGTGCGAATCCGTTCGAAGACGTCGCCCTTCGGTTTCATTCTACGCGCATTCTATCCGAGGTATCGCAGCGCACACAATCGGAGCCCCGAGACCTAGATTGCCCATGTATACGTAGTTTCAGCGTGGTGCAAACGACAGCGCCCGTGGAATACCTGAAGGAAACCTTGCACACAGCCCGCGCTCGCAGTATATGTTGCATTCACGCAGATCGTCCGCCGGTCGCGGGAAGAAGATCGGTTGGGGCCCGCCCGGAAAGCAGGACGGTTCGCTTCATGCCCTCGCCGACACGAAGGAGGACGGATGGGAATGCTCGAAGCGCAACGTGAGCGAATCTCGCAAGAAGGCATCGAATTCATCGATCTGAGACTCGTCGATCTCACCGGCCGCTGGCGTCACGTGACCATCCCGGCGGAGCGGTTCGACGAAACTCTGATGACAGAGGGCGTCGCCTTCGACGGATCGAACCTCGGCTTCGCCGGCGTAGAGGGAAGCGACCTGATCCTGAAGCCCGACCTTGCCACAGGATCGGTCATCCTCCACGAGGGCGAGCGGCTTCTGTCGTTTGTTTGCGACACGTATCTGCCGCAGACGGGAGAGCGCTTCGCCGGCGATCCAAGGGCGGTGGCATCTCGCGCCGAAGCACTCCTTCGCGCCGAAGGGATCGCCGACTTGGCACGGATGAGCCCTGAGTTCGAGTTCTACGTCTTTGGCAACGCTCAGTTCCAGTCGCACGATTGCGAGGCCGGCTACACCCTGGTCCCGCTCAACGAGAACGCCGAGCGTTCATTCTACCACGTGTGCCCTCCGGAGGATCGTCTGTTCGACTTGCGGAATCGAATCTGCAAGCGACTGGCCGAGCACGGAATCGGGATCAAGTATCACCATCACGAGGTCGGAGCGTTCGGGCAGATCGAGATCGAACTCGGCTTCCACGGGGTCAGGGAGGCGGCCGACATCACCATGATCCTCAAGAACGAGGCGCGAACCGTCGCCGCAGAGTGTGGATGGACGGCCACGTTCCTCCCGAAACCGATCTTCGGTCAGAACGGGAGCGGACTCCACGTCCACCAGTTCCTCGAACGACAAGGAAGAAGCCTATTCGAGGAGGACGGTGGCCTCTCGAGGCTCGCCCTCTGCTACATCGGAGGAATCCTGACACACGGCCCGAGCCTCTGTGCGCTGACGAATCCGTCGACCAATTCGTATCGGCGATTGGTGCCCGGGTACGAGGCCCCGGTCTGGTTCGCCTTCGGCGAAGCAAACCGGTCGGCAGCGATTCGGATCCCGAAGTATGCATCGTCGCGCGAACGAAGGATGGAACTCCGGACGGCGGACGCCACCTGTAACCCGTACTTGGCGTTTTCCGCGATGCTGATGGCCGGCATCGACGGGATCGCAAGAGACCTCGACGCGACGAAGCTCGGCTTGGGCCCCTACAACGAGAATCTCTACGACAGCCCGGCGAAGGTGTTGGCCCAGCTGAAAACGGCTCCCGCCGACCTGGAAGAGGCCCTCTCTCGTTTGGAGGAGGATCACGAGTACCTTCTGGCCGGCGGCGTCTTCTCCGAGGACCAAATCAGAGATTGGATCCGAATCAAGCGACGCGAGGCGGAGAGCGTTCGAGACCGCCCACACCCCTATGAGTTCCCTCTCTACTTCGACCTATAGGTTTCGAAGGAGGGCAGCCCGAGAATGTCCGCACCGCGCAGATCTCACGAACCTGAGACAGCATGCATCTCTCCCTTGATCCGGACATCGGACACCCGGTAGAATGCCGGCAAGAAATGATACATGCAACGCTCCTTCGTAGGGATTGCTACATTCGGCCGGTGTCCGCACGGCACCGAGGGAGATGAGATGGAACAGGTTCCCCTGATCGGAGGAAGGATTCGGCTCCTCTCCGAAGCGGCGCTTCGCACGATCCATGCAACAGCCGGGGCGATCCTCTCCAAGACGGGAATCCGGGTCAGCGACAACCGAACGATCGAGATTCTGGCCGGCGCCGGAGCAGACGTCTCGAAGGACGGGCGCGTCAGATTCCCACCTCGCGTCATCGACGAAGCCCTCGAGGCTGTGCCCGACCGTGTCATCCTGTACGGGCGCAACGACGTTCCGCCGCTCGATCTCGGAGGAAAGCGCGTCTATCTCGGAACGGGCGGAGCGGCGATTCGGGTCCTCGATCTCGAGACCGGCCGAGCCCGCGAGCCGAAGCTCGCCGATCTCGCCGACATCGCGTGGCTGGTCGATCACCTCGACAACATCCATTTCTTCCTCCGCCCGGTCGTCGCTCGAGACGTTCCTGCGGAGCGACTTGACCTGTGGAAGTTCTATACCTGTCTTGCCAACACACGGAAGCACGTGATGGGCTCGGCCGGCAGCGCGGAGACGGCCCGAAATGTGATCGAACTGGCCGCCCAGATCGCCGGAGGGAACGAGTCCCTGGTCGAACGACCGATCGTCTCCTTCGTCACGTCGTGGATGGTCAGCCCGCTGACGCTCGACACGGAGGCCACGGACGTGTTGACGACCGTCGTGGAGCGCGGGATCCCCGTCGCCCTCTCGTCCGCTCCGATCGCCGGATCGACGGCCCCCGCGACACTCGCCGGACTCCTTGCCCAGGTCCACGCCGAACAGCTCTCCGGAATCGTGCTGACTCAAGCGATCCGAAGGGGCGCCCCGGTCCTCTACGGGCCGGTCCCGGCGGTCGCCGACTATCACACGATGGGGTACGCGGGCGGAGCGATCGAATCGGCTCTCTTGAACGCGGCCTGCGCACAGCTGGCGCACTTCGTAGAGGTCCCCATCTACTCCGATGCCGGGCTGACCGACTCCAAGATTCCCGACGTCCAGGCCGGATACGAGAAGGGGATGAACATCCTACTGCTCGCCCTCACCGGCGGCAACTACATTCACCACACGGCCGGAATGCTCGAATCGATGCTGACGGTCGCATACGAGCAGTACATCATCGACAACGAAATCAACGGGATGGCGTTGCGCGCCCTTCGCGGAATCGACGTATCGGCCGAGACGCTCGCCGAGGACGTGATCGCCGCTGTCGGCCCCGGCGGCAATTTCCTGACACGGCCCCACACCCTTCGGCACATTCGGACCGAGGAATACTTCGTCCCCACGGTCGCCGATCGCCGAAACCGGGCGGCCTGGGAAGGGGACGGCTCACTCGACGCCAGAGAGCGGGCCCGTGAGATCGCGGGCGAGATCCTCGGCCGCCGGCGAGACAGCTTCATCCCGACGGACATCGAACGCAAGATCCGCAACCGCTTCGAACTGCCGGAGACCGCTCCATCGTAGTAGGAGGTGGTGATCGAGGAACTTCCGACGGAGTACGACAACGTCCCCGAACCAGTCAGGTAGGAGGTTTCAGGCAAGGAGGAAGCAACGGATGATCGATTCAATCAAGCAGGCGGTCCTTGCGGGTGATCGCGAGAAGGTCGTGGAGCAGACGGCGGCCGCTCTCGAGGCAGGCATTCAACCGAAGGACATCCTCGACCAAGCGCTGACGCCAGCGATGGACATCGTCGGCGAGGAGTACGAGCGGGGCGACCGGTACGTGCCCGAGATGCTCATCTCGGCCGAAGCGATGAAGGGGGCGATGGCAACGTTGAAGCCGTTGCTCGCAGACGCCGGCGTGGAGCCACGCGGCCGCGTCGTCATCGGAACCGTCGAAGGCGATCTCCATGATATCGGGAAGGATCTCGTCACGATGATGCTCGAGGGGGCGGGGTTTGAGGTGACCAATCTGGGCGTGGAGGTGACGGCGGAGTCGTTCGTGCAGGCCGTCCGGGATCGGCGCCCACACATCGTCGCAATGTCGGCACTTCTCACCACGACAATGACGAACATGCCGGTGATTATCGACGCCTTGAAGGAGGCGGGGCTCCGCGATTCGATCAAGGTGATCATCGGTGGCGCGCCGGTGACTCAGGGATTCGCCGACGAGATCGGAGCCGACGGATACGCCCCGGACGCGGCCGGCGCCGTCAAGCTCGCCGCCACCCTGGTCTGATGACCGGGCCGGCCCAATTCCGAGAGGAGGAACAGACGTGACAAGACTTGCCCCGGTTGCCGTTCTTGCCGAAGACGACGTCAAGCGCATCCACACCGCCGCGCTGCATCTGCTGGCTCACACCGGGATCCACCTGCCTCACCCGGAGGCGAGGCGCCTCCTCCTTGCGGCCGGCGCGACCGAAGACAAAGAGGGCCGTGTTCTCCTGCCCCAACGGATGGTGGAAGATGCGATCGCCGGCGCGCCCTCGACGGTCCCTTGGTTCGATCAGACGGGGACGAAAGAGGTTCCGCTCAAGATCGATAACGTCTACTTCGGTCCCGGTTCCGACTCCCTTTACGTGATCGATCGAATCACGGGAGCGACTCGGCGCGCACGGCTTCAGGACGTCATCGACAACGTTCGCGTCGTCGAGGCTCTCCCCGAGTACGATTTCGTGATGTCGATGGGCCTGCCGGAGGACGTTCCGGCCGATCAGATGTACTCCGTCGTCTTTCGCGAGATGCTGCTGCACTCGACGAAACCGATCATCGCGACGTCGACCTGTCTGGCCGACCTTGAGGTCCCTTACCGAATGGCGACTCTCGTCGCCGGCGGAGCCGACGCGTTCCGGGAGAAACCCTTCTTCATCACCTACATCGAACCGGAGTCGCCATTCCGCTTCGAACAGGACATCGTCGATCGTATCTGGTTCTGCGGCGAGAAGGGAATCCCGACAATGGGCGTCACCAGCTCGAACCTCGGCGGCGGCGGCCCGGTGACGATCGAGGGCGGACTCGCTCAGGGAACGGCGGAATCGCTCGCCGCTCTTGTCCTCCTCCAGCTGAAACATCCCGGGGCCGGATTCGTTTTCGGCGCCAACACGTGGGCGACGGACATGAGGAGTTCAATCGTCTGCTACGGCTCTCCGGAGTGTGCCATGACGACGGCCGCCTACGCCGACCTCGGCCGCTTCTACGATCTCCCATCGTGGGGCGGCGCCGGTTGCACCGACGCTCACAGGGTCGACGCGCAAGCCGGGGAAGAAGCATTCCAATCGATCCTGATCGCACACCAAGCCGGGGCAACGATCGCTCACGACGTCGGGTTCCTCGCGTACGGCTCGCTGTACGACGCACGGTTCGTGATCCTGACTCACGAGATGATCGGACGCGTCCGCCGGATGTGGCGTCGAATCGAGACGTCGGACGAGCGTCTCGCCGTCGACGTGATCGACGACGTCGCCCGCGCGAGCATTCGAGGAGAGGGACCGACGATCTACCTGAAGCATCCTCACACGGCTGCACACTTCCGCGATGCGCTGTACCTCCCTCCCCGATACATCGAACGTCGGTCGCTCTCCCCAACGCGCCCGACCGAATCGCTCCTCGATCGCCTCGGAGCCGAGGTGGACGGAATCCTGGCCGAGGAGGAGCAGGTGAGGCTTCCGCAAACGCTTGCCGAGCGGCTGCGAACCGATTTCCCGTAACGGTTTCGAAGCGTCGGGAAGCCGCCGCGCCGATGCAGGCAGAGGTGAGCGTCCTTCGGACGAGGGCGGTTCAGCCGTCGCCGATCACCAACTGAGCGCGACGGACAGGGTCCACGCGGTGAACCCCGTCGTATCGATCGTGATCGAGCTTGACGTGCTGACCGAAGAGCCGAGCGCCAACGTCACGCCCATCGTGCTTCTCGCCCAATCGAACAGGAGACCGCCAGACGCGCTGAAGAAGGTGTCGACCGAGAACGAGAACCCACACCCGGCCGGCGGAACGTCGACGGTGAGCGAGACGATCTCCCAGTAGTCTTGTGGGTAGTACACGTGTCCTTGCGCGATCGCCTCGGTGAGTGGCTCGACGCCGAACCCGAAACCGGGCGTCGTGATCACGTACTGGGTGGTATCCAGGTTCGAGACGCTCCGGAGCGTGCCGTTCCCGATCGAGACCTCGAACGCGATGCCGTAGATCTCGAGTCCGGTGATCGTGCTTCCGCTCTGGACGAGATTCGTGTAGACGCTGATGCACCCGAAGTCGCTCTGGAGCGTCGGGGTGAACGCATAGCTCTTCGCCTCGAGCGTGTAGAGGAAATCGAGCGTCAAGTTGAACGGAATCCCGAATAGATTCATGAAGACGAGCTCGAGTCGTTCGCTTTCGAACCCGTCCCTGGAGAACGTCGTCACGCTCGTCAGCTGTGCGCAGTTGAATGCCTGCGCGCTGAAGGTCACTTCCTGTCCGGAGAAGACGACAGGTAGGGAGTCGATCGTCGGATCGGTCAGGAACGTCTTTGAGACAAGAGACGAATCCGTCTGCACCCCGGTCGCCGTGAACGTGATTCCTGACAGATCGGCGCTCATGAACGTCGCACTCTCAAACGTGATCAGGCCCCCGAGGATCTCCCCGTACACGTCGAAGACGTACCCGTAATTGGCCGACTCGGACTGCGTCGCTCCGACCATCGCACTGTAGAGCGATACCGTGAGCGGCGGGATCTCGATCGCCAACTTGCCTTGTGCGTACAGAAAGGAACCGGATTGCGGTTCGAAGAGGAGCTGACTGGAAAAGGTGACCGGACCGAGAGCCGCTTCCAGGCCGAAGCCTTGCCACAGCCAACCGTCGAAGATGAAATCCGACACGCTCGAAATGGTCAGGAAATCTAGCTGAATGCCCACATCGAGCGTCGACTGGAAGGCCGAGAAGGGCAACGTCTCCTGCGGGGAGAGCGAGATCTCCGCCGCCCAGCTCCCTGTGAACCACTCGCTTCCCGCCGCTGTTGCGGCACATCCGAGCAAACAGACGACGACCAGTAGCCACGTTCGGGCGTTCACTGTGCACTCCCCCTCATTCCCGCTCCGTCTCGCAGGATGACTCGTTGCACCACTTCTTCATTCACATCGAGACGACTCTAGACCGACGGCCCGGTCCTCTCCACGCTGAACGACCACCACAGAACGGAAACCGGTCACCCCATCGGTCAGCAAACGTCTCGCCCACCGCCGACAGACTGCGAAGACACCGGCGGCCGCTGCCGCAGCCGGCCCTTGCCCCCACCGCCGGGGCGAGGGTAGACTCGCCGCAACATGAGACGTTTCTTGATCCTCGGACACAAGGTTCCGCTCGATGCGGGCTTCACGCTCAACGATCTTCCCGGCGGCGCCGGCAGGCTCGATGTCCTCTGCCGATCGATCGGTGCATCGCTCTTCCTGTCACACGGCATTCGTCGGGACGTCGAGACGATACTTCTCCTTCAAAACGCCGTTCAGATCCGGATCGTCGGAGAGGACGTCAAGCATCTCAACCCGGATGAGCGTTCGACGGCCGCCCTCATCAAGCGGGCGCTCGAGGCGCTGGCCGAGAAGGAGGTCGAGAGCACGCCCGGAATCCACGTCTCGCGACGGTCGCTCGCCGAAGCGCTCGATCGCCTCTACCAGCTCGAGGCGAACCCGATCGTCCTTCACGAACGGGGCGATCCGATCGACACGTTCTCATTCCCGCCGAACCCGGCGTTCATCCTCTCGGATCACGTCGACTTCACCGAACGGGAAGAGGAGGACCTCGAGTCGCTCCCGCGCGTCTCTCTCGGATCGACGGGGCTCCATACGAGCCACTGCATCACGATCGTTCACTACACACTCGACCGACGGGAGGAAGCAATGGACCAAGATCTCGTCCTCTGCCACATCGCGTCAGGGGATCCGAAGGCACAGCTGATCCGCAGCCTCCTCGAGGACTTCGACATTCCCGTCAACCTCGTGACGCACGTGCCCCCGTCCGTCCTGCCGATCACGTTCGACGGCCTCGCCGACGTGCGAATCATGGTCCGCTCGCGTGACCTACAGAGAGCCCGAGAGATCATTCGCGACTACTTCGAGGAGCCGATCGACGACTGAGCTCGCGTGCATACAATGGATGTATGGAAGCACGGAGCGGGAGCGATTCGAACGCTCGAGAACGTCGACGAATGGTCGAGCACGATCTTCGCCGGCGCGGCATTCGTGACCAACACGTCCTCGCGGCGATGCTTCGCGTTCCGAGACACGAGTTCGTCCCGGAGCCGTGGACCCGCCAAGCCTACGCGGACGCGCCACTGCCGATCGGCGTGGGGCAGACCATTTCCCAGCCGTACATCGTTGCGCTGATGACCGAAGCACTTCGCATCTCCGGAGGGGAGCGTGTCCTCGAGCTGGGAACGGGTTCCGGATACCAGACGGCGATCCTCGCCGAGATGGGAGCCGACGTCTGGACAGTCGAACGATCGACAACGCTCCTCGAAGCGGCCCGCGACCGGCTGGGAGCGCTGGGTTACGAGCGCGTTCACCTCGTCGAGGGAGACGGAACGCTCGGCCTCCCGTCGTGCGCGCCGTTCGACCGAATCCTTGCCACGGGAAGCCTGCCGGCGATCCACGAACGGCTCGTCGGGCAACTCGTGGAGGGAGGGATTCTGGTCGCTCCGGTCGGTCGACGCAGCGAACAGCACTTGCTCCGCCTGACGGTTGACCGCGCCGGGTCCAACGAGGAGGATCTCGGTCCCTGTCGTTTCGTCCCGCTGATCGGGGCCGCGGGGTGGCCGGAGGTCGACAGCAGACAGGCCGCCGACGCCAAGGGCGAACATCGGGAAAGGAGAGAGGATGCGGGTGATCGATCTTCGAAGTGATACAGTGACGCGACCGACCGGCGAGATGCGCCGTGCGATCGCCGAGGCTGTGGTCGGTGACGACGTCTACGGCGAGGATCCGACCGTCCGAGTGCTCGAGGAGCGGCTGGCCGAAATCCTGTGCAAGGAGGCCGGCCTGTTCGTCGCCAGCGGCACCATGGGGAACTTGGTCGCGATCCTCACACACGCCGGTCGGGGCGACGAGATCATCCTCGGCCATCTCTCTCACACATTCCTCTACGAAGCCGGCGGGCCCGCCGCTCTCGGCGGGGTCCATCCGCACGTGTTGCCGAACGAGCCGGACGGAACGATCGACCTCTCTGCCATGGCACAGGCCGTCCGGAATTCGGAAGACCCGCATCAGCCGCCGACCCGCTTGATCTGTCTCGAGAACACCCACAACAGATGCGGAGGGATCGCCCTCACCCTCGAGTACGCCGACCGGGTTGCGGGGTTCGCACGGGAGCGAGAGTTGGCCATCCATCTGGACGGAGCACGGCTGTTCAACGCGTCGATCGCTCTCGGAGTCCCGCCTTCGGAACTTGCGCGATGTGCCGACTCCGTGATGATCTGCCTGTCGAAAGGCCTCGGCGCGCCGATCGGGTCCGTTCTCTGTGGATCTCGATCGTTCATCGAAAGAGCTCGCAGAATGCGTAAGCTCGTCGGTGGCGGGATGCGCCAAGTCGGCCTGCTCGCGGCCGCGGGCCTCTACGCCCTCGACCACCACGTCGAACGGTTGGCCGAGGACCACGTCAACGCCAGGCGACTCGCCGAGGGGATCGCCGAGATCCCGGGACTCGCCTGTTCCTACACCGACTTCGCCCCGTCGGCTCGATCGAACCTTGTCTACTTCACCGTCGGTGAAGACGAGACCGAGACGCCTCCGTTCGACGCGCTCGAGTTGACCGCGCGACTTCGACGCCGGAACGTCTTGGCGATCCCGCTCGGGGCCAATCGAAGGCAAGTCCGCATGGTGACGCACCTCGATGTGTCGACATCGGACATCGAGGTCGCGCTCGACGCCCTCCGGTCCGCGGTCGGTGAGACATGAGTCCGACTCTCGACTGAATCACGTCGGATTCCGAAACCCTCAACGCGCTACGCCAACGTGAACTGATCCCCTATCGTCGTGATACCGGGTGGTGACCACGGCACTCGAGAACTCGAGGCCGTCGTCCCCAAGTCATCGTCACGAAGAAGGGGGAACGATGAAGGGGCTAGCGACTCTGCTGATCGCGACTCTCCTCGTCGGTGTAGCCGCTAACGCCGGCCCGCTGGAGATCTCCTTCGGCGGGGGACCGAACGCGACGGCGCTCGCCGACGTCAACGCCTCGATCGGCGTGTTCAACACGTTGATCGAGCATCTCAACGAGACATTCGAGGTTCACCCCGACGTTTCCGGATCGGTCGATCCGATCGGCCCGATGGTGAGCGGGTTCTCATTCTGCGCCGGAGAGCGGTTCTGGCTGACCGATTGGTTCGGACTCGGGGCGACCGTCGAGTACGCTCACTCCACCTCATCCACGATCGGGTTCTTCGAGGGAAGCAACATCTCGACGATCGACGTCGCGCTCGGTCTAACGGCGGTCAGCATCACGCTTGGAGGACGAGCGACGTTCCTCGACGCGGGTCTTCGGCTCGCCATCGACGCGGGCGTCGCATACTCGTACGCCATCTTGGATCGAGCGGTGATTTTCGAGGTCCCGTCCGAGTACCCGGACACGATCTCCGGGGTTCCGCCGGACGGAGACGACCGCTTCACCGGGAGCACCATCGGGTTCGAGGTCGGTCTCTCCCTTTTCTATCCGATTGCGGAGTGGTTCATTATCGGCTCCTCTGTCTCCTATCGGACGGCGACGATCGATTCGGTCGCCAACAGGGAGGGAGTCGAGCTTGACCTCGATGGCGATGGAACTCCCGAAGCGATCGATCTCGACGGGATCACGGTACGGCTCTCATTTTCTTTGAGCATCGATCTGTCCATCAACGATGAAAAGGAGTAACGCGATGAAGACGGCTCGATTCATTCTCTTGTTCGGCACGGCTCTCCTCGCCGTCGCCTCGCTCTCCGGGTGTCTGCAGCGCTCACAACCCCAAGCGCTGTTCACAGTGACCACGACACAGGACGAGATCCCGTTGACCGTTTCCTTCGATGGGACCCTCTCCTACGCGTCCTCCGGGGCGATCGTCTCGTACCTCTGGACGTTCGGCGACGGGGCGTCCGACACGGGCCCGCTGGTCGAACACACGTACATGGAGGACGGAACCTACGAGGCCAGGCTGATCGTCGTCGACGAGGACGGCCTCTCCACGGAGACGAAGATGACGATCAACGCGCTGAACCCGCCTCCGACCGCCGGATTCAGTTACAGCCCGAAGAGCAACATGGAAGGCGTCTACTTCGTCTCTTGCAGCGAGACGATCACGTTCGACGCCGAAGCGTACTGCTCCGACGACGGTTCGATCGTCTCGTACGACTGGTACTTCGGCTATCGCCTCGAGGACGGAACGCCGGCGTCCGCCAGCGGTCCGACCGTCACGCACGAGTTCCTCTACGCGGGGACCTACAACATCATTCTGACCGTCACCGACAACGACGGCGGGATCTCGACCTACAAGGAGGAGCTCGACGTCAGAGGTGGACCGCCGTGCAACGCCGACATCCCCGAAGGAGGGACGTGTCAATGAAGCGCCTCGCTGTCTGCGCACTGATTCTCTGCCCGATCTTCCTTTCCGGATGCATTCTCGACACGATGTTCAGCGACTTCGTCAACCAGACGCCCCGCGCCGTCATCGATGTGGATCCGAGCGAGGGCGCCGCCCCGCTGGCCGTCTCGTTCGACGCACACTACTCGCACGACGACGGTTCGATCGTCGAGTACCGCTGGGATTTCGGCGATCCCGAGGACCGTACATCGATCCGACAGAGCGCCTGCGAACACACTTACGCTCACGCGGGAACGTACTTGGCGACGCTGACCGTCGTCGACGATCAAGGGGCGACCGATTCACAGCGGATCGCCGTCGTCGTCACCAATCCCCCGCCCGTCGCTCAGATCCTCGCCAGCTCGGAGAGCCCGTTGCCCGGTCGCGAGGTCTTCTTCGACGGATCGACGTCGTACGATCCGGACGGAACGATCGTCAGCTACCACTGGGACTTCGGAGACGAGATCACCGCCGAGGGAGAGAGCGTGAGACACACGTTCTCGTCCGGCGGATATCACGTGGTCACGTTGACGCTGACCGACGACGAAGGCGCAACCGCGAGTGCCCACATCGGAATCAACGTCCTTCCCGGACAGAGCAAGTGCGCCGATGAGACCACCTGCGGCGGCGGCGATCCGGATCCGATGGCCATCATCGAAGCATCGCCAAACCCGTTCTCCTGCTCCGGCGGAACCGTCGATCAGCCGATCACGTTCGACGGCCGATCGAGCCGAGCCGGTGTCGGCTCGATCCGCACCTACTACTGGGACTTCGGAGACGGTGAGACGGCGATCGGACAACGCGTCACGCACACGTTCACGCGAACCGGTACGTTCCGCGTCACTCTCACCGTCACCGACGAGGCGGGCGGCACGGACACCGCAACGGCCAACGCGTCGATCGGCGTCGGATCCTCGACCTGCGACTAGCGGGCGGTGCCGCGCGAGCCGAAGGACGTCTACGGGACGACCAGGTAGAAGCTGGTGACCGTGTCAATGTCGATCAGGTTGTCGGCAGCGTCCACGTACTCGGTCACCAGGAGGATCGGGACATCGCACGAGACATCGATCATCCCCCAGATGGTGCTTGCGGCCTCCAGCTCGTCGTTCAGCCAGACGACGGCCGACGTCCTCGGCGCGAGTTCGAAGGGAAGGGCGAGCTGCGTCCCTCCTTCGGCGTCGTAGACGTAGATCAGACCCTCGGTCGTCACCTCGTACGGATTGACGAGCGACAGCACCGTCGTCCGGCTCGGGGTGTTCGCGTAGTTCGTCGTCATCCAGTAGCCGGAGTAGTCGTAGAGCTCGGCGGTCGTCAGCGGCACGGATGTGTTTTCGACCGCCAGCCACTCCCCCTCCGCACCGATCCAGGAAGCAAGCGCAAGGCGTCCCTCGGTCTCCACTCGCACCAATCCCCACGTGAGGCCCGACGGCTCTTCGATCAGCTCCTCAAGGAAGACCGCTGCGGAGGCGAATCCGGACAGCTCCACCGCGATGGCCGCAATCCGTTCCCCCGCCGAATCGTACGCCGTCACCTCGGCCGACGTGGCCGCCTCGGCGACGTTCGTCAGCACCAGCGCCGTGTAATGACCTTCGGTCGAGTCATGATAGGCGACGTAGGTCCGCCCGAGACCGAGTGGACCGACCATCAACAGACATGCGATCAACACTAGCCAAATCCCTCGACGTCTCATCGTTCCTCCTTCTTCGTTTCGGAAGCTCAGGGTGAGGTCACAGACTCCGGGAGGACATCCGCGAGGAACTGACCCGTGTACGATTCGCTCACCGCCACGATCCCTTCGGGGGTTCCGGCCGCAATGACCCTCCCCCCTCCGTCTCCACCTTCCGGACCGAGATCGATGATCCAGTCGGCCGTCTTCACCACGTCCAGGTTGTGCTCGATCACGACGACCGTGTTCCCGGCGTCGACGAGCCGATGAAGCACCTCGAGGAGCTTCCGGACGTCGGCAGCGTGCAGTCCGGTCGTCGGCTCATCGAGGATGTACAGCGTCTTCCCCGTCGAGCGCCGTGAGAGCTCCTTCGCCAATTTGATCCGCTGCGCCTCGCCTCCGGAGAGCTCCGTCGCCGGCTGGCCGAGCTCGATGTAGGACAGGCCGACATCGTGCAGCGTCTGCAGCCGACGACGAATCCTCGGAACGTTCTGGAAGAACTCGAGCGCCTCCTCGACCGACATCTTCAGGATGTCGGCGATCGAACGCCCCTTGTACCGCACTTGAAGCGTCTCGCGATTGTATCGAGTCCCCTTGCAGACGTCGCACGGAACGTAGATGTCCGGGAGGAAGTGCATCTCGATCCGCTCACGCCCCTGGCCCTGGCAGGCCTCGCATCGGCCGCCCTTCACGTTGAAACTGAACCGCCCGGCCGCATATCCCCGCAACTTGGCGTCCGGTGTCTTGGCGAGGAGTGCCCGAATATCGTCGAACAGCTTCGTGTACGTCGCCGGATTCGAGCGCGGCGTCCGCCCGATCGGCGATTGATCGATCTCGATCACCTTGTCGATCTGATCGACCCCCTCGATCCCCGCGTGGGCCCCCGCCCGCCGTGCGGCGAGGTGCAGCTCGTGCGCGACGCTCCGGTAGAGGACTTCCTCGACGAGCGTGCTCTTCCCCGACCCCGACACCCCGGTGACGCAAACGAAACAGCCGAGGGGGAAGTCGACGTCGATTTCACGAAGGTTGTGTTCGGCCGCTCCGAGGACCCGAAGTCGCTTCCCGTTCCCCGATCGCCGCTCCTCCGGAACCGGAATCCGAAGCGTCCCGGTGAGGTACTGACCGGTGATCGAGTCGGAACACTCGGCCACCTCCTCCGGTGAACCGGACGCCACGACAAATCCGCCATGAGCCCCCGCCCCCGGACCGAGGTCGAGGACGTGATCGCTCTCCCGGATCGTCTCCTCGTCGTGCTCGACGACGATCACTGTGTTCCCGAGATCGCGTAGTCCCTTGAGCGTCTCGAGCAGCCGTCGGTTGTCGCGTTGATGGAGTCCGATCGACGGCTCGTCGAGGACGTAGAGAACGCCGGTGAGCTGACTCCCGATCTGAGTCGCAAGACGGATCCGCTGCGCCTCCCCTCCGGCGAGTGTCCCCGCCTGCCGATCGAGGGTCAGATAGTCGAGGCCGACCGCGACCATGAACCCGAGCCGCGCGTTGATCTCCTTCAGGATCTGCGCCGCGATCATTCCCTCGCGGGGGTTGAGTTCGAGCTCGCCGAAGAACGTGAGCGCGCTTCGGATCGAGAGGGACGTCACCTCGTGGATGTTCAGTCCCCCGACCGTGACGGCGAGGATCTCCGGCTTCAGACGGGCCCCGTGACAGACCGGACACGGGAGCGTCGCCAGGTACTGTTCGAGCTCCGACCGCCAGTGATCCGATGACGTCTCCCGATACCATCGCTCGAGCGACGCAACGATCCCTCGGAACGCCCGCTTGACAGTCCGAGCGTAGCCGCTCGGCGACTTGTAGTGGAACGTGATCTCTTCCCCGCCGGTCCCGTGAAGGATGACGTCGAGCTTCTCCTTCGGGATCTCGCCGAGCGGCCGCTCCGGGTCGATCTCCAGCCACTCGGCAAGGGCCGTCATCTGCGCCTTGAACCATCGGCTCGACGTGTTGGCGAACGGGAGCAGACCGCCGTTCATCATCCCAAAGCGTGGATCGACGACGAGTTCCGGATCGATCTCCTTCCGAAACCCGAGGCCGCTGCACTGCGGGCAGGCTCCGTATGGGTTGTTGAACGAGAACATCCGAGGGCTGAGCTCTTCGTAGCTGACCCCGCAACGAATGCAGGCGTAGTGCTCGCTGTAGAGGTGTTCTTCCCCATCGTCGGTGAAGATGCTGACCAGCCCGCCGCCGTGCTTCAGCGCCGTCTCGACCGAATCGGCGACGCGCCCGCGCCGATTCGGCTCGACCGTGATCCGATCGACGACGATCTCGATCGTGTGCTTCCGGTTCTTGGCGAGTTCGATCTCCTCGTAGAGCGTGCGTGTGACCCCGTCGACCCGAACCCGGGTGAACCCCTCCTGCCGGATCTCCTCGAACGTCTTCCGGTACTCGCCCTTCCGCCCCCGAATGATCGGAGCGAGGATCTGGACCCGCGTCCCCTCGGGGAACCCCATCACCGCGTCGACGATCTGCTGGGCCGTCTGTTGGCTGATCGGATCGCCGCAGATCGGGCAGTGGGGGTGTCCGATCCGTGCGTAGAGGAGTCGCAGATAGTCGTAGATCTCGGTCACCGTTCCGACCGTCGAACGCGGGTTGTGACTCCGCGTCTTCTGGTCGATCGAGATCGCCGGGGAGAGTCCCTCGATGAAATCGACGTCCGGCTTCTCCATCTGCCCGAGAAACTGGCGGGCGTACGCCGACAAGGATTCGACGTAGCGACGCTGCCCCTCAGCGTAGATCGTGTCGAACGCGAGAGAGCTCTTTCCGGAGCCGGAGATCCCGGTGATCACAATCAGTCTGTCGCGCGGGAGAACGACGTCGATGTTCTTCAGATTGTGCTCCCGCGCCCCCTTCACGTGGATGACGTTCATAATCCCTTCTTCAGTTGCCGGATCTCGTCTCTCAGGTTTGCCGCAAGCTCGAACTCGAGTCGCCCGGCGGCGTCGAGCATCTGCTGTTCCAGATCCTTGATCGCCGCAACGCGCTCGGTGTACGTCGCCGGCTTCGGCCGCTCACGAACCTCCACCGGCCGCGGATGGGAGCGCATCATCGACTGGACGATGTCGGTGATCGCTCTCTCGATCGTCCGCGGTGTAATCCCGTGCTTCTCGTTGTACGCGATCTGAATCGCCCGTCGCCTGTTGGTCTCGTCGACGGCGTGACGAATCGAGTCGGTCTGCTGGTCGGCGTACAGGATCACCTTCCCGTGGACGTTGCGGGCAGCGCGACCGATCGTCTGGATGAGCGACGTCCCCGATCGAAGGAACCCTTCTTTGTCGGCATCGAGGACGGCGACCAACGCCACCTCGGGGAGATCGAGCCCCTCACGGAGGAGATTGATCCCGACGAGCACGTCGAACTTCCCGAGGCGGAGATCGCGCAGGATGTCGATCCGATCGAGCGTATCGATCTCGGAGTGGAGATACCTCGCCCGGATCCCGAGGTCGACGAGATACTCGGTCAGGTCCTCGGCCATACGCTTGGTCAGCGTCGTCACGAGCACCCGGTGGTGCCGCTCGACGACCGTGCGGACTTCGCCGAGGAGATGGTCGATCTGCCCCTTCACAGAGTGAAGGACGATCTCCGGGTCGACCAGACCGGTCGGGCGGATGATCTGCTCGACGATCTTCCTCGAATGCCGAGCCTCGTACGGGCCGGGGGTCGCCGAGGTGAAGATCACCTGCCCGATCCGCTCCTCGAACTCGGAGAACGTCAACGGGCGGTTGTCGAGCGCCGAGGGAAGGCGGAACCCGTAATCAACGAGCGTCGTCTTCCGCGAGCGATCTCCGTGGTACATCCCCCGGATCTGCGGGACCGTCTGGTGCGACTCGTCGATGACGAGGAGGAAGTCGCTCGGGAAGTAGTCGAGCAGGACGGACGGCGGTTGTCCTTCCTTCCGCCCGTCGAGGTGCCTGGAATAGTTCTCGATCCCTGAGCAGTAGCCCATCTCCTGCATCATCTCCAGATCGTACCGGGTGCGTTGTTCGAGTCGCTGCGCCTCGAGCAGATGCCCCTCCCCGCGAAGCCGAGTGAGGCGTTCCTCGAGCTCGGTCTCGATGCTCTCGACTGCCCGTTTCAGCTGCTCCTCCGGCGTGATGAAGTGCGATGCAGGATAGATCGTAATCTCCGACGTTTCGCGGATCGGATGCCCCGTGATCGGATCGAGAATGGCGATTCGATCGATCTCGTCTCCGAAGAACTCGAGGCGCACGACACGCTCCTCGTAGGCAGGGATGATCTCGACCGTGTCTCCACGCACCCGGAACGTCCCCCGTTCGAACCCGATTTCGTTCCGGTTGTACTGAAGCGCGATCATCGAGCGCATGACGTCGTCGCGATCCCACGCATCGCCCGTCTGCAATGACAGCGACATGTCGTAGTAACTCGCCGGGGAACCGAGCCCGTAGATGCACGAGACCGAGGCGACGATGATCACGTCGCGACGTTCGAAGAGCGCCGAAGTCGCCGCATGCCGCAGACGATCGATCTCGTCGTTGATCGACGAATCCTTCTCGATGTACGTGTCCGTCTGCGGGATGTACGCCTCCGGTTGATAGTAGTCGTAGTACGACACGAAGTAATGGACCGCGTTCTCCGGGAACAGCTCGCGAAACTCGTTCGCCAGCTGCGCGGTCAGCGTCTTGTTGTGCGCGATGACGAGCGTCGGACGCTGCAATCGATCGATCACGTGACCGATCGTGAACGTCTTTCCGGTCCCCGTCGCTCCCAACAGCGTCTGAAACTGGAGACCTTCCTCGACTCCGGCGACGAGCTCGTCGATCGCCTTCGGCTGGTCCCCACGCGGCGTCAGTCGATCTGCAATTCGGAAGCCGGCCTTGTCGCCGATACGTGGTAGTCTCATTCCAGTCTAGGATGGTAACGAGCCTGAGGAGCCCGATCAACAAATTCACTGGAGACAGTAAAGAACCCCGCAGCAAGCTGCGGGGCATTGAAAGGCAACACCCTACAGG
>CAZUIM010000024.1:0-28439 GCA_964620325.1 uncultured Thermotogae bacterium
CTTCTCGACAATCAGCGTCATCGCCAAGAGGGTGGCTGAGGAGCAGCGGATTCGAGAATAGAGGCCTGACTCTCCTGTCCTTGAAAGATCTGTCTACTCTCAATGTCAATTGGATGTCAGCAAGAGTCTGTCTCAGATTCGATTGCGCTTCTCCCGGAAGGTGTCACTTGACAAGGGGGGTTCGAAGCCTAGACTGGATGCATGCTAGGTTCTATCCTCATAGTGGTAGTACTCATCGTTGTGATCTTCGGAGTAGCCATTGTAAGGAGCCGCTCCGACGCCCGGCAGAGTCGTCCACGCGCAACGTCTGACATTAGTTGGGAGCAACATTGCTACAAGAAGCTAGTCAGAAGGCTCTTGGGCGACAAAGACGCAGCGGATCGCCTGATCGAGTTTGAGCGTAGCCACAATTCTGACGCGAGCAGGGCAGCTCTGATCGAAGCGGCAATCCACCGCCTTGAGTACGACCGCGAGAGCTGGCGAGTGTAGATAGAAATCCCTCTCGCCGAAGGCTACGCGCGAGAGTGTCAGACTTCGAAGACTACATCGATTAGGGCTTGAAGCTTGTCAGGGTCTCGCAAGATCACCGCGAGTTCATCGTCGGTGAGATTCATCTCTAGCTGAGCTCCTCAAACCAGAGCTCGTAAGGCTCGCCAATGTTGTCGAACTCTAACATGATGCGCTCGCCATTGGAGACGTAGAGGGTGCTTGCGCCCATGGTTGCCTTGCCCCGAGAGAGGTTGAACAGCACTTCATAGGCGTCAGGGTTTGCCACGGGGATAGCCTTCACAATGACGAACCCTTCCGTTCGAACTGTCACCCTGCACGTTCCCGGCTCTAAGGTAAACGGATCGGTGAGGGTGTTCTCAGCGCCCTCGAATAGCGTCCCCGCGAGCATAGACCGAGCCTGCACAACGGCTTCGTGGAGATCGTCGAGTTGATCCGCGGCAGCTTCCGCATTGCCCGCGTCGAGCAGCTGGATGATCTGCCCAACCGCTCCGCTTTGGGCTTGAAGCAGTGCCGTGACAGATGAGTAGTTAACGGCAAACGAGAAACAGCCGACGCAGAAAACCGTGCACAGAACAACGGCCGGTCCACACCACCATGATCGCTTTCTCATGCGGTTTGCCTCCCTTCCTTCTTCTCTTCCCGCTTGAGGTATTCGAGAATCGCCTCGACAACGAGATAGTTGATCGATCGATCCCACTTCTCTCCGAGCTTCATCAACCGCTCGACCGGCTTCTCTGCCTGCTTCGACTGCGGAATGTAGACCGAGAGCTTGTCTAGGTTGCGTTGTTGCGACATACGTCCCCCTTCTTCATCACAATAGCGGAGACCGTGAACGCCGCGCAACACGGCAACAGAGCGATTCCGGGGACGCAGTACCAAACTCGGATGCGGTGTCCACTCTCTGCCTACTCCTCCGATGCTGCCAGCAGAGCGGCGGCTTCACGCCGCAGCGTGGGGAGCTTGGTCTGGACACTATCCCAGACAATGTGATGGTCCACGTCAGCATATCCGTGGATGAGCACGTTTCGGAAGCCGATGATGCGGCGATGCTCCGTGATCTGCTGCAAGAGAGCTGTGTCTATCCGGTGAGCTGCGCAAGCGCCTCTCCGATGATCTCGAATTGGCGCTCCACAGCCGAGCGTAGCATTGGGATCCTCTTCGTACTGATCAAGAGATCTGCCTTGGGTGAATTGCAGGATCAGGCTTGCGGCCTGTCGAACGTCGTAGAGATACTTCTTGGTCTCAACGCGCATAGACGAGGGTCTTGCTCTTCTCGACCGACTCCCGGAAGTACGGGTTCTTGATCGCGGCGGCGACAACCAGATCGACATGTCGGCCCAACAGCGCCTCCAGATCTTCGAGCAACCCGAAGTACCGATCGGCGTCCCCCGGAGCATGTTGGCTGGTCAAATTCGACCAGGAAGTCGAGATCGCTGTTCTCCGTGAACGATGCCCTTGAGACGGCAGAACCGAAGATCTCAAGACGGCGCACATTGTGTCGTCGGCAGATTGTTTCTAGTTCTGCTCGGTGTGACTCCAGTTCGCGGATCATCGCATCCTCTTGGGCGCTCCCGGCGCCGTCGGCGCAATTGCCAACCCGAAAACAACAGGTCAGGCCGTGCACCACATCCTTGCGCTCCGAAGCGGAAGCGGCAACACGACGCATTGCCTCACCAAAGAGAGATCGGGAACGCAGACCACAGGGGGGTGGGGTTGAGGCCGTTATTCTTGAATCACACGAGATGGCTCAGCGCAGCGTAAGATCCTTGGGACGTCGATGCAGCGAACTCCCCTCTTGATCGTGAGAGAACCGAGGACATTGCGTCCCCGGTTCTTGAATCAGTCCTGTCTGGTGGAGGTGGCGGGAGTCGAACCCGCGTCCGAGGGTGCCGTCGGTTGGCGTCTACAAGCTTAGACTCGTGTTCTGGTTTCAGAACGAACCCTCCCACGAGCAGGATGATTCGAACGTAGCTTCCGTAGGATTCAACGCGTGCGGCGGAAGCGACCGCTCGCGCTATACCCGCTTGTGTCGACGCCTAGATGAAGCTCGCGGGAGGCTCCATCAGACGGCCCTCCCTAGTTTAGGGAAGGAGCAGCGAAAGCAAGTGTTTGCGTATTCGCAGTTGTTGTTTGTGTCCGCCCGATTATGGAGAGGACGGGTGCTCCGCTTGCAGCCTCACTAGGACATCCCCGTCGAAGCCGTATCACCCCCATGTCAAAGAACCACCGAGATTGTAATCGCTCGGCCTTGCGCCGGCAACTGCGCAGCCGATAGGATCATAGAAGCTCTCATGAAATACCTGCTCGTTTTGATCTCTGCCGCGTTCGTTGCCGGAACGGCGGTCGGGTTCGCAGTTGGCGAGGCGGCCGCATCGGTTCCTGTCTGGATCGTCGGTGTGAGCCTCGCGACGGTCGGCCTGTTGGCACGCCGAATCCGATGGGGCGTCTGGGCTCTTCTCGCCTCGGTCTTCGCTCTGGGCGTTCTCTTCTCGGACCGAACGGAACCTTTTCCGATCTGGCTTCGTCTGCGCGCCGCGGGGATCGAACAGGTGACCGGGACGGTGGTTTCGTACCCGAGCCTCGAGGCGGACCACGCCGCGTTCGACTTCGATCCGGACAGCCTGCCTGCCGGCCTTCGGGTGACGTGGTTTCGGGAGGAGCGGGCCGAGGTCGAAGTGCACTACGGCGACCGATTCACGCTCGTCGGATCGGTCCGGCTTCCCAAGGCGTTCGATGGATTCGATTACCCGGCCTACCTGGCGCGTCAGGGGATCTTCGCGTCGATGGTCGTCGAGGGAGACGCTGGGCGACTCCTCGACGACGTCGGAGGGAGTGCGATTCTCCGGTGGGGCGATCGCCTGCGCCAAGGGATCTTACGCCGCCTGCGCGAGGCGCTCGGGACGGGAGCGGCCGGCCTCGCGCAGGGGCTCCTCCTCGGTGATCGGGCCGCGCTCTCCGACGAGGTGGAGGGCGAATTCCGGCGGACGGGTCTGATGCACGTGTTGGCCGTCTCCGGCCTGCACCTGGGGATCGTCCTCGCCGGGGTTTGGTTCGGATTGCGACAGCTCGGCGCCCGGCCGAGGATCGCGTACCCAATCGTTGGCGCGTCGGTCTTGCTCGTCCTTTGGATCGTCGGGCCACGCGTCAGCCTGATTCGGGCGAGCCTCCTGTTCGCCTTCCTCGGGTTGGGGAGTGTCCTCGCCGATCTGGGGTGGATCCTTCGCCGGACGATCGACCCGTTGAACGGACTCGCCGCTGCGGCTGTCGTCTTGTTGGCGATCGATCCGGGACAACTGCTCGACTCCGGATTCCAGCTCTCGTTCGCGGCGACCGCCGGGATTCTCGTTGTGGTCTCTGCGCTCTTCCGGAGGCGATGGGAACCGTGGGTCGATCGGCTCGCCGCCCGATCGGGGCGGCTCGGTCGCCTCGTCCGCCCGATCGTCGTCTCGCTCGTCGTCTCGGCGGCGGCCCAAGCCGGCGTGGCGCCGGTCGTCGCGTGGCACTTTGGAACGTTTCACCCGTTCCTGATCCTGTTCAACTTGATCGTCGTTCCGTTGGTGACCGTTGCGTTGGCCGTCGGCGTTCCCGGCGTCGTGTTGCTCGGCCTCGGTGCACCGGCAGTGGTTGTACTTCCGTTCGGGTGGTCGCTTTACGCCCTCTCCGGCGCTGTCAGGCTCTTGGCGTGGTTTCCGCTGGCGGAGATTCCGATGCCGCGGCCCGCGGCGCTCTGGCTGGCGACGATGGTCGCGTTCACGGCGCTCGCGTGGCGTTACTCGGACGGCTCCTCGTCGTGAACGTGGAATTCGACGTCGATCGTGTGACCGTCGCGAGACGGTCTCCGCCCATTGGAGGATCGAGAGAGTCGCCCCCAGAGGAATCGGCCGATGAGGACAAGGGCGAGAAGATCACTGAGAATGCCGGGGACGATCAGCAACAGACCGGCGAGGATCAGCGCCCACGCGGACTGCCGAACGTAGCGCGATGGGTTCGCCATCAGCGCGATCAGCTCTTCGGTCCGCAGGAAGGTCCGTCCGGCCAATCGAAGAAGGCCGAACCCGATCGCCGCGGTGGCGAGGAGTTCGAGCAGGACGTAGCCGCCGATCGCCGAAGCGAGCTTGATCAGGGCGGCGATCTCGGCGAAGAGGAGTAGAAGCAGAAGCATCGGCATCGGTGAGACCTCGATCGATCGTAGGCGATCGCTGCGCGATCCTCAACGAGGGCGGCTTGGATCGATTGACGCGGCCTCGCTCACCCTCTAGTCTTCCTCTGACATGGCAAGGTCGGATCGCGAACTCCTGATCGGGTTGAACTTGATTCCGCAGCTGACGCCGCGACGGACGCAGCGTCTGTTCGCGCGGTTCGAGTCGTTCCGCGCGATCTGGGAGGCCCCGTCGTCGGACCTCGGCCGGCTGTTCAACTCGCAGGTGATCGGGGAGGCGATCGCGTCGACCCGGAGCGAAGCGGCGATCGACGAGGAGATCGCATCGGCCGAGGGGCTGGGGGTGCAGATTCTGACGCTCGTCGACGAGGCGTATCCGGCCCTCCTGCGGGAGATCGACGATCCGCCGCTCGTCCTTTACCTCCGCGGAGAACCGACGATCGACGTGGCGCGAGCGATCGCCGTAGTCGGAACGCGGCGGAGCACGCGGTACGCGAGCCTCGTCGCCGCGCGCCTGTCGAGCCAGTTGGCGATGCGAGGCGTCACCGTGGTGAGCGGCCTGGCGACGGGGTCCGACAGCGCGGCCCATCAGGGGGTCCTCGACGTCGGCGGAAAGACGGTCGCTGTGATGGGATGCGGCGTCGACCGCGTCTACCCGAAGCGAAACCAGGCGATCTACGACGGAATCGTGAAGACGGGGACGGTGATCAGCGAGTATCCGCTCGGCACGCGGCCGGCGAAATGGACGTTCCCGCAGCGCAATCGGATCATCTCCGGTCTCTCGCGCGGCGTGGTCGTCGTACAGGCGCCGGAGCGGAGCGGCGCGCTGATCACGGCGCGGCTCGCGCTCGAGCAGGGGCGCGAGGTCTTCGCCGTTCCCGGAAACATCACGAATCGCACGTCGGCGGGAACGAACCGGCTGATCCGCGACGGGGCGAAGCTCGTCGTCGAGGTCGACGACATCCTGGAGGAGTATCCCGATCTGTCCCACCTCCCTCGATCGCCGGACGAGCTGGAGGAGGAGGAGAAGCCGAAGCTCGGCGAGCGGGAGCAGGAAGTCTACGATCTGATCGGTCTTGAAGCGGTTCACGTTGACGATATCATTGGCAGGGCGGACCTTTCACCGACCGAAGCGTCTCACGTCCTCCTCCTTCTCCAGTTGGAGGGGCTGATCGAGGAGGTGGAAGGCGGTCGGTACATTCGAAAGCCCTGAGGGCGCGACGGGGTCGAGGCAGAGCACGTGCGGGCCTCAGCGGATCCGATTTTTCAGGCGGACGGAACCTGTTCCCGCCCGGGACGTTCGGTCCATCCGACGGGGAGTGCGCGGGCGAGCGACCTGACAGAAGAACCGCGAGGCGAGAGACAGAGCGTACGGAGGACGATCATGGAGCTGTCGAAGCAGTATCGGCCGGAGGACGTCGAAGGGAAGATCTACCGCTTCTGGGAAGAGGGCGACTTCTTCCGGGCTTCCGTCGGCGTCGTCGGCGAGACTCCATTCTCGATCGTCATTCCGCCGCCGAACGTCACCGGGCGACTCCACATGGGCCACGCGCTGAACAACTCGCTGCAGGACATGGCGATTCGCTATCACCGGATGAAGGGCGATCCGACCTGCTGGTTCCCCGGGACGGATCACGCCGGCATCGCGACGCAGAACGTGGTCGAGAAAGAGCTCGAGCGCGAGGGAACCTCGCGACACGAGCTCGGGCGGGAGGCGTTCGTCGAGCGAGTGTGGGACTGGAAGGCGAAGTACGGTTCCGCCATCATCGAGCAGCTGAAGGCGCTCGGATGTTCCTGCGATTGGTCGCGTCTTCGCTTCACACTCGATGACGGCTTGTCGAAGGCGGTCCGAACGGTCTTCGTCCAGCTCTACAACGAGGATCTGATCTACCGCGGCGCGTACCTCGTCAACTGGTGTCCCCGGTGTCGTACGGCGATCTCCGACCTCGAAGTCGAGCACGAGGACGTCGATGGCGCCCTGTACTACATCCGCTATCCGCTGGAGAGCGGCGGTCACGTCACGATCGCGACGACCCGACCGGAGACGATGCTCGGCGACACCGCGGTCGCTGTGAATCCCGACGACGAGCGGTTCGGACATCTCGTCGGGAAGACGGCGAGGCTCCCGATCCTCGACCGACCGCTTCCGATCCTCGGCGCCGAGCAGGTCGATCCGGAGTTCGGGACGGGCGTTCTGAAGATTACGCCGGCTCACGACCCGATCGACTTCGAGATTGGGCAGACCCACGGCCTCGAGTCGGTGAGCATCCTGAACACCGACGGAACGATCAACGAGAACGGGGGGCCGTTCGCCGGGATGAGCCGCGAGGAGGCTCGCGAGGCGATCGTCGCCCGTCTCGAGGCCGACGGCCTGCTGGAGAAGACGGAGCCGTACCGTCACGCGGTCGGCCATTGCGAGCGGTGTAGCACGCCGATCGAACCGTTGATCTCGACGCAGTGGTTCGTCCGCATGCGAACCCTCGCCGACCGAGCGATCGACGCGGTGCGCGACGGCCGGATCGAGTTCATCCCCGATCGTTGGACGAAGCTCTATTACGATTGGATGGAGAACATCCGGGATTGGTGCATCTCGCGACAACTCTGGTGGGGACATCGAATCCCGGTCTGGTACGGACCGGACGATCATCCGTTCGCCGCTCACAGCGAAACGGAGGCGCGTGAGGCGGCACGAGCGCGCTACGGCCGCGACGTCGAGCTACGTCAGGACGAAGACGTGCTCGACACGTGGTTCTCGTCGTGGCTCTGGCCATTCTCGGTGATGGGCTGGCCGGACGAGGCGGAGGATCTGAAGACGTACTTCCCGACGTCGTTCCTCCTGACGGCCTTCGACATCCTCTTCTTCTGGGTGGCGCGGATGATCATGGCATCGCTTCATTTCACCGGCGAGGTCCCATTCCGTCAGGTCTACATCACGCCGCTGATCGTCGACGAGCGCGGTCAGAAGATGTCGAAGTCGAAGGGGAACGCGATCGATCCGATGGAGCTGATCGAGGAATACGGGGCGGATGCCCTCCGACTGGCGATGGCGCACATCACCGGGAAGGGGCGGACGGTCCGGATGCCGTGGACCCAGCTGACCGAGGCGCGGAACTTCCTTAACAAGATCTGGAACATGTCTCGGTTTGCGCTGATGTACCTGGGCGAGGAGCGTCCGGCGCTTCCGGAACGCGTCACCGAGCTCGAGGATCGGTACATCCTGTCTCGCCTCGCGGAGACGACGGCGGCCGTCCGCGGCCATCTCGACGCCTACAACTTCAATCTTGCGGCGGAGATCCTCTACGAGTTCACCTGGCACGACGTCTGCGACTGGTACGTCGAGATGGCGAAGATCCGCCTCCAGAACGGCTCCGACGACGTGGCGAAGGGCGTCCTCCATTACGTGCTCAGACAGACGATCCTGCTCCTTCATCCGTTCATCCCGTTTGCGACGGAGGAGCTCTGGCAGGCCGTCGGCGGCGACCCGGCATCGATCTCGATCGCGGCATACCCGGCCTCGCGTCCGGAATGGATCGACGAGGAGGCCGAGGCGGCGATGGCGATCGTCCGGGACGCGACGACCGGCGTCCGTGCGATCCGGGCCGACGCGAACGTCCCGGCGCGCGCATCGGTCCACGTCATCGTGCGAACCGAGAGCGACCGGGCCGCCGAGACGTTGAACTCAATCGGCCCTGCCCTTCAGGCGCTCACCGGCTCGGGGCCGTGGGAGATCGTTCGCGACGCCGCGTTCGACCCTCCGCCGCGCTCGGCGCGGCAAGTCTTCCCGGGATTCGAGCTGTACGTCCCCCTGGCCGAGCTGATCGACGTCGACGCCGAGATCGACCGACTCCGATCGGAACTGGGGGCCGTGCTCGGCGACCTCGAAGCGACGGAGACGAAGCTCTCGAACGAGCAATTCGTCTCCCGCGCCCCGGCCGACGTCGTCGAGAAGGAGCGCGCGAAACGCGACGAGTTCACGCGGAAGAAGGAGCGTCTGGAGACGAATCTCGCGTCGCTCGGAGCGTGATGGACTACCGTGAGGCCCGAGCCGTTCTCGATCGGCTTCCCCGATTCGAGGTCAAGCCCGGCCTCGAGCGGGTCGGACGCCTGCTCGATGCCCTCGGGCATCCCGAGCGCGCCTACCCGTCGATTCACGTCGCCGGAACGAACGGGAAGGGCTCGGTCGTCGCGATGCTCGACGCGGTCCTCCGATCGGCCGGATTCCGGGTCGGGCGGTTCACGTCCCCGGAGGTCGTCGACTTCCGCGATCGGATCACAATCGACGGTCGGTGGCTCTCCGAGGCGGAGTGGGCGCTCGGCGTCGAGCGCATGGCGCCGGCCCTCGACGAGGCCGAGGACACGCCGGCCCAGTTCGAAGCGATCACAGCGCTCGCGCTCGACGCCTTCGCTCGACACGGCGTCGACGTCGCCGCCGTCGAGGTCGGTCTCGGAGGCCGGTTCGACGCGACGAACCTCGTCGAACCGATCTTGACGATCCTCACGAACGTTTCGCTCGACCACGCGTCCATCCTCGGTGACCGCCTCGATCGGATCGCGTGGGAGAAGGCCGGGATCGGCAAATCCGGCGTCGTTCTTCTCACCGGCGACCTTTCGCCCGAGATCGAGACGATCGTCGCCGCAGCGAGCAGCGAGACCGGTGCGTCGCTCGTCGACGCAGCCAACGTCGACGTTTCGCTCGTCTCCGAGACCGGTGGACTCGCAACGTATCGCGTCGGAGCGACCGGCCTGGCGGAACGGATCGACCTCTCACTTCTGGGAGGCTATCAGCGCGAGAATCTCCGGATCGTCCTCCGTGCGGTCCAGCTGCTCCGTGATCGCGGCCTCGATCTCCCGTCGGCCGCCGTCGCGCAGGGGCTCCGCTCCGTGTCGTGGCCCGGCCGATTCGAGGTCGTCCGTCGCTCGCCGGAGGTGATTCTCGACGGGGCGCACAACGTCGCCGGAGCGGCGGCGCTCGCAGCCGAGATCGAACGTCGCGTTCCGCAGAGGTCGCGTCGCCATCTCGTCCTCGGAATCCTCGCTGACAAGGACGTTGCGGGGATCGCCGGGACGCTCGTCCCACGGTTCGTCGACGTGGCCCTGACCCGATCTGCCAGTCCGCGCGCCCTTCCCGTCGAAGAGCTGGCGCGGCAACTGGACGGGCTTTCCGTCCCGGTGACGTGCTATGATGCCGTCGCGGAGGCGCTGGCAGCGTCGCTCGCCACGGCGCGAGAGGATGACGTCTGGGTGGTCGCTGGGTCGTTGACCGTCGTCGCCGAGGCGCGGCGGTTCCTGGAGGGCGGAGAATGACGCTTCTCGACCGGATCAGAGATGAACGGCTTCCGGAACACGTCGCCCTCATCATGGACGGGAACGGACGGTGGGCGGCATCGCGGGGGCTTCCGCGTACGGCCGGGCATCGTGCCGGGGCGACGGCGGCGGAACGGGTGATCCGATTCGCCGGCGAGCGGATCGGATTGAGGTACGTGACCCTCTTCGCCTTCTCGGCGGAGAACTGGCGCCGTCCGCGCGACGAGGTCGACTTCCTGATGAATCTGCTTCGGGAATTCATCGAGGAGAAGATCGGCGAGTTCGTCGAACGGGGGACGCGGCTGCACGTTGCGGGGGATCTTACTGCGCTTCCCGAGGAGCTGCGCGATACGGTGAACCGAGCCGTCGACCGGACGTGCGGCGGGGACCGGATGCACGTGACCGTCGCGCTCAACTACGGCGGCCGTCAAGACATCGTCCACGCCTGCTCGCAAGTCGCCGCCGACGTTGCCGCGGGACGGCTCCCGATCGACCGGATCGACGAGGCGGCGATCTCGGCTCGCCTGTTGACGAACGGGATCCCCGATCCGGATCTTGTGATCCGGACGAGCGGGGAGCTGCGCCTGTCGAATTTTCTCCTTTGGCAGTCGGCGTATTCGGAGTTGTACTTCGCCGATGCACCCTGGCCGGACTTCACCCCGGCCGAGCTGATCTTCGCGATCGATGCGTACCAACAGCGGGAGCGTCGGTTCGGAGGGCGAGTGGCGGAATGAGGAATTTGCTCAAGCGGTGTGCGAGCGCCCTGATCGCCGGAGGGGCGGTCTTCGGCGTTCTCTACCTTGGGGCACGGTATAACGTTCCGTGGATCGCCGGAGGGCTCATCCTCGCCGTCGCCTATCCGGCGGCGGTCGAGTATCTCCAGTTGACCAGACGGCTCGGCATCGAGCTTGCTGCGCCCGAGTTCCTCGTCTGGATCCCGCTCTTGGTCGTCAGCTACCTCGTCTTCGACGGACGATACGCGGAGGTCGTCCTCATGCTCGCGATCGCCTATCAGGTGCTCCGACACCTGGGCGACACACCGCATCGACGGGGGCTCTTCCACGCCGCCGCCGGCGTCTTCGGGCTCCTTTACATCCCGTGGCTCCTTCACTACTTCTACCTGATCTACACCGGCGCCGCGGGCCAGTGGCCCCATGTGGGAGCGGTCAACGCGCTCGTCGTCCTTCTCATGACGTGGGGATACGACAGCGGCGCCTATCTCGTCGGGAGAGCAATCGGTCGGCACAAGGCCTTCCCGACGATCAGCCCGAGCAAGACGTGGGAAGGCGTCGCCGGGGGATTCGTCTTCGCGACGATCGGGGGGATGGTCGGTGCGTCTCTCTCGCCGGTCTGGCGGGATTTCGCCTTCTGGGGAGGGTTTCCCCATTTGATCCTCTCGATCTTCTTCGTCGGATGGGCGGTGCAGCTCGGGGACATCTTCGCGTCGAAGATGAAGCGGGCGGCCGGTGTCAAGGACTCCGGGACGTTCCTTCCGGGGCACGGGGGAGCGATCGATCGCATCGACGGGCTGCTCTTCGCCCTTCCTGTCTTCTATTTCTACTACCATTACATCGTTGAGTTCCTCTAGGATGCGCGAGCGAGGAGGCCGAACCGGGGATCGGAGAGGGTCGTGACGCTCTTCTTGCAGACAACGTACCTGTCCGCCCTGCTGTCGCTCGTCTACATCTTCCTTCTGTATCGGAGTCACCCGTTCCGTCGACTCCCGGCCGTCTCGACGATCGCCGCTTTCGTCGCCGGGATGATCGCCGTCGTCTTCGTCGTCATCGTTCGCAGGATCGTCCCGATCGCGCCGATCGAGTCGTCCGCTTCGGCCCTCTTCGGCGCGGCGACGATCGAGGAGATCGCCAAGCTCGGCGTCGCGATGGCGACGATCTGGCGACTCCGATTCCCGAACGTCGTCGAACCGATCGATTTCGCGATCCTGTTCGGCGTGATCGGCGTCGGCTTCGGCATCTACGAGGACTTCTGGTACATCTTCAGCGCGACCTACGCCTCCTGGATCGCCGGAGACGTCGGGCGGTTCAACGAGATCTTTCGCGTCATCGTTCTCGCGCGGGCCTTCCCGGGGCACATCCTGTTCAACGCGATCTCCGGGTTCCTCCTCGGGCACGCGTTCTTCCGTCGGCGCTTTCGAGATCGGGCGATCTGGGTTCTCGCCGCGTTAGTGGTCGCGATTCTGCTCCACGCCGGGTTCAACGGGATCGCTGTGGCCGGAGAGGCTCCGCTCCTGTTGACGTACGTCGCCGCGTTGATCGGTGTCTATCTTGGGATGCGGCGATTCGCGGCGGTCCGCTCTCCGTTCGCGGCGCTGATCCGGTACATCGGAGAGGAAGAGGACGAGCCGATCTGGAGGTTCGACAGGACGCCGGCCGAGTACCTGCTCGCCGACGGGTTCGATTGGCCGGAAAGACGGCGCGGAGGGCTGTTTCAGTTCTATCCGGTCATCCTTTCGCTGTCGGTTCTCTTCCCACTGCTCCTGATCGCCGTCTACTTCGCCAATCGTGCCGTCTTGGCGATCGCGACGTCCGTCGGCTCGGGGGTCTGAGCCAATGTGAAGGGCGGCCTCGCTTGGTAGCTCGGCCGCCCTCTCCGGGTGGTGAAAAAGATGAGGGGGTTCTTCACTTTTTCGCGACGCAGACTATACACGAAACGTCAGGGAGCTGTCAGTAATGCGCATTACATGCCAGCTCGATCCGTCGTTCCTGCCGTAGTTGCCGATGGCGGCGGGTCGAGCCGGCGAATCTCATCACCCGAATCGATACGATCTCTGTCCCGAAGGTCGTCGAGCGACATCGATTCGAGGAGATCGTGGAATCCACGGTTGATCGTGCCCCACGCCGACTTCGTCGGGCAGACCTCCGTCAGGTCGCAGCTCCCTCCGGTCCCGAGGCAGCCGACCAGGTCGAGAGACTCGTCGAGCGCTTCCAAGACGCGGCGAACGGAGATCTTCTTCGGGCTCTCTGCCAGGGCGTACCCACCGCCTCGCCCCTGCCGGGAGACGACGAGCCCCGACTGCTTCAGTCGGTGCAGGATCTTCTCGACGAACGGCGCCGGCAGAGCGTACCGATCGGCAATCGACGATGCGGAAACGGGCGCGGCGTCCGGCGAGCGCGCCAGCTCGAAGGTCGCAATCAACCCGTAGCTTGCCTTCTTCGTCAGTTGCACGGCGAGGTTCTCTTCGGCTCCGATGCGCGCTCCGGCTCTTCCTTGAGGAAGGACGCGTATCGCTTCTCCAGCTCGGCGACCTCCTTCTCCACCCGCTCGTGGCGCTTCCGCAGCGCCTCGGGGATCTCGCGACCGTTGGAGACGAGATACTCGTAGATCGCCTCGTTCAGCGCGTCGGCGGCGAGGGCCGAGCAGTGCATCTTGATCGGCGGGAGTCCTCCAAGCTCGTCGGCGACGTCCCGATTCGTGATCTCGATCGCCTCCTCGAGGGTCTTCCCCTTCGCGAGGTCGGAGACCATCGATGAGGTCGCGATCGCCGCGGTGCACCCGAATGTCTCCCATGAGATGTCGCGAATCACATCGCGCCCTCGCGCGTCCGACTCGACCTTGATGTAGAGCCACATCACGTCGCCGCAGACGATGTTCCCGACCTTGCCGATCGCTGAGTAGTCTTCGAGTTTGCCCATGTTGTGGGGCTTGCGGAAGTGTTCGATGACTCGTTCCGTGTACATGTCAGTCTCCCACCTTGAATGGCGAGATCGCACGCAGGCCCGCCACGACCTCCGGGAGGGCCTCGAGAAGCGCGTCGATCTCGCTCTCTGTTGTCTGTCGTCCGGTGCTGATCCGAAGGCTCCCGTGGGCCATCGAGATCGGAACTCCGATGGCCAAGAGGACGTGGCTCGGTTGGAGGTTCGGCGAGGAACAGGCCGAACCGGTCGAGGCCGAGATTCCCCTCTCGTCGAGGCGCATGATCAGGCTCTCTCCCTCGATCCCGCTGAAGCTGCAGTTCGCGATGTGCGGAAGCGACTCGGTCGCGTGGCCGTTCAGTCGCGTGCCGGGAATCCGTTCGATCTCCGCGATCATCCGCGTTCGGAAAGCGCGCATGCGGGCCGTCACCTCTTCGCGTTCCTCGAAGGCGAGGCGCGTCGCGGCGGCCAGCCCGACGATTCCGGGCACGTTCTCCGTTCCGCTGCGAAACCCGCGCTCGTGTCCTCCGCCGTGGATGATCGGAGCGACGCGAATTCCCTTGCGAACGAACAGGAAGCCGACGCCCTTTGGGCCGTGCAGCTTGTGCGCTGAGACCGAGAGGAGGTCGATTGCATCGATCGGGAGCGGTATTTTCCCGTAGGCCTGCACGGCGTCCGTATGAAACGGGACGCCTCGCTCGTGGCAGAGCGCGCCGATCTCCGCGATCGGCTGGAGGGTTCCGATCTCGTTGTTCCCCGCCATCACCGAAACGAGGATCGTCTCTTCCCGGATCGCCTCGCGGATGCGGTCAGGATTGACGCGGCCGGTCGAATCGACCTCGAGGACCGTGACGTCGAGACCGCGCTTCGCGAGCCATTCGACCGAATGGAGAACGGCATGATGCTCGACGGCGGTCGTGATGATGTGGCCCCTCTCGCCGGCGGCGAACGCCGAGCCGATGATCGCAAGATTGTTCGCTTCGGTCGCTCCGGACGTGAAGACGATCTCACTCGGGGAGGCGCCCAGACGCTCGGCGACCTCCTCGCGACTCGTCTCCATCGCCCTGTGCGCCGACAGGCCGGCGCCGTGGAGGCTTGACGGGTTCCCGAAGGTCGTTCGGAAGTACGGGAGCATCGCTTCGACCACCGGTTCCGCGACCGGTGTCGTGGCGCTGTTGTCCAAGTAGATGGTCTGGCTCATCGGGTTCACCGACGAAAACCCTACCAAATCAGTCCGGTTTCTTCAAGGGGATTCTTCACCGGCGGCAGTCAAGACAGGAATGGGATTTTACTGCCTCAGATCTGCTCGAACATCTCCTTCGGCGCACCGCAGTCGGGGCAGACCCACCCCTCGGGAAGGTCTTCGAACGCGGTCCCCGGCGGAACGTCGGTCGTCGGGTCGCCGACAGCGGGATCGTAGATGTAGCCGCAGACGGTGCATTCATATCGATCCATCACGTACCTCCTCCTCGGTCGTCCGATTGTACCGCCTGTTCGGATTTGCGTCCGTCCTCGCCCCCGTCCTCCGTCTCCTGGGGTTCATCCTCGGGCGCGGTCCCTTCCATCGGGGCGGCTTCGCTCTCGGTCTCTCGCTCGCCGGAGCACGCTCTCGACGAGTCGAGGGCATCTCCCGGTGCGGTCGCATCGTCGTCGGGTCGTGTCGCGCCTTCCGACGATGCGTGAAATCGGAACTCCTCCACCGTGCTCAGCCCGAAATGACGGAGGAATTCGTTCGTGACGTGCAACAGCAGAGTTCTGCCGTGTTCGTCGCCGCGGATCAGCCCGCGTTCGATCAGCTCTTGGACGTGCCCGTACCCCTTGTTCCCGCGAACGCGAATGAGGTCGGCCTGCGTCATCGGATGGTTGTAGGCGATGACCGCCAGGGTTCGGAGGACCGGCCGCGGAATGTCCTGCTGCGGTGCAAGATGGGCGACCCGGTCGATGTATTGCCGTTTCACACGCAGAAGGGCGCGTCCCTCTTCGACGCGGAGTTCGATCCCGCGAGCGGTGTCCCCGTACGCGGACGCGAGGTCCTCGAGGAGCCGATCGACGTAGGCGAGCTGAACGCCGCCGAGGATCTTTGCCAGTCCCCGCCGAGTCAGAGGCTGGGGAGAGAGAAAGAGAGCTGCTTCCACAACGGCGAGGTCGTTTCCACGGTCGGTCACGTCGATTGCCCCCGGTTCGCTCGAACGGCGACGGCGATCCTACGCCTCCTGCTGCTCGAGGCGAATGAGGATGTCACCGAGGAACTCCTTCTGGCTGCATTGGATCTCTCCCTCGGCGGCGAGATGAAGGATCTCGAAGAATCGGCGCACGCGCTCCTCCTTGTCTCCGCGTTCGAGGAGCCGGAAGAAGCTGAGGACCCGCCGGCCTTTCAGCATCGTCCTGATCCGCTCGAACAGCTCGTGGAGTCGATCGGAGAAGTCGGTTCCGCCGATCTCGAAGGTCTCGAATGGGTCCTCCTCGTCGGACTCGACGTGGTCGATCAGCCGTTCCGCTCGGCGGCGACTCACTTTGAGCGCCGCAGCGAGAGCACCGCGAAGATCGAGGAGCGTCACTTGCCGGCTCGGACGGCGGACGACGGGGATCATAAACTCGTCGGGATCGGTCGGGACGATCCATTCGGCCGCCTCCTGCTCGATCGCGTCTTCGACCTCGGCGACCAGCTCGTCCCGCTCGGTCGGGCGCTCGGAGGCGAGGAGAACGTCGGACTTCATCCGGAGGAGGACGGAGCAGGCGAGGACCATCCGGCCAGGAACCTCGAACTGCAGCTCGCGAAGCGCCCCCAAGTACTCGCGGAAGCGGCACGCAAGCGCCGCCAGATCGATGTTCCACGGATCCATGTCATCGGTGAGCCGATGGAGGACGTCCTCCCAGCTCTCACCAACGAGCTCTTCGACCGGAATGTCGGCCACGCGGATCGGATCCACGACGTTGTTGCTCCTTCCTAGTTCAGGTTGAGTGCCAGAACCTCCGAAACGCCGTGCTTGATTGTCACGCCGTATGCGCGGTCCGCATGACGAACTGTTTCCTCGTTGTGGGAGACAACGATCACCTGAACGCGCTTGGCGTACTCCCGAAGCATCTTGGCGAGACGGACTGTGTTCATCAGATCGAGTGCGGCGTCGATCTCGTCGAGGACGAAGAGCGGGGCCTCCTGGAACTCCTGCAGGGCGAAGATGAACGCGATCGCGAGGAGCGTCTGCTCGCCGCCGGAGAGTGCGTCGATCAGGTGCGGCTCCTTGTCCGGTGGATGGGCCTTGATCAGCAGGCCGGAGGAGATGTCGCCGGGGACCTCGAGAGCGAGGGAGGCGCTCCCTCCCTCGAACAGGTCCTTGAAGATCGCGCCGAACCGATCCCCGACTGCCTCGAGGACGTCGAGGAAGCGCCGACGTTTCCGCTCCTCGATCTCTCCGATCAGCCGCTCGATTTCGCGCTTCTCGCTTTCCAACGCGTCGACTCGCTCGCGGAAGAGGTTGTAGTCCTCTTCTGCCTCGGCGTAATCGTCGATCGCGCGCATGTTGACCGGTTCGAGTCGGCGGATTCGTCGCGCATTCTGTTCGACCCGCCGCTCGAGATCCTTCAGCGGAGCGTCGACGAGGTCCTGCTGCGCTTTGTCATCGACCGGTCCGAGGGCCTCGAGCTCGGCCTCCGCTTCGGCCTCGATGCGCTCGTAGCGGGTGAGCGACCGTCTGAGGTTTTCCAGTCCCTGATAGGTTTCTCGACGCTTCTCGCGAAGCGCCTGGAGTTCGTCGCTGCGAGTAGACGCGTCGCTCTTTGCGCGGTCCTTGCTCTCTCGGGCGGTCGCTTGTTCCTTCTCCTTCTCTTCGATTCGCTCGGTCAGTCCGGCGATCTCCTCCTCGAGTTTCTCGATCTCCCGCCGGTGCTTCGCGATCTGCTGGCGGCGTTGTGCGATGTCGAACGAGGAGGAATCCTTCTTTCTGGCCGACGAGGGGCCCTTCGACTGTGGGCGCCATCCCCCGCTGAGGGCCCCGCCCTTGCTGAGCAGATCACCGTCGAGTGTCACGACCCGAACGCCGTCGACCCCCTTGACCGCTTCGAGGTTCTCGGCGACGACCGTATCCCCGAGGACGTACTCGAATGCGCGGCGGTACTTCGCATCGAATTCGACCAGATTGATCGCGTAATCGACCACGCCCTCGAGTTTCAGCGCCTCGGCCGATGCGAGGCTCTTCCTCGCCGTCACCAGTCGGCGGAGCGGGAGGATGCGTGCGCGCCCGAGTCGCTTCTCCTTCAGGTAATTGATGCAGTCAATCGCTGTCTCGCGCGAGTCGACGACCAGGTCGTTCACGCTTCCGCCGGCCGCTGTCTCGAACGCCGTCTCGAAGCCGGCCTTCGGCGAGCAGAGCGACGAGACCGTGCCGTAGACGCCGCCGCGCTTCCGTTCGACCAGGGCCTGCACGGCCGGGTTGACGCGACGCCCCCCCGCCGAGGGGGCCTGAGTCGACTCCGCTGCCTTCATCCGCGTCAGCTCGTCGATCATCTCCTGGAGGTTCTTCATCTGCTGGCGCTTGAAGTTGATCTCGCCCTGCTTGTGAAGCAATTCGGAGCGGAGCCGCTCCGTCTCCTTCACCAGTTCGATCTGACCGTCTCCGGAGAGGTCCTCCTGCATCCCCTGGAGTTCCCATTCCTTGTTCTCGACCTCTTGGTCGAGCCGCTGCACGTCGGCCTCGAGCTTGGCGATCTGCTCGTCCATCCCCTGGCGCTCATGCTGCGCTTTCTGAAGACGTTCGAGGAGGTCGGTCCGCCGCTTGTGAAGGATCGAGCGGCGCAATCGCTCCTGATCTTCCGTGAGGGCCTTGTACTCCAACGCGGCGTCCCGATCCTTCTGGAGGGCGAGCAGACGTCGCCTCCGCTCCGCGAGGATGACACGATGCGTGTTCAGCTTCGACTTCACGTCCTTCAGCTCGCCGATCGCCTTCTTCCGCTTCTCGTCGTAGGCGGCGATTCCGCTCACTTCGTCGAGGATCTCCCGGCGCCGGACCGGGCTTCGTCGGATGATCTCGGTGATCCGTCCCTGCGCGATCAGCTGTTGGCCGTCCGGATCGATCTTCGCGGCCTGGAGGAGCTCATCGAGGGTCGAACGCGGGCACGACTTGCCCATCAGCGTGTACGTCGAGCTCTTCCGCGTGATCCTTCGGCCGATCGTCACTTCGGGCGCTCCTCCGTTCTCGAGAAACCGATCGAGCAGTCCGTCGGCGTTGTCGAGTGTCAGTGTCACCTCGGCCGAGTCGGCCGGTTTGTATCGCTCACCGCCGTTGAAGATCAGCTGTTCGAGCCGGTCGGCGCGGAGGTACGAGGATCGGCGCCCCATCACGAAGCTGACCGCGTCGAACAGGTTCGATTTCCCGGAGCCGTTCTCGCCGACGACGGCGGTCACCCCGTCGAAGAAGGGGATCGACAGGTGCTTCCGGAAGGACTTGAAGCCTGTCAGCTCAACCTTATTGATCTTCGTCATCTCGCGCCGTTCCTGGAGAAGGTCGATGGCCGGGCTGAGGCGAGGAGCGATTCACGGAGCCGGGACGGGGGAAGCCGGACGTGTTCGCCTGCGAGAGGAGCCGTTCGATCTTGTAGAGGTTGTAGTCGTTGGGTTCGGCGATTCCCTCTTCCCAACGCATGATCGAAGGCGTAGACACTCCGAGTCGTCTTGCGACCCGTCGCTTGCTCCACCCGTTCTCCAAACGAAAGCCCCGAAGGCGTTCGCCAAGTTCCCTCATCTCAGACCCCCCGGTCAGTTTACCAATATAACTTCTGTTACACGCGGCTGCAAAAGGAACGAGAGGGGCGGACCATGCCCCTCTCGTGAGCCGATTCCCCTCACCCGTTTTCGCACGGGTTCATCTCAGTTGCCGAGGAACCCCCAGATTAGGGCTCCAACGCCCGCCAGAAGCGCGATGATCGAGATGAAGAACAGCGTGTCGATCTGGCCCTGCAGGTCGCTCCCGTCTTCGAGAGCGGTGAGCCGTGCGTCGTATTCGGCGAGTAGTTCCTGGTTCGACTGGAGGATCCCCTCTCGCAGTGAAGCCATCTCGTCGGCGATCGCGGCGATCGCAACGTCGAACCCCTCGAGCTTGGCGCGGTTGTTGTCCACGCGGATCGATAGAGCCGCCATCGATCGCTCGAGTTCGATCACCTTCTTCTTAAACGTTCCGACGTCCTCCTCCTCCAGCGCGATGACGCGGAGCGAGAGGTCCTCGACGCGCGACTGAACCATCGTCATATCGCCCGTGAACCGCTCTTCGAAGTCCATCAGGTCGGCGTAGATGCTGTCGCGGAGTGCATCGATCTCGTCGAAGACGTCAGCGCGGAACGCCTCGTAGGCTTCCCTGAATGCGTTATAGTCGGCGACCAGGGAGTCGAATGCGTCGCTCAGTTCGCCGAGATCGGCGACCGAGACATCCAGGCGGGCCTTCAGTTCGTCACAGAACGCAGCGAGCTCGGAAAGGCCGGCTTCGAGTGCGACGACGCGGATCAACAGCTCTTGCTGGGTTTTCCCCTGGGCGTTCACGTCGGTCCGCAGACCGATGATCTTCCCTTCGGCGTCCTTGATCTCCACGGAGACTGCCTCGACGATGTCACGGTAGTCATCGAGCTTTGCGTTGAACGCGTCGATGTCTCCCATGTTTCCTTTGACTTCGCCGATCAGTTCGGCCATGAAGGTTTGAAGGCCGCTGAATGCAGCCTCCATGTCTGCCAGCTCCTGCTCGAGCAATTCGGAGACCGCCGGGGCGCCTTCCTCCTGTCCGTAGCCCAAGAACAGGCAGAAAAGGAGCGACAGGGCGGTCACCGTTGCGACGGAAAGCGCTCTCTTCATCGTGTTCCTCCTTCGTGTGTTCGGAAGATTCCGCTTGAGGTTAGTGTTTGGGCCGTTCGGCCGTGAGGACCCCTGCCGTCCGGGGGCCTTCCGTTTGTCGGACCGGACGTGGACACGTGTCTCGTGGCGGCGAGTCCGCCGCGGAGGCACCCGGAAGCGGGGAGTGGTCAGGCGGAGTCGAAGTTCGGACTCTCTCCGGGGAATGCCGCTTGTAGGCCGGTCGGACGATCTGTACAATCGGCCGGCTTTCGGTCGTGCTTCTGATGCGGACCCGAACGAGCGTTGCGGACACGGCCGGAGGACACTTCAAGTCACGACGAAGGGGTGCGAGTCTCGACATGGGTGAGTACGTGCTGATCACGATTCCGGCGGTGATCTCGGTCTTGGCGCTGGTGAGCGCCTTCCTGTTCAACCGGTCGGTCGTTCGGAAAGCGCAGGGAACGGATCGGATGAAGGAGCTGCAGGGCTACATCCGTTCGGGCGCCTTCACGTTCATGATCTCCGAGGCGAAGGTGATGCTGATCACTATGGGGATCATCGGCGCCATTCTGTGGATCCTGTTCTACTGGGAGATTGCGGTCGCCTTCTGGATCGGATCTCTCCTCTCGCTTGCGGCCGGATTCATCGGAATGAACGCTGCGACCCACGCGAACGCGCGAACGACGCACGCGGCGCGGAAGTCGTTCAAGGATGCGTTGAACGTCGCCTTCTCCGGTGGGAGCGTCATGGGGCTTTCGGTCGCCGGTTTGGCGCTCCTCGGCCTCGTGATCGTGATCCTCCTGTTCAAGAAGTGGTTCGCGGCCGACACGCTGATGATCGAAACGCGATACCTGTTCGGCGTTCAATCGCTCGGGGTCAACTTCATCCGTGGTGCGTTGATCGTCTCCGCGTACTCGATGGGGGCATCGCTCGTCGCCCTGTTCGATCGAGTCGGCGGCGGGATCTACACCAAAGCGGCCGACATGGCGGCCGACATGGTCGGGAAGGTCGAACTCCATCTTCCCGAAGACGATGTGCGCAATCCGGCGACGATTGCCGACAACGTCGGTGACAACGTGGGCGACGTCGGCGGCCTGGGAGCCGACCTGCTCGAGTCGTTCATCGGGGCGATCATCTCGGTGATCGTCATGTTCCTGTACGTGTGGGTCGGTCGGAACAACGCGTCCCTCCAGCCGCTGATCGCGAAGATCACGCCGGCCGGGCTCGAGGGGCACTACTCGTGGTTGCTGATGGCCCCGCTGGTCATCGTCGCGGGAGGCCTCTTCTCGAGCTTGCTGGCGATTCTCTACATCCGATTCAGCCGGAGGCAGGAAGGGATGCAGGCCGTCTTGATGAACGGGACGCGGCTCGCTGCGCTGTTGACCGCCGGTACGACGTTCCTGTTCTGCTGGTTCACCCCGATCGGGATGAACGTGTTCTACTGCGTCATGCTTGGTCTGGTCGCCGGGATCGGGATCGGCTTCTTCTCCGAGTACTACACGAGTTCGAGCTTCCGGCCGACGAAGGAACTGGCAAGAATGAATCAGTCCGGTCCCGCGGTCGGCGTCACCGAGGGGATGGCGCTCGGGATGCTGAGCACGCTCTTCCCCGTTCTGTTGATCGCCGGGGCGACGATCGGCGCTTACCAACTCGGAAACCTTCCCGGGGTGGCGTTCACGGCGCTCGGAATGCTCTCGTTCGTCGCGATGACCGTCGCCGTCGATACGTACGGACCGATCGCCGACAACGCCGGTGGGATTTCGACGATGGCCGAGCTGCCTCCCGAGATTCGCGACCGGACGGACAAGCTCGACTCGATCGGGAACACGACCGCTGCGATTGGGAAGGGATTCGCCATCGGTTCGGCGGCGTTCGCGGCGCTCGGGCTGATCGCCGCGTTCATGTGGTCGGCGATCGGAAGCGCCGACAAGGTCGTCCCGCCGCAGCTGCCGATCGTCGGGCAGATCGCGGCCGAGTTCTCGCCGACGGGCAGTCCGATCATGGTCGGTGCATTCGTCATCGCAGGCCTGATGCTCGGCGCGATGGTCCCGTACGTCTTCAGCGCGTTGTTGATCCGGGGCGTCAGTCGAACGTCGAACCTCCTTGTGCAGGAGATTCGGCGCCAGTTCAAGGAGAACCCGAAGATCATGACCGGTGAGGAGACGGCCGACTTCAACCAGTGCATCGCGATCACGGCACACGGCGGACTGAACAAGATGTTCATCCCGGCGATGATCGCCGTCGTCACCCCGATCGTCTTCGGATTGGTGTTCGGCCGATACGCCCTCGGAGGGTTCCTTATCGGAGCACTTCTCTCAGCGATCCAGCTGGCGATCTACTGCGCCAACGCGGGCGGCGCGATGGACAATGCGAAGAAGTACATCGAGGAAGGCCACTTCGGCGGCAAGAACTCCGAGGCGCACGCGGCCGGCGTCACCGGCGACACGGTCGGCGATCCACTGAAGGACACGGTCGGGCCGTCGCTCGACATTCTGATCAAGCTGATGTCGGTGATCGCCTTGGTGTTCGCGTCGCTCTTCCCGCTGTACCCGGTCTTCCTTTGAGAAGGCGCGACTTCACCGATAGGATGGCGCGGCTCTCTTAGCGAGAGCCTAGGAACCGATCTTGAAGGGGCGGGCCGCGGGGAGACCGGCGGCCCGCCCGATGCTGTGTGAAGGGCTCTAGGGGGTGTGGCATGAACGCACCGTTCTTGGACGGCGAGCGGCTCTACCTGCGGCCGCTCGACGAAGACGATCTCGATCGCTGCCTGGCGTGGATCAACGACGCCGAGATTCTCAACACACTCGGCCGGCGAACGCCGATGAGTCGGACGATGGAGCGCGAGTGGCTCGTCGGTCAGTACAAGAGCGACGACACCTTCGCCCTGGCGATCGCCCTCAAGGACGACGACCGCCACATCGGAAACACCGGGCTTCACGCGATCGACTACGTCAACCGGACCGCCGAGTTCGGCCTCCTGATCGGCGAGAAGGACGCCTGGGGGCATGGTTACGGGCCGGAGGCCGGCCGGGCGATCATCGATTTTGGATTCGCCGAGCTCGGCTTGCATCGGATCTTCTTGCGCGTCTTCTCGTTCAACGAACGGGCAAGGCGGGTCTACGACAAGCTCGGATTCATCGACGAAGGCGCGCTGCGGGAATCGTATTTCCGGAACGGGCGGTTCCACGACACGTTGGTGATGTCGATTCTTCAACCTGAGTGGAGCGAGCGGTGAACCTCAGTTTCTGGAGCGACGAAGATCGGTGGTTCGTTCCGCGCACGTTCGGTCTCGGCTACTCGCTCAACCTCAGGTACGTCGCCAAACGACTCGGTCTGATCAAGTCTCCGGCGGCTCCGGAGAGGAAGGAACCGACTCGCGAAGAGGGCGTACGACCGGAAGGACCGTCGCGCGAGGAGCGCCTGAAGGCGCAGATCGAGGCGTCGAAGTACGAGGAAGACCGATGATTCGAACGGAGGGGTTGACGCGTCGGTTCGGCGACCTGGTGGCGGTCGATCGCCTCGACCTCGAGGTGCGGAAAGGGGAGGTGTTCGGCTTCCTCGGACCGAACGGGGCCGGGAAGACGACGACCGTTCGAATGCTCGCCGCGCTGATCGCCCCGACGAGTGGGGAAGCGACGATCGCCGGCGTGAAGCTCGGACGGGCGAATCGGGAGATCCGTCGGAAGGTCGGCGTGTTGACCGAGACCCCGGGCCTCTACAAACGCCTGTCGGCGTGGGACAACCTGGTCTTCTTCGCAAGGCTCTACCAGGTCGCCGATCCGGCGGCGCGAGCCGAGCACTACCTGAAGCTGTTCGATCTGTGGGATCGCAAGGACGCCCCGGCCGGAAGCTACTCGAAGGGGATGCGGCAGAAACTTGCAATCGCCCGTGCGTTACTGCACGAGCCGGACGTCCTGTTCCTCGACGAGCCGACGGCGAGCCTCGATCCGGAGGCGGCCAAGGCGGTTCGCGACCTGATCGAGGCCCTCCAGTCGAAGGAGCGGACGATCTTCCTCTGCACGCACAACCTCGACGAGGCGGATCGCCTCTGCGACCGGGTCGCCCTGTTCAACCAGCGGCTGATCACGGTCGGCGAGCCGCAGCGGCTGCGCGAACAGATGTACGGACGACGGACGGTGATCCACTTGGTCGACGCGCGTCCGGGACTGGAAGATGCGCTCGACCTCCCGTTCGTCAAGTCGGTCGAGCGGCTGGAGAACAAGCTGATCGTCGGTCTCGAGGATCCCGAGCGGGAGAACCCCGCCCTGGTCCGTCGTCTCGTCGAACTCGGAGCCGAGATTCAGTTTGTCAATGAGCTCCGGATGTCGCTCGAGGACCTCTACCTCGACATGATCGGAGGGGACGATGCATCGGCTTAGAGTCATCCTGTTGAAGGAGTGGCGGGAGTCGTTGCGCAACAAGATGGTCCTGTTCGGCGTCGCGTTCCTCCCGCTCCTGCTCGTCGGCGTCTCGGTCTACATGGTCGTCGAAGGAGGCGGGACCGACGACCCGATCGGCCAGATCGTCCTGTTCAACACCTCGCTGATGTACTTCCTGCTCCTTCCGGCGATCATCCCGCTCGCCATCGCCGTCTACTCGATCGTCGGCGAGAAGGATCAGGCGACGCTCGAGCCGCTGTTGGCGACGCCGATCTCCGATCTCGAGCTCTTCCTGGGAAAGGCGCTCGCGAGCGTGATTCCGGCCCTCCTGATCAATTGGACGAGCTTCGGCGCGTTCCTCGGGATCACGTCGATCCTGCTCGGAGGGCTTCCGCCGCACGTGCTGACCCTTCCCTGGCTCGTGTCGATCTTCGGGCTGTCGCCGTTGCTCTCACTTTTTGCGGTCGCCGTGACGATGCTCGTCTCGTCGAGGGCGTCGGACGCGCGCGCCGCCTACCAGGTCTCCAGCTTTGCGATCCTTCCGGGGATCATTCCGCTGATCATCTATAGCAGCCAGAAGACGTTGGTCAACCTGACCCTCGTCGGGATCGAAGCCGCCGTCCTCCTGGTCGTCAGCTCCGTCCTCCTCCACTTCGCCATCCGCGTCTTCCGCCGCGAGCAGATCCTGACAAGGTGGAAGTAGTCGGTCCCGCTCGGTCGGTCGGATCACGCGTGCTATACTCCGGCGGATTGCCGTCCACGGACGGTGACCGGAGATGGGGGGATCATGGACAGCAAGATTCTGATTGGGCTGGCGCTCGTCCTCGGCATTCTGGCGATCGCGATCATCGCGCCGCAGCTCGAAGAACCGGACATCGAGATGGTGGAATCGGGAATCCGCGGCGAGCTGATCGGAGGGGGCAGCTTCGTCCTCGAGCGCGATGGCCAAGCCGTGCTGGAAGAGGACTACACGATCTTCTATCATGACACCGACGGGTACATGCTCCTCTCGCAGGGTGTGTTGTACGCCGAAGGCGCGGAGATCTCGTTGGCGCAACAGGCGCAATTCGATCGCGCCTTTCTGCCGACGTTCTACCAGCTCGCCGCCGACACGCCGACGGGGTCGCAGATCATCTCGGCCCAGATGGGGCTCACCGGCCTGACGATGGAGGTCCGGTTTGGCCTGGCGCGTCAGCAGGCCGAGGTGACAGACGTCGCGAACCTCGCTCTACTCGACAACAACGTGATCGGCCACTACGCGATCTTGTTGATGGCGATCCGGGCCGAGGCGATCGACCGGGACTTCGCTGCGGCGATTCCTCAGGCTCTCCTCTCCCTTCCGGCGAGCGTGAAGGGACCGAACACGATCGAGTTCGCCTCCGCTGGAGTCACACACGAAGGGAAGCGCTTTAACGTGCATCTCGGCGACACGCGAATCGTGCTGATCGAGTTCGAAGGTCGCATGGTCGGGCTGATCAACGAGACGCAGGGGACGTTCGGCTACGACACAGGCCGCTTTCCGGGGGGGATCGAACTCGTCGGCGAAGAGGAGGAAGCCTTCCTGCCCGAAGGCGTCACCGAGTGGCCGATCACGTTCGCCGGTGGCGACCTGACGCTGGCGGGCACGTTGACCCTTCCGGCCGGCGACGGACCGTTTCCGGCGGCGCTGTTCATTCACGGCTCCGGGCCGGTCGACCGGGATGGAAACGCGCCCGGCCTCGCGATGGACGCCTACCGGCAGCTGGCCCGCGCCCTCGCCGCGGAGGGCGGGATCGCATCGTTGCGTTTCGACAAGCGAGGTGTCGGAGAGAGCGAGGGCGACGCCGCGCTCGCCTCGATGTCCGACCTTCTCGACGATCTTCGCGCCGCGCTCGCCGCCTTGCGTTCACGATCGGAGATCGACGCGTCCAGGGTGATTCTGATCGGCCACAGCGAAGGGGCGTACCTCGCCCCGATCCTCGCCGGGGAGGATCGTACGCTCGCCGGCGTGGCCCTCCTCGCTGGGGCGGCCCGTCCGCTCGATGAGATCACACGGTGGCAGGTCGAGGCGATCCTTCGTCTGCAGGGAGCGACCGAGGAGCAGATCGCCGTCTCGCTCGAACAGGAAGACGAGTACATCGCGTTCGTCGAAGGGTCGACCGGTGAGTGGGCCGACCACACGATCGAGCAGCTGAAGGAGGCGATGCCGTGGTTGACCGCCGAGACGGCGGCGCGGCTCGCTGCCACGCCGCTGGCCCTCTCGTGGCTACGCGAGCACTACGTCGCCGATACGCAAGCTGCGCTCCGCCGGGTGACCGTGCCCGTCTTTGCGCTGAACGGCGAGAAGGATTTGCAGGTGCCCCCGGAGGAGGGTGAACGAATCCGCGAGATCCTCGAGGTGGCAGGAAACGAGGACGTGACCGTCCACCTCCTGCCAAACCTGAACCACCTGTTGCGGAGTCACCCCGAGGCGCCGAATCTGGTCTATCGTCATCTCGAGGATTCGGTCGATCCTCGAGTGGTCGATCTCCTGCGTCGGTGGGCGGTCGAGCGGCTTGCCGCGGGATGAGCTCGACCTGACCGATCGCCGAACGATCCGGCGTCTGCTGGCCGAACTCGGCGTCCGGCCGAGCAAACGGCTCGGCCAGAGCTTTCTCGTCGATGCCGAAGCGCTCGATGCGATTCGGGAGGCCGTGGCCGGTGAAGAACCGACGCGGATCGTCGAGATCGGAGCCGGTCTCGGGGCGGTGACCCGGGTCCTCGCGCCGCTGGCGCGGGAGGTCACAGCGATCGAGCTCGACCGGCGGCTGGTCGAGGGCCTTCGGCGAACGATCGGAGATGTACCCGCCGTCACCGTCTCCTTGCAGGACGCACTCGAGTACCGGTTCGCGAGGGCTCCGGACGGGGAGAAAGCCCTCGTCGTCGGCTCGATCCCCTATGCGATCACCGCTCCGCTCGTGCAGCACATCGTCGCCGGGCGGGGCGCCGTGACCGGCGCGGTGCTCGTCACGCAGGCCGAGGTGGCGGAGAAGATTGCCGCGAGCCCCGGACCTTCGGGAAGCGCGCTCGGAGTCCTGGTCAGGGCATACGCGGACGTCCGGCTCATCCGGCGAATCGGCCGGGAGAGTTTCCACCCTGTGCCCGATGTCGACTCGACGTTGTGGACGATCCGGTTCCTCGACGCGCCGCGCTTCACCGCGGACTCCGCCGCGTTTTTCGCCGTCGTTCGCGCCATCTACGGGGTGCGGCGGAAGATGCTGCGGGTGGCGCTGCGATCGATCGCGACTCGCGAGGCGCTCGTGCGAGCGCTGGAAACGGCGGGGATCGAGGGAACCGTCCGCGGGGAGACGCTCGACTTCGACGAGCTCGACCGGCTCACCCGGGCGCTTGTGGCGCTGGAAGTGACGAACGGAAGTGATTTCTCGCCGTAGAGGGTAGGCGCTCGATCGAGATTCGACGTTTCCCTTGACCGGGCGTTCCGGGTGAGATAAAGTCTTCGCTACGCCATTCGAGGTCGGCCCTTGACACAGTCAGGGGCCGGTGTTAGGATCGGCAGTTGCGGTGATTCACCGCAGTTCCGCGTTCATTGACAAGTGAATAGAGTGTGTGCCGCATAAGCGCAGTAAGGGCAGACGGTGGAC
>CAZUIM010000025.1:0-25189 GCA_964620325.1 uncultured Thermotogae bacterium
TCTTCCCATTTGGCTTTGGCGTAGCAGGGAGGTACGAGGAGAACCAGTCTCTACAATGAATTCTACTCCTCCACGCTGACCCTGTCGCCCTCCTGTGCCCAAGATCCATATCGCTCCACGAGAATCTCTCTAGCGATGTCTGCTGGACGTACGTAGTCCAGTGGACTGTGCAGGAAGCGGGTGAGCTGCCGTTCCACGGCCGACAGGCTCAGTGTCCTGCGTCCGCTATCGCGCTCCGCAATCAGCTGGTAGTGAAACGCGATCTCGTTGAGGGAGCCAAGCACACTGCGGCTTTCCGTCCGAGCAAGCATGACCGTGTCCAATTCGGCGCATTCTCGCATCGCGATGTCGGTTGGCACGCCGATCATTCGCAGGAGGTTGTACACTCTTGCTGGAAACTCGGTGAACAATCGATCAACCATCTGTGCTGGCACTGCGACACTGAGCAAGGTCCGTTCGTTCGCGAAGACGACGAGCTCACCCGCAACGGTTGGCACCACGTTGCCATACCAGTTGCCGAGCGCAGCCGTGGCTTGTGGAACGCAATCAACCGGACCGCCGTCAAGCAGCTGCAACAACTTGCGAGTGCATCGCAACGCGATCAACCGCCACCTTCTTTCTGACCACGCCCAAGCAGGGGCTCGCGGATGGCACTCGAACTGCGCAGTCCTGCATTGGTGACATCCTGGCTGGGCCCTATTGAGGAGCGAACATCTCGGTAAGCACACACAGCGATCTTTCCAAGGCCTGAGCCGAGACCGTGCCTAGCTCGCGCACGAGACGCCGTCGATCCACAGTCCGAATCTGATCCAGTACGACATGCCCGCTCTTCCCTTGGAACCGGCAACGAACCCGGAACGGGTAGCTGTGGCTTGCCGTGGTCATTGGAGCCACGATGCAGGTTCGCACGTGCTGGTTCAGCTCATCTGGGGAGACCACGACGCACGGGCGAGTCTTCCGGATCTCGCTCCCTTCCGTTGGATCTAAGGACACCAAGTAGACGTGTCCGCGTTGCACGCTTCGAACCGTCACCATTCCCATTCCTCAAAGTCGAAACGTGTTGGTGTGGGGACATCAAGGAGTTCATCCTCTTGCCGCTCCGCTAGCAAGACGGCCGCCTCTCTCCACCCGGCGCGAACCGGATCGGAAGGTGAGATGACAAGTTCGCCGTCTCGGACTTCCAAATCCACTTCGTCCACCAACCCCACCTGCTCAAGCAACGGCTTGGGAAGACGAATCCCCTTAGAATTGCCGATTCTGACGATCTTCGTCTTCATGGATGCACCTCCCACGTGTAAGTACATCGTAAGTACAAACAGCGACCTCGTCAAGCCGCTCTGGGCTTCGGCATGAATGAGATACACGACAAGGTGCGGACCTGGTGAAGGGAACTGGGCCACAAAGACGTCCATCACCAGGCAACCGCTAACGAACGCGTTCTACATTCAGTCCCCCAGGCTCCAAAATGCCCTATTCTTGCGGTTCCTCTAGCAGACATCCCGCACGGCCTGCGCCTCTCCGGGCCCAGCTAGTCGACGAAGCCTGGATCGATGTCCTGCCTTCCAGGTAGTCACCTGCCCGTCGCATCGGACGGCTTCCATCGAAGTGCCGACTCCTGCTATTCTCTCCTGCATCGGTCCGCGCAGCCCCCGTCTGTCGCATCACCCGCCCCGGATTGCACCAGCGATCTGCGAACGACTTCCTGCCAATGCTCTACTCCAGCTTGCTATCGCCATTACGTCGAAATGCACTTCTGGGCTCCAGTGCAGCTCTCATGCTAGAATGCAGCCAGTTCACCGCAGCCAGTTCACCAAGGGGGGCTATGTTGCATAGAACGCGATTCCTCGCAGTGATGCTGTCGGCGTTTCTGCTTGTGACCGTCGTCGTCCTCGGTGAGGACGAATCCGAGTGCACGGTCTACGTGCAGCCAGGCGAGTCCATTCAGACGGCCATTGACACAGCGCCCGTTGGAGCCGTGATCTGCGTCGGCGAGGGCGAGTGGCAAGAGGATCTGGTCATACAGAAAGCTCTTACACTGAAGGGGGCAGGCTCGGGGAAGACCATCATCCACGGCACAGGAGAGGCCATAGACGTCGTGGCAATCTACTGCCTCGATGCCGAGCCATCCGCCGATGTGCACGTGCAGATCGGTGGGTTCTCGATCACAGGAGAAGGCTCTCGTGCAGGAATCGCCGTGGACACAGCAATCCGAACAACTGTTACGGGCTGCAGCGTGCAGGGCAACGGCTTTGGGTTCTTCCTTCAGGGCGATTCCGCCACCGAGATTCGAAGCTGCACACTCTCGGCGAACCACGGGGGGGTCATTGGTCTGGACTCCGCGGAGGCAACCATCACGGGCGCGGTTGTCTCAGGGAACGCCACAGTTGGCATAGACTTCGGACACTCGGCGAAAGCGACCATCTCCGACTCCTCGCTCTCTGAGAACGGATGGGCCGGCGTGTCGCTTGGCGGCTCGGCACAGGCTAGTGTCTCTTCCACAGCAATTGCATCCAACGGCAGAAACGGCCTGCTACTCAAGGGTACCTCTCAGGCAACGTTCGCCGATTGTGACGTTACGGAGAACGGATTCGACTACGCGGAGAAGGGAAGGCACGATACGCAGGCAATCGGTCTCGACGAAGAGGCCGAGGCATCGTTCACTAGCTGCACCGTCTCGGGGAACGTCACGGACGGCATTAACCTAACTGGCAACGCCCAAGCGGAGATTGCCGAGTCGACGATCTCGGGGAACGGCCGTATCGGCATTTGGCTCTTCGACACGGCGCGGGCGACGCTCGACGATTGCACCATCTCGGATCATCCGTCAGCGGGCATTGATGCCAGGGACGAGACAAGCGTCGAGATCGAAGGCTGCACAATCAGTGACAATTTCGAGGGTGTAGCGCTTTGGGGCTCCCCATACGCCGTCATCGAGCAGAGCACGATTCGACGGAGCCAAGGTCAGGGGGTTAGCGCTAGAGGGACGGATGGTGAGATCGAGGGGTTCGCGGGGTACGTCACTGGATGGGGCAACGTGGTCGTTGACAACGCGGCGCCTTTGCCCTGCAATCCCTGCTGGCCGCAGTACCTCTGTTTTCTTGAGTCCGAGGAGGGTGGTGAACTCGACAAACGGGAGTAGCAAGGGGTAGCGATGCTCACCTTCGGACGGTGATCGCAATCCGTCCGTGCTTCGTGAGGCCAGGTGGAGCATAACGTCGGCCCGTAACTAGCTGCGGCACGGGAGGGGCTCTTCCGCCAGTGCGCGCGGATGTGACCATGCCCACCAATAGAACTCCAGCATGATGCGCACCTTGGTCTCCACCCCCGACAGGATTCGTAACCTGGGCCGTCCAAGCGGTCGGAACGGTCTTGGACGGCTTGTGAGTTTCGCCGTGCGAAACTCGGCACGATCGAAGCGTCCGAGAGTACAAACGGGATGGGCACAAAGCCCATCCCGTTTATACCCCCGACAGGATTCGTAACCTGGGCCGTCCAAGCGGTCGGAACGGTCTTGGACGGCTTGTGAGTTTCGCCGTGCGAAACTCGGCACGATCGAAGCGTCCGAGAGTACAAACGGGATGGGCACAAAGCCCATCCCGTTTATACCCCCGACAGGATTCGAACCTGTGACCTACGGTTTAGGAAACCGTTGCTCTATCCACCTGAGCTACGGGGGCGTTCTAGAACTCCTCGAGCATCAAGTATAGCTGCTTCGCGGCGGCCTGTTCGGCCTCCTTCTTGCTTCGACCGCGACCGACACCGCGATGCCCGGCGACGCTGACATTGACGGTGAACTCCTTCTTGTGTTCCTTCCCCGCCAAATCGACGACGTTGTACGCCGGACGAACGTCGAATTGGCGCTGCGCCGTCTCCTGCAACAGGCTCTTGTAGTCCCCGGTCGCCGACTGCTCGGCGACGTATCGCCGGATGTCATTGCTCAGGTGTCGAACGACGAACTTGGCGGCGTACGCGTAGCCTCGTTCGAGGTAGAGAACCGCAATCAGCGCCTCGAAGGCGTTCCCGAGATTCGTCGGACGGTCTCGGCCTCCGTTCGACTCCTCCCCGCGGCCGAGCCGGATGAACTCGGCGAACCCGAGTTCGGCCGCCTTCTCGGCCAGAATCGGTCGGCTGACGGCGACCGACTTCGCCTTGGTCAGCCGTCCCTCGTCGGCGTCGGTGTACTCTGTGTACAGGTGCGACGTGATCGCAAGATCGATCACCGCGTCTCCGAGGAACTCGAGTCGCTCGTTCGAGCCACGTGGATCCCCGATCTCGTTCACGTAGGAACTGTGAAGAAAAGCCCTCTCGAGCGCGTCCGGCGCGATCCGGAGGCGAAGTCTCCGCGCAAGCTCTTCGATCGGTTTGTGCGTCATCGAATCCTTCCTCACGGTGGGCGACCGAAGGATCGACCGTGTCCCCCGCAATGCCGTTCCTCCCGATTTTACCCGAACGGATCGATTCCCTCGAAACGGCGCGACGACGTCCCCCCGTGCCGCCTCCGCGGTCGCCGGAGAGACGAGCGACTTCCGATCTGTACAGCGAGGGCTTACGAGCCTTGTGGCCTGAGCTCTTGTCGGGGCAGGAGAATGTGGCAACGACGATCAGAAGCAGAGGCGGGAGGATGCCCGCTGAAGTGACTGCATGGTTCTTCAGCGGCTTGGGAGTTCGCTGGCGCGAACTCCGTCCTTGACACGGAGGTTCTCACCCCACGGCCCGAAAAGAAGAGGCCCGCGGGACAGGAGCAACCCAAGACACCGGCAGGAGGATGGCAACTGGAGCCGCTCCCCGGTTCTCCAGTTGCTTGGGAGTTCGCTGGCGCGAACTCCGTCCTTGACACGGAGGTTCTCACCCCACGGCCCGAAAAGAAGAGGCCCGCGGGACAGGAGCAACCCAAGACACCGGCAGGAGGATGGCAACTGGAGCCGCTCCCCGGTTCTCCAGTTGCTTGGGAGTTCGCTGGCGCGAACTCCATCCTTGGCACGAAGGATCTCAGCTCACAGCCCTAAGAGAAGAGGCCCGCGGGATGCATCCCTTGGGCCTCTTCTCTTAGGGCGGGAGGATGGCCCATGGAGCGAATCGGTCGCTCTCCATGGGCTTGTGAGTTCGCTTCGCGAACTCTAGTCCTTGTTGCGGAGGTTCTCATCCTCCCAAGAGCAGTAGCCGGAGGGACCCAAGGTCCCTCCGGCTACTGCTGTTAGGGCGGGAGGATTCGAACCTCCGATCACGGCTCCAAAGGCCGCTGCCTTACCGCTTGGCTACGCCCTAGAAAGTAACGTCTTCCGTCGGGATCGTCGCCCGCGACTGCTCGGCACCGTCGCCGACCACTTCATGGTACCGCTCGAGGACGGCCCGCTCCAAGACCAGTCGGAAGTCGTTGTCGATCGGATGGGCGGTGTCGCGAAACTCACCGTTGCGAACCTCCCGACTCGGCATCGCCACAAACAGGGCTTCCTTCCCCTGGATCACCTTGACGCTGTGAACGATGAACACGTCGTCAAAGACGACGGAACAGAACGCCTTGAGGTTCCCCTCGTCGCGCATCGGGCGAATCTCTACCTTCGTGATCTTCACCACGAACCTACTCTCGGTCAGTCAGGCCCGCGGGATGGTAGCGGAAGAGCAGAGACTCTGCAATCGCAGTTCAGCTCTCTCCAAGCTCGAACACGGTCACGCCCTCTCCTCCGAGGTTCGGCGGAGCGATCCCGTAGGATGAGACGAACGCGCACGACCCGAGATAGGCGTGGATCGCTTCGCGGAGCGCCCCCGTCCCTTTCCCGTGCAGGACGCTCGCCGACCGGATGTCCGCGAGCAACAACTGGTCGAGATATGCTTCCAGGTGGCGGAGCGCCCCGGCGACCGTCTCCCCGCGAACGTTCAGCTGAAGAGGAACCTGGCCCGGCTTCGGCCGTCGGACTCGAGATCGCTTCGGATGCGGCTCTTCCTGCTGCGAACGACGCGTCGGCGGACCGAGATCTCCGATCTCCGTCGTCACGCGGATTCCGTCGAGATCGACCGACACCCGACCGGCCGGATCGACCTGGAGGACTCGTCCCTCGGCGTTGACGCTGTGCACGTGCACCCGTTCTCCGAGCTCCAGCGTCTCGACGTCGAGGGCCGGCGCCTCCTCGGGCCGCTCCAGATCGACTCGACGCTCTCGGAGATCGTCTCGCAGCGACGTGACTTCGTGCAACCCCTCTCGAACCGGTTCCGCTCGCGTCGCCGCGTTCGCGCCCGCCAGAATCTCCTCCAAACGCGCCTGCCCGTGACGGAGAGATTCCTCCAGATTGCGAAGTCGTTCGGAGAGGGCCTCCTCCGCCGAGTCCTCGAGCGCAGCGAGCTTCCGCTCGTACTCGTCCTTCAGTCGCCGCATCTCCTCACGGTCGCGGTCGGCCGCCTCTCGGCTGCGCGAGAGGACCTGTCGCTCGCGGTGGAGTTCCTCGATGATGTCTTCGGCGCGGATCTCGCCGTGAGAGAGGAACCCCCGGGCGCGGTCGACGCGATCGCGGTCGAGTCCCAAACGCTCGGCGATCACGAACGCGTTGCTCTTCCCCGGAATCCCCTCGATCACTCGGAACGTCGGAGAGAGCGTCTCCAGGTCGAACTCCATCGACGCCGTCTTGATCTCGGGATGCTGGATGGCGAAAAGCTTCAGCGGCGTCAGGTGCGTCGACGAGGCGACGAACGCGCCGCTCTCGAGCAGCGCCTCGAGGATCGCCAGGCCGAGGGCGGCTCCCTCCTCCGGATCGGTTCCGGCGCCGAGCTCGTCGAGGAGGATGAGCGCGTCGGCGCTCGCCTCCCCGAGGATCGAGACGAGGTTTGTCATGTGCGCCGAGAAGGTGGACAAGCTCTGTTCGATCGACTGCTCGTCCCCGATGTCGGTCCGGACCGCCGAGACGACGGCGACCTCCGAGTCCGGAGAGGCCGGGATCGGGATCGACGCCTGCACCATCAGTGTCAGCAGACCCAACGTCTTCAACGTCACCGTCTTCCCGCCGGTGTTCGGACCGGTGATCAACGTCATTCGCTGCTTCCTGCCGAGGGAGAGAGAGACCGGAACGACCGTCGCTGCGGGGAGGAGCGGGTGTCGCGCGTTCCGCAGCGCGATCGAGCGGCCGAGCCGCGGAAACGCACATCGGTATGCGCCCGCGAACGCGGCCCGAGCGAAGACGGAGTCGAGGTGCGACAGGATCGCGCGGTCCCGAAGGAGGGCCGATTCCGCCGCGACGAAGGCCTCCGTCAGGTCCCGCAGGATCCGGCGGATCTCGTCGCGGATCTCCCCCGCGAGCTCCGCCAGTTGGTTGTTCTCGGTGACCAGCGCCGTCGGTTCGGCATAGAGCGTCTGGCCGCTCGACGACCGATCGTGGACGACGAACTCCATCGCGCCGGTCGCCCCGCTGCGAATCGGAACGACGAGACGTCCGCGCCGGCGCGTGATCACCGATTCGCTGATCAGATCCGGGTGGCGATCGATCAGTGTTCGCAGCTTGCCTTCGATGCGATCCTCGAGCGTCCGCGCGCGTCGCCGGAGTCCTCTGAGCTCCGGCGACGCGTCGTCACGGACGTTGCCTCGCTCGTCGAGAACGCGCACGATCCGTTTTCGGAGAGCGTCTCCGCCGGCGGTCAGCCGGGCGGCGGATCCCTGCAGTCTTGGGGACTCGTCCTCCTCTGCCAGTCGGTCGCGCACCTGGCGCGTCCCGTCGATCGTGTGCAGAACGACCAGGAACTCCTCCCCGTCGAGATATGCGCTCTCCTTCGCCCGATGGAGGAGCGGCGCGAGATCCCGGACCCCGCCGAGTGAGAATCGATCGTGCCCTTCGAGATAGGCGATCGCCTCCCCGACCTCGGCGATCCCCGCCTCGATCACCGCCCGATCGGCCGTCGGAACCAGTCCGTCGATCGCCTCCTCGCCGAGGGACGACGACGCGTACTCCTTAACGATTCGCCGCATCCGATCGTATTCGAGGTCGCGAAGCGCCTTGTCGTTGGCAACACACACTCTGTCCATCATTTGTCGACTCCCCGGACGATGATATCCGAACGCGCCGCCGACTCCTCCTGCGAGGGACGCCCTCGATCGGTTGATCGCCCACCGGCGCAACCGCACAATCCGCGGCGGCCATTTCGGCCGGGAGGAGCGTGGGGCATGGACGGGCGAACGACGATCCGCGTCTACGGCGCGCTGTTCAGCGCCATGCTCATCTGGGGATTCTCGTTCCTCGCCATCAAGGACGCGGTCGGGACGATTCCGATCCTCTCGCTGAGCTTCGCCCGATTCGCCATCGCGACCTTCGCACTCGGACTCCTCACCCTCGCTCGACGGCGACTCGCCGTCTCCCGACGCAACCTACTCCGGCTCGCCGGGCTCACCGTGCTCAGCCCGGTCGGCTACTTCCTGTTCGAGACGTACGGGATCTCGATGACTCAGGCGAGTCACGCGTCGATCTTGATCGCCGCCATCCCGATCGTCGTCTACCTGATCGCCTTCGCCCGTCGACAGGAGTCGGTGACGTGGAAGAAGACCGCCGGAATCCTTCTCGCGTTTGCCGGCATCGTCGTCATCATCTCTTCGTCGCCGACCGAAGCGGGGGCCAGCCTCGTCGGCGACCTCTTGATCCTCGGCGCCGTTCTCTGCGCCGCCGCCCGAACCACGCTGATCGTCGACGCCCTCAAGCACATCTCGCCGTTGCAGTTGACGTTCTACCAGTTCTTCTTCTCCCTGTTCATCTTCGGTCCCAGCGCGGCGATCGAGGGCTTCAGCTGGATCGGCGAGATGACGCCCCTCCTCTGGGCGGAGGTCCTCTTCCTCGGGGTCGGCTGCTCCGCCGTCGCCTTCCTCGGGATGCACTACGCGCTCTCCCGACTCACCGCGACGCGCGTCGCCGTCTCGGCCAACACCGTTCCACTCGTCACCCTCTTCGCGGAGGCGATCCTCCTCGGCGTCGCGCTCACGCCGCTGAAGCTGATCGGGACCCTTCTGACGATCGTCGGTGTGGTGATCACGCAGCACGGCGCCCCGCCGCTCGAAACGTCGCGCCTGACGGTGAGGGGAGCCTAAGATGCACATTCCAGCCGCTCTCCGGCGTATCGCTCCGCATCGCGAGGACGCCCGCAAGGTGATCCATCTCGCCTATCCGGTCATCCTCGGGATGACGTCGTTTACCCTCCTCAGCCTCGTCGATACGGCGATGCTCGGTCGTCTCGGCGCGCCCCAGTTGGCGGCGTCCGGGATCGCCGGCGTCCTCTTCTTCGCGGTCGTGTTCACGCTCGCCGGGATCGGTATCGGCGTCCAGACGTTGACCGCTCGCCGTTTCGGCGAACAGCTGGAGGCGGAGTGCGGCCGCGTCGTCGACTCCGGCCTCTTCCTCGCTCTCGCGCTCGGCCTCCCGATTACGGTCGCCGCTCCGTGGATCGCCCGGTTCTGCGCGCCGATTCTGTCGCAGGACGCCGAGGTCGTGCTCCTCGGCGAGATCTACCTTCAGTACCGCTTCTACGGGGCGACGTTCATGCTCGCCAATTGGGTTCTGCAGGGGTTCTTCGCCGGCATCGGGCAGACGCGCCACCAGATGGTCGCGTCGATCCTCGCGACGGGGACGAACATCCTCCTCGACTACGCGCTGATCTTCGGGCGTTGGGGTCTCCCGGCGATGGGGGTTCGCGGCGCCGCCCTCGCATCGACGATCGCGATCGGCGTCGGACTCGCCTACCTGGTCGTCGTCGCGCTCGCGCCGAAGCACCGAACCCGGTTCGCCGTCCTTCGGCGCCCGATCTCCGTCACGCACTGGACTCGGCCGATCCTCCGGCTCTCGTTGCCGGTCATGGGACAGCGAGCGATCTCCAACGGCAGTTGGTTCGCCTTCTTCTCGGTCGTTGCCAGGATCGGGACGATCGAGCTCGCCGCCACGAACGTCATCCGCTCGGTCTACCACGTGACGATCATGCTCGGAGTCGGGATGGGGACCGCCGCCGCCGCCCTCGTCGGCCACGGTCTCGGCGCGACGGCGCCGGATCGAGCCGAGCGGCTCGGCTGGGAAGCGACGAAACTCGCCGCCGCCGCCATGGGGTTGATCGGGATCTTCTTCGCCGCCGCTCCGGGCCTGATCCTCCGCATCTACACGAACGATCCGGCCGTCATCGCCGCCGGGCGCTTGCCGCTTCTCGTTCTCGGGTTCGTCCAGGCGTTCGCCGGAATCGCCATCGTTCTCAGCCACGCGCTACAGGGGGCCGGGAACACGCGGTTCGTGATGTTCGCCGAGCTGGCAGTCTGCGCGACCCTCTACCTTCCGATCGTCTACGTGCTCGGCCTCCGAACCCCTCTCGGACTGGTCGGCGCCTGGACCGGCGAATACCTCTACTGGGGAGCGCTCGCGGCGATCATGAGCTGGAAGTTCGCACGCGGTGGCTGGAAGCAGATCGTCATCTAGCCGGCACGACGAGGGCAACGCACGCGTCGGCGACGTTCGTTCCGGTCGGCCCGGTGCGCAGGAGATCGCCGGACGCGGCCAGCGCAGCGTAGGAATCGTTGTCGGCCAACGCCGCGACCGGGTCGACACCCGCGCGACGAACGCGGCCGACGGTCTCGCCGTCGACGATCGCTCCCGCCGCCTCGGTCGTCCCGTCCGTCCCGTCGGTCGCCAGAGCGGCGACGACCACGCCGTCCACCCCATCGATCTCGAGCGCCGCGGCGAGAGCCACCTCCTGATTCCGCCCGCCGCGCCCGGTCCCGCGAACGGTGACCGTCGTCTCGCCCCCGGCGAGGAGAACGGCTCTCTCCGCTCCTTCGCGTGCAACGGCGACCGCGCGGCGGCCGACCGCCCGGCCGGCGCCGCGGGCCTCCCCGACGATCGGCTCGGTCCGCCGAAAGACCCGATCCCCCTCCGCGTTCGCTGCGCCCTCGAGCGCGTCAAGGAACGTGGCGTTGCTCGCCAGAATCCGGAACGCCGTTCGGTCGAACGCCGGATCCCCGAGCTTCAACGTCTCCCGATCGTCGCCGCCGACCAGGTACTTCCGCACCGACGGGGAGACGCGCCACCAGAGACCGTAACGACGAAGGACCTCGACCGCGTCGACGACGGTCGTCGGGTCGGGGACGGTCGGTCCGGAGGCGATCGCCTCCGGCCGATCGCCGACGACGTCGGACAACGCGAGGGTGATCACCGTCGCCGGACGGAGGCGCCGCGCGAGACGTCCGCCGTGAAGGGTCGACAGGTGGCGGCGCACCGCGTTGATCGCCTCGATCGGCGCGCCGGACGCGAGCAGCAGGCGGGTCGTCTCGGCGAGATCGGTGAGCCCGACGTTGCGCGGCGGTGCCGGAAGGAGGGCCGAGCCGCCGCCTGAGAGGAGACAGACGACCAGATCCTCCGCGCCGGCTGCGTCGGCGAGCTCGCCGATCGCCTCGGCCGCGCGGACGCCGTTCTCGTCTGGAATCGGATGTCCCGCTTCGAACACTGGAAGCCGGTCCGCGGTCCCGCCGTATCCCCTTCGCGTGACCACGACGCCGCCCGCCAGTGCCGGTCCGAGCCGACCGGCGGCCGACGCAGCCATCGCAACGGCCGCCTTGCCGACCGCGATCAGCCGGACACCGGCCTTCGGAACCCCGTAGCGCAACGCGCCGACCTGCACCCGATCCCCGTCGCAGGAGAGGACCGACGCAACGCACCGTCCCGGGTCGATCGCAACGGACGCTCGCTCGTAGAGGTCGAGGACGAGTTCCCGGCCGAAGCCGGCGCGCAGCCCCGATCGATCGAACCGAATCACGTGATCGTCCTTTTGCCGTCGGAGCCGGTCGCGCAGACGGTCACGATCGGGCAGCCGCCGCAAACGGGGGTCGCCCGACAGCGCGCCTTGCCGTGACGGACGAACAGCGCGTGAAACTCACCGAGGAGCGACACATCCTCCGGAAGAGCGCCGAGAAACAGCCCCCGCAGCGCCCCATAGGATTCGCGCCCGTCGATCCATCCGAGCCGGCGAAGCAATCTTCGGGCGTAGGCGTCGATCACGAAGCTCGGCTTCCCCGCAGCGTAGACGAGAATCGCATCGGCCGTCTCCTGCCCGATCCCACGCAGACCGAGGAGTTCCCGGCGCAGTGCGGTCATCGGCGGAGCGAACAGCCGATCGAGCGCCCCGCCGTGCACCTCGATCAGGTACCGGGCGAACCGCTTCAGCGTCGCCGCCTTGGCGTTGTAGAACCCGGCCGAACGGACGGCTTCGGCCAGTCGACCCACAGGGACTCGATCGATCGCTTCGACCGACAGAAGCCCGGAGCGACGCATCGACCGGATCGCCCGTTCCGCGTTCCGCCACGCCGTTCGCTGTGTCAGGATCGCCCCGACAATCATCTCGAACGGGCCGTCGGCGGGCCACCACTCCTGGGGGCCGTAGGCGGCATAAAGACGCTCGTAGAGGTCACAGATTCGGTCGACAGACATGGCGGAGCCTCAGGATACACGTCCGCAGATCCGGCGACCAAGCGACGGTTGACGTAGGAATGAGAATCGTTATCATTCTCTGTCATGACCCTCGATCAGCTTGCGCCCGGAGACGAAGCGCGCGTTCTCGACATCCGAGCGGGGCACGGCCTGCAACGGCGACTGAATCACCTCGGCATCAATCGCGGTGACACCGTCCGCATGTCCGGCCGCGGCGCATTTCGAGGTCCGATTCTCGTGCAGGTTCGGGGAATGCAAGTCGCCCTCGGCCGCGGCGTTGCGCGACACATCTTCGTCGAACCGCTCGGCAACCCGGGCACCCCTTGGGGTCGCGGTCGGCGCTTCCGGGGGCCGAGGCGATGACCGCGAGCGCTCGGCCGACCGACCGTCTTCGCGCGGCCGGAAAACGCGTCACGCCGGAGCGAGAGCTACTCCTTGGAATCATCGCGTCCAACCCGCACCTCGACGCGATGGAGATCCATCGGTTGGCGAGAGAGAAGCAACCTCGGATCAGCCTAGCGACCGTCTACCGAACGCTCAGCCTGCTCGAGGAGCTCGGCATCGTCCGAGCCTGCGAACTCGGGGAAGCGCACGCCCACTACGAGGTCCAGCACGATGACCACCTCCATCTCGTCTGCTCCGAGTGCGGTCGGATCGTCGATCTTCCGTCGCCCGAACCACTCCGGAAGCTGGCCGCGTCCCGCGGATTCCACGTCGAGCGGATCCGGCTCGAGCTGATCGGACTCTGCAGCGCGTGCGCCGAGAAGCGCACCGCGAAGAACGGAAAGGACGTCTGAGCATGTCGCCTTCGCCCTCCAGCGGCCTCCGAGTCGCGCTCATCGGACAGCCGAACTGCGGGAAGAGCACGATCTTCAACCACCTCGTCGGGTACAAGGCGAACACCTCGAACCTCCCCGGGACGACAGTCGAGTACTTGAGAAGCGACGCCTGGATCGGAGGGCAACGTGCCGAGATCATCGACCTGCCCGGCACGTACTCGCTGACGTCGCTCGACGAGGCGGAGGCCGAAACGCGCAACTTCCTGATCAACGAACCGATCGACGTCGTCCTCAACGTCGTCGACGCATCGATCCTCTCTCGAAGCCTCGAGCTGACGCTTCAGTTGCTCGAACTCGGCACCCCGATGGTCATCTGCCTGAACATGATCGACGAGGCCCGGCGAAAGGGGATCGCGATCGATGCGGAGCGACTGAGCGAACGACTCGGCGTCCCGGTGATTCCCACGGTGGCCGTCCGCGGAACCGGCGTCATGGAGGCGACCGTTGCGGTCGCTCGCGTCGCGAACGAGCGGCCGGTCACGCCGGCGCCGGCGTACAGCTCGGACGTCGAATCGGCGATCGCCGCGCTCGAGGAGCACGTACGCGACCGACCTCGCCCCGCTTCCCTGACGAACCCCCGGCTGACCGCGATCAAGCTCCTCGAAGACGATCCGTTCTTCGTCGAGCGTGCCGAGGCCGACGCACCCGACCTGCTCGCGGCCGCAACGCCGTTGCGACGGGCGATCTCCACTCAGCGAGGCCGCGACGCGGAGGACGTGCTCTCCGCCGAGCGCCACAGCGCCGGGATGGAGCTGTTCGAAGCGGTCGCCACGGTCGGCCCACCGATCATCACCCTTCGCGATCGGATCGATCGCCTCTTGATGCACCCGGTCTTCGGTGTGATCGCCCTCGGGGCGATCCTCTACGCCCTCTTCCTGGTGGTGTTCAAGCTCGGGACGCTGGTCGAGGGACCGCTGGTCGGTCTGTTCGATCAGTCGATCGAGTGGCTGGCCGGCCTGATCCCACCCGACCACGTCGCATTCTTCATCGTGCAAGGGCTGATCCAAGGGTTCGGAGGAGCGATCGGCATCGTCCTCCCGTACCTCGTTCCGTTCCTGATCGGTCTCGCCGTCCTGGAGGACGTCGGCTACCTGCCGCGCGCCGGCTATCTGATCGACGGGCTGATGCACCGAATCGGCCTGCACGGCAAGTCGGTCATTCCGCTCATCCTCGGCTACGGATGCAGTGTCCCGGCGGTGATGGCAACGCGAATCCTCGACTCGAAGCGGGATCGATTCGTCACCGCGATGCTCGCCGTGATGATCCCGTGCGTCGCCCGCACGACGATCATCTACGGCCTGGTCGGATACTTTCTCGGCCCGCATCTCGCGTTCCTCCTGTACGTCATCAACATCGTGGTGATCGCCGTCGTCGGTCGACTCCTGACCATCGTGCTCCCGAGCGTCACGCCCGGGCTGATCCTCGAGATCCCGTCGTACAGGATCCCGTCGGCGCGGGTGATCGGAGCGAAGGTCTGGCTTCGCGTGCGCGAGTTCCTGTGGTATGCGGTCCCCTTCCTCCTCGTCGGCAGCCTCGTGATGAGCGTGTTGGAGTACGTCGACGTCACCCGCTACTTGAACCTCGTCGTCTTGCCGATCACCTGGAGCCTGGGGCTCCCTCTCGTCGTCGGTGTTCCCCTGATCTTCGGGATCTTTCGCAAGGAGCTGTCGCTGGTCATGCTGTTCCAGGCGCTGGGAACCGCCCAGGCGGCGACCGTCCTCTCCGCCGGGCAGATGATGACCTACACGCTGTTCGTCCTGTTTTACGTGCCGTGCATCGCCACGATCGCCGTCCTCAAGCGGGAGCTCGGCTGGCGGGAGACGGGCCTCGTCGTCGTCGGGACGACGGCGATCGCGCTGATCATCGCCCTCCTCGGCCGCGGCGTCGCCGCCCTCGTGGCGTAGTCCCGACGCGTCGTCCCATCCGGGACTTCGCCGATAGACCGATGTCTCCCCTCTGAGCGTGCGCCGTTTCGGCCGCCCGCCGGCCGCTCGGCCCCTCTTCCGACGGCTCCGCGCGCGAGAATCGTGGCTGAAAGATGATCCCCACAGAACCCAGAACGATTCGGCGAGCCGTTCCGCTGGTTGCGATCGTCGGCCTAGTCCTTCTGTCCGGCTGCGCGACGTTCGACGGTCTCCAAGGCGGACCGGTCGTCGAGCTCTCCGCTCGGCCGGAGACCGGTCGCGCCCCCCTTCTCGTCCACCTCGATGCGCGCGCGTCCGGCGCCGGGACCGGGGTCGCCTCGCACGCCTGGAGCTTCGACGACGGAACGGGCGACGCGGTGACTGCGGCGTCCCGGATCGACCACCGATACGAACGTTCGGGAATCTATCTGGCGCGCGTGACGATCACCGACACCGCGGGGCGGACGAGCACCGCGTCGATCGAGATCACGGTCGAGAACGCCCCGCCGATCCCGAGTTGCCGCATTTCGAACGATGCTCCGATCGTCGGCGAGCGCGTTCAGTTCGACGCCTCCGGGTCATCCGACCCCGACGGGGATCTGGCCGAGGCCCGTTGGGATTTCGGCGACGGCACGTCGGCCCGAGGGGAACGCGTCAGCCACGTCTACACCGAGGCGGCCGTCTGTCTGGTTCGTCTCGAAATCGAGGACAACGGCGGCGCGTCGTCGACCCTCGTTCACACCATGACCGTCCACCTCGGCGGGGCGGGCGGAGGATGCGGCGGAGGGCTCCCGATCTGGCTGTGAGTCGGGAGGCCGACCACGGAGGTCAGCCGTCGATCTCCCTCAGTCCGACGGTCGCGAGGTAGACGGCGAACCGGTCCGGATCCTCGAGGCCGAGGAGCTCGTTCACCGCGTCGTCGTCGAACGCACCGATCGCGCATGCTCCGGCCCCGATCGACTCGGCGACGAGGTAGAGATTCTGACAGACGTGACCCGCGTCGAGATGGATGTACCGAACGCCGCGCTCGCCGTACCGCCACGTCATCCTCGCCGCATCCGCAATCCAGACGAAGGTCGCTGCGCTCGCGGCGATCATCGACTGGTCGTAGCACGCCGCCGACAGGCGCTCGGTCGCGTCCGGAGGCGACGGAAGCTCGATCAGGTCGTGATCGATCGCTGCGTACTGGTAGAAGGCGACGTCGAGCCCCTCGACGCGACGGGCGAGGACGACCGTCTCGAACGGGTGTCGAGCGCCGGCCGACGGGACCGTTCGGAAGGTCGCTCGATCCTCGACGACCTTCCGAACCCCCTGGGTGGACCAGAGGAGAAACGACAATCCTTCGAGCGTCAGGGGTCGCTTCGCGTACTCCCGCAGGCTCCTGCGTCGATCGATCGCCTTCCGAAGGTCGATGTGGCCGATCGACGTCTCGTTCGGATCCGGAAGCGCCACCCGCCCCCCGTTCGCCAGGTCGACAAACAGCGGCGGCTGCGGGAGTTCCCGCTGCTGCGCCGACGGCCCCAGGTGCTGATGCCGTGTCCTCTCCATGAACTCGCGTCCGATTCCTTCCATCTTCTGCGCGCCTCCTCTCGCCTGTCCGTACCCTCCGCGTTCGATCCCCGTCGTCGACGGGCCGATCGATGGTAGCCGGTAGCCGGTCCGGTCGCCCGCCTCGAATCGTTCTTGTCGGAGATCCCGGGAACTCTATACTGGTGCAGATGGCGCCAACATCGAAGCCACCAATCCGGAATCGCCGCACTTCAGCGAAGCGGCACACGCGGCATCACGCGCAAGAGGAGGTTGTGAAGATGAAGCGATGCGTGTTCCCCCTGCTCGCCGTGGCGTTGCTCGCCACGCTGGCCTGCTCGACCTCTGCACAGACCGAACCCGAACTGGGACCGCTCGACGGCTACACGCGAAGCGATCTCCAACTGATCAGTCAGGAGAGCAAAGACGCGTGGTCTCCTCGATGGACCGGTCCGATCGAGGCGGCGACCATCCTCGCCTGGCTCCAAGAGAATGGATACCCGGAGCTCCTCCGCGACTTCAACGAAGACGGTGAAATCGACGAACTCGACACGATCGAACTCGCCGACATCCTCGGGAACGGGCCGATGCGGACGGAGACGCCGGTCGGGACGAACGACGCGAGGCTGGTCATCGGCCTGGCGCGCTACGTCGCCGATCACTATCCGGGGCAGTTCGTGCTGAAGATCTACGACGCCGGGTTCCCGGCCGAGTTCGAGGCCGAGGGGGAGGAGTTCGCGCCGAATGCGATCCCGGGAATCGAACTTCGCTTGATGGGCGAGCCGACCCTCGAAGCGTACAAGCACGAGTTGGAGACGGCCGAAGGGGTGATCGTCGGCCTCGAGGAGCCGGAGAACGCGAATACCTACCTCGCCGGTCGGTCGTTCCTGTACGAGGAGACGTCGGCCGGTCACACGCCCGTCGATCTGGCGTGGGCCGAGGAGGATCGATTCCGGCCGGATCATCAGGGACGGGTTCTCGAGACCGTGGCGACGCAGGACGACCGTCTGTACGTCGACTACCGAATGGGGTTCACGCCGGCCGAGTTCATGCTCGCCCTCTCCCCGATCGAAGCCCCGGGATTCACGAGCATGCACTACAGCTGCCCGCCGGACGCGCTCGCCTATCACGTGACGACGAATCCGACACCGCACGGCTCGCTCCGCGTCGAGGAGTGCGTCATCCGCGAGGGCGCCGTGGACATCTACGTGTGGATCGTCACGAACATCGACTTCCTCTGGGACGGGTGCGGCGTGTGCGTCTTCGCCGTCGCCAACTCCGGGCTGCACGCGGTCGCCGAATCGGGGCCGCCAATGTGGACGTTCACCGAGTCCCCCGGCGGCTGGCACTGGAGCGCTCCGATGCTCAGTTGCGGATTCGAACCGGGACAGACGGCCGTCTTCATCGCCGTCGTCCCCGGACCGACGACCGACGCGTGGGTCCCGGCGATCGTCGCAGGATGCGGTTCACCGATGTCGCCGGAGACGCCGTTCGCCCCCGTCCGGACGACCGGACCGATCGAATTCGACACCGAGGACTGCCCGGACATCGAGCTGCGCGTCGACGATCACGGATGCACGACCCTCCGGGACGGGACCCTGCAGTTCACCGTCTGGCCGCTGGCGATCGAGAACGTCGGCGGACAGTCGATCACGTCCAACTTCTCCGTCGTCGCGTTCGCGCCCGGCTACAGCGGGAGCGCCGGAACGACCATCACGGGGCCGCTCCTTCCGTTCGATTCGGGAGAGATCATCGACCTCGACCCACTCGTGTTCGAGATCCCGGCGGTCGAGGCACCCGACCCCGCGTGCCCGATCACGATCCGCGTCGTCGCCGACTCCTCGTTCGCCATCGCTGAGTGCTTCGAAGGGAACAACGCCGTCGAATTCGACGAGTGCTGCCCGGAGGGCCCGGGCGACGAGCGCGGTGCGTGCTGCTTCATGGACACCGGCGCCTGCGCTGTGATGTCCGAGGCGGACTGCGTCGCCGGGGGCGGAATCTTCGAAGGGCTCGGAACCGACTGCGCGTCGGTCACCTGCGAACCGGAAGACGGGGACTGCCCCGACCTGATCGTCGAGATCCTGCACGTCACGTGTTCGTGCGATCAGATCGTCGGCGGACAGATGGCCGAGTACAATGGCAGCGCGACCGTCCGGGTGACGAACATCGGGACCGCCCCGAGCCCGTCGATCACAAACGGCCTCGTCTTCTCCCCGGGCGGCGCCACGAAGAACGTCCCCGCGCTGAATCCCGGAGAGTACGCCACCTTCTACTTCCACTACACGGGGACGCCGCGGACGTGCGAGGACCTGGTCATCTCGGCCTTCGCTCACGTCGATCCGGCAGACACCGTGACCGAATGCGACGACGGAAACAACACCGACGCCCACGAGGAGGACTGCCACTAGCGAGACCACGGCGCGGTCGGCTCCGCGAGGCCGACCGCGCCTGACTTCAGGCCGCCGATCATGGCACCGACCATCCGAAGAACGACAGCCACGGCGATCGCCCTCCTGCTGATCGCGCTCCCGGTCGCCGGATCGATCGTTCGGATCTCCGTCGACAGCTCGATCAACCCGATCACGCGAGACATCATCCTTCGCGGGCTGGACGCGGCGGCCGATCGCGACGCGACGCTCGTGGTGATCGAGCTGGATACGCCGGGCGGACTGCTCGATTCGACGCGAGACATCGTCGCCGGTGAGTTCGCTTCCTCTGTCCCGATCGTCGTTTTCGTCGCCCCGTCCGGCGCCCGAGCCGCCTCGGCCGGCGCGTTCATCACGCTCGCCGCCGACGTCGCGGCGATGGCGCCGGGAACGAACATCGGTGCCGCCCATCCGGTCAGTCTCGGCGGCGGCACGTCAGAGGCCGAAGGGACGGCGTCGGCCGACAAGGCGGCCCAGGACGCCGCCGCGTTCGCTCGGTCGATCGCCGAACGACGCGGAAGGAACGTCGAGTGGGCCGAGGCCGCCGTTCTCGAGTCGAATTCGATCACGGCGTCGGAGGCCCTCGATCTCGGGGTCATCGATCTGATCGCCGACGATCTGCCCGAGCTTCTCGAACGGCTCGACGGCTACCGCCTGGTCGACGGTCGGATCCTCTCCACCGCGGATCTCCCGGTCGAGACGATCCGTCCGACGCTCCGGGAGCGTCTCCTCGGCCTCCTCGCCGATCCGAACCTCGTCTACATCCTGTTCATCCTCGGCCTGTACGGTCTGATCTACGAGTTCTTCCAGCCGGGGATCGGATTCGGCCTCGCCGTCGGCGGAGTCTGTCTCCTCCTCGCCCTGTTCGGGCTCCAAATCCTCCCGGTGAACGTCGTCGGGATCGGCCTCGTCCTCTTCGGGATGGGGCTCGTCGTCCTCGACGCGTTCACCCCGACGAACGGCATCCTGACCGCCGGCGGAATCGTCGCCCTCCTCGTCGGCTCCCTGACACTGTTCGACATCGCCGATCGCCGGTTCGGCCTGTCGCTGGCGACCGTCCTGTCGGTTGTCGGTGTGACCGCCGCGCTGTCGATCTTCGTCCTCTCCAAGGGACTTCTGATCCAGAGGCGCCGCCCGGCGACCGGAACGGTCGCCATGATCGGCCTGACCGGGACCGTTCGCGCCGATCTGGACCCTGAGGGGACGGTCTTCGTCAACGGGGAGTATTGGGCGGCCCGCGCACTCGACGGGGCGATCCCGGCCGGAACCGAGATCCGTGTCGAAGCGGTCGACGGGAGAACCCTCCTCGTCCGGCGGGTATGATGACGGGGATGAGCGAACGACAGGGACGACGCGGGACGATCAACGAGACAGCACGAACGGTCGCCCTGGCCGCGATCGCCCTGTTGCTCGTGGCGATCCTCGCCGTTCTGATCACCCTCGCGTGGCGCGGTCTCCGCATCGATCACACCGGCACCGTCGCGATCGGCGGCATGTCGGATGCCATTCCGCTCGAGATGACCGGCCCGATCACCCTCACGATGCCCGAGCCAGCTCGACTGATCGCGACCGGCCCGGACGGGGCGCCGATCCTTGCCGAGTTCGCCGTCCTCTCGTGCCCGACGTGCGGTGGAGGGATGGTCCCGACGCGCTGGAACCTGTTGACCGGAAAGATCGACTGGGTCTGTCCATCCTGCGGCCAGACGATCACCGCACCGGCGCACGCGGACGACTGACGGAAGCCCTCGGCCCGGGCTACTCCTCCCGACCGACCCCGCGCCCGTCGGCCCAGAGGGCCTCGAAGTACCGTTCGAACGCGGCGGCGACCGCCGGAACGCTCAACAGCGCGACGTTCGCCTCCACGTTCTGCTCGAGCGCGTAGTAGTTCCAATTCGTCGATCCGAGGACGACGTGCTCCCCGTCGATGACGAGGAGCTTCGCGTGCGTCGTCTCCTCCGGACGATCGAACCGAACCGGGACCCCTCGTTCGAACAGGTACAACGCGCTCTTCAGGTTCGCGGCGGCGGAATCGGCGTAGAAGCGGCAGTCGTCGATCAGCACCCGGACGTCGAGCCCACGTCCGCCCGCCCGGACCAGCGCGTCGATCAGGTCGTTGGCGATGCTGTCCGAGTAGCCAGGATAGATCGACATCCGATAAAGGACGACGTGGACCGACGTCCGCGCCCGGGCGAGGATCGCGAGAACCGACGTGGCGTACGATAGAGCACCCCCGCTGTCCGGCAGCGGGACGATCTGCGGACCGTCGCGGCTCCACAGCCCGTCGAGATCGACCCGCGGAACGACCCCCTGACGCCCGGCCCACAGATGGTCGAACCACGCGCCGAACGCCCCGCCGACACGATCGTCGACGATCCGAACGTTCGCCTGCTGTTGATCGGTGAACGCGTAGCGGTTCCAGTTCGTCGACCCGACGACGACGATCGTTCGATCAACGATCGCCAGCTTCGCGTGGGTCGTGACCGCCGGATCGTCGTACCGCGCTTCGATCCCGCGGTCGCGGAGCCGCTCGAGGAAGGCGCGATTCCGCTCGGTGATCGACGACGCCCAATCGCTCTCGTCGAGGATCACGCGAACCGAGACCCCTCGTTCGTGCGCGTCGAGGAGCGGCTCCCACAGCGGATTCTCGTCGAGCTCGGCCGTCGACAGGAGGAGCTCGATCGACTCGGTCGCCGCCGCGAAGTCGGCCGCGACCGCCTCGCAGTACGCGCACCCACCGGGCCGATCGATCAGCGGCTGGATGATCGATCGATCGACGGCCGCAGAGTGGGCGCAGAGCGCGAAGAGAATGCACGCTGTGCCAATCCAGGATTGAATCCGTCGCAACATCTGCGATAGAATCCTAGACCAAAGGAGGCCTCATGGTCAAAGAACTCGAGAGCCGCGACCTCCGGTACACGTGCAATCCATCCGCCTTCGATTTCGAGACGACGGCTCAACTCGAGCCGCTGAACCGGATCATCGGCCAAGAACGGGCGATCGAAGCCCTGAAGCTCGGCCTCGGCATCAAAGACGCCAAGAACCGCTACAACATCTACGTTGCAGGGGGACCGGGAACCGGCAAGATGTCGGCCGTCGAGCATTTTCTCAGTCGCGCCAGCGCCGACGAGGCCAAACCGCCCGATCTCTGCTACGTGCACAACTTCGAGAACCCGTACAGCCCGAAGTACCTGGAGCTTCCGGCCGGCAAGGGCTGCGAACTGCGCACCGACCTCGAACTGCACATCAAGCGCCTTCAACGCGAGATCCCGAAGGTCTTCGAGTCGGACGAGTTCAAGGCCCGCAGCAAGAAGATCACCGACCGGTACGGCGAACGACGGTCCGCCCTTCTCGAGGAGATGGAGTCGAAGGCGCGGAAGCTCGGCTTCGCGATCCAGCGGACGCCGATCGGGATCAACACGCTCCCCTTGCGGGAGAGCGGCGAGCCGCTCAGCCAGGAGGAGTACGACGCGCTCCCCGAAGAGAAACGAGGCGAGATCCGGGAGCATCAGACTGAAGTGCAGTCCCTGATTCAAGAACAACTTCAGGAGGTCGCCCGCCTCGACGAGGAGCGAGAGGCGGAGGTGAAGGAGCTCGCCAAAGAGGCCGTCCTGTTCATGATGCAGCCGCACTTCGCGCAACTGAAGAGCCGCTACGAGGGGCTGGACAAGGTGCTCGAGCACATCGACGCCGTGATGAACGACATCGTCGACAATCTGGAGAGCTTCCAGAACGCCGGGGCGAAGAAGCCGCAGCTCCCGTTTGCGATGCCGCAGGCCGACCCGTTCAAGAAGTACGCCGTCAACCTGCTCGTCGAGAACAGCGAGACCGAAGGCGCGCCGGTGATCGTTGAACAGAACGCGACCTATCCGAACCTGTTCGGCGCGATCGAGCGCAAGGTCCAGATGGGCGTCGCCGTGACCGACTTCACCATGATCAAGCCCGGATCGCTCCATCGCGCGAACGGCGGCTACCTCGTCCTCGACGCGAACAACCTGTTCCGACTCGGGATCAGCTGGGAAGCACTCAAGATCGCGATCAAGCGACGTGAGATCCGGATCGAGGACCCGTGGCAGATGCTCGGCTACTCGACGTCCGAGGGCCTCCGTCCCGAGCCGGTCCCGTTCCGGATCAAGCTGATCATCATCGGGAATCCGTACATCTACGAGCTCCTCCACTTCTACGACGAGGACTTCGCGAAGCTGTTCAACGTAAAGGCCGACTTCGGGATGGAGACGGAACGGACGCCGGAGCGCGAGCAGGAGTTCGCGCAGTTTCTGAGCGCCTGCTGTGCGCAGGATCCGAGCGTCCTTCCGTTCGACCCGTCCGGCGTCGCCCGGATGATCGAGCACGCGACCGAGCTGACCGGCGATCGAACGAAGCTCTCCTGCCAATTCGGGACCCTGATCTCGATCGTCAAGGAGGCGGCGTACTGGGCACGCACCGACGGGTCCGACGTCGTCACCGGACGACACGTGGCCCAAGCGCTGAAGGAGAAGGACTACCGTCGCGACCGGATCGACGAACGGATCCGCGAGATGATCGCGCGCAACCACATCTTCGTCGACACCGAAGGGGACGAGCCGGGGCAGGTGAACGGCCTCGCCGTCCTGCAGATCGGCGACTACGCCTTCGGAAAACCCTCGCGGATCACGGCGGCGGTTCAGGCCGGAAAGGCCGGTGTCATCGACATCGAGCGCGAGGCGAAGCTCGGCGGAAGCGCACACACCAAAGGGATCATGATCCTCCGAGGTTACCTCGGGGAACGGTTCGCGGCCGAAGAGCCGCTCTCCTTCTCGGCGAGCCTCGCGTTCGAGCAGAGCTATTCGAAGGTCGACGGGGACAGCGCATCGAGCACCGAGCTCTACGCGATCCTCTCCGCCCTTTCGGAACTTCCGATCAGGCAGGGAATCGCCGTCACCGGTTCGGTCAACCAGAAGGGAGAGATTCAGCCGATCGGCGGCGTGAACGAGAAGATCGAGGGCTTCTACCGCGTCTGCAAGGCGAAGGGGATCACCGGCGATCAGGGCGTCCTCGTTCCGACCGCCAACCTCGACAATCTGATGCTCGATGAGGAGGTCGTCGACGCGGTCGAAGCCGGCCGATTCCACATCTACGCCGTCGAAACCGTCGAGGAGGGAATCGAGGTTCTCACCGGCGTCCCCGCCGGGGAACCGGACGAAGACGGGACGTACCCCGAAGGGACCGTCTTCGCGCGAATCGAGGAACGCCTCGAGCGGATGCGCAAGGCCCAGGAGAAGAAGGACGAGAACGCAGACGAATCGAAGGAGAAGACGTCCGCGGAGGAACAGAACGATCAGCCGAAGGAGGACGGGCCGCCCCGCGGTCCGAAGGTCCGAGAGGAAGGGATCTCCTGATGCGCTCGAACCTCGCGCGGACGATCGCCGTCTTTCTGCTCCTTCTGCCGCTCGCCGGCTGCATCGCCACCGGGCCTCGGGCCGAGTTCACCGCCGAACCACGGTACGCCTACCCGCCGCTCGTCGTCACCTTCGACGGAAGCGGATCGTCGAGTCCGAACGGAGCGATCGTCTCCTACGACTGGGATTTCGGCGACGGATCCTCGGGCGATGGCGTGTCGCTCACCCACACCTATCCGGAGAAGGGGGTCTACGCGGTCACGCTGACCGTCACCGACGAGACCGGCAAGTCCGGATCCCGCTCGAAGACCGTCGAGGCGTTGAACCGGGTGCCGATCGCCGACTTCCAACCCTCCGTCTACGCGGCGCCGACCGGCCAACCGGTCCGGTTCGACGCCTCCGACTCCTACGACCCGGACGGGGAGATCGTCGCCTACATCTGGGACTTCGGCGACGGAGAGATCGGCGACGGCGTCCTCGTCGAGCACGTGTACACGACCGCCCAAGGCAGCGGATACCGCCCCGTCGTCACCCTGACGGTGATCGACGACGACGGCGGCCGGAGCTCGCGGAGCCGATCGATCCTCGTCGTCGGCTGCGACAGCTGCGGCTGAACGAGTTCGCAGCCCGCGAATTGCGAACGTCGCATACAAGATGCGACGCTCGTATGCTGGTAGTGGAGAGAAGCGGGAC
>CAZUIM010000026.1:0-22643 GCA_964620325.1 uncultured Thermotogae bacterium
GTCCCGCTTCTCTCCACTACCAGCATACGAGCGTCGCATCTTGTATGCGACGTTCCGAGTGAGCGTCGGGACGAGGTCCGACAGACGTCCGATCCGTCTAGAACTCGATCTCGACGGCCAAGCCGTAGCTGACGTACGTGTATGAGTTGTAGTCGATCTGAACGAAGATCCTCGCCTTGTCCGACAGTCGGAGCTTCAATCCTCCTGCGAAATGGTGGATCAGTCCGAATCCTTCAACAAGCGCCACGTGCGGCTGATACGCTAGAAAGATCGGCAAGAACCTCACGTTGCTGTCGAGGAAGACCTCCCCGAAGGCTTCCCAACCCAATGCTTCGAGACTGTAGCCACCACCGAACCCGAGAGCCAAAGCGAACGAATCTGGCTCGTCGAACAGGGCGAACTTCAGGTCACCCGTCGCTCCGAACCAACCGATGTCCCCGTCGCCCTCCAACGGAACCATGAATCCTGTGTGGAAGCCGAGATCGACGCCATCGGCCAATCCGATGGCCAGCCTCGCCTGTGGCGTCGCGTAGTAATCCGCCTCTTCCTCATCGAGATTGAAATCGAACAGACCGCTCCCGATTGTGAATGCGACATTCCCGGCACCGATGGTGCGCGCCGTTTGGAATACATTGAGAAGACACCCCGTGCTCGTCAGCAAAACGCCGATCAGCAGCCCCACCGCGAACAGAACGCGAACTCCCTTTCTCATGCTGCCTCCCTCACCTTCGAGACTTCTCTTCACGAACGACTCTGCCGGAAAGTGGAACCGGCTGTCAAGAAGTCGCCGGCCGCCCCGGCAACGAGGTCCGATCGGGAGCCGCCGGTCGCGACCCTTTGCTGTGGCCGGTTTGCCCATCCCATCGACGAATGCTATGATTCATGCGATTCTTGCTGTGGGGGGCGAGCGATGGCCGGCCATTCGAAATGGGCCAACACGAAATACCGGAAGGAGCGCCAGGACAAGAAGCGCTCCGCCGCCTTTGCCAAGCTGATCAAGGAGATCACTCTGCAAGCGCGCTCGGGCGATCCGAATCCGGATCACAACCCCGGGCTGGCCCAGGCGTTGGAGCGCGCAAAGGCGGCGAATCTTCCGAAGGACAACATCGAACGGGCGATCAAGCGCGCCACGGGGGATCTCGAGGGCGTCTCGTACGAAGAGGCGACCTACGAGGGCTACGCGAGTGACGGCGTCGCTGTCCTCGTTCGAGTGGTCACGGACAACCGGAATCGCGCCTCGGCCGGGGTTCGTCACATCTTCAGCAAGTACGGAGGGAACATGGCATCCGCCGGGAGCGTCGCCTGGCTGTTCGAGCGGCGCGGCGTCGTCGTTCTCGAGGTTCTTCCGGAGGACGTCGATCGCGAGGACCTGCTGATGTCGTTGATCGACGCCGGTGCCCTCGACCTGGACGACCAGGGCGACACGATCGAGATCACGTGTGAGCCGACCGATCTCCCCGATCTGAGCGCCGCCGTTCGCGAGCGGGGACTCGATCCGATCCGAGCCGAGGTGACCATGATTCCGAAATCGACCGTCCATGTCGAAGAGGGCGCGGCCGGGAAGGTCCTGAGACTGATCGAGGCGCTCGACGAGAACGAGGACGTGCAAGAGGTTTTCGCCAACTTCGACATCGACGATGAGGTCCTCGAGCGGCTGAACGCGTAGAGAAGCGAAGGGAGAAGATGATGAAACGGCATGGTGTGGTGGCGATCGTCGGACTGTGCGTTCTGCTCGCGGGCGGGCCGATCGCAACGCAGGCTGAGACTGTCATAACTGGGGGCGGATCGGTCGTACAGGGAGATATCGAGTTCGGAATCCCCGCCGTCGTCAGTCTGACGTCGACGACGGGCGACGTGTTCACGGTTCAACGGACGAACCTCAAATCGATCCGGTTCCCCGAAGAGGAGGGCGGCAACTACACAGTCGAGACGTTCGACGGGAACATCCTGATCGGTACGCTCGGCGGTGTGCCCGATGTCATCGGCATTCGAACCTCGGGAGGAGACGTGCAGTCGGTCCGACTCGGAAGCATCGTCGAGATTCGGTTCGACCCGCAAGCCGTCCCCACAACGGGACAGCCGGCCACTCCTTCGACCACCCCCGTGCCGACGGTTGCGCCTTCTGCCTCGATCGATGCGCTCGTCACCGGTGTGGTCGAGACGTACGAGACGCGGAAGGCGGGGATCGCGATCGGTCTTGACACGGGAATGCAGCTCGGCTTCATGTCGAAGAATGGACTGAACATCCCGAGCTGGACGCTCGGTTTCAACTTCTTGCTCCTCGGGCCCGTCTGGCGGACGTACTTCGGACCACCCGCAGGTCGGGTCGAAGAGACAGCACGAGAGCTCGCGACGAAGGATCGATCTCTCGACTTCGAAGAGCTGACGGAGGCGGTCGAGGAGGAAGTCACGCCGTTCCTCCTCCCGTATCTGCAGATCAGCACGAACTCGCTCATCATTCCCGAGATCGGCGGCGGAGTGATGCTCCGCCTTGGAAGAGCCATTTACATCGACCTCGGAGCATCGATCGACGTCCTCGGACTCCCTTGGATTCTCGTCGGACTGCAGATCGTTCTCTGAGACCGGACCCAACGCAACACAAGGAGGGGCAAGTGAAGAAGGTCATGGTGGTGGCAGTCGTCGCTCTCAGTCTGCTGTTCGTTGCATTCGGCGCAAGCGCGCAGACCGGTGCCGACGCGTGGATCCCGGGGATCGCATCGTTCGTCCTCCCCGGACTTGGGCAGCTTCTCAACGACCAGCTGGACAAGGCGATACTCCACTTCGCAGTCGACGTTGCGATCGTCGGACTCGGGTACTACGTCGTCGCGCTTCTGCCGTTCGGCGCCGCCGCGTACTACGCGATCCCGGCGCTGCACCTCGGTTGGGCACTCTACAGCGGCCTCGACGCGTACAACGTCGCCAAGGATCAGGGATTCTCGATCGGATTGGTGGAGAACGGAATCTCGGTCTCCTACAGCTTCTGAGGCAACACGGCCTAGCGTAGAACGAGAAGGGCCGTCGCGGCGAGGACGAGCGTGACGGCGAGGAGTTGCAGGAGGCCTCGACCGGATTGGGTCGGGGCCTCTTCTGTGTCGAGCAGTCCGCCGGAGACGACGTGGACTTCGCCCGACTCGTCCCATTCGAGCACGAGTCGTCCGAGACGTTCGCCGAACGCTCCCGTCTGCACCACGACGCTGTCGCCGACCCGGATCGATTCACGTGTCACTTCGTGCGAATGTCCCGTGATGAAGAGATCGATCGCTGGCGCGACGCCGACGATCTCCACAGCATCTGCAATCGGAAGATGGCCGATCGCAACGATCAGATCCGGCCGGTCGCCGGACGCTGTCGCCGCCTCGATCTCGGCCGTGATCGCCACCGCCGGATCGAGGTACCGAAGCCACGGGTAATCCGGATACGGAAGCCATTGCGGCGTGGTGACTCCGATCAGCAAGACGCGGATCCCGTCGACGCGCCGCACGATCGAAGGGGCGAACGGCGCGTCGTACCCGACGGCGGGGCTGAGATTCGCACCGAGAAGCGGAAACTGTGCCCGGTCGGACAATTCAGCGAGCCGATCGAAGCCCCAATACAGATCGTGGTTCCCGAGGGCCATCGCGTCGTACCCGACCTCGTTCATCCAGTCGATCATCGCGTCGGCGCCCCAGACGGCGGCGACCGGCCGCCGGAAGTCGTGCCACGCATCGCCGGCGTCGACGAGCAGCGTTGGAGCGCCGGAGGCGCGCTCGGCCTCGATCAACCCCGTCAGCGAAACGAGCCGTTCGAATCGAAGATGCAGATCGTTCGTGTACAGAACGGTCAGCGTACGGGGCGACGCGAAGGCGGATGCGCTTGGGGCGATCGCGATCAGGACGACGGAGGCGAGCAGGACAAGCCCGGTGCTCCGCCTCATAGTGTTCCTCCGATGGCGACGCGAACGTCCGTTCGCGTCACCACGAGCGAAACGGCCCAGAGCCGGGAAGACCCTGGATGAAGGCGAAGACCGAAGATCGGTCCGAGTACGCCCGATCTCTCTTCGACTCCCAAGAGAATCGTCGCCGCCTGATCGAACGCGTATTGAACGTAGCCCCAACGGGTCCCGACGTCCGCCCAGCTTCGGCCGAAGCTGACGTGTACCGGGCCGAGGAAGAGCGTAGAGACAAGAGAGATCCGCTCCGGTCCGAGATCGACGAGGACGTTCAGCGGGAGAAGATCCCGAACGACGAGAATCCGCCCGGAGAGCTCGACGAGAGATCGACGGCTCGTCGTCATCGTCACGTCGAGTCGCGACGAGACGCCCCGCGCGATCGACGCGGTCCACCCGGACGTCGAGAGGGCGATCGAGATCGACGATCCTCCGCGGTCGCCGCAGATGACGGCCTCCGGAAGATCCGGAAACGCGACGTGCGGCGCCGCGAACGCACTCGCACCACACGCGAGCAGGACGGCGAGACACAGAAGACTTTTCTTCACGATGCTTGAGGGTACCGAAGCTACGCAACGCAGCCAATCGTTGATTTCGCCGTGACGCAGCCACACAATCGTCCCATGGACGTCGCAACCGTTCGGGAGACGATCGATCGATGCCGGATGTTCGGCGTCGGAGACGGAGTTCTCGTCGCCGTCTCGGGCGGGGTTGACTCGGTCGTTCTCCTCCACGTTCTGCGAGAGCTCGCCGATGAGCTCAGAATCGCGCTGACGGTCGCCCACCTCGATCACGGATGGCGCGGCGAGGCGTCCGCGGCCGACGCAACGTTCGTCGAGTCCCTCGCCGCAGAGGCCGGAATCCCCGTGATCTCGAAGCGCATCGACGAAACCACACTCGGCGCACACGATGCCCTGGGCCGCGAGGAACGCGCGCGCGCGATCCGCCGATCGTTCCTCGTCGAAGCGGCGGCGGCGGCCGGCGCGACGAAGATCGCCCTCGGACACACCGCGACCGATCGAGCCGAGACGGTCCTGTTCAATCTGGCGCGCGGGACGGGGACCGCCGGCGCCGCAGGGATCGACGCGGTCAACGGCCCGATCGTCCGGCCGCTGATCGATCTCACCCGAGTCGCAATCGAAGCCTACGCGAGAGAACGCGGACTCACGTGGCGGGAGGACGCGACGAACGAGGACGTCTCGTTCGCGCGGAACCGAATCCGACACCGCGTCCTCCCGGAGCTGACCGAGATCAATCCACGCGTCATCGAAGCGATCGGCCGAGCGGCCGATCTCGCCGCCGACGCTGCACACGTCGAGACGTACCTCGCGTCGCGCCTCTGGGACGACGTCCTCGTCTGCGAGGAATCCGGAGACGTCCGCCTCTCCCGGCCGGCGCTCGCCGCGCTTTCGGTACCGATCCGTCGGATCGTTCTGCGCGAGGCCCTCCGCCGCGTACGTGGCGATCTGACCGGCATCGGGCGCGAGCACGCCCAAACGCTCGCGGAGCGAATCGACACGGTCGACGGCCACGCCGACGCCCATCTGCCCGGTCTTTTCGCCCGGGTCGATCGGGAGACCGTCTCGCTGTCGAGCTCGCCGTTCCCGAGCACGTCAACGTGGGAACAGTCGATCGGAACAGGTCGAACGACGCTTCCTGAGCGTCGCCTCTCGATCGATCTCGAGATCCTCGATCGGACCGCTTGCCGAATCGAGCCGGTCGACCGCTCGGTCGAGGTGGCCGACGCCGACCGCGTCAGCTTTCCGCTTCGTCTTCGTAACCGTCGGATCGGCGATCGGTTCACGCCTCTCGGTATGGAGCGGCCGATCCGACTGAAGGCGTTCCTGATCAACGAGCAGGTTCCCTTCTCCGATCGAGATGAGCTCCCGCTCCTCTGCGACTGCGAGAAGATCGTCTGGGTCGTCGGGCTCCGCCTGTCGAACGACGTCCGACTGACCGAGGAGACGAAGCGCGTGCTCGTCATGCGAGCCGAGGCCGACTCATGACCACGTTCCTCGTCTTCGCAGGCTCGATCCTCCTCCTGATCGGCTTCCACGAGGCGGGGCACTTCTTCGCCGCGAAGGCGTTCGGCGTCTACGTGATCGAGTTCGCCATCGGCTTCGGGCCGAAACTCGGGTCACTGAAAGGACGGGAGACCCGCTACACCCTCCGGGCGATCCCGTTCGGCGGGTACGTCCGGATGGCGGGCGAGGACCGACGCGACACCGACGCGGAAGTCCCGCAAGAGCGACGCCTGTACGGAAAGCCGCCGTGGGTTCGGGCCGTCATCAGCCTCGCCGGCCCGAGCGTGAATCTCCTTCTCGCCTTCGTCCTGACGGTCGCCGTCGTCTGGTCGCTCAATCTCCCCGTCCTCCAGGTGGCCGAGGTCATCCCCGACACCCCGGCGGAGGGGGTCCTCGCCGCCGGAGATCGCATCCTGTCGATCGACGGGCGCCCGATCTATCTGATCGACCAGGTGACCTCGGCGATTCAACGCTCGAACGGGGAAGCGCTGTCGCTCGAGATCCGGAGGGGTGGCGCCGAGGAGACGCAGGTCCTCCACATTGTGCCGACCTACGACGCGGAGACGGAGCGCTACATGGTCGGCGCCTATTTCGGCGTCGTCGCTCGGACGTCCGAGGTCGTCGCGATCGATCCCGATTCCCCGCTCGCCGCGTCCGGCCTTCAGCCCGGGGATCGGATCGTCGAACTGGAAGGAACCCCGGTCGAGACGTACGTCGACCTGATGCTCGCCCTCGACGAGAGACTCCCGACGCCCTCGGTCTCGGCGACCGTCCGACGACAAGACGAGACGTTGACCGTCGTTCTCCCGACGGACGACGCGTCACTTGAGGCGTGGCTCGGCGACATCGAGTTCTCCGATCTCGGCATCGACGTCCGTCACGCCGGTTTCGTCAACGGCCTCCTGCTCGGGTCGGGGCAATTCGCACAGTACGTCGTGGGCCTCGGGGAGGTCGTCGGGGGAATCGTCACCGGACGGGTCGCAGCGAGCGAGGCGATCGCCGGGCCGATCGGGGTCGCCGAGTTGCTCGGAGAGAGCGTCCGGGTCGGGGCGGACTACTTCTTCCAGCTCCTCGCCTTCCTCAGCCTCAACTTCGGCCTCCTGAACCTGATCCCGTTTCCCGGTCTCGACGGAAGTCGGGTCGGCTTCGCCGTCTACGAGGTGATTCGAGGCCGGCCGATCCCGGTCGAACGGGAGGGGCTGATCCACGCGATCGGATTCCTCGTGTTGATCGCCCTGATGATCCTGATTACCTTCCAGGATCTGGTCGGTCTGTTTCGATGAGAGCGACGGCGAACGCGCCGATCCCCTCTTCACGTCCAAGCGCACCCAGCCCTTCGCTCGTCGTCGCCTTGAGACCGATCCGCCGTGGATCGAGGCCGAGGGCCTCCGAGAGGCACGCGCGCATCTCCGGGACGTGAGGGGTCAGCTTCGGCCGCTCGGCGATCACCGTCGCGTCGACGTTCACCGGTCCATATCCGGCCTCTTCGAGCATCCCCCGGACTCTCACGAGCAGTCGAAGGCTCGAGACGCCGCGATAGGCTTCGTCCGAGTCGGGGAAGTGCGTGCCGATGTCGCCGAGGCCGGCCGCCCCAAGGAGGGCATCGCAGACGGCGTGCGTCAAGACGTCGGCGTCGGAGTGACCGAGCAGACCTTCAGAGTGAGGCACGGTCACCCCGCCGAGGACGAGCGGGCGATCCGGGACGAGACGATGGAAATCGATTCCGAGACCGACGCGGCATTCACTCCTGGTCATCGATCTCTCCCCTCGAAAGTCGTCTGACGATCTCCCGAGCGAGACCGAAGGCGAATCCCCGCCGGGTGAGAAAACCGATCGTTCGTCGTTCTCGCTTCGCCTCATCGAGACCGCTCAGCCGTTCGTATCGCTCCCGGGCGAGCTGCCACGCGAGCTTCTTCTCCTCGGGCTCCGGGTAGACCTCGGCGAGTGCCGCCTGCGCGAGCTCTGGGGCGACCCCTTTGTCGTGAAGTTCGCGCGCCACCGCCTCCCGCGACAGCGGATGATAGAGGACCCGGTCCTCCGTCCACAGCCGCGCGAAGAGCCGATCGTCGATCAATCCGGCCTCTTTCGCTGTGGCGATCGTCCGGTCGATCTCGTGCTCAAGGAACCCGCGCCCCCGAAGGCGCCCACGCGCCTCGTGCTCGCTCCTCGGACGAGACTTCAGGAGTCGGACGAGGTACGACCAAGGATCACTCGTCGGCGGCCTCCTCGGACTCCTCGTCTTCCTCCCTCGGGGCGGTCGGGTCGGCCGGCAGGCCGGCCTTCGCCCGGATCTCCGTCTCGAGCTTCGCCGCGAGCTCCGGGTTCTCCTCGAGTGCCTGGGCGCTGTTCCCGATCCCCTGGCCGAGCCGCTCGTCGCCATAGGAGTACCACGCGCCGCTCCGCGACACGACGCCGAGAGCGTGCCCGGTGTTGACCAGATCCCGCTCGCGGACGATCCCTTTCCCGTAGATCACGTCGAAGATCGCCTCGCGGAACGGTGGGGCAACCTTGTTCTTCACCACACGCACGTTGATGTGATTCCCGACGCGTTCGGTCCCGTCCTCGATCCGTCCCGAATTCCAGAGCTGCAGCCGAACCGACGCATAGAATTTCAGCGCCCGCCCGCCCGAGGTGGTCGTTGTCGCGCCGTACCGGGCGCCGGAGATCATCGAGCGAATCTGATTGGTGAACACGACGATCGTCTTCGACTGCGAGATGGCGCCGGAGAGCTTCCGCATCGCCTGACTCATCAGCCGCGCCTGGAGCCCGACCTGAGAATCGCCCATCTGCCCCTCGATTTCGGCCATCGGGACGAGCGCCGCCACCGAGTCGATGACGATGATGTCGATCGCACCGCTTCGCGTCAGCTGTTCGGTGATCTCAAGCGCCTGCTCTCCCGAATTCGGCTGCGACAGAAGGAGATGGTCGAGGTCGACGCCGAGCGCACGGCTGTACGTCGGATCCAGCGCGTGTTCCGCGTCAATGAACGCCGCCGTCCCGCCCCGCCGCTGCACCTCGGCGATCATGTGCAGGGCGACCGTCGTCTTCCCGCTCGACTCCGATCCGAAGATCTCGACGATTCGCCCACGCGGAACGCCGCCGACGCCGAGGGCGATGTCGAGCGCGAGCGACCCGGTCGGCACCGCCTCCACTTGAAGGACCTGTGCGCCGTCACCGAGCCACATGATCGAGCCTTCGCCGTACGCTTTCTTGATCTGTTTGAGCGTGTTTTCGAGTACCTCGCGCTTACCCATCGTTGGTGCCCCCTCCATCTCGTCTGTCTGACATTCTAGGACAATCCGGTGTGCCCTTCAAAGCCCGCTCTCGTCGCCGCTTCAGCGGCTCTCTACATTCAGATCGAATTCCGATTCACCCTTCCTCTGCCACTTTGGCGTCCTTCGTTCGCCGTTCCGCCGCCCGGCGGAGGAACGGCTCCGCCTCCGATCGGGGCACCCCCGTCAAGTCGATCTCACCGTCCGGCGTCCGGACGCCGAGGGTTCCCCTTCGATACCGGAACGTGATCCGCTCGAGCGGGTACTCCCGCCCGATGCCCGAAGCCTTCGACGCTCGGCGAAAGAGGCGCCGCAGGAGACGGGCCGCCGCTCGCTGTGCGAGCGTCGAGACGAGACCGTCCTCGGAGACGGTCGCGCGGTGGAGTTCCTCGACCGCGTCTCGGACGGCCGGCTTCGGGTCCTTCGCGACTTCGATCACGACAGAGCCTTCCGCCGTCAGGATCAGCGTGATCCGATCCCTGACGTCGGAGATGCGTCCGACCTCCTCCAGCCATCCGACTTCGACGATCTGCTCCAGCCCGATGCCCCGCAGGCTCCGCTGGCCGAGCGGCAGGTAGTGCAACCCGGATGCCGGCCCTGCATTGCGGCAGATCTGTCCGGTCGCCAGGATCTCTCCGCCTTTGGCGAGTCCGGAGAGCCGCTGCGCGACGTTGACCGAATGCCCGATGAAGTCGATGTCGGTCATCACCGGCGTCCCGCTGGCAATTCCGATGCCGATGTCAATCGAGTCGTCGCGATGTTCTCGATTCCATTCACGAACGGCGCGCTGGATCGCGACGCCGGCGCGGATCGCGTCGATCGGACGTTCGAACGCGGCCATCATCCCATCTCCCAGCGACTTCACGACGATGCCATACTCGCTGATCCGGACCCGGAGGATCCCCTCGTGAAGCTGCGTCAGTCGGAATGCGGCTCGGTCCCCCTCCGACGCCGTGAAGGTGGAGAATCCACGCAGGTCGCTGAAGAGGAGAGCGATCTCCTCCCCGGCCTCGATCTGAGCGCGAAGAATCTGTCGGATCTTGAGCGTTCGACTCCAGGACACGAAAACGACCCTCCTGACTGGAAAGGGAAATCCCCGTATTATACTATCCACCCTGCCCTTCATCGTACGAAAGGAGTGCGCACATGGACGAAAAGAGAGTGATCCCCCTTCTGCAGAAGACCCCGATCTTCGCCAACACGAGCCCCGCGAGCCTGAAAGCGATGTTGAAGTCGGCCATCGAGAAGACAGTCAAGGCAGGCGACAAGCTCGTCAAGAAGGGAGAAACGGGAGCGGGATTCTACCTGATCCTCGACGGCCGAACCGAGGTGGTTGCCGACGGCGAGAAGCTCGCTGAGTTCGGACCGGGCGACTTCTTCGGTGAGCTTGCCGTGATCGACGGAGCCCCGCGAACGGCCGACGTGATTGCCAAGACCGATACGACGTGCCTCGTCGTCACGCAGTGGGCGATGCGAAGCATCATCTCTGCGCACTCTGAGATTGCCCTCTCCATGCTCGAGGAACTCGTGCGGCGACTCCGCGCGACGGACGCCGCGCGCGCGTCGAAGAGCTAGGCCGTTGAACGACCGCGTCCCCATCCTGTGTCTCGGCTCTGGGGCCGCTCTGAATGACGGCCGCCTCTGGAACTCCCTTCTGATCGACGGCAGAATCCTCCTCGATCTGCCACCAACGGCAATCCCTCAGATGCACCGTCTGGGGGTCGATCCGACGGCGATCGAGACCATCTTCATCAGCCACCACCACGCCGATCACAGCTTCGGGCTGCCGTTCCTCCTTCTCGAATACTGTGTGCGGTACGAGCGATCCTCTCCCCTTCGCGTCGTCGGTCCGCCGAGGATCGAGGAGCTGACCGAGCGAGCGTGTGAACTGGCATGGCCTCACATGCGCGAAAAGGGCCTTCGTCCGAACGTTCCGATCGAATACATCGAAATCGCGGAGGAAGGAGAGCACCGAGCGGGTGACCTGTCGTTCATCGCCGTGTCGATGCAGCACTTCGGACTCGACGCCCTCGGCTACCGCTTCGAGGTCGAGGGAAGAACGATTGCCTACACCGGGGACACCGGAGACTGCGCGCAGCTCTCGCACCTTCTCGACCGGGCCGACGTGGCGATCATCGAACTGACCCACGCACACCCGTCCGAAGACCCCGGACACCTCGACGTCGAGCAAGTCGAGCGAATCACCCGCGATCTCCGTGCCCGCGGTACGGTCGTGTTGGCTACCCACCTGGGGAGCACGCCCGCACCGATCGAGGGAATCACCTTCTGCGAGGACGGCAAGACGTACTACGTGTAGGGATCGCAGTTCGCGGCGCGTAGTTCGTGGTTCACGGTTCGCGGTGTGCAACGCTATACCAATCTTGACTCGCGTCGTCCTTCGTAGCAGCTTCGACAGCGGGCTTCGTAGGTCTCGGCTCCACCGATCTGGATGACCGGTCCGTCGGTCGGCGCCGGACGGCCGTCGACGAGTCGCTGCGAACGCGTCGCCGGAGCGCCGCATTGGACACAGACCGCGTGCAGCTTGTCGACTCGATCGGCGAGCGCCATCAGCCGCGGCATCGGCCCGAACGGCTCCTCGGCGAAGGTCAAGTCGAGCCCCGCGACAATCACCCGCTTGCCGCGAGCGACGAGTGCTTCGCACAGGTTCGGCAACAGCTCGGAGTAGAAGTTCCCCTCGTCGAACGCAACGACGGCCGCTTCGTCGAGCCACTCCGGCCCGACGAGCTCGGCGAGATGCTCGATCGTCTCTTGCCCCGGCCGGAGAAGGTGCGCGTCGAACGCTCGACCGTAGTGAGTCATCACCGAGTTTGTCCCGTATCGCGTGTCGATCGTCGGCTTGAACAGGAGGAGCTTCCGCTTGGCGATCCTCACCCGCTCGAGCCGTCGAATCAGCTCCTCCGTCTTCCCAGAGAACATGCACCCGGTAATCACCTCGAGTCCTCGAGCCTTCGGGTCCACCATCCCTCAGTCCTCCTCCCCCGGCAGGAGTGCCGTCGTGTAGAGCCCCTCGAGCGGAAGCTCGGCCGACATCAACCCGTTGCTGCGCAAGTAGCTTTGAAGTTCCGACCAGATCTCCGGCGCGTCGTGCCCAAGTCCGGCTGCGAACAGCGGCAGCGTGGCGTCGAACGCGCGCCGGTTCAGTTCGTCGTCCAGGTCCGGCTGTGCGTCGAGGAACCTCGAGAAGGCCGACGCAGGGTCTTCGCGCGTTCGCGCGATCGCCTCCGAGAGCGCTTCGAGAAAGGCGCGAAGCTCAGGCTCTCGCTCGGCGATCAGATCCGGATGCACGACCAAGATGATGTCGAAGGTCTCCGGAACGCAGTACGCCTCCTGTGGGAAGAAGACCGGTTCCTCGTTCCGCAACTCGACCTGGATCGTCTCGAAGTTTCGGAAGGCCCCGATGGCGTCGACCGCCCCGCTGAGCAGTGCCGCGACCGTCGCGTAGCGGACGTTGATCAGGTCGACCTCGTCGATCGACACCCCACCACAGTCGAGCATCGACTCCCAGAGAATCGGCTCGAGCGGCGTCAACGAGTAGCCGATCCGCTTCCCACGAAGGTCATCGATCGTCTCGACGCCGTGCTGTCGCAGGCTCAGCAGGCCGCCGAGGCCGTGATCGATCAGCGCCCCGATCGCGATCAGCGGCAGCCCCTCCGACCGGGCAATCATGTAGTTGATCTGCGGCGTCAGCGCGACGTCGACCGCTCGCGACGCGGCGAGCTTCACCGGGTCGCTCGGGTCGGCCGGGACGAACCACTCGACCTCCAGCCCTTCTTCGGCGAAGAATCCGAGCTCGCGGCAGACGACCAGCGGAATGTGATTCGGGTTGACGAAGAAGTCGAGACTGACGCGAAGCGGTCTCGTTTCCTCGCGCGTATGCAGAATCCCGATCAACAGGAACGCGAGGAAGATCCCGATCAGCGCAATCGCAACCCGTCCCCTCGCGTGCAACACGACGCCCCCTCAATCTCGATGTTCGACTACGACGCGCGCGACTTCCGCCAGCGCAACACCCGTCGCTCGATTATCCGGAGCGTCCCGAACAGGAGCAAACCGAGGGCTGAAAGCATCAGGATCGCCGCGAACACCAGGTCCACGCGCAGCAGGGCGTTCGACTGGAGCATCAAGTAACCGAGCCCCTGACGCGCGCCGACCCATTCGCCGATCGTCGCGCCGACGACGGACAGCGTCACCGCCACCTTCAGCCCGGCGAACAGCGTCGGCAAGCTCGCCGGGAGTCGGAGCTTGAGGAGGAGCTGCCAGCGCGTCGCGCCGAGCGATTGGAACAGCTCGACCGACTCCTCGTTCGGCGCACGGAGGCCGTCCGACGCGTTGACGACGACCGGGAAGAAACCGATCAGCGCCGCGACGGTCGCCTTCGGCCAGAGGCCGTACCCCATCCAGACGATCAGCAGCGGCGCGATCGCGAAAACCGGGATCATCTGCGACGCGATGATCAGCGGGTAGAGCGCCCGCTCGAGGACCGGCGAGTAGAAGACGGCGAGCGCCAGTCCGAACCCGCCGACACCGCCGAGGAACAGGCCGAGGACGATCTCGGCGAGCGTGACCGCGGCGTGATGGAGCAGGCTCGAGAAGTGAGAGACGAACGCAGCCGCGATCCGGCTCGGCGGCGGAAGGATGTACGCCGGCACACCGGCGAGGCGGACGGCCAACTCCCACGCAGCGATCAGCAGGAGCAAGAGGACGATCGGAGCGAGGATCCGCCTCAGCCTCGTTTTCACAGCTCCCCCTCGGTCAGAAGCTCGAGCAGGCTCTCCCGCTGGGCGACGAAGTCGGCCGCCGCCCGCGAACGGGGACGGGGGATCGCCGGCTCGATTTCGGTCCGGAGCTGTGCCGGTCGCAGCGAGAGAACGAGGACCCGATCGGAGAGAAGAAGGGCCTCCTCGACATCGTGCGTCACCAGGAGGACCGTCTTGCCGAGTTCGCTCCACACGTCGAGGAGCCATCGCTGCAACGAAGTTCTCGTCAGCGGATCGAGTGCGCCAAGCGGCTCGTCGAGGAGGAGGATCTCGCGGTGGGCAAGGTAGGTTCGGATCACGGCGACGCGCTGGCGCATTCCGCCGGAGAGCTCGATCGGGTACTTCCGGCCGGCCTCGGCGAGTCCGAATCGCTCGAACAACGCCCGCGCCTCGGCGAGGGCCGTCGATCGAGGGCACCCGGCGAGTTCCGAGGCGAGAATGGCGTTCTTGAGGGCGTTCCGCCACGGGAGAAGTGTGTCCTGCTGCGGGAGATAGGCGATCGCGCCGCCGGGCTCACCGCGCCCGGCGTGGACGTCGATTCGCCCTCGATCCGGTTCGATCAGACCGACCAGCGCACGCAGAAGAGTCGTCTTTCCGCACCCGGACGGGCCGAGACACGTCGTCCACGTCCCCCGCTGGAGCGTGAGAGAGATCCCGGCGAGGACCTGTACTCGCTCCGGACGCCCGGGAAACGAGACGAACACGTCGTCCGCATCGAGAACCCCTATTCGGCCTCCGTGTCGCCCCATCGCGACCTCCCCCGATCGACCTTCCTTTTCACCGGCGATTGTAGGGTTCACGTGTCCCAGGACGAATCGGCCTTCCACGAGAAGACATAGAACGGACAGCGCCGCGCCCACCAACGCAGAAGCGGCGCAACAACTCACGCCGCTTCGTGGTGGTCCCAAGGGGATTTGAACCCCTGTCGACGGGATGAGAGCCCGCTATCCTAGGCCACTAGACGATGGGACCGCTCGAACGATGATTATGGCGAAACGGTCTGACTCCATCAAGCGCCGAGGCGCACAGGCGGGCTAGCCGCCCGCCCGCTTCTCGATCGCCGCCTTCGCCTCGGTCAATGCCTCCATCAGTGCATCGTAGAGGTCCACTGGCACCGCGATCCCCTTTCGCGTCGGCTTCCACTCGCCGTCGTCGGCCTCGTAGAAGTTCCGAATGTCGAGGTAGTCCCGGTCGCGGAACTTCGACAGCCGGACGTGGATTCGGCTTCCCATCCCCTTGTCGATCGAACGAACCAGCATCTCGTCGGTCGCCTGAATCTGCTCAGCCATCTCGTCCTCCCTTTGTTCTGGTATTGGATGATCTTAGACTACACGATGGACGGACGTGAAGGGAAATGGGCCTGCCTGGACTCGAACCAGGGACCTCCCGCTTATCAGGCGAGCGCTCTAACCGACTGAGCTACAGACCCTTCAGAAGCAGATCTGATGGTAGCTGGGGTGAATTCGAGTGTCAAGGATCGCGCGACGATGAACGGGCTTCCCAAGCGGACTGGAGCTACTCGGGCAACGCCTCCTCGGCCGCCGCCCGGAGGCCGTCGACGAGTTCCTCCATGTTCCCCTCCAACACGCCGGTCAGATCGTAGATCGTCAGTCCGATCCGGTGGTCGGTGATCCGGTTCTGAGGGAAGTTGTACGTCCGGATCTTCTCGCTCCGCTCGCCGGAGCCGATGTGGCTTCGACGCGTCGCCGACAGCTCGGCCTGCTGCTCTTGTTCGAGTCGGTCGCGAAGCCGTGCACGCAGGACCCGCATCGCTTGCGCCTTGTTCTTGTGCTGCGATTTCTCGTCCTGACAGCTGACGACGATTCCGGTCGGTTCGTGGGTGATCCGGACCGCGGAATCTGTCGTATTCACGCTCTGCCCGCCGGGGCCGGACGACCGAAAGACGTCGATCCGGAGGTCGTTCGGATCGATCTCGATCTCGACCTCCTCCGCTTCGGGCAGGACGACGACGCTCGCGGTCGAGGTGTGGATCCGCCCTTGCGATTCGGTCTCCGGCACCCGCTGCACGCGATGGACGCCCGACTCGTAGCGATAGGCACCGTACGCCCCGGTCCCCTCGACCGAGAAGGTCAGCTGTTTGAAGCCGCCGAGCGGCGTCGGATGGCTGTCGAGGAGGCCGACCTTCCACGTCCGCTGTTCCGCATAGCGCGCGTACATTCGGAAGAGGTCGGCAGCGAACAACGATGACTCGTCGCCGCCGGTTCCCGCGCGAATCTCGACGATCGCGTTCTTCGCATCATTCGGATCGGGCGGAACGAGAAGTCGTCGGAACTCCCCGGCCAGCTTCTCCAGACGTGCCCGATCCTGCTGGAGCGCTTCGTCGAGCTCGTCGCGAAGATCCTCTTCCGTCCGCCGCAGCTCCTCCATCTCCGTGATCGACTCGTCGAGCTTCGCCCACGCCTCGCCGACGCGAATCAGATTCTGAAGGTGAGCGTATCGCTGTGCCAGCTCTCGATAGTCGGGCCGCGAGAAGACGTCCGGATCGGCGAGACGGCGCTCGAGTTCGGCGTGCTCGTCTCGGATCTTACGAAGGTGTTCGGGAACGTCGGCCACGGTCGTCATATCGCGATAACCGTACGGGAGGGGAAACCCCGGTTCAAGAGGCTTGCGGAGCGATCCGTTCCCGGAGGAAACGGACCTCGTCGCGCAACGCGTCGATCTGCGCGTCCTTGTCGGCCAGGCGCGCGTAGAGCTCGCGGATGACCGCGTGAGATCCGGCGACGGCCTCTTTGCGACAGACCTCGATCTGAGCGCGCAAGAAGGCGATCTGTTCGGCCATCAGGCGCTCGACGTCGGTCGCGCATTCGAGCGCCTCGAGCGAGACCTCCGCGAGGAGCTTCTCCACGAATTCATTCGGCTCCATACGGGAAGCCTAGCCCGGCGTTTCCGCTTCGAACCGGACAGGTGACCCGCCAGAAGCGGACCTTCCGGACGCCACCTCCGATACGGTGGGGCGGTTCGCGCCGATCGAATCGACTACCGTTGGACCGCGCGAGCTTTCGACGAGGAGGACGAAAGGCCATGGCCAAGATCACCGTCGATCCGACTGCTTGCGTGCGTTGTGGCGCCTGCATCGACGTCTGCTTCGGCGCGCGGGTCTTCGAAATGGGCGACCTCGGTGCACGCGCGGTGCGCCCTGAGGATTGCTGGGCGTGTGGTCAATGCGTCGCCGTCTGCCCGACCGACGCGATCGACCACGACCTCTTCCCACTCGACGAGTGCCCGATCGTCGAATCGTCGGAGCTTCCGACGACCGAACAGCTAACGGCGGCGTTTCGCTCCCGTCGATCGAATCGAACGTTCCTGGAGAAGCCGGTTCTTCGAGAGACTGTACTCGAGCTGGTCTCGCTCGGTCGATGGGCTCCAACCGCAAGCAACAACCAGGCGATCGACTGGATCGCGTTCGACGACCGTGCGCGGATCGCCGAGATGAGCCGCGCGACAGTCGCCGGGATGCGCCGCTACGCCAAGCTCGCCGCCAACCGATTCGTGCGCCCCTTTCTGCGCATCGCCGCGGGACGCGAAGCGGTCGAGAGCCTGCGCGAGAGTATCGACGGAATCGAGCGGATGGCCGATCGACTGGCCTCCGGGGCCGACCCGATCTTCTACCGCGCACCGGTCGTCCTCGTCGGTCACAGCCCGTCGGGCAGCCACTTCGGACGCGATGATGCGATCTACGCCACCTACAACCTGATGCTCGGCGCGGAACGCTACGGCCTCGTCACGTGTCAGATCGGGTTCTTCCAAGCGATCCTCTCCCGATCCGCACGGCTTCACAAGACGATCGGGATCCCCGAGAGCCGTGTCCCGCAGGTTGCCGTCGCCCTCGGGTATCCAAAGCACCCGTTCCGTCGGGTCCCCGATCGTCGCATCCCGAATCTGATCTGGAACCCTCGATAAGATCGATCGCGCGGTGGTCCGGAGGTATCTGCTCGATCGGGCGGGCGCCCGTCGAGGACTCCCCAATCTGCCGCTCTACAAGGTGATCGGGAAGACGTTCGCCTACCTGTCGCTGAGCCGGACGCCGCCCCGGCGATCACATGGACAAGGAGCACTGGAGCACGGTCGTCCTCTACGGGACGATCCCAGATGCGGAGATCCTCGCCTGGATCGACGAGTCATACGGCCTGGTCGTCGCCTGGCTCACTCGGGCAAGGCGCGATCGCCCGCCGCGAGATCGCGTGTAGATCTCGTGGGTCAAACGTCGCAGACAAGGCCTGGTCGGCTGTTCCGCTGAGCGGGTACGAGACTCCACAATGCGCGTTCTCCTCAGGCGTTCGGACCGCGAACAGCGACCAGCGAACTGCGAACCGCCTACGCAGCGCACTCCTTCGCCAGCTTCCGAATCTGCCCGATGTGTCGCAAGTAGTGCTCGTATGTGTTGTTCCCGAACAAGCGCCAGGGGATCCAGTCTTCGGGGACGTCGGTGTATCGCTTGGGATCGTTCATGTCCTCATCGGTCAGCGTCCCGAGCGCCGAGATCATGCGCGCGAACGCGTCCTCCGCGAGGGCCAGCACTTCGTCGATCGGGGTGTCCCTGTACAGCTCGTGGATCCTCCGATTCCGCTCGTCGGTCGAAAGCTCCCACCAGGGAGATTCGACGAGATCCTTCGTCTCGGCGAGTTCGACCATCCGGTCGTCGTGCCACGCGACGTGGGCGATGATGTCCTTGAGCGACCACGCATCCGGTGCCAGCCTCCACTCCCTCTTGTCCTCGGGCACCAGGCTGATGACGTACTCCCAACTCCCACGTGCCGCGTCGATCACCTCGAGCAAGCAGTCGGTCCTCATGCGATCGTGTCCTTTCAAGCCGATGATCCACAGGGTACCCTGGATCCATGGCTGCCGCGGGACTGAACCGGGAGAGGGCTCCAAGAGTGCAAGCCATCGTCTGCCGCCGCGGGCGGGTTCTGATGGCGAAGCACCGGGAACGTGGCGAGACCTACTGGTGTCTCCCCGGGGGCGCGTTAGAGGACGGCGAAAGGCCGGAGGACGGAGCCCTTCGCGAGCTTCGGGAAGAGGCCCACGTAGACGGCCGGATCGTCCGCCAAACGAACCATCTCTTCGATGCCGACGGCGTGGAAACCTACACCTACCTCGTGGAGATCGACGACCAGCAACCGAGGCTCGGCCACGACCCCGAGGTCGAGCCGGACGCGCCGATCCTCATCGGCATTCAGTGGATGTCTGTCCGCGAGCTTCCCGAACGGGATCGGGTCTTCCTGTGGCAGGCCGGCCTTCTCAGTGTCGGCGGCTTCTTCGGAGAGGTCGAAGGCTGGGGAGACGCCATCAGCTATCCGGGAGACTCCGGACCACGTCGCGAGTAGCTTGCAGGGAGGGGGACTGAGGGCGTTCTCGGGCCGGCTTCGAAGGCGATCTCGGCTGCGATCACAACATCCACAGGCTGAGCGCCATGACGACCATGCCGACGATCACACCGAGGATCGATAGGTGTTCCTTCCCGAACGATCGAGAGACCGGGACGAGCTCGTCGAGCGAGATGAAGACCATCACGCCGGCGACCGAGGCGAGGACGTAGCCGAGAACAGCTTCCGACAGGAAGGGAAGCAGAATCAGCGCGGCGACGCACGCTCCGAGCGGCTCGGCGACGCCGGAGAAGAAGGTCCACAGAAGCGCCTTGCGTCGGTTCCCGGTCGCCGCGTAGACGGGAGCGGCGACGGCGAGGCCTTCCGGGATGTTGTGAATCCCAATCGCAACGGCGATCGAGATCCCCAACGACGGGTCCTGCAGCGCGCCGATGAACGACGCCATCCCCTCGGGGAAGTTGTGGATCCCGATGCCGAGGGCGACGAACAGACCGGTCTTCATCAGTGCCCCCGATTGCTCATGCGCCCCGGCGTGTTCGTGCGTCTCGAAGTAGTCGTGGGGGATCGCCGAATCGACGAGGAACATCGCGACCATTCCGAGGAAGAAGGCGAGATGGGCCGGTCCGAAGCCGATCGATTCGACGCCGGCCTGGAGGAGTTCGACGAACGAAACGTGGATCATCACGCCGGCCGAAAAGCCGAGTGTGAGTGCCATGAAGCTCGGTCCTGGTCGCTTGGAGATCAGGCCGAAGAACCCGCCGATCAACGTCGAGAAGCCGGCGAACGTCGAAAGCAACAGGCCGAATCCGACCGATCCGGTCACATCTCCTCCTATCCGAGACATCCTAGTCGAAGGCGCCGCTCCGTGAAAGGGGTTCGACCTCGGCAGGGGAGACCAGGACGTCTGTCGTTGGGGCGCACCGGAGATTGGTGTATTCTCGCGGCATGACCAGACGAGGAATCGTTGCGATTGGCGCACTGGTGGTCATTGCCGTGGCCGTGATCCTCGTGTTCACCGTGAATTGGAGGCCGTCCCCGGAGGAATCACCGACGACCTACACGATCGCGATCGACGCCGGTCACGGAGGGCGCGACCCGGGAGCGACGGCGGACGATATCCTGGAAAAGGACATCAATCTCGAGATCGCGAAGAAGCTCGTCGACTTGGTCGAACTCGAACCTGATCTCGACCCGGTTCTCATCCGGACACTCGATATCTACATCTCACTCGAGGATCGGATCGAGCAGGCCGAGGCGGCGGGGGCCAGCTTGTACATCACGATCCACGTCAACTCGTACACCGGACCGGATCCGAGCGGTGTGGAGACGATCGTCGATGACACGCGGCCGACGGACGACGACAGCTGGATCTTGGCGGAGTTGGTGCAAAGCGCCGTCGCTGATGCGACCGGCGCACGCAACCGCGGGACGCGAACGCAGGACTCGTATCTGCAGCGGACCGAGATGCCGGCGATCTCCGTCGAGACGGGCTATCTGACGAATCCGGAGGAGCGGGAGAAGCTCGTTACACCGGAGTACCAGCAGACGATCGCTGAGGGGATCCTGTCGGGCATCCGCCAGTTCATCGATTGGAAATACCCGTCAACGCCGGCGGAGCAGCCGTAAGTCGTTCAGAATTCGCGGTCAACGGTTCACGGTGCGTACTCGATTTGCCGGAGTGAAGCCCGCTCCGCGTTGGTTGCCGAGCCGGCAGCGTCGGCAGACCGCCCGAAACGTGGCTCGCCTCAATCACACGCCGACTTGGCGTACACGGTCAACACCGAGCAATGGGCCGTCCGGACGACCTTTTCGGTCGCCGTCCCGAAGATGCGGTGCCGCCAGCCGGTCGCGCCGTGCGTCGCCATCACGATCAGATCGACCTCTTCCTCCTGCGCAACACGGACGATTTCGTGCGCTGCTTCCCCGTGCGTGACAAGCGTGCGCGTCGGGATCTCCTCCGGGACCCACTTCGCGCGACGTTCCTCGAGATACCGCGTGGCGCTGTCGCTCAGTTCACGTTGGTAGGCGACCACGTCGAACGTCGCGATTCCGGTCGGCGTGTCGAGTGCCGGGATCGGCCCAACCGCGTGCATCAGAATCAGGTCGGCCGAGAATCGCTTCGCCATCTCGGCCGCGGCCTTGACCGCCGTGCACGCCGGCTCACTGAAATCCGTCGGGCAAAGAATCCGCTGGAACGGCAGCATAAGCACCTCCTCTCCCGTTCATCGTTACCTCACTCTAGACACCGTCGGCGGAGCGGGCAAGGGGCGAGGCGTCTCCGGAGTTCGCCGTGCGCTGTTCATTGTTCGAAGCTCGCAGTTCAGGGTTCGCTGTGCGCCGTTCGCGGTGTGCTTTCCTCCCTCATCGTCACTCGGTACACTGTCGCACGTTCAAGCGGAGGTGCCGTCTCAGACCTGCATCGCTGCTTTGTAACGCACATCACAGTCGAAGGAGGGACGGCACATGGCAGCGCAAGGCGTAACGCCCCAAAGCGAAGACTACGCACGCTGGTACACCGACGTCGTTCGGATGGCCGATCTTGCAGAGAACGCCCCCGTGCGTGGCTGCATGATCATCAAACCCTACGGCTACGAGCTGTGGGAGAACATCAAATCTGCCCTGGACAGCCGCTTCAAGGCGACCGGGCACAGGAACGCCTACTTCCCGCTGTTCATCCCCATGAGCTTCATCACCAAGGAAGCCGAGCACGTGGAGGGGTTCAAGCCCGAGCTCGCCGTGGTCACCCACGGCGGCGGCAAGGAGCTGGAGGAGCCGCTCGCCGTGCGACCGACCTCCGAAACCGTGATCGGCCACGCGTACGCCGACTGGATCCAGTCCTACCGCGACCTGCCCATCCTGATCAACCAGTGGGCGAACGTCGTCCGGTGGGAGCTGCGCCCCCGTTTGTTCTTGCGGACGACCGAGTTCCTCTGGCAGGAAGGCCACACCGCCCACGCAACCAAGGAAGAGGCGCTCGAAGAGACGCTGCGGATGCTCGAGGTCTACGCCGATATGGCGATCAACGAGTGCGCCATTCCCGTGATCAAGGGACTGAAGAGCCAGCAAGAGAAGTTCGCCGGCGCCGTCGACTCCTACTCGATCGAGGGGATGATGGGCAACGGTTGGGCGCTTCAGTCCGGGACGTCGCACTTCCTCGGCGAGAACTTCGCCAAGGCGTTCGACATCCAGTACCTCGATGAGAACAACGAGCTGAAGTACGTCTGGACCACCTCGTGGGGCGTCTCGACGCGGATGGTCGGCGGCGTCATCATGGCCCACGGCGACGACAAGGGCCT
>CAZUIM010000027.1:0-14780 GCA_964620325.1 uncultured Thermotogae bacterium
GCATCAGCTCTCGGGGGGGATGCGGCAGCGGGCGATGATCGCCATGGCGCTCTCCTGCAATCCGTCCTTGCTGATCGCCGACGAGCCGACGACCGCGCTCGACGTGACCATCCAAGCGCAGGTTCTCGATCTGATGAACAACCTTCGGGAGCGTTTCAACACGGCGATTCAGTTCATCACCCACGATCTCGGCGTCATCGCGAATATGGCTGACGACGTCGTCGTCATGTATCTCGGCAAGATCGTGGAAGGAGCGTCCGTCGGTGAGATCTTCCACGCACCGAAACATCCGTATACGCAAGGACTGATGAACTCCATCCCTTCGCTGGCGGCGCGCAAGGAGCGACTGGAGCCGATCGAGGGCGTCGTCCCTGATCCGTTCGATGTGCCTGAAGGATGCGGGTTTGAGCCGAGATGTCCGCACGCGATGGAGATATGCAGGTCGAAGAGCCCCGCATTGATGGAGGTCTCTCGAGGGCACACGGCTGCCTGCTGGCTCTACGGGGGGAGATGATGGCACTGCAACAGCCCCTACTCGAAGTCCACGGCCTCGTGAAGCATTTCCCGATTCGAGGCGGCCTACTGCGTCGAACGACTCGGGCCGTCAAGGCGGTCGACGGGATCGACCTGTTCATCGATGAAGGGGAGACGCTCGGTCTAGTCGGAGAGAGCGGGTGCGGGAAGACGACCGCGGGCCGCTCCATCCTGCGGCTTCTCGAACCGACGTCCGGCGAGATCGTCTTCCGTAGCCGGAGACTGGCGCGGGACGGAGCGGAGGCGCGAGAGATCGACGTGGCAAAGGCACCTCCGAAGCTGATGAAGGCGCTGCGGCGTGACATGCAGATCATCTTCCAAGACCCGTTCTCGTCGCTGAATCCGCGGATGACCGTCGGATCGATCGTCGCCGAGCCGCTCACCATCCACGGCGTCGCCAGAGGAAAGGAACGTTGGGAATACGTTCGCCGGCTGTTTGATTCTGTCGGACTGAAGGCCGAGCACATGAGTCGATACCCGCACGAGTTCTCGGGTGGACAGCGGCAGCGGGTCGGGATCGCGCGTGCGCTCGCGCTCGAACCGGAGCTCGTCATCTGCGACGAGCCGGTCTCCGCACTCGATGTATCGATTCAAGCGCAGGTGCTGAACCTGCTGGAATCACTGCAATCGGAGTTCGGCCTGACGTATCTGTTCGTCGCCCACGACCTTTCGGTGGTCAAACACATCAGCGGACGGATCGCCGTGATGTATCTCGGCAAGATCGTGGAATTGGCGGAGACGGAGGAGTTGTTCGCGAACCCGAAGCATCCGTACACGGAGGCGTTGGTCTCGGCCGTCCCCGTGCCGGATCCGGACTTCGAGGTGGACAGGATCCTCCTTGAGGGAGACGTGCCCAGTCCGGTCGATCCGCCGTCAGGATGCTACTTCCATCCCCGATGTCGGTACGCGCGCGGGATCTGTGAGACGGAGCCCCCGGACTATCGGGATCTCGGGCGATCGCACTTCGTCTCGTGTCATCTGGCGGACGAGCTGGAACTCCAGTCGGTGAGGAGCGGGGTGGCACCGACATGACCGACGAAGCGATCGTCGTGAAGCGGGCGTCTGCGAGCGGCTGGAATCGCCGTCGGACGGAAGCGCGGCGCAGACCTCGTCCGAAGGAAGGAAGGGGAGCATGAGCGGAATCGCCCGATACATCGTCCAGCGAATCCTCCTGACGATCCCGATGGTGTTCATTCTTCTCACCGTCGTGTTTCTCCTCCTTCGTGTCATGCCGGGGAACCCGGTTCTCACGATGTTGGGAGGGAGGAACGTCTCCGCCGAGTACATCGCCACGCAAGAGGCGCGCTACGGCTTCGATCAACCGCTGCACGTCCAATACATTCAGTATCTGGGCAGCGTGGTCCGCGGCGATTTCGGGACGTCGTTCCGGACCGGCAAACCGGTGTTGCAGGAGCTCCTCCAGCGCTTTCCGGCGACGATCGAATTGGCCATCTTCGGGATGCTCGTCGCGTTGCTGTTCGGGTTCTCGACTGGACTGGTCGCGGCGACGCGGGCCGATCGGCCCGCCGATCATGCCGTCCGGATCTTTCACATCGCGTCGTTCGCCATGCCGCTCTTCTGGCTCGGCCTGATGTTCCAGGTGTTCTTCGGGGTGAAACTCGGTTGGCTGCCCGTTGCCGGGCGACTCGGGGGGCGCATGGCGTTCATGTTCGATTCGATCACGGGATTCTACGTCATCGACGCCATCCTCCAGTGGGACGGCAAGGCGCTCGCCGACGTGGCGCGACATCTGGTCTTGCCGGCGATCACGCTCGGCATCGCACTCACAGGCCTCCAAGGGCGGATCACGCGCGCGAGCATGCTTGAGGTTCTTGACACGGACTACATCACCACCGCGCGTGCGAAGGGACTTCGAGAGAGGGTCGTCGTACTGCGACACGCGCTGCGAAACGCGCTCATTCCAATCGTCACGGTCTTCGGCCTGCAGTTCGCGATTCTCATGGGGGGAGCCGTCTTGACGGAGACCGTGTTCTCGTGGCCCGGGATCGCGAGTTACCTCGTTCGCTCGATCGACGCGAGGGACTACTACGCGATTCAGGGGAGTGTCGTGTTCATCGCGCTGTTCATCTCAACGATCAACTTGGTCGTGGACGTCTTCTACTCGATGATCGATCCGCGGGTGAGGTACTGACATGTCTGAACTGCATACTGAGGGTCGAGCCTCCGCCTTCTTCGTTCGGATGGTCGTTTGGTCGGTTGAAAAGATCACGCGTGGGCGCGTGATTCTCCGAGGCCAGCGCGTGCTGCAGATCGGGCTCCTCATCGTTGCGGCGTTCGTCCTGATGACGGTTCTCGCCCACTACTTCCCCGCACTCAACGGGTATCACCCGACCCTCTATCGAGAGGCACCGCGCCTCACCGGACCCAGCGCATCACATTGGATGGGGACCGATCAGCTTCAGCGCGACCTGTTCAGTCGCGTTCTGAGTGGGGGGGAGGCGTCGCTGATCGTTGCGTTCGCGGCCGTGGCGCTCAGCATGACGGTCGGGTCCCTGCTGGGGTGGATCTCGGGTTTTGCCGGCGGATGGCTGGATCGAGTCCTGTCGTTGACGATGGATGCGATCTACTCTTTCCCGTCGTTGATCTTGGCGATCGTTCTGGTAGCGATGTTCGGCTCGGGCCTCGGGCCGATGATCTGGGCGGTCGGATTCGTCTACATCCCGACCTACTTCCGCGTCACCAGGGCAGAGGTCCTCCAGGTGCGAGAGACGTCGTACGTCGAGGCGATCCGAGCTCTCGGCGCGGGCAGAACCAGGATCGTCCTCCGCCACATCGCGCCAAACACGGTCAACGCGATCATGGCGGTCTCTTCGTTCAACCTGGCCGATGCGATCCTGACCGTGGCGGCGCTCTCCTTCCTCGGCTATGGATTGCCTCCCCCGGCTCCGGATTGGGGGTTCGACATCCAGAATGGACAGAAGTACCTTCAGTCGGGCGCGTGGTGGCTGATCACGTTTCCCGGCCTGATGATCATCGCGCTGTCTCTTGGTTTCGGTCTGATCGGCGAGGGGATCAGCGACCTGGTGAATCCGAAGAGGAAACGAAAGGGCTCTTGACTTCTCATTGTCATGAGTGCTAGGGTGAGCCACATGGTCCCATCCGCGAGATCCGGCATATGATGGCCTGTTCGCGTGGAATGGACGAGGAACAATGCAAGGAGGTGTTGTAATGCGAAGATACTTGGTAGGGGTTCTCGCATTGGTGTTGGCAGCTACAGCTGGGGTGGTTGCGCTCGCGGCGGACGAGCCGTTGATCATCGGGACGACGGATCGGGTCACCGAGCTGTCCTTCTCGAACAGCTACGATCACTACTCGTGGCACGTGTTGCGCAACGTCACGGACGCACTGACGAAGTTCGATCCCGACACGGGCGAGTTCGTCGGAGCGATCGCCGAGTCGTGGGACGTCTCGGACGACGGTATGGTCTGGACTTTCTACATTCGTCCCGGAATCACGTTCTGGGACGGCGAAGCCTGCGACGCGGCCGCGGTCAAGTACTCCCTCGACCGCACGCTTCGTCTGGACGGACCGGAGGGTGGAGTCGGTCTGATCAGCGTCATCGACCAGATCGAGGTCGTCGATCCTCTGACCGTCAAGATCTATCTGACGCAGGCGGATGCGGTTTTCGACCAGCGGATGTCCGATCAGATCGGGCCGGCGCTGATCTATTCCCCGGCGTCGGTTCCGGACGACGATTACGCCAGGGGGCAATTCGCCGGGACGGGTCCGTACATTCTCGTCGAACATGTACCCGATCAGCACGTGATCTACCGGGCGTACGAAGGCTACTACGGCGAAGCGCCGAAGACGGCGGACGTGATCGAACAGATGTATTCCGACGCGGCCACACTTCGCGCGGCGATTGAGGCCGGAGACGTCGATGTCGTGTTCCGGACGCTCGCCCCTCAGGACGTGGCAGGGTTGGAGGAGAACCCGGATGTGATCATCCAGTCGTTCCCGCCGAGCCCGGGCGTTCGCTACATGCTGTTCAACGTGACGCAGGCGCCGGTCGACGTTCCCCAGGTTCGACAGGCGATCTGCTACGCGGTCGATCGCGCCGCGATCGTCGACCAGGTCTTCAGCGGGACCGTGGATCCGATCTACACGATGGTCCCTGCGGTCGATCCGCCGTTCTTCGGCGCGCTGCCGAACTTCCCGGAGCGCGATTTGGAGGAGACAAGGCGGTTGCTCGCGCAAGTCGGGTACGATGAGGCGAACCCGCTCGAACTCAACCTTTGGTACACGCCGAAGCACTACGGCACGTTCGAGGCGGATGTCGCGGCCGTCCTCAAGGGCAGCATCGAAGAGACGGGCGTCATCGACATCAACATCCAGGTTCTCGAATGGGGTGCGTACGTCGAGCGCATGAGCTCCGGCGGCTTCGACATGTTCCTGCTCGGATGGCATCCGGACTACTACGAGCCCTCCAACTTCCTCGCTCCTTGGACGACGGAGTCCCCGGAGTCGCTCGGTACGTACTTCAACCACCATCCGAACTACCAGGCCTACAAGAACATCATGGACCTGGCGACCACGACCGTGGACACGGACGTGCGAGCGAAGCTCTATGAGGCGATTCAGATCCTCAGCGTGCAGGACGTGCCCTGGATTCCGCTGTGGGCGATGACCGATGAGATGATCGCCGCCTGGCTCCCGGGCGTGCACGGCGTCCATGTCGCTATCACGATGGATATCACCGTCGCCGACATCTACAAGGACTAGGCTGCAGCACAGACTGTGATCGGAGCGGGGCCCATAACGGGCCCCGCTCTTTTTTGGGCCGCTGCTAGTCGGCGCTCTCCGCGCCGTCCAGAAGGCGGTTCAAGAGATCGCGGACGTTGGGCGGGCGCGACGATGCGGTCTGTGATGGCGACGGGTCCGCGGAGATCCTCGTTCGCAGGGCATCGGACGGGAGGCCCGGGCCGGTTGCTGCGATGAGATCGATCGCGGCGCGTTCCGTCTCCGCTCGGAGGGCCTCGTACCCGTTCGGCAGCGTCGACACACTCACGCCGCCGAGGGTGTCGATTCTTGCGGTGAGGTCTTCGATCGTCGACGCCAGTTGCCGCTCCCCGAGCATCAGCAGACCGTCGCGCGCCACCGCGAGGAGGGGGCCTCCCACTAGCGTCGGCGCGTGAGAGAAGCTCGAACAGCGCGAATGAGAAGAGAAAGGCGCGGAACGAGCATCGCACGAGGAGCGCGAGTGTGCACGGAAGGACGATGTGCAGGCCGGTCGGAGGGAGTCCGGCGAAGATGCCGAGCGCGAATCCGAACGCGATCTGGTTCGGCGTCAGATTCGATTTCAAGATTCTCAGGCTCTTCTTGATCCACGAGAGCGGCAACGGGAGAAGCATCGTTCTCGGATTCTAGGAACCGGGCGGGTCGTCGCCAAACGTCAGAATCTCGAGAACGGCCGGCGGCCGGCGTCGAAGAGGAGTTGACCTTGATGGGGAGGAACCCGTAGACTGGGCACGTTGTCCGTGAAACTCACGGGAGGTGAAGGGGATGAAGAAGATCGGGGTGTTCGTCTGTCTTCTGGTCGTCGGTGTCTCAACGGTGGCGTGGGGGGTGTCACTCTGTGACTACCGCTCACCGATCTCCGCACTGACGGACGCGAGAATGTCGTTCGCGTATCGGTACTACAACGATGCGGCCACGTCGCAGATCGATGTGAACTCGGGACGCATCGGCGTCGACTACAATCAGCTCTTCTCGTCGGCGAACTACGGATTCACGCTCGGCGGAGCGATCGAGCTGAACCTCGCAAATTTCGTGCCGGCGGGAGGTCTCGGCCAGGCCCAGGCCACGTTCCGCTACTATCCGCTCGAGGACGAACTCTTCTTCGGATTTGGCGGGTTCGAAGCGTCGTTGGCGACCAGCCAGCCGCGTCCCGGGGTCGACGTTCGTGTCGGCGTCGGAATCGGACGTTTCTACGATGTCACGCCGCTCGCCAAAGCGGTTCTGATCGAAGAGGAACTTCTGTCGATGGAGGCGATCGTCGACCGACTTTCCGACGATATCCTGCTCGGGATCGCCGGAGTGATGGGGCGAGAGGCGGAATACGAGACGGTCAAGGAGATGGTCGCCGACATCGAGAGCCTGATCGAGGCGGTCGCCCTCGTCGAGCTCGACGCGCGGGCCCTCCTGTCGATCGAGGAGATCATCCTCGATTCCCAGCCAAAACGGAAATGCGGCTGGGCCGTCCAGGCGGGCGTCGGCTACGAGTTGATCGATCCGTTCGGCGGAGCGCAGAACTTCGTGGTCGCTGCGTCGGCCGACGCGGCATTCGCGACGAGTCCGGAGGACCAGTTCCTCTTCCACGCCAGTCTCTCCGGGCCGATCGAGTTCATGGAGGAGAACACGGTCAGCGCCTCGTTCTCCTACGAGTACGAACTGAGCGAAGAGAGCACGTTCCTCGTGAACTACGCCCTCCAGCGGGTGCAGCCTTCCGGGTTGCCTGCGAACGTGACGCACTCCGCGTCGATGTCGATCGGCTTCGACGTCCGTGGGGTCGACATCGGTCTCCAGGTGGCGCTCAGCCGTGAGCCTGGAGACCCGGGATGGTCGATCGACGTCTCGGTCTCGGCGGTGATGGATCTGATCTGATTCGGTCGAGCGGCCGAAGTAGAAGCCCCGGCGCCCGGCGGCCGGCGGCGCAATCCGCGACACGTACCAGCGGCTTCGTCGGATCAGTCTCCTCCTTGTCCGAGTCGGGCGAGGCGGATTCAGCCGGATCATGTTTGTGGCGGATCGTCGGGGCCGTCGAGCGACGGCGAGTGTCAGAACCGACCGGCCTCCTTCATCGATGCATACCCCTGGCGGGAGACGATCAGATGATCGAGGACGCGAATCCCGAGGATCTCACCGGCCTGGACGAGGCGTCTCGTCAGCGCGACGTCTTCGGCGCTCGCTTCGAGCGTCCCCGATGGATGGTTGTGAGCGAGGATCACGCCGGCGGCCCGGTCGGTGATCGGATCGGCGAAGACCTCGCGTGGGTGGACCTGGCTCGAATCGAGGAGGCCGACGGTGACGATCCGTGATGCGATCACCTCGTTTGCGCCGGTGAGCGAGATGCAGACGAAGTGTTCTTGGTTCTTCGCGCGGATCTCCTGCAGATAGGGGAGTGCGTCGGACGCCTGGCGGATCGTGCATTGCTCGGCGGAGAGATGTCGCTTCGCGAGCTCGATCGCCGCGGCGATCTGGCACGCGCGTGCGCGCCCCAATCCTTTGATCGACTGCAACGCCTCGACGTCGACGCGGTGAAGCCTTCCTTGGAATCTGCGCAGGATCTTCGACGCGAGGTGGAGGACGCCTTGGCCCCTGACGCCGCTTCCGATCAGGACCGCGAGAAGCTCGAGATCGGAGAGCGCCGCAGGACCTTTGGCGAGGAGTCTCTCGCGCGGGCGATCGACCTTCGGGAGATCACGGATGGCGTGCGGTTCCTTCGGATTCCAGCGAAGGCCCGGTGGCTCGTAGATCCTCTCTTCGGACATGACGGTCCTATTATGCAAAGATCGTAGCCTACATCAAGACATGCGATTCCGCTGGCTCAGGCGATCGCGTCGCAAGTCGGAGGCTACATTTCATACCTGAAGAGAGAAACCGCGTCGTCCATCGTGAATCTGCGGTCAGGAGGCGGGACGCTCCGAAGGACCGTTACTGGAGGCGCATGTCCCGTTCTTCGCGCTCGTTTCGAGCTGCCCCGGAGAAGGCTCGTAACCGAACCAGAAGGCCCGCGAAGCCGGAGCGTCCCTGGTGGCATCACCCATGTCTACATCTTTGTAAGACGAATGTCAAGTTTTCGTTGGACTAAGACAGCAACGGTAGTGCTATGTGTCCCATGTGTTGTGGTATTGCGGTTATGATAGAGCTTCGTCATCCGATGTAACTTGTAGACCAGTGACATGCCGAAGAAAAACTACCGCATCGTGACGAAGGGAGACGCCGTCCGCCGCGCACGAATCGTCGCCGGGTACACGTCGGCCGAGCTCGCCAAGGCGGTTGAGATCTCCCGGCCGATGCTTTCATCGATCGAAAACGGAGCGGGGACGAGCGTCAAGACGGCGCACAGGATCGCCGACGCGCTCGGCGCCTCGTTCGACGAGCTGTTCGAGATCAAGAGCATCTGATCATTTGGACGGCCGCGAAGGCGACGAGTACAGGTCGACGCCGATGTGCGTGACGAGCTCGGTCGCCAAGCACCAGGTGCCGCCGAGCGGAATCATCGGCGGTTCGGATCCGACCGACCGTCGAAGTGCGGTGAGTGTCAATCCCTGCCCGATCAGCCCCGCCCCGGGGGAGCCGATGGTGACGTCGAGGGTCAGGTTCGCGCTCGCGAAGAGATCTCCTCGCAGCTCGCTGCCGTGACTCGTTAGGCGCCAACCGACGGGGAAGGTCGTCGCTTCGATTCGCGCATCGGCGATCGAGCTCGAAACGTATCGACCGCCGAGGCGCGCCGTGGAGACGAGTCCGCGACCGGGGAGCGTCTTGAGCGCGAGGTTCCACTCCGCCATGAGACGCGGAGTGTAGGCGCGAACGAGCCCGAGGTCGACGAACGGCGAGACCGCGGTGATCCCCGATCCGGCGACGATCCGGAGGCGCCACTCCTCATTGAGCACGATCCGCCCGTAGGCTCCGACCGTGATCCAAAGGCGGGCCCGCCCTTCCTGACGATGCGGCTCGAGACTCAGTCGGAACCCGAGCTCGGTCAGATCGACGCCGGAACAGACGACGGCGAATGCAGCGAGTATCACCGCCAGCAGACTGGCCTTACGCATGCGGTCCTCCCTACGGCACGTCCTGCATTCTACGGAGTCCGTCGGGTTCCGGCGAGCGCTAGGCGGAGGCGGGGGATTCGTCCGTCGCGGGCTTCCCACGAACGAAGAACGTGTAGATCAGGAACGACGCGAGGAGATAGCAGCCGATGGTGATCGGAAAGACGGCGGAGAAGCCGGGCCCCTCCTGGAGCTGTCCGCTGACGATCCCGCTGACGCCCCGCGTCCCCTGCCAGCTGATCTGCATCAGCGCGCTCGCCGTCGGGCGGCGCTCCGGTGAGACCGCCTCCATGGCGAACGCCGTGTACAGAGGGTTGCCCATGTTCATCAAGCTCGCTCGCGCGAGGAACCCCAACGTGGAGAACGACAGGATGGGGACGTACCCGAGGATGATCAAGAACGGGACCGAGAGGACCTGCATCAAGACGACGGCTCGGACACGGCGGAGCCGCTCGGCGACGATCGGGCCGACGAGGGTCGCAATCGCCATCATGACGGACTGAAACGCGAACAGCACGCCGATGACGCTGTCGGAGAGGCCGAACTCCGTCTTGAAGTAGACGTTGAGAAACGGGACGAGGGCACCGGCGCCGAACCCGATGATCATCTGCGGCAAGAAGATGCGAATGAGCTTGCCCGGGTTGTGGAACATCTCGCGCAGCTTCAAGTGGGCCCGCGGCTTCACCGACGCGGGCACCGGAGACATTCGCAACAGCGGGACGACCGCCATCGCGAGGATCCCTGCGCCGACCCAGAGCGACGCGCGGTACGCGGTCGGATCCTCGGCGCCGATCGACAGAACCGCGGCGAAGATCGACGGGAGGACGCCGGCGAGCAGGAGGCCGAAGAAGCTGGCGAGGGTCCGCGTCGCGAACTGCACGCTGAACAGGTGAGTCCTTTCTGACCGTTCGCTGTTCTCGGCCATGAACGGTGCGCCGCTCACCTGAAGCATCGTCCGGCTGATCCCTCGACAGACGGTGAACAGGACGAGGGCGGTGGCGCTGACGGAGAAGGAGATTCCGAGCATCGACGCGCCCGTGAACAGGGCGCCGCCGATCAGCACCGATCGGTATCCGATCCGGCCGCCGAGAATCCCGACCGGGATCGCCGCCGCCGTGATCAGGAGCGGCGGGATGGCGACCAGGGCTCCGAGGAAGGCCCGGTCGTATCCGAGCGACAGGACGTAGTAGTTGAACAGGAGCCGCGGAATGCCCATCGCCAGCCCGCTGGCGAAGCTGTACAGAAGGTAGAGCCGCGCGTTCGACTGGAACTGCCTCAGCTTCGACAGGTACTCTCGGAGCGGTGGCATGGGTACCGATTCTACAGACCCAAACGCGTATTGCACGGGAACGCGGCGGTTCGTGCTCGTCCGCCCGAGGCTCGGAGATGCGTCGCGCGACGCGTCCCCCATCACGGCTCGTCGCTCGTTGCGGCGGGCTTCCGTACGGGGTAGCGCCCGTTGCGCGAGTGGCATCGAGCCGCCGGCCCGTGTAGCGTTGAGTGCGAGAGATTGCGGAGGAGGAGAAGGCGTGAAGATCCTCGTGTTGAGCGACCACGTTGACGAGTATCTGCAGACCGCCGAAGGGATCAGTCGGCATCACGATGTCGAGCTGATCCTCGCCTGCGGCGACCTGCCATACGACTACCTCGAGTACGTCGTGACGATGCTCAACGTGCCGCTTCTGTACGTGCTCGGGAATCACGATGGGGCGATGCTGCGTGCGTCGGGCGCCGTCTCGACCGAGCCGGAGGGGGGAACGAATCTCCACGGGAAGATTCGCGCCGTCCGAGGTCGCTCCGGCGAGCTCGTTCTCGTCGCTGGCCTCGAGGGGGCACGGCGTTGCGGGCGGGAGAGCCGCGCGGTGAGCGAACCGGAGCTCTTCGCGCGCGGGCTGCGGATGATTCCGCGCCTTCTCTGGAATCGCCTTCGCCATGGTCGCGCACTCGACATTCTGATCACCCACGCCCCGCCGGCTGGAGTCCATGAAGGGGAGGACCTTTGCCATCGGGGGTTTCGGATCCATCGTTGGCTGATCCGATGGTCTCAGCCACAGGTGGCGTTACACGGCCACATTCATCCCTCCTACGGCGTCGACGTGAGGCCGACGCAACTCGGCTCTACGTGCATCCGGAACGTCTACGGTTCCGTCGTGTTGGAGGTGAACCGTGCCCGACATTGAGTTCGACCGCGCTCGGAGGAAGGCGATCTGGAAACGGATCCTCTCGTTCGTCACGGGGCGCCCGACGCTCCTCCTTCCGTTCAACATGGTTCGTGAGCGGCTCGGGGCGCAGCCGCGGGGGACCGGCGCGAGCGAGTGGATCGATCTAGACAAGGTCGTCGGAAGCGTGAATCGATACCAGGAATTCGATCGCGAGTTCCTTCCGCTTCGTTGGCAGACGGGCGAACGATGGAAGCGGGTCCGCGACTCGTACTACGAGGTTGACGAGTTCCCTCCGATCGACGTCTACGAGATTGGAGGCGCCTACTACGTGGCCGACGGGAACCATCGCGTTTCGGTCGCCAAGCGCCTCGGGCAGAAGCGGATTCGTGCGAACGTGGTCTCGTTCAAGCCGGACGCACCGGTCGGCACGCCGATGGACGCACGCGACCTCGTCCTCAAGGCCGAGTACCGCAACTTCCTGAAGAGGACGCGCCTCGACGAGCTCCGTCCGGAGCAGCGGATCGAGTGCACCCGGCCGGTCGGCTATCGCGTCCTCCTCGACCACATCGACGTTCATCGCTACTTCCGAGGTCTCGATGAAGGGCGCGAACTGACCTACGAAGAGGCGGTCGTATCGTGGTACGACAACCTGTACCGGCCGATCGTCGAAATGTTCCGGGAGTACGGTCTGCTCGATCGATTCCCCGATCGAAAGGAGGCCGACCTGTACGTCTGGGTCTCGCGTCACCTCTTCCTCCTCGGGGAGCGGCAGCGCGTCGGCCGCGACCTCCGTCGCGCCGCCGAACGGCTCGCCAAGCGGTACAAGCTCCCGTCTCTCGCCGAGTACCTCCTTCGCCTCCGGTTGTAGCCGGCGCGTCCGGCGTCCGGGCCGCGCCGGGAGGCCCTTGGCGGACCCTTCGGTCGACCCGGTACCATGTAGAACCGGCGCTCGCCGTCGGGGTGAGGGGTGACCGCGTGGAACGGATCGTTGAGATCCTCAAGCGCCATTGGGGGTACGAGAGCTTCCTCCCGCTGCAGCGGAAGGCGATCGAAGCGGTCGTCGCCGGGCGGGATTCCGTCGTCGTCCTGCCGACCGGCGGCGGGAAGTCGCTCTGTTACCAGGTCCCGGCAGTCCGCCTCCCCGGAACCGCGATCGTCGTCTCTCCCCTCATCTCGCTGATGAAGGACCAGGTCGATGCGCTCGTCGAGTGCGGCGTCGCCGCCGACTGCCTGAACAGCGGCCAAACCGGAGCGGAACAAGACGACGTCGTCGCCCGTCTCCGTGCCGGCGACGTCAAGGTCCTCTACGTCTCCCCCGAGCGGCTGATGACCGACGGATTCCTCCGATTCCTCAAGTCGCAGTCCCTGTCGTACATCGCCGTCGACGAAGCTCACTGCGTCTCGATGTGGGGGCACGATTTCCGGCCGGAGTATCGCCAACTCGGCCGGCTGAAGAACGTCTTCCCGAAGATTGCGATCCACGCCTACACGGCGACCGCCACCGAGCACGTACGGGACGACATCGTGGTGCAGCTCGGCCTGCGTCGTCCTGAGGTGATCGTCGGATCGTTCGATCGCCCGAACCTGATCTATTCGGTCGAACGGCGGGTCGACGTCGTCTCTCAGGTCGCCGATGTCCTCGATCGGCATCGAAACGAATCGTCGATCGTCTATTGCATCCGCCGTGCCGACGTCGATGACCTTGCGGCCCGGCTGAGCGAGGCCGGATACCGCGTCGCCGCGTACCACGCCGGCCTCACGGCGCAGGAGCGGAAGCGGGTGCAGAACGCATTCATCGCCGAAGACGTCGACACGATCGTCGCCACGGTCGCGTTCGGGATGGGGATCGACAAGTCGAACGTCCGCGCCGTGATCCACGCCGGGATGCCGAAGTCGCTCGAGCACTATCAACAGGAGAGCGGCCGGGCCGGGCGGGACGGTCTCGACGCCGAGTGCGTCCTCCTGTACGGGTCGGGCGATTACGGAACGTGGAAGTACCTGATCGAGCGGTCCGATTCGGAGGCGTCGCGGCGGATCGGCCTCTCGAAGCTCGGTGACATCGCGGCCTACGCGTCCGGCGTGACCTGTCGGCATCGGGCGATCTTGCGGTACTTCGGGCAGGATCTGGAGGGGGAGAGCTGCAACGCGTGCGACGTCTGCTTCGGGGACCTCGAGCTGGCCGACGACGCCCTCGTCACGGCGCAGAAGATCCTCTCCTGCGTCTACAGGCTCGACGAGCACTTCGGCGGAGACTACACCGCCGCCGTCCTGACCGGGTCGCGTGAGCAGCGGCTCCTCGGCAACGGACACGACGAGCTCTCGACCTACGGCCTCCTCTCCGATCACCCGAAGCGGCTCGTCCGCGATTGGATCGAGCAGTTGGTCGGTCAGGGGTTCCTCCAGAAGCGAGGGGAATACGATCTTCTCGCGATCCCCGAACGCGGTCGGCGAGTCCTCCGGGGGCAGGAGACCCCGCGCCTGCTGAGACCGGCCGACCGTCCGCGCAAGCGGGCGGCCGACGACTCGTGGGAGGGGGTCGATCGCGGCCTGTTCGACGCCCTTCGCGCGCTCCGCCGGGAGATCGCCAAGGAGAAGGGCGTCCCGGCGTACATCGTCTTCGGGGACGCGGCGTTGCGGGAGATGGCCCGCCGTCGTCCGTCCTCCGTCGACGGATTCCTCGACGTCAGTGGGGTCGGCCAATCGAAGGCACGGCAGTACGGCGAGCGGTTCGTCGCAACGATCGGTGAATACGCCCGGAGTCACGGCCTCGAGTGCGACGTCGACCCGAGCGTCCGTCCGGCGCCGAAGCCGAAGCGGACGCGCCGCCAACGCTCGACCGTCGATCTGGCACGCGGTTTGGCCTACGGGCGCTTCGAGCGCGGCGAGTCGGTCTCCGCCGTCGCGGCAGCGATCGAGCGGCGCACGGCGGTCGCTGTCAAGTATCTCCTCGACTTCATCCGCGACAGAGGGCTCACGTCGCCGGAGCCGTGGGTCGACCGCGCGACGTTCGACCGGGTTGCGAAGATCGCCGAGGAGGCTGGGACCGCTCGACCGATGAAGATCGTCCGAGGACTGAACGGCGACGCCGACTACGACGCCGTTCAGATCGCCATTGCCTGCCTCGAGAACATCGACTGATCCCAACCATCCTCGCGACGAACGTCGGCAACCGCGAACCGCGAACCCCGAACTCCGAACCGCGAACTCCGAACTCCGACCCCGAACCGCGAACTGTGAACCGCGAACCGCGAACTCCGAACCCCGAACCGCGAACCGCGAACTCCGAACCCCG
>CAZUIM010000028.1:0-14635 GCA_964620325.1 uncultured Thermotogae bacterium
TCCGCTTTCCTCCCCCCAGCAAGCTGGGGGGTATCCAGCGGAGGTCTCTTATGAAGCCGTGGTTCGGACGGCCAACGGTGTGCTCGAACCCGTCGCTACCGCGAGACGCGAAAGCCGCGGAACGTCCCGGCCGCCTCTGACCACGTCGCGTCGACGCGTTCGACGGCGGCCGCTTCCGGGCCGACGTGAAGCCAGGCGACGAGCTCCTCCAGGCGGTCTCGAGAACCTTCGGCGACGACACGAACCGTTCCGTCCGGCAGATTCTCGACCGTTCCGGAGAGGCCGAGTCGCTCCGCCCGAAGTCTCGTGTTGTACCGGAAGAAGACCCCTTGGACGATCCCACGAACAATCGCCTCGACCCGCACCGGAGCCCCCTTTCGCGTCGTCATTCCATCGCCCCCAACCGATCCGTCTCTCGATTCTACGCGAACCGGCGAAGGCCCGCGCCACGCGCCATGCGAACCGCGCTTGCGTATTCCTCCTTCGTCGTCCGGCCGGCGAGCTCCTCAATCTGGTTCGCCTCGTGGCAGGGACGATACTGGTCCATCAGGTTCACATACGTCTCCTCCGAGATCTCGTCAGCGAGGAAACGGACCACCGTCTCGGTTCCAGCCAATCCGCCGGGGAGGACGAGGTGACGCACGAGCAATCCGCTTCGCGCGAGGCCATCGCGGTCGATCCTCAGATCGCCCACCTGCCGGTGCATCTCAAGGACCGCCTCCCGAGATCGATCGACGTACGCGCAGACCCCGGACAACCGCTCCCCGATCCCGGAGTCGCCGTACTTCAGGTCCGGCATGTAGATGTCAACCACGCCCTCGAGCCATCGAAGGACGGCCGCCGACTCATACCCGCCGCAGTTCCAGACGATCGGCAGGCGGAGCCCATCCGTGACGGCGATCGCGAGAGCGCTTGCGATGGCGTGCGCCTGGTGGGTCGGCGTCACCAGGTTCAGGTTCGCGCAACCTTCCGCCTGGAGCCGGAGGAAGATCCCCGCGAGATCCGATGTGGAGAGATACCTCCCTTCGCGCAGCCGGCTGATCGACCAGTTCTGGCAATAGACGCAGCGCAGGCTACAGCCGGAGAAGAAGACCGCACCCGAGCCGGACGCCCCAACCAACGGAGGTTCCTCTCCGAAGTGCGTCCCGAAGGCGGCGACGCGGGGCCGCGAGTCGACGCCGCATCGGCCGACTTCGCCGGACAGGCGATCGACCCCACACTCGTTCGGACAGAGCCGACAGGGCGCAAGGAACGCCCGCAGGCGCCCCGCAATCACCTCGAGTCGATCGGCCGACAGCCTCATTCAGCGCGCCTCTCTACCACGGAGACGATTGTACCCCGCCGTTCGAACCGATTGCCTTTACGACCTCCTCGACTAGAATGAGCTTGAAAACAGGGTTCAATGAGTGCGCGGAGGGAGGTGCGATGGCGTTCGTGTCGAAGAAGGACCTGATCGAGAAGCTTCAACCCCTCGTCGAACGACTCTCGCGGCTTCGAGACGAGATCGACGCGCTCAACGACGAGGTCGAGGGAATCGTCGAGGAGGTCGAAGAGGCACTCGACGAAGCGGAGGATTGATCACCAAACGGGTTTGCCGGAGGCACTCGACCCCACGACGATCGAGCGTGACACCCCCGATCGGATCGCGTGTAGATTCAAGTGCCCGCATGACCTCCTTGCCCGGAGAACTCGGGTACAGGAAGCGAGGCCGGTCACAGCCCACCCCACCTCGCTTCCCGGTTGTCTTCGGGCCGACTCACCCGGTCGACCGGGCGCACGAATCCGGTCCCATTTCCGAAGCCCCACGGGGACGACGGGCGAATCCTTCATGAAGCGGTCGGATTCGGCACGGAAGCGATCTGACCCTTGCGCGAGCATCGCGAGAAGCCGAGCTCCTAGAGGAACGGGATGAGGAGAGAGAGGATTCTTTTCAATGGGGCGACGTCCGCGTCGCTGAACTGGCCTCGCTCGTCGGAGTCGACGTCGAGGACCGCGATGACTCTGTCACCGCGCATCACGGGAATGGCGATCTCGCTTTTCGACCGCGGATCACAGACGACGTGTTCGGCGAGCGCGTCGACATCGTGGACGACGACCGGTCGCCTGGTCGTCGCGGCGCGGACGCAGACACCTTCCCTTTCGAGGATCTGGCAAGCGAGCGGCCCCTGGTACGGTCCGACCGTGAGCGTATCCGATCCCTCGACGAGGTAGAAACCCGTCCAGAAGTGATGCGGCATCTTTGCGTGCAGAACCGCGCAGATCGTCGACATCGCTGCGAGCAAACCGGGCGACTTCCCCGAGATCAGTTCCCGAAGTTGATCGAAGATCCGATCGTAGCGACCGGCTCGCCGCGCGTCGAGCCCCCTCACGACGACCCGCTCTTGGTGACGACGACAAAGCCGACGCGCTGGGCGCGGCAGTGATCCTTGAGGAGGCCCGCATAGCGGTCGGCCCAACGCTCGGCCGAAGCGAGCGGCTCGTCCGCCGGGACGTAGAGTACGGCGAGAACGTCCCGGGTCTCCTCGCCGATCTTCGTCGCCATCGAATCCTTGACCGGATTCCCACACGGCTCCCACCCGGACTCAATCTTCCGACAAACCAGGAGGAGATCCTCGAGGTCGATCGTCTGCCCCGATGCGTTGAACACGTAGGCTTCTCCGGCCCGACCGTGTCGCAAGTGAAGACCCGGTCCGGTCAGGTCCGCGTCGAACAGAGACCCCGGGAATCCCGATGCGAGGCTGATCGCGTTGTTGACGTCGACCGGAGCATTGATCACTGGGAAGCGATCGTCGCGGGCCGCCCTGAGCAGGAACTCGCTCGCCGGCTTTCCGCGGCCGCTCGGCCGGTACTTCCCGAACCGGAGCATCTTGCGGACCCTCGATCGCACCTCCGGTGCCACGAACGACTCTCCACCTCGCTTCACCTCTTCCAGAAGCTCAGTGAAGGCATTCGGCAGCGACGACGTCGCGGGGGGGGGACTCGATTCCCTCGCCCCAGATGAGCGGGACGATCGGCGGATTCAGCATTGCAGGGTCGAAGGACAGCGTGTAGGTCCGGGTCAAGGCAATCACTCCCCGCAAACGAGATCGTTCACCGAATCGGCGCCCAGGTGTCCCGATCCAGTCTGAACGTGGCCGTCACGCCATTCACAACCACGGTGTAGATCCCGTCCGGAAGCCTCTCGATCGGCAGCGGGATAGTCGCCTCGAACGGCGTCTCCTCTTGAACGCACGGCGTCTCCACCGGGCGCCGGGTCGTCAACGTCAGAACGAACGTCTGTGAGCTGTCGATGTACTCCTGACGGACCTCGTCGAGCTGCACACACGCTTCCGGAACCGTTCCGCGAACGATCGCGTTGACCCCGCCCGGCAGCTCTTCGATCAGCTGAATCTTTACGGAATCGACGTCCGCCTTGCTGTACAGGTACTCCGCCGGACCCTGACTCGACCGACACCCGCCGAGGAGGAGCGGGAGCAACACCAGCAAGAGAAATCGAGAGCGGACGAACCGCTTCTCGCTCTGGTTCTTCTCCCCCGGCCTACCCATGCGCACCACGCCGTAATCCTACACGACAACAGGGCACGGTGGAAACCCCGCATCCATCCCGCAAGTCGCGCCTCATCGCCCGCCCGTCGGACGTCGCGCCGACGCACGCGGCGATGGACTACAATGCGACGCGCATCACAAGGGCGAGCCTCTTTCGGAGCCGAAGAAGGGGGAACGTTGCGGCACTTCCTGATCGACACGGACACCGCTTCAGACGATGCTGTCGCCCTCGTGATGGCTCTGCTCCATCCCGATGTCCGAGTCGAAGCGATCACCGTGGTCGCCGGCAACGTTCCGCTCGAACAAGGCGTCCAGAATGCGCTGTTCACCGTCGAGCGCTGCGGAATGAGCGTTCCTGTCTACCCCGGCCTTCACCGGCCGCTCCTTCGGTCGCTCGAAACGGCGCAGTTCTGTCACGGGATGGATGGAATGGGCGACATCGGGCTCGACCTGGCGGGGCGAGTCGCCGCCGAGGGCCACGCCGTCGATGTCTTGATCGACACGATCGACCGATTCGCCGGAGAACTCACCCTCGTGACGCTCGGCCCGTTGACGAACGTCGCCGTCGCGCTCTGTCGCAATCGATCGCTCGCATCGAAAGTCCGCCGCTGCGTCATCATGGGCGGGATCGGACACGGACACGGGAACATCACCCCGGCGGCCGAGTACAACATCTGGGTCGACCCGGCCGCGGCGAAACTCGTTTTCGAGTCCTGCTTGCCGATCACAATGGTCGGATGGGACGTGTCGCACAAGTACGCGACGTTCACGGACGAAGAAGCCGAGGCGCTCCGCTCCGTGTCCGACCTCGCCGCCTTCTGTGTCGACATCCAGGCGGCGTTGACCCGATTCGGCGAAAGCTACCTGAAACAGGTTGGATTCGATCTCCCCGATCCGATCGCCATGGCCGTCGCCCTCGATCCCTCCGTCGCCACGATCACGAAGAGGCTTCGTGTCGACATCGAGACGACGAGTCCGCTCACCCGAGGAGCCACCGTCGTCGACCACCTCCGAATCACTGAGAGGGAACCGAACGCCGACGTGGTTCTCGAAGCATCGCGCGAGCGCTTCCTCGGGATCCTCTACGACGCCGTCCGGAGAGCGTGAGGCCGACGACGTTCGTCTAGCTCGAGAAATCGACCTGTGGGACCTCTCGGGCGAGTTCCTCGATCTCAAAGAACTCGTCCTGTTGGAATCCGAACATCGACGCGATCAGGTTCGACGGAAAGACCTCGACCCGCATGTTCAGTTCCCGAACGTTGGCGTTGTAGAACCGCCGCGCCGCCTGGATTCTGTCCTCGGTGTTCTGCAGCTGCCGCTGCAGCTCGAGGAAGTTCTGATTCGCCTTCAAGTCCGGATAGGCCTCGGCGACGGCGAACAGCCGGCCGAGCGCGCGGACGAGGGGGACCTCGTCGGCCGCTTGCTCACCCGGCGATCCTGTCGACCCCACCGCTCGTGCCCGTGCCTGAATGACGGCATCGAGGGTCTCCCGCTCGTGTGACGCGTATCCCTTCACCGTTTCCACCAGGTTTGGGATCAGGTCGTATCGACGCTTCAACTCGGTGTCGATCGCTGACCAGCTCTCACGCACCCGCTGCCGGAACCGGACCAGCGTGTTGTAGGTCCCCACTCCGAACAGAAGCCCGACCGCGACGATGCCCACTGCGATGTACAGCCCAATCATCGGTTCCCTCCTTGCTCGCAAACGACGTACTCCGGGAGTCGGTCGAGGAGCCCTTCGCCGACGCCGATCGCGTCCTCGAACGTCTCTGGACCGAACCTGCGGTTCCGCCAGACGATGATCTCGTGCTCCGCGAACTGAAGCGAGAATCGCGGTTGCTCCAGCAAGAACTCGATCGCCCGCTGATGAAGGACGGCGTATGCCCATCGTCTGTCGGGGCTCGACACGTGAAACGCGCGACTGAACGACGCCGATTCGAAATCGATATCGTCGAAGCCGAGAAGCCCGGTCAGCTTGTCGAACGCCGTCTCCGCGCGAATGTACAGCGGCTTCAATCGAACCTCGCTCGCCAGGATGATCGCCGAAAACCGGTGGTCGTGCCGGTTCTTCCCCGATCCGGTCGCATAGTGATAGTCGAACGTGACGACCCGCCGGCCGTTCCAGAGGCCCGAAGTGCCGTTGTACGCGTAGCGGCTGTGACCGCGGCGCAAGCAACCGAAATCGGGATGGCGCTCATCGAGCCCGCGATCCCTGGTCGGCCGGAACTCGAGCCCCTTCTCCTCGGCCCAGGAGGCCAGTTCTTTGCGTCGCTTCGAGGCAATCCACCACGCGACCGCCGCGAAGACGGCGATGAAGATGGCGATCAGCGCGAATCCTTGCATGGCAGAGTCCATCATACCGAACGCGGGGCCGCCGGGCGATCGACGGCGACGCCCCGGATGCAAGACGCGCTTCCGTGAATGCGGAGACCGTCCTCGGGAGACGGACGCTGTATGATGGAGCGGGCGATCTGGGCCCGGCAGAGGGTCGTGGACGAGGAGGTCCGAGACATGAGTCGACGGCGCCAGCCGTCGACCGCCCCGGGCAACGAGTGAACGACCTCCCGGTTCCCGGTGTAGTACAGATGACAAGATCCAAGGAAGCGGCAAAGGAGGATCATGAAACGGGCAATCCTCTTGATCATTGTGACGATCGTTTTCGCGAGTCTGGCGGCTTCATCCGTGGCGTTCGGGCCGATCTCGATCGGCGTTCACTTCATTCCGGCGGTCGAAGCGGACGAGAGCGGACGCAATTGGGACGTCTCTCTCTCCTTCGGCCTCGGGTTGACGCTCGATGAAACGAACGCCTTCGAGGCCCACGTTCTGACCGACTCCCAGTTGACCAGCCTCGGACTGACCGTCCTCTACCAGGGATCGATCTCCGATCGGTTCACGGCCGGTGCCGGACTGACGATCCTCTGGCCGTTCGATGAGCAACAGCGACTCCTGCGACCGCTCATCGAAGGGTTCGGTCAGGCCGTCACGCGCTACCCGATCGGTCCCATCCTCCGTGGAGAGCTCTCGGTCGTATTCCCGGTGCTGACTGCCGCTTACCGTACGGACGGTTGGAGGCTCATCCCGCTCGCCGAGCTGCCGAGTCTGTCGGCCGCTGCCGAGGTCGACTTCGCGGACGATGCGGCCTTCCAAACCGAACTGACGCTGCAGCCGGTGATCACCGACACGACGCTGCTCGAACGCCCGATCGGACGGATGAGCGACCATCTCCTGGTCCTCCCGCTTTTCTCGGGCATGCTCCGCTACATGCCGTAGGCGGCGTGCACATCCCGCCCCTAGAACAGGGACTCGATCGACGCGGCGATGTTCAGGCCGACCGCCCATCCGGTGATCGTGTACCAGGGACCGCCGACGCCCATTGCGAAACCGGAGATCGCCAACGCGCGAACGCCTCGAGAGTCGGAGCCGACCCCGACCAGGCCGGCCACGAGCGCGACCAGAGAGAGGAACGCCCCGACGAGGAGCGATCCTCCGGTGAGGACGAGCACTGGAATGGCGAAAAGCCCGAACAGGAATGAGCCAACACCGCATATCAGATCCCGGCGCACTGTCTCCTCATTTCACGCTCGACCGTCTCCCGCTCGAGCGGCCGACAACGGTCGGAGCTCGCACATTCCACTCTCGTCTAGGACCACGCGACGACGAGTCCGACCACGGCCGCTGCGCCGCAGAGGAGAGAGACCGCTCACATCTTCGTCTTCCCGTCCATCCTGCACCCCCGAAGGCCGACTCATCGGCGTCCGCTCCACGTGGGTCCTTCCTTCGAGGACGGGAGGATCGATTCGGCCGATCGACAAGGGGCGAACGAACGCTGTGGTTTCGATGAAGGGGCGATCGCCGCACTCATTCGTTGCGGACCGTTCACCGAACATCGCCCTAGATGACGACGACGACGCCCCGCGCTCGCAGCAGAGCGATCGCCGCGTGGGCGGCCGATCCGGGAGTCACGTCGACCGCCGTGCCGCGAAGATCGACGTACTCGAGATCGGGCAGGTCGAGCAGCTCCGCAATGTCCGTGATCTCGGTCGATTGCGCATCGAGAACCCGCAGTTCCCAGAGGGTCAGAAGCGGTTCCAGGTCGGAGATCGGGTTCCCGCTGACGTCGAGCACTTCGAGATTCCGCAGCTTCGCAATCGGCCATAGGACCTCGAGCTCGTTGTCCGCCACGTGAAGCTCCGTCAGTTCGCTCAACGCCGAGACGAGGCCGATGTCGGACAGCCCGTTGCGCGAGATGTCGAGCGAACGCAGCTTCGGAAGAACGACGAGGAGGCCGAGAGCGTCGAAGTCCACGTCGACCAGGTGAAGCTCCCGCAGCTCCTTCAATTCGGTGAGCGGTCCGAACGAGTCGATGCGGATCGCCTCCAGACCGAGGACTTCCAGGTCGGGCTGCACGTCGACAACCTCGACGAGGTCGTCGATCTCGACGTCGGTCAGCCACATCTCGGACAACCGTGGAAGCCATCGCAGCGGACTGAAATCGGAGATCTCCGTCGACGCGAGGTGGAGACTTCGCAGGTTCTCCATCTGCCCGATGTTCGTCACATCGAACGGACTGGCGCTGTCGATCACCAAGCTCTCCAGACGCGTCAGCGCGTGGATCGGCGTCAGATCGGTTCCGGTCGCACAGCTCACTCGGAGCTCGCGCAGCCGGACCAGCGACCGAAGAACGTCGAGCCCCGCGACCGGATTCCTCGTCAGACTGAGCGTTTCCAGGCCTTCGAGCGGGGCGAGAGCCGAGATGTCTTCGATCTCGTTGCCGTCGAGGACGAGCTCCTTCAGTCGCGTCAGACCGCGAAGCGGGCGGACCGAGTCGATCCGATTCCCGTCGGCTCGAAGAATCGTCATCGCCTCCAGCGTGCCCACGGGAGTCAGATCGCTGATCTCGTTGCCGCCGATGTCGAGCGTCGCCAGCGCCGGGGCGTTCTCGATCCCCGCCAGGTCGGTGATCGCCCGATCCGATGCGTCGAGGACCGTCAGCCACTCGAGATCGTAGTCATAGATCGATCCGCTCGGCATGAACAGCGCGTCCCGGATCGCCTCCTCCAGGCCTCGATCCGCAAATCGGACCATCGCATCGCCGAACGCCGCAACGGCGACCGCCGCGACGACGACGACGCCCTTCACGATTGTGCGGATGCTCACGTCTCTCACCTCGGGTGATTCATCTCGATCTCAGTACGTACCCGCAAGTCGATCGGACGTCTTGTCAACCGCTCCGGCGGTCGGCGAGAACGGCGAATCTACTCTGTGCTACGGTGCCGGATCGAGTTCGATCTGGCCCGAGCCTCGCCGACCGTGCCGCACGGAGAAGCTATCCTGCATGTCGTGGTAAGCGACGAGGATGTCGACCGTCGAGCCCGGTCGGAGCGCCTTGTCCTGCTCGTCTCCTGAATCGAGCGGGATGACGAACTCGAGCACCGTGTGGTCGCCCCACTCGGACCCGCCGGCGGAGAGGACGTTGTCTTGACCTCCGTGTTCGGTGTCGGCGGCGTGCTCCGTCGGGCTCGTTCCGACGTCGTCGCGCACGAACACCTTGCCCTCCTGCACGTAGCCGATGATGTAGTTCGCACCCTCCATCCGATCCTCCGGGTCGAAACCGATCGCCACGTAGCCGGTCCCCGGGCTCTCCAGCCCGACGCGGAGGACGTTCCCATCGTTCGTCCAGTGAACACGAACGTCGACGACGACCGTCGAATGGGCATACTCGCCCAGATCGATGACCCCGTCGGCGGCCCACATCGCGGACGGCTGAGTCGAAACCTCCGCCTCGGTCTGAACCGGTGCCGGTTCGAGCGTCGTCGGCTCCGTCTCGACCAGGTCGACCAGCGCCGGCGCCGGCTCCACGTCATCCGATCGGGACAGCAGGTACCACGCCGCCACGCCGCCGGCCAGCAAGGCGACCGCCAAGATCATCAGAATCATCTTGTTCATCCTCATCGCCTCCTTCTCGGTGCGACCCGACCACTCTAGTCGATCGATCCGAAACGATCAATCGAGGCAACGCCAGCCTTCCGGCATCGGGACTCCACCCTCGCCCACGTGGCAACACGGATCGAGGCCAAACCGAACGCCGAACCGATCGCGCGCCCGTGAAGAACCACCTATCGAACGGCGCAGCGACCGAGAACCAAGCCGGCAATCAATCCGACCACGAGGAGGCTCTCCCAGGGAACGACCGGTTCGCGCGGGCCGAGTTCGTGAAACGACCGCACGTCGCGAACGATTGTAGGAAGCGAAAGGACGTCGCTCAGGGTGAATCGTTCGAGAAAGCCGACCGCCACCCAGACCTTGTCGGCCTCGGCCTCCGGTGCCCAGGCGACCACGTAGTAGCGCCCCGGCTCCGGCAGGTCGACCGTCTCCTCGACGGTGATCCAGGATTCCGTCCCGGTGAACGGCTCGAAGAACCGTGCCTCCTCGCTCGGTGGATCGCCGCGAAACATCACTCCGCCGCCGACATCGGGCGGAAGGAAGGGCAGATCGGTCTTCGGCAACCCGGGACCCAGGACGGCGATCGACGGCCGGAAGGACCTCAGTCGGTCGATGAGCGGGATCCCGAGGGACAGCCGAAGCTCATCCGGCGCGTCGATCTCGAACGTCAACCACAGCTGCGGCGCCTCCGCGGTCAACGACACATACGCGACCTGTGAGACGTCGATCTCCTCGATCAGGGCCGCCCGACTCGGACCAGGATAGGCTCCACCGATCGAGATCGGCCGATGCGCCGACGCGCCGATCGATGCCACGGCGACGATTCCGATGCCCGCTGCAACAACGACCGTCCGAGGCCTCATCGTACCCCCGTTGACCGCTTCTTCGTCGGCCGATCGGCAAGTCGCTCCCGGACCATCGCGTCGATCGTGTCCGTGTCGACCAGGCCGGCCTTCCCCCATCCTTCGCGCCCCTTCGGAACCTTCGGACGCAGCCGCATGTACACGTCCATCGCCGCCCGATCGAGTTCCTCCGGCTCGTAGGTCGCCGCCAGTCGGTCAAGCTTCTCCTCGACCATCGGAAGCGCCTCCTTAAAGCGTCCGGCGAGATACTTCCGGACGGTGTCGGGATCGCTTGGCGACGCCTTGGTCAGCGCACGGAGCCCGTCGGACGTGCGAACGCACGAGATCGTCCGGTCCATCACTTCGACCGCCTCGGCGCCGATCTCCTCGCGCTTGTCGCGGAGCTTCTGTCGAGTCTCCTCCGAGCTCGGGGTGTAGATACCGAGGCGACGCCCCTTCGACTGCGCCGTCAGTCCGGAGACGGCGCGCCCGAGCGTCAGGGCCTCGTCTTCGTCGTAGCCGAGTCGCCGGGCGACCACGAAGGCCCACAGCGTGAGAAACGGCGCACGGTTGATCTCGATCTCCATCGTGCCCCCAGGATAGCGATGTTCCCGGTCGCCGAAAAGCGGCGGTCGAGTGAACGGGGGGATGTACGCACCCCTGAACGGCTTCAGCGCTCCGAGGCGAAGATCCTGAGAGAGACCGCGTGCCCTACGGAGCGCAGGGGGGAGCGGGACAGGGCGGCTCCGGCGACACCACCGGCCAGTCGCAGCAGCCTTTCGGAGGCCGCACCGCCGCGATCGCCGGGTGGCTCAGCAGGCTCAGCCCCAGATCGATCTGCGCCCCCGGCTCGAAGAAGACCACGACGAGGTCACACGCCCACGGGAGAATCGCCCCGGCAATCGCTCCCCGGCGAAGGAACGGCCACGATATCCAGCAGCCGAACGCGTCGAGTTCGTAGACGTAGCAGCGATCGGCGATCTCGCCCGCCAGTTCGCGCGGGATCATCGCCATGTCGGGGAGCGCCTCTTCGGCGATCATCTCGTAGAGAGCCTCCCGCATCACCTCGTCCGGGTGCCTCGGCGGATCGGCCCACGTCAGGAATGTCGGCATGACGTTCAACGAGATGATCAAATCCAGATCCTCCTCCGCCACGCCCCGGCAGGCGTACCAGCGATCGGCGACCGTATCCGGAACGAGAACCTCGAGGATCGGCGACGTCGGCAGCGCCGGCGGAGTCCAGCAGGGAGAGGCCTGAACGACGACAGCCACGGCCAAACAGACGAGGAGCGGGTGGACCGCTCGAGAGATCAGCCTCATGACAGCAAGCACCTCCTGCCCACCCGGGCCACCGCAATCGCGCTGGCCGAACATATGCTACACCGATTCACCCTCGGATGGAAGTGACGGAGCATCACGGCGCACGTGGCGCACATCCCACACCTTGCCGATCGCCCGCCACCGGCAACGAGGGATCTCCGACCGGACATCGCCCGGGCCATCCGATACAGTGTGCTCGAAGACCCCAAATCGAACGGAGGGATCATGAGTCTGCAGGGAAAGACGATCGCCATCCTGGTCGAGAATCAGTACGAAGACATTGAGCTCTGGTACCCGCTCTTCCGTCTGCGGGAGGCGGGCGCGAAGACGATCGTGATCGGGCGGGAGAAGGATGCGACCTACACTGGGAAACGCGGCTATCCGATGACCGCCGAGGCGTCACCGAGCACGATCGGGGCCGATGATCTGAACGGACTCGTCGTTCCCGGCGGGTACGCCCCCGATCGCATGCGGACCGACTCGAACCTGATGCGCCTCGTCCGGGAGATCCACACCGCTGGCAAGCCGGTCGGGATGATCTGCCACGCCGGCTGGGTCGGGATCTCGGCCGGAATCGTCGACGGCAAGCGCCTGACCTCGGTACGATCGATCCGCGACGATCTGGTCAACGCCGGTGCCGAATGGTTCGACGAGGAGGTCGTCGTCGACGGGAACCTGATCACCTCGCGCACACCGTCGGATCTGCCGGCCTTCATGCGGACGTTCGTCGACGCGCTCGCTTAGACAAGCGGAGTCTCCCGATCCCACCCGTCCGTGAGGAGCTCGACGACCTCGCGCGGACGGGCCGACCGGATCACCCTCTCGCGGCGTGACGCGCCGGGCCGTGCCTCGGGCCGGACGCGATGACGCCTCCCGCTTCCTGCATCCGGCGAGTGATGCGTGAACCGGAGACATGTCTGCGGCCCCGTTCGCGGTCCATGCAGAGCCGAGGCGACCTTCGGTACAATCCGGCTCGGTCCCCACGCATGCAGTAGACCAGCCACAAACGCCGAGCTGAGAACGGAGTGTCGCAAAGGTGAAAGCTCTACGGTCGGTCTTCGGCCGCGTCAAGCGCTACAAACTCCCGCTCGTACTGACGATGCTCAGTATGCTGGCCCTCGTTGGCATCCAGCTCGTCGCTCCCTGGCTCGTTCGGACGATGATCGCCGCCGTCACCGCCCCGGAGGCGGGCGCCGAGGCGCTCGCCCTGGTCGCCCGACTCGCCCTGATGGCCCTCGCCGTCTACGTGATCCGCGCGGTGATGCAGTTCGTGCGAAGCTACTCAGCGCACGTCGCCGGCTGGCACGTGGTCGCCGACGTCCGCAACGAGGTCTACTGCCACCTGCAACGCCTGTCCCTCCGCTTCTACGAGGACAAGCAGACCGGACAACTGATGTCGCGCACGGTCAACGACTCCGACCTGCTCGAGCAACTGGTCGCCCACGCGATCCCCGATGTGATGGTCAACGTCCTGATGCTGATCGGCGTCACCGCGGTGCTGATGAGCATGAGCTGGCAGCTCGCCCTCCTCTCGATGATCCCGATCCCGTTCATCGTCTTGGCGATGCGCGGATTCGCGCGCTACGTGCGGCCGGCGTTCCGCCAGCGGCAGGTCGAACTTGGGGAGCTGAACGCGGCCTTGAACGACAACCTCTCCGGGATCCGCGAGATCCAGGCGTTCACCCGCGAGGAGAACGAGGCGGAGCGCATCTGGAGCAGGATTGCCCGCTATCGCGACTCGCTTCTGCGGGCGCTGCGGCTGATGGCCGTCTTCCACCCGGCGGTCGAGTTCACCGCCGCCCTCGGAACGATCGTCCTGATCTACTTCGGCGGGCGACTCGTGTTGGAACAATCGCTCCCCGTCGCCGATCTCGTCGCCTACTTCCTCTACCTCGAACTCCTCTATCAGCCGGTCCGGGCGCTCTCCAACGTTTGGGAGAGCATCCAGCAGGCGCTCGCCGGAGCCGACCGGATCGCCGAGCTACTTGAGCAAGAACCCGACGTCGCCGAGCGGGAGGACGCTGTCGAGTTCCCCGATCGGGCCGCCGGCGCAATCCGGTTCGAGAATGTCAGCTTCCGGTACAGCCTCGGAGAGATGGTGCTGCAGGACGTGAATCTGCACATCGAGCCCGGTTCGGTCGTCGCGCTGGTCGGCCCGACCGGCGTCGGGAAGACGACGCTGTCGATGTTGATCCCTCGCTTCTACGACGTGACCGAAGGGAGAATCACGCTCGATGGCCACGACCTCCGCGACGTGACGCTCGAAAGCCTCCGGCGACAGATCAGCATCGTTCTGCAGGAGGTCTTCCTCTTCCACGGAACGGTGCGCGAGAACATCCTGTTCGGGCGACCTGGAGCCGACGACCGCCAGATGATCGAAGCGGCGAAGATCGCCAACGCGCACGAGTTCATCTCGCAACTCCCCGACGGATACGAGACGCTGATCGGCGAACGCGGAGTCAAGCTCTCCGGTGGTCAGCGTCAACGCCTGGCGATCGCCCGGGCCGTCCTCCGTGATGCGCCGATCCTGATCCTCGACGAGGCCACGTCGTCGGTCGATGCGGAGACCGAACTGCTGATTCAGCAGGCCCTCGAGCGACTGATGGCCGGCCGGACGACGGTCGTGATCGCCCACCGCCTGTCGACGATTCGAAGCGCCGACAAGATCGTCGTCCTCCAAGAGGGCCGGATCGTCGAGGAAGGAACCCACGATCAACTGATGGCCGTCGGCGGCCTCTACCGCTACCTCAACCAGGTCCAGTCCCAAGAGGAGCCGCGGCAGGGCACGCCGCTCCGCAAAGAATCGACCGGTTGATTCGACTGATCGAGCGGACCGGATCGCTCCGCGTCGACACAAGACCGCCGGCGTTGCCGTCGCACGCCGGTTCGCGGAGAATCCTCGTCGCCAGCCGAGGGGAAGGAGCCTGAGGAGTAAAGAACCCCGCAGCAAGCTGCGGGGCATTGAAAGGCAACACCCTACAGGT
>CAZUIM010000029.1:0-14268 GCA_964620325.1 uncultured Thermotogae bacterium
GCCAACTTCCTCGACCCATCGGACTCTGTACTTTCATTGTGAAACCAACCGCTAGGGAACACCCATTGCGTGCCCGAGCCGGGACTAGAAGTTGATCGCCAGCGTCAGCTCGAGCAGGAAGCTGTGATAGAGCCCACCTGCGCTCTTGGTTCCGGCGATGTAGGAGGTCGACAACGACGCGCCCCACGTTTCCGAGATCGCGACATCGAGTCTGGCTGCGACGGTCAGATCGACGTCGGTCTCGGTCTCCGCAGCTCGGTAGTCCCCGCTCGCATCGACCCTCAGGTAGGCAGTCGGGTATGGGGTGGCCGAACCACGCTCCACCGGAGCTTCGCTCTCGACCTCGGTCGTGGATGAAGCCGCACCATCGAACGCCGTCCGGGACGGCGTCTGGGTCGCCGGCACAGCATCGGCCTTCGCACTCACGTCGGACGCCGTCTGCGTCGTTCCGTGGCGAAGCCACTCGGTCAGGGTCGGCGTCAGGTCGAGCTCGTAAGAGTCCTCGATCGAACCGGTGATCCGCCGACCGCCTCTGGCGTCGCGAAGCCGGAACGAGAACGACAGCGTGTTCGACGTCAGATCTCCGGCCCAGCTCGATCGTAGGAGGAGACTGTGGTCGAGCGCCGTCGCGCTTCCGACGCCGTGCTGAATTGTGTCGGACCGATTCGTCGTGAACGTGAGCGACGGGCTCCATCGTTCGGAGCCGCTGTAGGTGGCGGCGACCGACAGCTTCCCTTCCGTCCGAGTCACCGACGACGCCAGTCCCGAGGCTTTGCCAGTCACGGTCGCGCGGACGGTCAGGTCCCCCCGATCGCCGCGGACGACGGCGCGCCCGTCCAATGTCGTTTCGCCGTCCTCCCGCGCGAATCCGAATCGGCTCGTCGGTGTGAGGTGCCAGCCGAACAGATCGAACGCGTCGAGGTCGACGTCCGCCTCGGCCGACGACGTCGACCTGTAGACCCCGTCCGGGAGAGATCGCGACAGGTCGATCTCCCCTTCGACGTCGAAGGCGACGAACGCAACCCGCGCTCCGCTGGCGCCGGCGAATGTCCAACCCGCGCTCCCCTCCCAGCCGACTCCGCGGTCACGAAGGGGCCGGCGCCATTCGATCGAAACGCTGGAGGAGGGGCCGAGCTCGAGGTCCGCCCCGGCGGAGAGCCGATTCTCTCGTCGGACGGTCTCGTCGAGTCGGTCGTTGCTCGTCGCATCCCGCCACGAGACGGACAGGTCAAGTCGATCGGCGAACAGGGAGTCGGCGACCGAGAACTGATAGGAGAGCGACTCGGTCTCCGGCCCTCGGTGGAACGAGGTCGAGTTGACCGCCTGGTGGTCTACGGAGAGCGTGATAGTCGGTTCGAACCGACCGGCCACGAGAACCCGATTCTGGACCCGCTGCCGCGGGGACTCGGTCGTCCCCGTCGAGGCGTACTCGTGCGATGCGGCGATGGCGATCGCGTCGAAGGGCTCGTAGTCGGCGTCGAGTTCCCAGGCGGTGCTTCCTGCTCCCGCAGCGTCTCCGATCGCCCGGTAGCCGGAGGAGACGACGTCGACCGATCCGGACAGCGTCAGACGGTCGGCGTCGTGTTGGAAGGAAGCCCTGCCGAAGAGCCCTTCTGTCGTGTGATCGGACGGGAGGATCTCGGTGAACCGAGTCGGATCGCGTCCGTCGATCTTCGTCTTGTTGTTGTCGAACTGCGTCGTCCTGTCGCCGCACTGCCAGACCATCAATCGGTACTCGTCGTCCGCTCGACTTCCCGCCCAGAGCGAACCGACTTCGTCGAACGAGAGCGCGGTGATCGGCCGACCGGAGACGACGGTCGCTCCGTCCGATCCGCGCACGAGGGCGTCTTCGGTCCCGTAGTAGAGGTCGTCCTCGGACGCAGCCGCTGACAAGACCGGAGTTCCCCATGTGACCCATCCCGTCCCGACGCCGCTCTGATACGCGCGGAGCCCTTGCTGCGAAGCTACGTAGACGTACCCGGCGTCTCCGGTCAGACTGGCGATCTCGAACCCGCCGGTCCCCGCCAGCAGTTCCGCGTCGCCGGATTCAGCATCGAACCGGTACGCCCCTGACGTGGTTCCGATGTAGAGAGCCTCCCCATCCTCCGCCAGCGTCGTGATCGATGCGAGATCCGAGACGTCCCGCTGAATCCACCCCGTCGGATCGCTCAGGTCGGCGACCCCGACCGAGACCAGCGTCCCCTTCCCGGCCGCCCAGAGGCGCTCGCCGAGCAGCGCCAGCCCGTAGATCGACGCGTCGGGCACCCCGTCGGTCTCGCCGTACCGGGACCAGCTGGCGACGCGGTCGAGCGGGGCCACACCCTTCAGTTCGATCACCGTCAGCCCCGCGTTCGTCCCGATGTAGACGCGGTCCTCGTCGATCACGATCGCCCGGACCGTCCGCCCTGAGAGTCCGTCGGAGACGCCGTAGGCGCGCCAGTTGCCTTCGTGGAGGACGCTGAAGCCGCCGCGATGTCCGATGAACAGGTACTCGTCGTTCGCCGCGATCGCCGTCGCCTCGTTCGGGGCCGCCGGGCGCTCGTTGTCCCCGATCGGGAACTCGTCAACGCCGTAGCCGAGTGCGAACCGCGCGTCGAATTCGTCGAAGGCGATCGTGCCGAGGACTCCGCCGACCAGCTGACGATTCGGCATCGTGCGAACCTTCTCTGGATCGGTGACCGAACTCGCGTCGTCGATCCCCCGCATCACGGTCGCCGTCACCTCCAGCGCCTCCGAGACCGGCAGATCGAGCGTCAGTCCGAGGAAATAGCGCGCGTAGTCGGACGCGCCACCGAGGCCGCTTCCGAACCGCTCGTACTCGATCTGAATGACGTCTGTGCTCGTGACGTCAACCAGCAGGATGAGCAGTCCTATCTCGTAGTCGATCTCGTAGTCGTCCGCCGACAGCGGCGTCCCGTTCAGGGTGACCCGTTCGCTTCCGGGGATGAGCGAGATCCCGAGCGAGTACGCACCCCCGGTGACCGAATAGCTGAACTGCGCGCGAATCGACGCTTCCTCGCCGTCGAAGAACGTCGACGGGAAATCGAGCTCGAGGATCCCGTCCTCGGCGAAGAGCGCCGCGTCGTACGCGTCCAGCTCCGGTCGTCTGATCGACGTGTACGTGACACCATCCTCGCTGACCGACACGATCAGCGAATCCTCGATTACGCCCGTCTGACCAAGATCGTAGAATCTTCGACGAACTGCGCCAAGGATCGGATGCGCCTCGCTGTCGACACGGAGACTCGCCTCCTCGGCCACGCCGTCGAGGAACGAGGACTCGTACGTCGAGTCGACGATGAACGGGTACGTCCGTCGGTCGGATCCGCTCAGATCGTTCTCCTCGTTGAACCGGCCGATCGCGTCCTTCAGCCGGCTGCGGATCAGCCTTCGGGGTCTCACGTTCAGCAGCAACGTCTGGTCGTCCTCACCGACGACCGTGTAGGCGCTCGCCTCCACGTCGGTCTCCGGTTCGGCGGCGAGCGTCTCGACGAGGTATCCGAGCCCGTAGGCCTCCAAGATCGGACGAACCGGGCCGGCGCCGTCCAGAACCAGCCGAAGCGTGCTCAGCTCCTCCACGTAGAGGGTTTCGAGCGGATAGGCGAACAGACCCTCAATGCGGCGCAGATACGGTTGCTCGACCCACGGCCGGTCCGGGTCGAAGGTCGAGTAGACCACCTCGGCGTCGGCCGTCTCGCCGATAAACGTCTTCGTCTCCGTGATCCCCTGGAACTGCGCCGCGACTCCGGTGATCGTCGCCTCACCGAGCGTATACTCGAGCTGTCCGCCGAGCATCTTCCGCCGATGTGTGCTGAACCCACTCAGCCCGGCGACGCTGAAGTCGCCGAGGACGCCGTCGAGGCGCTCCGTGTCCAGATAGATGGCCAGCGATTGGAGGCTATCGGCCTGCTGATCGTCGAAGTGTCCTTCGACGGTGAGAATCGACAGCGCCTCGGCACGAAGGTCGACGGCCAGGGTCTGATCGAGGGCGAGGCGTCCTGCGGAAAGACCGACGCCGGCCAGTCCGATCGGGCTTCCGAATCCGTACCGTACGGTCCACGTCTTGCGCCCGTCGAGTTCCGCAACGAAGTCCTCGTCCTCCTGCGCCGGTCCGATGCACGCGAGGCCGATCAGTGTCGTGACGAGAAGGAGGAAGACGCGTTTTCGTCTCATGATCTAGAACCGGAGGGAGAGGGAGACCCGGTGACTGTCGCCGAGATCGGAGCGGCTCGCGTACGCCCAGTCGATCTCTACCGCCGTGAACCGCACCGACAGGCCGAAGGTCGGCGCCTCCCCGTCGAAGCCGACGCGGGCCCCCAGTCCGCCGATCCATGTCTCCAATCCGCCCGTCAGGGTCCCTCGACCGGAGAAGAGGCCAGCCGCTTCGACCGTTGCGCGCCAGATGACCTCGTCCGCCGGTTCGAGGGTCACCGCCGCGCCGAGGCGCAGCGACTGATCGAACGACTCCTTCGCACCGCCGTCGTAGGAGATCGGCGACGAGAAAGCCCCCTCGTACAAGAACCCGATTCGGACCCCGTCTGTGGCGACAAGAATCGCCGGGTCGAGCGACCATCCCTGTCCTTCGAACGGTGACGACAGCAGGAAGAACCGCCATCGTGCGCCGATCCCGATCGGTCCGATCGGGATCCCGAGCGATCCGACGACTCCCTGGCTCGTGTACCGGATCGATGCGCCGTCGGTCGGGATCGCTCCAGAGTCCAGGAACATCGCCGAGAATCCGACGTACGGAACCGCCAGGGTCACCGTGCCGTACGCGATTCCACCGAACTGCTGGACGAAGAGCGTCGAGAGATTGAGTCCCTCCAACCACCCCAGACCGGCCGGGTTGTGGAAGACACTCCCCTCATCGTCGGCCAACGCGCAGAACGCCCCGCCTAGGCCGAGGGCCCTCGCCGAGGCGCCGATGGCGAACAGGCCGGCAACGTTCTCGGCGGCGGGCATCGTCGTTGCGGTCGCCCCGGCCAGGACGAGGGCGATCGACAGAATCTTCGCCGTTCGTCTCATCTCTGAATCACCAGTCTTCCGACCTCCGAGTTTCCACGATCGGTCACGAGAACGTACAGGTAGAGACCGACGGCGAGTCCTTCGCCGCGATCCGAACGCAGATCCCACTCCACACTCGTCGCGTCGACCGGCACCTGCATCTCGAAGATCGGGACGCCGGCGACCGTGTAGACGCGCAGCGTTGCGGTGGAGGCCGCCTCCGGAATCGAGATCTCGAATCGGGCGATTCCCGTGACCGGGTTCTCCTCCACGCCGATCTCGGGGGCGGCCCGCGAGGCCGGAGGCTCGGGCGGGGTCGACGCCGTGACGGCGGCGACGGCCGCCTCGACGTCCAGCTTTCCCCATCCCCAAGTCGTGTTCGGCACACCGCCGGTGTACGCGTCGGTCGCGGCGGTCGACGTCAACACCGACCTCACCTCGCCGGCCGTCATCCCCGAGTCGAGACCGAGGAGGAGGGCGATCGCCCCGGCAACGTGCGGCGCAGACATACTCGTTCCGATCTCCATCATGTGCTCGCCGTCCGGATGCGAAAGGTAGCCGAGCGACGGCGCGTCCGTCGACCCGGCAGCGCAAATCCACGCCCCCGGCGCGCTGATCTCCGGTTTCGTCCGCCCATCGCGCGTCGGGCCCAGACTCGAGAACGAGGACGCCGCCCCCACCGGGTATCCGGCCGAGTAGTCCTGCGAGCCCTCGATCGACGGCCACGTCGATTTGCTGTTGAACGAACCGACGGTGATGACGCGATGGCCGTTCCCCGGTTCATCGATCGTCGACGTCGAGTCGCCCCCCTCGATCTCGCCTCTTCGGGTCGTCACCCACGCGTCATATCGCCCCCCGCCGGCGACGTCCGCCACCTTGATCCGCCATCGGCTCCCGACCTCCACGTTCGCCAACCGAACGAAGACCTCGTGATCTCCGTTGTTCGGGTTGGCGCCGCCGGATGCGTTGTCAACGTAGACGGTCCCATCGACGGTGACGACGTAGCCGGTCGCGGCCCCGGTCGGCACGACGATCTCGGCGTCGTTCGGCGGGAAGACCGTGATCGTGAACTGCGACGCGCCCGGGTACCAGAGCTCGAGCTCGAGTTCCCATTCCTCGGGAAGTACGGTGAACGACTTCGCGTTCCCGTTCAACATCCCCGACGTATGAATCGGCAGATCTCCCTCGTTCCCGGCCGACACGACGACGATTCGTCCCGGGCCGATCGCCAGTTGATCGATCCCCTCTTCGAACAGGCTCGTTCCGTCGTGCGGTCCCTCCTGACCGCCGAGACTCAGGTTCACGACCGCTGGAAGGCCGAGCACGGTAGCCTTATCGAAGATGTACTCGACCGCACTGAGGATGTCCGCAGTGAAGAACGAGGTCTTGACCGCGATCAGGGTCGCGCCCGGGGCCACCCCGACGAACCCGCCCGTCGAAGACGATCCGTCGCCGGCGGCGATCCCGGCGACGTGCGTCCCGTGTCCGTTCGTGTCGCTGGCGCGCACGATTCCCTCGTTCGAGCCGAACCCGAGAGCGAGATCGGCCTCGATCTCAGTCCGCGTGTACTCGGCCCCGAACAACCCCCACGTCTGATCCCAGATCGCATAGATCCTGGAGCTCTCCTCGCTGCCGTCCGCGTTCGCATCGCGGCGGAAATCGAGATGCGTGTAGTCGATCCCGGTGTCGACCACCCCGATCACGACGCCTTCGCCGAGAACAGCAGGCGACGCGTCGTGCACGCCGTCGGCGCCGACCGCCACGAGGCTGCGATCGAGAGCCGGCTCGGTCTTCCAGGACGGTTCCACGTAGACCACGTCCGGATCTTCCGCCAACGTAGCCAACTCAGCGAGCGTCACCGAAAGGGCGAGAATCGAGCCCGCCCTCCCCGAGACCGGAATGCCGCGGTAGGAGGTGGAGCGGACCGACTCCCGCGTCTTCACCAACACACCGAGTCGTGGTTCTCCCGTCAGCGAGAGGGTGATCTGAAACCGATCCGCGTTGGCGAAGAGCTCAGCCGATCGATCGCTCGGCTGAGGACCGCTTCGCTCCGTGAACAGAACGCGTAGCGACGGATCGAGCCTGCCCCATTCCGCGTCGCCTCCGGCACAGAGCGAGGCCGCCGACAACACAAACGCAAGCGCGATAATGATCGGTCTTCTCAAAGCCTTCCCCCTCGAAAGCGTCCCGTATCATATCCGCAGTCCCTCAGTCGGCCCAGGGCCGCACGCGACGCGTGAGGATCCCTCATGTCACCTGCCCCACGCGTTCGCCCTTTACTCCTCACATCAGGCTGTGCTATCATCGCCGGCGCAGGTTCGATCCTGGTTTTCGCCACGCCCAAGGTACAATCGAAGAATGCCGAGGTACGCTGGCGATCGCGGTGTTCGGCATCGTGAACCGATCGACAGGCTACGTCCGGGGTTCGCGGAGAGGGAGACGATGTCAGGAATGCAGAATCACGCGACCGGTGCGCCCAATCTGCTCGACGAGAAGGAGATGCTCCTTCGCTACAAGGACGCGGTCGAGCGGGCGATCCCGCACCTCCCGGTGAAGAACGGCGTCGTCGACATCGACTCCATCTGGGTCGAAACGTCGATTCCGATTGCCATTCTGCGTGATCTGTTAAAACGGTCGGACCTCAAGCTGCCGGAGAACGTGGAGCGGATCAACATGAAGCCCCGCGCGCAGAGAGGGGGACGCCGTGGCAAGTCGCGAAGGCGCTGAGCCGGTCCGTTTCGGCACCGACGGGTGGCGCGCGATCATCGCGGACGAGTTTACGTTCGACAACGTCGGACGAGTCGCCGCCGGACTCGCCGCCTACCTGCGATCGCCCGAACGGAGAGACAATCTGATCTACACCGATTGGGGCGCCGAATACCGCCCGGCCGAGGGGGGCGTGGTCGTCGGCTACGACACGCGGTTTCTGTCGGAGGAGTTCGCCGGCCGCGCGGCGTGCGTCCTCGCCGATGCGGGAATCCCCGTCGCCTTGTCCGACCGATTCGTGCCGACCCCGGCCCTCTCGTTCGCCGTCGCCGACCGTCGGGCGGCGATCGGCGCCATGCTGACCAGCAGCCACAACCCGCCGGAGTACAACGGGTTCAAGATCAAGGCGGGCTACGGCGGATCGGCCCCGGCATCGGTCACCGACGAGATCGTCGCCCGATTACCCGACAGCGCACCGGTCCTGGAGACGGATCTCGACGAGATCGAGCGGGTCGACATCACGTCGCCCTACCTCGCCCGGATTCGATCGCTCGTCGACGTCGACCGGCTCACCGCGTCGCCGGTGCACGTGGTCGTCGATTCGATGTTCGGGTCAGCGCAGGGACTCGTCGCCCAACTCCTCGGCGAGCACGGCGTCTCGTACACGCAGATTCGCGAAACGCGCGACGTCCTGTTCGGAGGCGTCAAGCCGGAGCCGCTCGAAGTGAACCTCGCCCCACTGCGCGATCAGATCGGGGCCCTCCGCGGATCCTACGATCGGTTGATCGGCGTCGTCACCGACGGCGACGGGGATCGAGTCTCGGCGATGGACGAAACCGGCGCGTTCATCGACGCGCATCGGACCTACGCGCTGCTGCTCCGATACCTGGTCGAAGAGCGCGGCCTGACCGGTCCGATCGTCGTCTCGTTCAATCTGTCGGATCTGGTGCGGAAGATGGCCGACGCGTACGGCCTCGAGGTGATCGAGATCCCGATCGGCTTCAAGTACGCCGCCGAGCAAATCGTCAAGCGTGACATCCTGATCGCCGGGGAGGAGAGCGGCAGCCTCGCGATCCGTGGCCACATTCCGGAGCGCGACGGCGTCCTCTGTTCGCTCCTGCTCGCCGAGTTGGTCGCCTCGGCCGGGCGGCCGCCGAGCGAGCTGATCGCCGATTTGCATCGCCGATTCGGCCCGCAGGTCTACCGACGAACCGACATCGAGATCGAGACGCGGGTCGACGTCGTCGATTCGCTCCTCGCCGACCCGCCGACCGACGTCGCAGGTCGAGCGGTTCGATCGGCCGAGACGCTCGACGGGATCAAGCTCCGCTTCGACGACGGCTGGCTCCTGTTCCGCGCATCGGGGACCGAGCCGATCTTGCGGATGTACTGCGAGATGGAGACCGCCGAGGCCGTGGCGAGCTTGCTTCGGGCGGCGGAGACGTTCGCACGAGGAGTCCGCCCACGATGACCGCACGACAAATCGAAGCCTACGACTTCGCGGCGATCGAGGCGCGCTGGCGCGACTACTGGAAGGAGCGCGGCTTCTTCAAGGTCGACACCGCTTCCCGCGAGAACACCTTCTACTATCTGAACATGTTCCCGTACCCGTCCGGGTACCTACACGTCGGACACGGCCGAAACTACATCATCGGCGACGTGGTCACGCGGGTGAAGAAGATGCGTGGATACAACGTCCTCAACCCGATGGGGTGGGACGCGTTCGGTCTTCCGGCCGAGAACGCGGCGATCGAGAACGCATCGCACCCGCGCGACTACACCTTCGCGAACATCAACTCCTCGCGGGAGCAGTTCCGCGCCTGGGGGGTCGTCTTCGACTGGGATCGCGAGGTTACCACGTGCAAGCCCGACTACTACAAGTGGACGCAGTGGCTCTTCCTCCAGCTCTACAAGCGAGGGCTCGCCTACAAGAAGACTGCGAGCGTCAACTACTGCCCCGGCTGCGACACGGTGCTGGCGAACGAGCAGATCGTTGCGGGGCGATGCGAGCGATGCGGAACGCTCCCGGAGAAGAAGGAGTTGGCGCAGTGGTTCTTCAAGATTACCGACTACGCCGACCGGCTGCTCGATGATCTGGACAAGCTGACTGAGTGGCCGGAGAACGTCGTCAAGATGCAGGAGAACTGGATCGGCCGATCGACCGGAGCTGAGGTTGTCTTCCGTACCGGGGCCGGCGACGAGATTCCGGTCTTCACCACGCGGCCGGACACGCTGTGGGGGGCGACGTTCATGGTCCTCGCCCCCGAGCATCCGCTCGTCGAGAAGCTGACGAGCGATGCGCAGCGCGCCGCCGTGGTCGACTATCGCCGAAAAGCGGAGCGGGAGACCGAGATCGACCGCCTGTCGACCGAGCGCGAGAAGACCGGCGTCTTCACCGGCGGCCACGCCGTCAACCCGGTCAACGGGGCCAAGATCCCCGTCTGGATCGCCGACTACGTTCTGATGACCTACGGGACCGGCGCGATCATGGCCGTTCCGGCGCACGACGAGCGCGATTTCGCGTTCGCACTCAAGTTCGGCCTTCCGATTCTCCCGGTGATCGAGCGGGCCGACGGCCGGGTCCGATCGGTCGTCCCGGACGGAGCGGCGACGGCCGACTTCGCCGGGGCGTTGTGCGCGGCCGGGATCCGGTTCGAGGAAGGACATGGCGAGATCATCGTCGAACCGGCGCTCGATCAGGTCGACGACTACCTCGAGATCGCCCAGGCGCACGTCGAGCGCGGGCGGTGGATCGAGATCGTCGGCGCCCGCTGGGCGTTCGTCTTCAGCGACGGCGTCATCGTCTGGGACGGCCTCGACGCGGAGAACGAGATCCTCAATCGGTGTCGACTCCTCGCGCCCGGACTCGACGCGCGCACCGTGATGGAGCTCCTCTGGCGGCGCGAGGAGAACCGGAACCTCCTCTACCACGCCGATTTCGGGACGATGATCAACTCCGGCGACTTCACCGGAACGCCGGGCGACCGCGCCCTCTCCGAGGTGATCGCCTGGCTCGAAGAGAACGGAATCGGCGAGGGGACGGTCAACTACCGCCTCCACGACTGGCTTATCTCCCGCCAGCGCTATTGGGGTGCCCCCATCCCGATCGTCTACTGCGACCGCTGCGGCGCCGTTCCGGTTCCGGAGGACGACTTGCCGGTCTCGCTCCCACAGATCGACCGGTTGATAGGGAAGATGGGCCTCGCCGACGTTCCCGAGTTCATTGAGACGACCTGCCCGAACTGCGGCGCTCCGGCACGACGCGACACCGACACGATGGACACGTTCGTCGATTCCTCGTGGTACTACCTCCGCTTCATCAACCCGCAGGACGACGAGCACCCGTTTGTCACCGAGGACGTCAATCGCTGGCTCCCGGTCGACCAGTACGTCGGCGGGGTGGAACACGCGATCCTGCACCTTCTGTACTCGCGATTCATCACCAAGGCGCTCTTCGACGTGGGCCTCGTCGGCTTCGAGGAACCGTTCGCCCGTCTGTTCACCCAGGGGATGGTCTGTCACCCGGCCTATCGCTGCCCCGAGCATGGCTGGCAGTACCCGGACAAGGTCGGCGATTCGGCCGTCTGTCCGAAATGCGGAGGGCCGCTGCAGGTCTCGAGCTTCAAGATGTCAAAATCGAAACGGAACGTCGTCGACCCGACCGCGTTGATCGAGACCTATGGGGCCGACACCGAACGTCTCTACACGATGTTCATGGGGCCGCCGGACCGGGACATCGACTGGTCCGACGAAGGGGTCCGCGGTGCGTTCCGGTTCCTGAACCGTGTTTGGGCCCTCGTCGTCGGAAACGTCGAGCGGCTCGACCGGCCGGGGGCCGGCGTCGACGCGCCCGCCCTGACGGAGGTGGAGCTCGCCCTGTGGCGCCGCTACCACCGAACGGTCAAGAAGGTGACCGGGGACGTCGAAGGTCGGTTCAGCTTCAACACGGCCGTCGCCGCGATCATGGAACTTACCAACGACCTCGGCCGGGCCGTCGACGAGGAGGTCGACCCCGCCCTCCTTCGGCAGGTGGTCGACGGCCTGATCCTCCTCCTGTCGCCGTTCTGCCCGTTCATCGCCGAGGAGCTCTGGCGTCGGGTCGGGCACGAGGCGGCGATTCTGGAGCAATCGTGGCCGATCTACGACGAAGACGCGCTGGAGGACAAGATGGTCGAAATCCCGGTGCAGATCAACGGGAAGGTCCGAGCCCGGGTCACCGTTCCGGCCGATGACGCAGAAGATCCGGAGGTGGTCAAGGCGGCCGCGTTGGCCGATCCGGGCATCGTCGAACGGCTCGCGGGGAAGGAACTCGTCAAGGCGATCGCCATCCCCGGCAAGATGGTCAGCCTCGTCGTCAAGTAGCCGATGACCGATCCCAACGCTGCCTATCCCGCCGAACTCTATGTCCGACTCTACGAGCGAGACCGCGGACGTCGCCAGGAACTCCGGCCGGCCGCCGTCTTCCTCGACCGTGACGGGGTCATCAACAACGACGGCGACTACGTCAATCGCGCCGCCGACTTCGAACTCCTCCCCGGCGCCGGGAAGGCGATCCGGAGGCTGAACGAGGCCGGCATCCCGGTCGTCGTCGTCACCAACCAGGGCGGCGTGGCGATGGAGTACATGTCCGTCGAGGAGCTCGACGCCGTCCAGGATCGGATGGACGAGCAGTTGGAGGCGTTCGGCGCGCACGTCGACGCCGTCTACGGCGCTCTCGCGCACCCCGAAGGGAAGGTGCGCGGCCTCAGGAAGGAGTCGCTCTACCGGAAGCCGGCCGCCGGGATGCTCTATCAAGCGGCCGACGACCTCGGGATCGACCTGACCGCCTCGACGATGGTCGGCGACACAAGCACCGACATCGCCGCCGGCAAGAACGCCGGCTGCCGAACGATCCTCGTCCGGACCGGCTTCGGCGGCCGCGACAACCGCACGCAGGCGACACCAGATGCCACCGTCGACGACCTCGCCGAAGCCGTCGAACTGGTCCTGGGCGGAGTCGTCACGTAAGACCGCGACCTCCGGGCGACGCTCCTCGTCATCCCCTGAACTCGTTCGCCGCTTCCCCGACGTCCGTCCGACGTCGAGCACGAGACCTACGCTACAGCTTTCCTTCTACGAGCTCCGAACCCTGAACTGCGAACCGAGGACCGCCCCGTTCATTGAGCACTTCACGTTCAAGCGGTAGAATCCGCAACAACCGGGGCCTTAGCTCAGCTGGGAGAGCGCTTGCATGGCATGCAAGAGGTCAAGGGTTCGAGTCCCTTAGGCTCCAATGAAGGGAATCGAACCGTCGGCACTCACTGGCGGTTCTGTCTTTCTGTTGAGCATCCAAGATGCGATCTCGCATGGAAGTACTTGACGACGGGGACAATACGTGTACACTTGGACACAATATGTCCCCGACAGGAATCGCCTCAACTCTCTTCCCTGCGGCGCGACTGGCTGTACTACAGTGGCTCGCCAACGCCGAGGAAGGGCTTCACCTACGCGAGCTAGAACGTCGAAGCGGCCTCAACAAGCATGGTTTGGCCCGCGAGCTTCATGCGTTGCGAGATGCCGGAATCCTTGTGTCCACACAAGTTGGGAACCAGATCATCTACCGCCTGAATCCGGAGTGCCCGATCTACGACGAGCTTCGATCCATCATCCGCAAGACGGTCGGACTGGCTGGAGTGTTACGCGAAGCGCTCCAGCCATTCGCCGATCGCATCGAACTTGCCTACGTCTATGGGAGTTTCGCGAAGGGCGAGGCGCGGCCGGACAGCGATGTGGATCTCATGATCGTGGGCGCCGCGCCACTACGAGAGGTCAGTTCGGCGATCCGTGCGGCTGGGCGGACACTCCAACGCGTCATCAATCCGACGTCCTACGCACCTGACGAATATGCGGCCGAACTACGCACAGAGGATTCATTTGTCGACCGCGTCCACAACGGGCCTCGCATCGACGTGATTGGAGGGAACGCATGAGCCTGGCAGAGATGCTGCTTCGCGATGAACTGCGGCGAGAGCCCGAAACACCCGGAGAAATCAAGCGGCTCCTCGAGGCGATTGACCGCCGATTGGAGGACGCCGGGAACGAGGCAAATCACCCTGAGACCAGGCTGGAGCAGGCATACCATGCAATCCTCAACAGCGCTCTAGCCGGACTGCGTGCGAATGGTCTGCGGCCGACCGATCGCCGAGGACATCACATGGTTGCCCTGGAGTCCCTGAGTGACACGCTCGGAATCCCCGACGATCGTGTCGACTACTACCAGATGCTACGTGGACTTCGCAACAAGGATCTCTACACGGGCGGCATCCACGTCACGGTCCGTCAAGCAGAGGAGGCCATTGCAGAAGCGCAAGTCCTGCGCAGCGAGCTCGCGCAATGGCTCGGAGAACGCGCGGAAGGTAACCGCTAGAACGCCCGTTCAGCAATCACTCCTGCGAGCGCCCAGAGACCTTGTCCTCGCAGAGAAGTTCGAATCCCCCAGGCTCCAAACCGCTATTCGCGGCTGATCTTCCACAAGTACACGGCCACGATTACCGGCCGCATCTTCGTGAGCTTCCTCGC
>CAZUIM010000030.1:0-10443 GCA_964620325.1 uncultured Thermotogae bacterium
TCCGCTTTCCTCCCCCCAGCAAGCTGGGGGGTATCCAGCGGAGGTCTCTTATGAACTCGCGAGAACGGGTCCTCGCCGCACTCCGCCACGAAGAACCGGACCGCGTTCCGATCGTCCTCGGCGTGAGCAACGCGACGAGCATGAAGATGGCCCCGTACCGGGCGCTGAAGCACCGCCTCGGCGTCGACGCTCCCGACCGCTACCTCTACGACTGGCCGGAACTCGGAACCGCCGACGTCGACGAGGAGACGCTCCGTCGGCTGGGAAGCGACGTGCGCGGCGTTCTCGATCGCGAGCCGGCGTCGGTCCTCGAGCGGAACCGGTCTCGAGAGCCGCACGCTCCGTTCATCGATTCGTGGGGCTCGGGGCAGCGGGAGGTCGAGCCCGGCGTCTGGTTCCCGGGGATCCACCCGCTCGCCGAGACCACGTCAGTCGACGACCTCGAGCGGTATCCGTGGCCGGACACCGCCGATCCGTCTCGGGTGGCTCACGTTCGGGAGCGGGCGAAGCGATTGGCCGACCAAGGCGAGTACGCGATCATGGCGACGCCGTGGCTCCTGTTCCCGTTCGAGCGGGCATTCGCCATGCAAGGGATGGACAGGTTCTTGATGAACATGGCCGCCCACCCCGAGTTCGCCGTCGCACTCCTCCGCACGATCGCCGAGCTCTGCAAGGAACTGGTCGGCAACTTCCTCCGCGAGATCGGCGAGAACATCGACATCATCAAGATCGGCGACGACCTCGGCACCCAGAAGAGCCTGCTGATCTCTCCGGCGATGTACCGGCGAATGCTCAAGCCGATCCACGCCGACTTCATCGCCTTCATCAGACAGCGGACCGACGCCAAGATCTTCTTCCACACCGACGGCGACGTCTTCCCACTGATCGACGATTTCCTCGAGATCGGGGTCGACATTCTGAACCCGATCCAGACCTCGGCCGGCAAGATGTCCGACTTGGCGGAACTCAAGCGACGCTACGGTCACGATCTGGTCTTCTGCGGAGCGATCGATACCCAGCGCGTCCTTCCGAACGGAACCCCCGTGGAAGTCCGTGACGAGGTTCACCGCGTCATCGACATCCTCGGCCCCGGCGGCGGGTACCTCCTCTCCTCCGTTCATACGATCATGGACGGGGTCCCGCCGGAGAACATCCTCGCGATGGTCGACGCCGTCGAAGAATATCTGCGGGCCTGACGCCGCGCCGGCAGTCGCTCACCCCTCACTGTTCACATGCACGACATGCTGTGGATACGGAATGTCGATCCCGCGCCGGTCGAACGCCTCCTTGACGCGCCGTGTGAGATCGAACAGGACACTCCAGTAGTCGGCGCCGTCGACCCACATCCGAAGGACCAGGTTGACGCTCGAGTCGCCGAGTTCGCCGACCATCACCTGCGGCTCCGGCTCGGAATGCACTCGGTCGTCGCCCTGCATGATCTCCTGGGCGACGGCGAACGCCTCCTCCAACGAATCGTCGTACCCGATTCCCACCGTCAGATCGATGCGCCGCGTCTTGTACCCGTTGTAGTTTCGAATCACGCCGCCGTAGATCTGGGCATTGGGAACCAACACCTTCACGTTGTCCGGCGTCGACAACACCGTCGTGAACAACTGGATGTCTTTGACGGTGCCGGAGACACCGCCGGCTTCGACGAACTCGCCGAGCTTGAACGGACGCAGAATCAGCAGAAGGACCCCCGCGGCGAAGTTGGCCAATGACCCCTGCAATGCGAAGCCGACGGCGAAGCCGGCCGCGCCGAGGATCGCCACGAAGGACGTTGTCTGAATGCCGAAGCGGGCCAACGTCGCGACGATCGTGAAGATCAGGATCGCCACGTACGCGATCTGCGTCAGAAAGCGCCGAAGCGCCTCGGCCAGGTCCGTCCGAACGAGCCAACGCCGAAGCAACCGTCGCGTCAGACGGGCGATGAGGTACCCGATGACCAGCGTCGCTATCGCGCCGATCGCCTGACCGCCGTACGCTACGACCCATTCCACGATCCGATCCCACATAACCGATCCCTCCCTGATGAGATTCTTCCATCCCACTCTACCGGAAGAGGCCGGCGCTGGGTGGGGAGGCCGGTTCGCGGTTCACGGTGCGCGGTTCGCGGTTCACGGTTGAAAGGCGAGTTCGTTGGGTTCGTAGGGTTGATTGGGTTGGTTGAGTTCGGAGTTCAGAGTTCGCAGTTCGCGATTCGGAGTTCGGGGTGCGCGGTTCGCAGGATGTGCGACGTTGGAGATTCCACGGTCTGATTCGATGAGCCGAAACCTGCTCGGCGATCGTTGCCGAGCAGGCAGCGTCTGGAGCACGTCTGCGACGTTGGAGTCCGTGCGCGCCGTTCGCGGTCCCGAAGAGCCGTGACGAGGCGATCGCCTAGTTCGCCGCGTGGGGCGGGGTCATCCCACTTCCGTCGGAGACTCCATCGCCGGCGTTGGGAGCCGGCCCGAACGGATCGCCGTCTCCGAGCGGCCCGGGCGGTACTTCGAACCCACTCCCGTCGGAAACACCATCCCCCGAGCTCGGAGCGGGTCCCCCGGCCGCGTAGACCGCAGTCGCCGCGAAGACGAACGCCAGCGTCGCCAGTAGAACAAGAATCCTCCTCATCCCTACCTCCTTCGTCTGCCTGTGGTTGTATCCCCCAGTTACGGATAGGACACTATACTGCTGGACTCCCTCAGATCCTAGCGGACCGACATCGCCGCTCGCACGACCGTCCCGTCGAATCCGCAATCCGGATACGAGCGAAGGCGAAGGGGGCGACCCTCGACGCGGAGGTTGTTCGGAAACGTCCGACAGATCGGAGGACGTTCCTCGTACGCCAGGCACCGCCGCGTCGCCGGATCGAAGCGGTCGCAGACGGAGTAGCACCGAGAGTGGCTCGAACAGAGACTCGGCCGCCGGCGAAATGCGTCCTCGTTCGAGATCCGGTGCCCGTGACGCAGGATGAACTCGTCGCCTTCGAGCGTGGGATCGGAACAGATCTCGCGCTTTGTTGCACGAAGAAGGATCGGATCACAGCAATCGCCGCACTGACGACACACCATCGACCTCTGAGATGCTCCGCCTCGGGCGCTCTCTTGCCCTCTCTCGTGTTGTGGGTTTGTCCCCCTCGTAATGACACCGGGCCCCGCCGCGCGACGGCGGGTTCTACAGCGGGGATCATAGCATCGCGATGCCACCGCGCCCAGCCCTCGCCCGAACAGACGTTGACTACAGGTCAGACCCCGTCGATCACTCCCCGACGACTTGCACCGTCGCGGTGATCGTTCCGACGATCTCCCCCCGCCCTCGGGCGGACAGCTCCACGGACGCCTCCGCTCCGGGGGGCACATCCTCGGGAGGGCGAATCGTGAGGAGGACGTCTCGCGTTCGGGTGACGCCGTCCGGATCGATGAGGATCTCGACCTCGCTGAGATCGGCATGCCACCCGTCGGGAATCCCTTCGAGATCGAGCGTGAACAGAACGGCCTCGGAGAACGGCGAGGACAGCGTCACAACCCACGAGGCGGCTTCGGCTGCCCCGACCTCGGCGTGGACGTCCGAAACCTCCGACGGGCGATCGGTCACCGTGAACTCGGCCGCGTGGTTCTCCCGGAACGACACCGAACTGATGCCGCGGCCGTCTCCGCGATACAGGCTGATGTGCTGGGGCAGCAGGAAGGTCACCGGAACCTCCCGGTAAGCTGGGATCCAGTTGGCGCTCTCGAATTCGACCCATCCGAGGTCCGGGAAGAAGGCCGCAATCCAGGCATGTGAAGCGTGGCTTTCGCCCCGATCGGCGACGAACCCGTTCACCGACAGGGCCGGGATACCGGCGGCGCGGAGGAGGGCGATGGTCAGATTGGCGAAGTTGACGCAGTTGCCCATCGAGTGCTCCAGCGTGAAGAGCGCATCGACTTGGGGAACCGGAAAACAGAGCTCCGCGGAACAGGCGTACCGAAGGTTCGACCGGACCCAAGCGAGAATGCGCCCCACGGCCTCGATCTCCATAGCGGTGCCGTCGGTCAGCGTCTGGACCAACGCGCGGATCTGCGGATCGGCGGACTGGGCGACCGACGACGCGTTGAGCCACCGCGTGACGTCCGACGGAAGGCACGAACGCGGGAGCGGGTAAGGATCGGCCGTGACCGTTGCGCCGTACAGTGTCTCCTCGACGCAGCGCACTCGCCGCGTGAGGATCACGTCGCCCTCGGCCATATACCACTGCGCACTCAGCCACCGGTTGCCCAGCTCGTCGGTCTCTTCCCACCGGCCGTCCGCCGCCGGTTCGCCCGTCACCTCACAGGAGACGATCTCCACGCTGTGCGCCAGACTCTCGGTGGACCCCGGAAGCGGGATGGTAAGCGTCACCGAACTGAACGCCTCCGGCGTCGCCGTGACGGTGTACGTGTAGTCGGTCTCCTGGCGAAACAGCCCCTCGAGAACATACAGATTCGCTGCCCACGACGGGAATCCGGAGAGCGCGACGCAGATCACCAAGAAGACGACACACACCGCTCGTCGAGACATGTTCGCATCCTCGCAAAGCCAGCATACAACCGCGAGAGACCTTCACCAAACGAGCCCAGACAACGGTCTCCGGACCACAAGACCATGGACCGCGAACCCCGCTCCACAATCGCCGCAAGGTTCACGTCCTCGGCGCGTCCGGCACCGACGACGCCCCGCGCCGCCGTCGTCATCCGACGGCCGATCGCGTGTCCGGGGCACCGGTGACCGTGGAGTCACACAGCGTCCCGCGAACCCCGGCGAAATCGACCGGCGCGGTCGATCTACGGCAGAAACGGCTCCGGATCGACCTTCGCCCCGAGATCTGCCTCGGCGATCTGAAGCAGCAGGTTGCGATGACACGGCTTGTCGTATCCTTCGTAGCAGACGACGAACACGTCGTGATCCTCGGCTCGCTCGGACAACTCCCGCAGTCGGGCCATCGCCTCCTCGTCGTCGCGAACCTTCGCGGCGAAGCGCTCGGCGAAATCGGTCTTCGCCCAGGCGAAATGGTAAGGCGTGTCGTATCTCTGTCCCGGCTCGAACCGCGCCTTCCAGCCGTTGACCTCGTCGAGCAACTCCTTCGACGGCGCCAGTTCGTCGTTTCCCCGACCGCGCATGACGAGGACCGCCTCGGCGTCCGGCGGGAGCTCTTTCTTCATGCTCAGATACGTCTGTCGTAGCGCTATTCTCTCCTCCTTCAAGGGCATCAGCGTCGGATCGAGACGGAGACGGCGTTCCCGACGCCGAGGACCTCTGCTCCGACTTCCCCGGCGATCCCGAGGCCGCCGGCTGCCAGCGGCGCCGTTCCGAGCGCGCATGCCGGAGACTCCCGCCAAATCCGTCCGGCGACCGAGTCCCGGCAGCGTCCGTCGCCCCTCGATCGGGAGCACCTACGACCAATCCGGCTGCAGCTTGGTCCGTCCCGACAGATACCGGTCGGCGCTGCTCGCCGCGCTCGCCCCCTCCGCGGCGGCAATGACCGCCTGTTTGAGGTGTTTGCACAACACGTCGCCCGCAGCGAAGACCCCCGGAACCTCCGTCTGGAACGTCGCGTCGACCTTCAGACAGCCATCCTGCGTCGTCGGGACCTGTCCGCCGAGGAAATCGACGATCGGCCGTCCACCCTGGAGATAGATGAAGACGCCCGAGGTCTCGATCGTCTCCTCGCCTCCTCCGCCGCCGGTCACGGCCGCACCGCGCACGAATTCGTCGCCCAGGATCTCGCGGAGGTGGGTCGAAAAGCGAAGCTCGATCTGCGGGTGAGACTCCGCCTCCTCGACGAGCCGCTCCCCGGCCCGAAACCTGGCTGTCGGAACGAGGAGAACGACGTGGCTCGCGAAGCGGGCGACGTAGAGCGCCTCGTCGACCGCCTCGTCGTTGTTCCCGACGACGACGACCGGGCGATCCTGGAAGAAGAACCCGTCGCACGTGGCGCAGTACGACACGCCGCGCCCGACCAACCGCTCCTCGCCGGGGATCGACCGTTCGCGCCCCATCGAACCTGTCGCGACGATCACCGCACGAGCCGAGTACTCGCCACCGGCCGCGTGGAGCGTCTTCCGCGTCTCGCTCAGGTTCGCCGCCGTGACCCTGTCGGTGACGAAGCTCGCCCCGAATCCGGCCGCTTGCGCCCGAATCCGTCCGACCAGATCGGCTCCGGTCACGGTCTCGCCAATCCCGGGGTAGTTGGCGATCATGTGTGCCATCCCGAGCGCCCCCGCCCCGACGCCCTTGTCGATGACGAGGGTCGACCACCCGGCCCGAGCGGCGTACACGGCCGCCGTCGCACCGGACGGCCCCCCGCCGACGACCACGACGTCGTAGGATGACTTCCTCTCGACCTCCCGGCCCTGCTCCTTCTTTGCGTCGGTCTGTGCCATCTCCGTCAGGCGAACCCTCCCTTCGAACCTTGGGCGGTATGATAGCCCCTCCGCCCGGACGCCGCCCTTCCTCCTCGCGCGCCCTCGCGGGAGAGGGCGCGCCTTCCTCTTCGCCTTTGCCAGGAAAGGCGGCAGTGAGGCGGTGCGCGGGCACGCGCGCGCATCGACGTTCGCTCTCCTGCGCTTGGCTTGGCTCACCCGATCCCGGGTATCCTGTGACGACGAGATCGTCTAGATACCCAACCCAAGGAGGGCGTGAGGATGATCGGCGTGAGGTGTGTTGGTGCGTGTAGAGGAGTCGTGGTGGCGATCGTCGCTGTCTGCCTGTCCGCCGGTGTGGCTTGGGCGGACTCGGACTGCTGGTGTGCCCAGTTCGTCGACCTGGAGGACGAGATTCCCACCCGGAACACGAGCGTGTTTCTTCGCATCGCCGCCTCCGCCGCATTGACCGGCCTGACCTGGTGGGGAGTCGACGCGATCGGGCTTCCGAACGCCCAGTGGTACAAGATCAGCGGACTGGTCGTCGGCATCTCCAACGCAGCGTCGGCGCTCGCCGATCTCGCGCTCCCGACCGACCGCGCCATCGCGCGAGACGCCGAACGGATCGCAAGGTCAACCCTTTCCGAGGACCTCTGTGCCGACACCCTCGCCGGATACGCGGAGACCACGCGAACGCATCGCTACATCACGGGACTCGTCGACGTCGGCTCGGGCATGACGCAGATCCTTCTCCTGTCGCCCTACGGGAGGTACGCCTCCGGTGAGATCTACGACTACGTCTTCCTCGTGACCGGCGGCATCGACATCGTCGCCGGCCTGATCGACCTCCTCTTCCCGACGCGATTCGAGCGAGCGTATCGAGAAGCACGCGAGACATGCGGTCCGTGATCGGCCCAAGGTAGCAGCTCGGCGCGGCTGAACGCCTCGTTCGCGCGGACCTCGCTTGACCCGGAATCGGGGTTCGGGTTCGCCCGCTCAGTGTGTCAGGATGTGCCCTCAGAGTCCTTCTCCCTCGATCCCTCTCTTACGGGACTCCCAGGGACGAGGAGTGCTAGGGCCGCGGCGCTCATTGTCCCGCGCGTTCCAGGGCAGGTTTCGTACCACGTCCTCAGAACTCAGTCGGGGGCGATGCAAATCGAACGTACACGACCTTTCAGAACCCGAAGAGTCAGATCTGCCCCCGGAACTTCTCACCGCCGCCATGCCTTGTGCGTCCGGGGCGGTGAGAAACCACAACAATCAAGATGTCCCCCCGGCGCCGGAAAGCGTGGGCGGTCACTCGAACGGCTCGAGGTAGGCTCCGTACCCTTCGTCCTCCAGCTCCTCCTTCGGAACGAACCGGAGGGCGGCCGAGTTGATGCAGTAGCGTTCCCCCGGCGGCGGCGGTCCGTCGTCGAACAGGTGCCCGAGGTGGGAGTCCGCATAGCGGCTGCGGATTTCGACCCCCACCTGGAACAGGCTTCGATCTTCCCGGGTGACCACGCTGTCGGGTTCGATTGGGCGGGTGAAGCTCGGCCACCCGGTTCCGGAATCGAACTTGTCTTCGGAGCTGAACAACGGCTCCCCCGACACGACATCGACGTAGACGCCCTTTGCGTAGTGGTCCCAATACGCGTTTTGGAATGGCGGTTCGACGCCGTTCTCCTGCGTCACGCTGTACTGAAGCGGCGTGAGCATCTCGCGTAGCTCCTCGTCTGAGGGCTTCCCAAAGCCGATCCACGGCTTCTCCTGATCGGGGAAGAAGGAGAACTCCTCATGCCCCTCCCATACCCTGGTCGTGAACGCCTCCCGGCCGGACGCCGCTCGGTACACGCCAAACCGTGCCGCGTTCTTCACGTAGTAGTTCTGGTGGTACGCCTCAGCCGGGTAGAACTCCTTCGCCGGAAGGATCGATGTGGCAAGCGGTTCATCGAAGATGCCGGACGCCGCCAGCATCTCCTTGGAGACCTCGGCCAGGCGCTTCTGCTCCTCGTCGAGGTAGAAGATCGCCGTGCGATACTGGCTTCCGCGATCGTGGAACTGCCCGCCGGCGTCGGTAGGATCGATATGCAGCCAGAACACGTCAAGCAGGATGCGATAGGAGATCTGCTCCGGATCGTAGCGCACAAGAATCGCCTCGAAATGCCCCGTGGTCCCAGCGGTGACCTGCTCATAGATCGGGCCCGCGACGTCCCCTCCAGTGTAGCCGGACACCACCTCATGAACGCCCGGCAGCGGCTCGAAGATCGACTCCATGCACCAGAAGCAGCCGCCGGCGAAGATCGCCTCCTTCGTGCCTTCTTGTCTATCTTCAGCGGTGCTCACGGTGTCCTCCTCTTGAGATGGCTCGTTAGACGACACACTGAGCTGCCCTCCGACGAACAGGAGCGCCGCCGAGGCGATCAAGACGATGACCACTCCGGCGCCTCTTCGGGTACGCGTGTATCGATTCGTTGAACTCATGGTGACCCCACAGATTCTTCTTGATTCGGTAACAGAACGGCGAGTATCAGGAGCTGTCCGTTCTCCACGCTCGAGCACGCCTTCTCAAACCAAGCTACTCGGAACGTTTGAGGATCGGATGAAGGCCCGATGAGCTTCTTGCGTGATGAAGCGCACAGGCCGGTTCGATTCGGCTCGTGAGGACCTGGGGTCAGGTCTTGCACTGACACATAGCAGGGAGAACCGACCCTTCCAGATGTTGCATTACAAGTCCTGACCCCCAGGCGCAGCCCGCGCTTTCAGAGATGTCCCTGGAACTCCGTCGAGACGCGGACCTACTCGGGAGGCGGCAGCGCGGATACCGCCTCCAGCAGCTTCCGCGACACAGCCAGCAGATCCGCGACCAACCGCTCCTCCAGATCTACGAAGCCCTCATACTCGGCGAGGTTCCTGCGTTCGTGACACTTGCTGAGGAGTCGCCAGCTCGAATCATCGAGGCCGGCTGTATGAGGGAGCGCCTGGAACACCAAGAAACGGTTGTCGGATCGATACCCCAACCGGCGAAGCGCGGCCAGAGCCAGTGCATGGGAAGCGTTGTACGCAAGGTCGAAACGGCTCTCCAGCGAGAGCTCGGTGCGAGCTGCATCTTGGAGACGAGCTCGTCCTGAACGGACGAGCCCATCGTACTCCTGCCTAGCCGGAGGCTCACGCTTCAGTGCCCCGATCTCAGCCAGTCGTTCGAGATCAGGAGAGATCATCTTCCGCTCCGATGACGAATAGCCGCGGTTGCGCCGCGATGCGCGCCGCGAAGGAGTCCCGCTGCGCAGATCGCTCTTTCCAGTCTTTCTGCGCGAGCACGTTTGGATTGATCGCGCGGCCGAGTTCGGCCTCGGCCTCCTGCAACGCCGCGTAGATCTCCGGATACCCAACATCGTCGGACACGACCAGTACATCGATGTCGCTGTCTGCAGTGTCACTTCCCCTTGCGACGGAGCCATAGACAAACGCAGCCACGATCCTTGCCTCCAGCGGCGCCAGTGCCCGACACAAAGGCTCAGCCAATCCGACGGTCTTGGCAATGAGGCTTTGGAGTTCTTCGAACGCTGGACAATCCGCGTTTGCCTGGTAGTACTTCTGATTGCCCACCCGGGTAGCGGTGATCCAGCCCGCCGCTTCGAGCCGTCTGAGTTGGCGGTGCACTGCACCCGTTCCACTTCCCGCAAGACGTATGAGTTCAGCGCTCTGGAACCGTCGCCCCGGCTGACCGAAGAGGAGCCCAAGCACTCGCTGCTGCACCGAAGAGAAAAGGGCGCCGGCCAAGCCCAGAGACTCCTTGTCGTTCTTCGTTCCCATAACGGGAACGATCATACCCGATTTGGGAACGATCGAGAAGAGCCGCTCGCTGCTGATGGGAGAGTGACGTCAGCCAGTGCGAGATCTGTCTCAGCCGACTGAACGTCACCGCTTCGCTTCCCTTCCCTTCCCCCCTCGTGATGGGGACGAGGGCGCGCCATGCGATTGATCAGCTGAGCATGGCGAGGGGAATTCCGGGGACATAATACGAAACTGGACGTGTACAGGTTGGAGATAAGTACTATGATGTTATGAAAGCGCGCCTCCTTTGCCGGCAGTGCAGTACGCTGCC
>CAZUIM010000031.1:0-7417 GCA_964620325.1 uncultured Thermotogae bacterium
GACGAACGAGAAGGTGGCGTTCGAGATCGCGGCCGGCGCAGCCTGGGCCGGTCAACGGGCGATCGTCACGATGAAGATGTCCGGTCTGAACGTGGCGTACGACGCGCTGATCTCGATCGCCTACTCCGGGACGAACGGTGGGCTGGTCGTCTACGTCGCCGACGATCCCGGCGTTAGCGCCGGGATGGCCGAACAGGATTCGCGTGGCTTCGCGCGGATGGCGGACCTCCCGATGCTCGAGCCATCGACGGTTGCGGAGGCCTACGAGCTGACGCAGGTCGCGTTCGAGCTGTCGGAGGCGGTCGGAACGCCCGTCTTCCTCCGGCTGACCACGGCGACCGCTCTCACCCACGCCGCAGTCGAGATCGAGGCGTCGACGCCGCCGGTCGAGGGAGCGCCGATCCTAGAGCGAGAGATCGCGCGCTACACGAAGGCCGGATCGGCGATCTGTAAGCGCCAGCACGCCGAGCTGATCGAACGGCTCGAGCGAGCCCGGCGGTGGATCTCCGAGCGGGGGCTGAATCGTCTCGAACTCTCAGAACGTCCGGGAGGTCTCGGCATCGTTGTGGTCGGGCCGGTCGCGCCGTACCTGAACGAAGCGTTCGACGCCTCCGGTCTCTGGCGGGCCGAGGTCTCCGTCATGAAGATCGCGACGAGCGTCCCGTTTCCGTCGCACGAGGCCGAGACGCTTCTGAAGCACTGTGCGACGATCCTCGTTCTGGAAGAACTCGAGCCGCACGTGGAGCGTTCGCTGACGGCGCTGGCGTTCGAGACAGGATACGAAGGTCGCATCGTCGGGAAGCTCGACGGAACGTTGTCGAGGACCGGAGAGTATGGACTGGATGAGGTCCGTGGAGGACTCTCCGCTGCGGAATCCGAGGCTCGCAGTTCGCAGTTCACAGTGCAGGGACCACAGTCGCCTCCACGGCTCATTACGGTCTGCGCTGGATGTCCGCATCGAGGGACGTATCTGGCGATCGACGCGGCGATCGAGGAAGCGGGGTTCTCGCGGGACGACGTGATGGTCACCGGCGACATCGGCTGCACGATTCTCGGGATGAATCCCCCGTTCGACCTTCTCTGGAACGAGGTCTCGATGGGGTCGAGCGTCGGGATCGCCCAGGGCTACGTGTACGCCGGCCTGGAAACGCCGGTGATCGCGACGATCGGAGACTCGACCTTCTTCCACGGGGGGATTCCCGGCCTCGTCAACGCGATCCAACATCGGGTTCGGCTGACCCTCGTCCTGATGGACAACGGATGGACGGCGATGACCGGGATGCAGACGAACCCGGGGACCGACGAGGCGCAGCAGCGCGGCGGGCGGCGCGTCGAACTGGAGGCGGTGATTCGTGGGCTTGGGCCGGATCGATTGTCGGTCGTCGACCCGTACGACTTGAAGGCGACGACGGCTGCGATTGTGGAGTCTCTGAAGAGCTCGGACGGGGTCGGCGTCGTCATCGCCCGGCGAGAGTGCGCGATCCAGGCAGGACGGCGACGTGTCATCTACGGGACCGTCTCGGTCGATCCTGAGAAGTGCGTGCTGTGTAAGCAGTGCCTCCGCACCACCGGCTGTCCCGCACTGAGTCTGGGCGACGAATCGATCGTGATCGACCCCTCGCTGTGCAACGGGTGTGGCCTGTGCGTCGGGTTCTGCCCCACCTCCGCATTGTCGAAGGAGGAGAGATGAGCTGCGACATCGTCCTCGTCGGCGTCGGCGGGCAGGGTGTGTTGACGATCGCCGATCTTCTCATTCTGAGCGCCTTCGAAGCCGGAATCCCTGCGACCTACTCCCCAACGAAGGGGATGGCGCAGCGGGGCGGGTTCGTCAAGGCCGAGGTCCGGCTCGGGCGGGACGACGTCGGTCCGCGGATCGGCGAGGGAGAGGCCGACCTCGTCGTCTCGACGGAGCGTTCCGAAGCGCTGAACGGCCTGGCGTTTGTGAAGCCGAGCGGGACCTTTCTTCTCTACGACGAGGTCTGGGCACCGACCGGCGTGATCCTCGGCGCCGACGCCTACCCCGATCGGGACGGAGTCATCGAGGCGATCCGGAGCGTCTGCGAAGCGCTGATGCTCCTCGATCCGTCGGAGATCCCGAGCGTCGACGGCCGGGCGGTGCGGCCGAACATCTTCGTTCTGGGCGCGATGGTCGGACGAACGTCGCTCGGCGAACTCCTGCCGGTCGAGAGCGTAGAGAAGACGATCGCCGCTCGGTGGCCGAAGGTCTCCGAGGCCAACCTCGCGGCGTTCCGAGCCGGGAGCACTCCGTGAGTTGGGAGAAGGCGCTGTTCGAGCCGCGGCATGTCGCCGTTGTGGGGTCGGCCTCCCCGGGGAAGATCGGCCGGGTCGTGATCGATCAGCTCCTCGACGGAGGCTTCTCGAACGTCCACGCCGTCAATCCGAAGGGGATCGGAGACCTCGGCGGTCGTTCCGTGTCGGCGGCGACCTCCTTGCGCGCGCTGTCGGAGCGGGGCGTGCGGGTCGACCTGGTCGTGGTCGCCAGCCCGGCTCCGACCGTCCCCGACGTTCTGACCGACGCCGGGGAGGCCGGCGTGAAGGTCGCGGTCGTCATCACCGCCGGGTTCTCCGAAACGGGTGACGACTCGGCGGAACGTGGCCTCCTGGATGCTGCGGCGCGGTCGGGCGTTCGCGTCGTCGGACCGAACTGCGCCGGAATCGTCAATACGAAGTGGAACCTCTTTCCGACGCTCGAGACGCGACCCCCGGCCGGCGAGGTCGCCTTCCTCTCGCAGAGCGGCGCCCTCGGCGGTGCCGTCCTCTCGTGGGCGCAAGCCCAGGGGGTCGGCTTCTCCAAGTTCGTCTCGTACGGAAACGGGGCCGACCTGACCGACGTCGACTTCCTTCGGATTCTGAAGGACGACGGCGAATCGCGCGTCGTCTGCCTGTACGTCGAAACGGTCTCGGACGGGCGCGCGTTCCTGCGCGCCGCGGCCGAGCTGGCGGCGGCCAAGCCGCTGGTCGTGATCAAGGCGGGGCGTTCGGCCTCCGGTCGGCGGGCGACCCTCTCCCACACCGGATCGATGGCCGGAACGGACGCCGTCTACGACGCGGCCCTGAGGCAGTGCGGCGCGATCCGCGTCGACGGGATCGAGGAGATGTTCGACCTCTGCCGGGCGTTCACCTCGCTTCCGCCGGTTCGCGGGAAGCGTCTGGCGATCGTGACCAACTCGGGCGGCCCGGCCGTCCTCGCCGCCGATCGAGCCGAGGCCTGCGGGTTGGAGGTTCCGCCGTCGAGCCCCGACCTTCGAGCGCGCCTCGTCCGGCGGCTGGAGCCGTTCTGCAGCGTGGACAACCCGTTCGACCTGACCGTTCAAGGGGGAGGAGACGAATACCGCGACACGATCCTTGCGGTGTCCGACGAGGTCGACGCCGTCCTCGCGATCGACGTGAACGTCCCGTATCTCGATGCCGCACCAATCGCCCGCGGTGTCGTCGAAGCGGCCGGCAAGGTCGACGTTCCGGTCGCGGCCTCCTTCCTCGCGGGGAAAACGGTCGAGACGGCGCTTCCGATCCTCGGCGACGGCGGCGTACCGAACTTCGCGACGGGGGAGCGCGCTGCGCAAGCTCTTTCGGTGCTTGCGCAGCGCGCTGCGCGCGTCGCGTTGGCTCCGCAAGGGAGGCCAACGCTTACGGCGGAATCCCTTCGGGCTTCCGCCACACGTGACGTCACCCAGGCTGAGGACCTCCAGCAGTTGCCGTGGGGGGAGTCTCCGCTCGAACCCGACGCGATGGATTGGTTGGAGACGCAGGGGATTCGAGTGATCGAACGGGAGGTGGCGCGGACCGAGGACGAGGCGGTCGCCGCCGCCGGGCGACTCGGATTCCCCGTGGTCGCCAAGGTCGTGTCGCCGGCGATCCTCCACAAGAGCGGCGTCGGTGGGGTCGCTCTCGATCTTCGAAGCGAGGTCGCCGTTCGCGCCGCATTCACGCGGCTGTCGTGCCTTGGTGGTGGCGACTTCGAGGGCGTCCTCCTGGCCCGGATGGTCGAGCGCCCGGTCGAGGCGATCGTCGGCCTCTCCCGCGATCCACAGTTCGGTCCGGTCGTCGCCGTGGGCCTCGGCGGGATTCACACCGAGGTTCTCGGAGACCTCGCCCTTCGCGTCGCGCCGGTCGACGAGGTGGAGGCCCTCAAGATGATCGACGAGCTGCGCGGCGCCCCGATCCTTCGCGGGGCGCGCGGCCGGTCCCGCCTCGACGTCGATGCCCTTGCGAGCCTCGTCGCCGACGTCTCGGCGATGGGAATCCGGTATCCGGATCTTGCTGAACTCGACCTGAACCCCGTCTTCATCCTCCCAACAGGGTGCGTCATCGCCGATGCGCGCCTGATTTCGTCCTCTCGTGCTGCACAAGGAGGGAGCACCGATGCGTGATCGTCCGGTTCCACAGCGCGGACTCGATCGGGTTCGACCCTACGTCCCCGGGAAGCCGATCGAGGAAGTGAAGCGCGAACTCGGCTTGGACGACGTCATCAAGCTGGCGTCGAACGAGAATCCGCTCGGCGTCTCCCCGAAGGCGCTCGCGGCGATGCGCGAGGCGATCGAGGGGGCGAATCTCTATCCGGACGCGGCGAACTACGATCTGCGCACGGCGATCGCCGAGCACTTCGACGTCGCCCGCGAGCAGGTCGCCGTCGGAAGCGGGGCCGATGACCTGATCCTCCAGCTGTCGATGGCCTACCTCGGCGAGGGGGACGACGTCGTGACCAGTCGCTCTTCCTTTCCGATCTACGACGTCTACACCCACGCGATGCGATCGACCCTGACGAAGACGCGGCTCGCCGCCGGCTACCGGATCGACCTCGAGGCGATGGCCGACGCGATCGGCGAGCGAACGAAGCTCGTCTACGTCTGCAATCCGAACAACCCGACCGGGACGATCGTCCGCGCTGCCGGAGTCGAGCGGTTCATGGCCCGCGTCCCGGAGCGCGTCGTCGTCGTCTTCGACGAGGCGTATCGAGAGATGGTCGACGCCGACGGATTCCTCGACACGCTCAACTACATCCGAGAAGGGCGACCGAACGTGGTCGTGCTGCGAACCTGTTCGAAGGTCTACGGGCTGGCCGGGATCCGACTCGGCTACGCGTTCGCCGATCCGGACCTCGTTTCGACGATGATGCGGATCAAGATGGTCTTCAATGTCAACGTCGCGGCCCAGGCGGCCGGGATCGCCGCCCTCGACGACGAGGCGTTCCTGAAGCGATCGGTCGAGGCGAACCGCGCCGGACGGGAGTTCCTCGGCGGCGAATTCGCGCGCCTCGGCCTCGAGTACGCCGAGAGCCATACGAACTTCGTCCTCGTCCGAATCGGTCCTGACGTCGAGGCGATTCACCAGGGGCTGCTCGAGCGCGGTATCATCGTCCGGCCGTGTGTCGGGTACGATCTGCCCGAGCACTTGAGGATCTCGATCGGCACGCCGGAACAGAACGAGCGACTCGTTCGGGAACTCGAATGCCTCCTCCGAACGGAGTGAGAGGGACGGGCGCCTGTCGGAACGGCGTACGAGCAGAGAGCCGTCTAGTACAGGCGGAGCCGAACGACCAGGGCCGGCGGGATCTCGGGGAATGAGCTCCAGGAGAGTCTCGATGCGTCGTCGCTTCGATCCTCGAATGCTCTCTCCCGCAGACCGTCGATCGCGAGCCCGCCCTCGAAGAACGGACGCAGGAGCTCCTGCAGCGGCCGGTGGAAGTAGATCTGCGGCACCGGTTGGCCTCGGATTCCAATCCCCTCGGAGCGGAACGGGCTCATGTAGCGTGTTACCTTCACCGCTGGAGTCACGATGAAGCGCCCGTCGTGCGTCTCCTCCTCGAGCAGCATCTTGGCCCCCATCTGGTTGAAACACGGATGCATCGTGGAGAAGACGAACCGCCCCCCGGGGCGGAGGAGTCTCGGAAGCACCTCGGCGAGCGGCTCGATCTCTTCCATGTCCATCAGCGCCATCGTGCAGACGGCGGCGTCAAAGCGCCCCTCACCGAGAGAGGAGAGCGCTTCGCGATCGGTCGCATCGAGGACGAGATACTCAATCCGATCGGCATTCTCGATCGTTCGCGCTCGCGCACATTCGATGAACGCTTCGCTGAAGTCGAACGCAACGTTTGCGCCAAGTGCCGCCATTCGCCGTGAGAAGGCACCGTTGCCGCACGCAACGTCGAGAATCGCCTCTCCCGGTTCGAGACCGAGGAGCTCCTCAGTCGCCGGAGCGATCAGCGTCAGATGGAAGTCGTTTCCCTCTTCGTAGTACGCGTCCCACCATTCGGCGTTCGTCTGCCATGCAGATCGAACGGGATCACAGCTTGAGTCCTTGCGCTCTTCCGTGTGAGCGTTCATGAGTCCTCCCCTCGACACGGTTCAGTGTGCATTCGACGGGCGATGACCGCAACGCGAGCGCCGTGACGTTCATCTTCCTAGCGCGCGGTCCCCGCCGTTCGGACAGTCAGCGTGAACGTCGTCCCGGATGGATCATCTCGTCCGATCTCCCAGCGAATCGACGTCAGCGTCTCGAGGAAGACCCGATCGTGGCTGACCAAGAGGAGAGCGCCGGGGAACTCGGCGAGCGCCGCCTCGACACACTCCATCGATGGCAGGTCCATGTGATTGGTCGGTTCGTCCATGACGATCAAGTGAGGTTCCGCGGCGAGATGACGGGCGAGGATGAGCTTGCGGATTTCGCCGGGACTGGGAAGTTCGCTTTCGAGAAGACGATCCGGCTCCGAGCCGAGACGAGCGACCCAAGTCATGATGTCTCCCAGATCCTCCCGCGCTGTTCGGCGGACGGCCTCCAACGTTTCAGCCGATTGCTCGGCCGAGACCTCTTGGGGGATATAGATGACCCGTTCCGGCGGGAGCTCGATGTGCTCGACGATGTGACAGATGAGCGTGCTCTTTCCCGACCCGTTCGGTCCGACGAGGGCGATCCGGTCTGACGGCTGCACGATGAGATCGGGAAAGCACATTGACCGGTTTTCGCCGAGCGGCAGACGGATCCCCTTGAGGCGAACGAGGGCGTTGCGCGACGAGGCGGTTCCATGGAGCTTGACCCCCAAGTCCTCGGACCGAGTCACCTCGATCGAGGCCTCCCGATCGGCCGCCTGTCGGATCCGACCCTTGAGCTGTCGGAGGCGTTTTCCGGCTCCGGCGTCGGCGATTCGGGCCATGTCGACCTTGGTCTTCGCGTCGTGGTCCCTTCTGGGGATTCCGCGCTTCGACCGTGCCCGGTCGGCTTTTTGCTGATGCTTGCGGCGGACGTTCAGCTCGCTCTCGGCCCGTTCTCGGGCGCGCTTCGCTTTCGTCTTCTCCTCTCGTGCCCGCTCGGCTTCTTCCTCCAACGCGGCGCGAGCGACGCTGTAGCCACCGGAGCGCAGGGCGACAGTCGGCGGATCGACGAACAGGCAGTGCCCGCA
>CAZUIM010000032.1:0-6444 GCA_964620325.1 uncultured Thermotogae bacterium
GGCACGGTCGAGGTGACTCGCCACGAGAAGGCGGAGATGGTGAGGTCCGTTCCTCCGTCCGGGCGGGTGATTCTGAACGGAGACGATCCGAACGTCCGTTGGATGGGATCCCAGACGCGCGCTCGCGTCGTCACGTACGGATTCGATGAGAGAAACGACGTTCGCGGGCACGAGGTCCGGCTCGACCGGTGGCGCGGCACCCGGTTTCGGGTCGAGATCGGCCGCTCCTCCCACGAGGTGTCGACCCGGCTCGTCGGGTCGCACATGATCTATCCGTTGCTCTCCGCGCTCGCCGTCGCCGCCGAAGTGGGGATTCCGACGGAGACTGCGATCGAGCGCCTGGGCGGGTTGACGGCTGCGCCGGAGCGGATGGAGCCGCTTCGAACGCCGGAGGGAGCACTGATCCTCCTCGACACCCGAAAGGGGGCGCTCGAGACGATCGACGCCGGCCTCGGCACCCTGCGCGAGATCGAGGGGGGCCGGAAGATCGCCGTTCTCGGGGATATCGAGGAGCCGCCGACCTCTCAAGGGCCGCTGTACAGGCGGATCGGCGAGGATGTGGCCGGGGTCGTCTCGAGGGTGATCTTCGTCGGGGGGAAGAAGGCCTATCGGTCCCTCCTCCGCGGCGCGAGGGACGCGGGGCTCTCGAAGCGGGATGTTCTCTACGCCGGGAAGAGCGTCCGGGCGGCCACGGACATCCTGAGGGGCACGGTGTCCGAGGGCGATGTGATCTTCATCAAAGGGCGGTCGACACAGCATCTCGGCCGGATCGGCCTTTCGCTCGCCGGCCGGGACGTGGTCTGTGATGCGATCTTCTGTCCGCCGACGCCGACTTGCGGGTCCTGCCCGATGCTCGAACGGCGGACGTCGGCTCCCCGCTCGCTCGAGTAGAATCGCATTCATGAGCCGGTTCGATCGGATGCGGAAGAGAACGTTGGACCTCGTCGTCGGTCTTCCGATGATCGTCGGCCTCTTCCCGGCGCTGGCGGCGATCGCCGTGGCGATCAAGCTCGGAGACGGAGGGCCGGTCTTCTTCCGACAGGAACGCGTCGGACGGGACGGTCGGCTGTTTCGGATCTGGAAATTCAGGACGATGATCGTCGGGGCTCGCTCGCAGGGGTTGGGCGCAACGGTCGCTGCGGACGACGATCGGATCACGCGTGTCGGTCGGATCCTGCGCAATTGGGGGCTCGATGAGCTTCCGCAGCTTCTCAACGTCCTGACCGGCGAGATGAGCCTCGTCGGTCCCCGTCCGACGCTCGCGTATCAGGTCGCACACTACGACGACGTGCAACGGCGCCGCCTTGAGGCGAAGCCGGGGATCACCAGTCTCGCCGTCGTCTCCGGTCGGAACGCCCTCCCGTGGCGGAGGCGGATCGAACTCGACGTCTGGTACGTCGATCACTGGTCGGTCCGGTTGGATCTGAAGATCTTGTTCCGTACGCTCTGGCGCGTGCTGGTGACACAGGAGGGTCTTTACGGGGAGGACGGCGTGAATGACACGTTCGTCGAGTCCCCCGCCCAGGGGGAGGAATCGGGGGAGTGACCGCCGCCGGGTTCGCTCTACAGGCGTTTCGCATCGATGGAATCGGTCGGCGGGCCGGCGCGACGAAGGAAGGAAGATCTTGAACGAGCCTAGACTCCGGATTCCACTGGCACGGCCCGACGTTCACCCGGACGACGTCCGAGCGGTCGTCTCCGTCCTCAAAGGCGATCGACTCGCCCTCGGGCCGTGGACCCGTCGCTTCGAAGCGGCGCTCGCCGCCTACGTCGGCGTCCGGCACGCCGTCGCCGCCAACAGCGGGACGAGCGCCCTGCACCTGGTCGTGCGAGCCCTCGGGATCGGGCCCGGCGACGAGGTGATCACGACGCCGTTCAGCTTCATCGCGTCGACGAACTGCATCCTGTTCGAGAGGGCGACGCCGGTCTTCGCCGACATCGACCCGGACACGCTCTGTCTCGATCCGGCGGCGGTCGAACGAGCGATCACGCCGCGGACGAAGGCGATCCTCGCGGTCGACGTGTTCGGCCGTCCAGCCGATTGGCCGAGGCTCGAATCGATCGCTCGCGACCGCGAACTCGAGCTGATCGAGGATTCGGCTGAATCGCTCGGCTCGGACCTCGACGAGCGCCGTTGTGGTTCCTTCGGTCGGGCCGGGATCTTCGGGTTCTACCCGAACAAGCAGATCACGACCGGCGAGGGCGGGGCGCTCGTCACCGATGACGAGGAGTTGGCCGACCTCTGTCGGAGCATGGCCAACCAAGGGCGCGGCCGGGACGGCGGTTGGCTTCAACACGAGCGATTGGGCTTCAACTACCGAATGTGCGAGATGTCGGCGGCGCTCGGCTGCTCGCAGCTCGCTCGGATCGATGAGATCGTCACCGCACGCCGCCGCGTCGCCTCCTGGTACGGCGAGGCGCTGGCCGCGGTCGACGGACTCATCGTCCCATCGGCGCCGGGGAACGGCGTCATGAGCTGGTTCGTCTACGTCGTTCGACTCTCCGACGCGTTCGCCCGCGAGGACCGCGACGCGATCCTCGACGGGCTCCGAGCGCGCGGAATCGGCTGCAGCGACTACTTTCAGCCGATTCACCTCCAACCGTATCTGCGCGCGTCGCTCGGAACGGAGCCGGGGCAATGCCCGGTCACCGAAGCGGTCAGCGCGCGGACGATCGCACTTCCTTTCTACGTCGGCCTGGGGAAATCGGACGTCTCGCTCGTCGCCGAGGCGTTGGACGAGGAGATCGCTCGGAGGGGGCGCGGGCGATGATGCGGCCGCAACGGATCGGCCTCGTTCTTCTCGACGCGGTGGTCATCCTCGGGGCGATCAGCCTTTCGTTCTGGTTGCGATTCGACGGATCGATCCCGTCTCGTTTCCTCAGAACCCTCGCGTGGTCCCTCCCACTCGTCGTCGCGGCCCGGCTCCCGACGATGGCCGTCTTCCGTCTCTATCGCCGCAGCTGGCGGCACGCGGGCGTTCGGGAGTTCGCGACCGTCGGCGTCGCGTGCGTCGTCGGCTCGGCGCTCGTCGCTGCGGGCGTCTTCGCGCTGCGGACGTCCTCGCCGTTCGCCGCGTTCCCGCGCTCGGTCCTCGGGATCGACTTTGCTTTCTGTCTGATCGGGCTCGGCGGGGTTCGCCTCCTCGGGCGGATCCTCGGTCCCCATCCGGGAGGGACGAAGGCGACTGCGCTGAGGAACACGCTCGTGATCGGCGCCGGGGATGCGGGGGCGCAGCTCGTCCGCGCGATCCGCGAGGAGGCGGACCTTCCGTATCGGATCGTCGGCTTCGTCGACGACGATCCGAATCGTCACGGGATGCTCATTCGCGGCGTTCGCGTTCTCGGAGGAAGACAGCGGATTCCACACGTCGTTCGGCAACAAGAGGTCGAAGTGGTGATGATCGCGATGCCCTCCGCCTCTCCGAGCGTCGTGCGGGAGACGGTCGAGATCGTCCGTGGATGTGGCGTGCAAGAGATCAAGATCGTTCCCTATCTGAGCGATCTGTATACCGGCGTGGTCACGCCGTCGGCGCTACGCGAGCTGCAACCTGAGGACCTGTTGCGCCGCGACCCGGTGCGGATCGAGGAGGCCGCGATCCGAAGATTCTTGGAAGGGAAGGCCGTCCTCGTGACGGGGGCGGCCGGATCGATCGGCTCCGAGCTCTGCCGGCAGGTCCTCGCATTCGGCGCGGCGCGTCTCGTCGCCTTCGACTTCAACGAAACGGGGCTGTTCGATCTCCACGCCGATCTCGCCGAACGATTTCCGAGTCGGGAGACGATCGTCGTCGTCGGCGACGTGCGCGATCCTCCGAGCCTCCGCCGCGCGTTCGCGCGGTTCGATCCGGACGTCGTCTACCATGCCGCGGCGTACAAGCACGTTCCGATGATGGAGGCCTACCCGGCCGAGGCGGCGAAGGTGAACGTCGTCGGAACGCGGAACACCCTCGCCGAAGCGTGCCGATCCGGGTGTGAGGCGTTCGTGCTCATCTCGACCGACAAGGCGGTCAACCCGTCTTCGGTGATGGGGGCGACGAAGCGCGTGGCGGAGATTGTCGTTCAGAGACGACGCGAGCCGCCGCCCCGGTGCATCGCGGTCCGGTTCGGAAACGTGCTCGGAAGCCGCGGGAGTGTCCTGCGAACGTTCCAGGAGCAGGTCGAACGGCGCCTTCCGGTGACGGTGACCGATCCGGAGATGCGCCGGTATTTCATGGTGACCTCCGAGGCGGTCCAACTCGTCTTGCAGGCGAGCGTCGTCGGCGCCACCGGCGATGTGCTCGTCCTCGACATGGGAGAACCGGTTCGAATCATCGACTTGGCGAAGGACGTGATCCGGTTCTACGGATACGAGCCGGACGTCGACGTGCCGATCGTCTTCACCGGTTCGCGGCAGGGCGAGAAGCTTCGCGAAGACCTGTTCACCGAAGCGGAAGGGCAGGTCGCCACGGCGCACGAGCGCGTCTTCGTTGCGCCGCTTCAGTCCCCTGCGGCGGGGTGGGCGGACGGGCTCGAACGGCTCGAGGCCGGGGCGTTCGACGGAGACGATGCGGCGGTGGTCGATTCGCTCCGGGAGCTCGTGCCCGAGTTTCGGTCATCGGACGGCACCGGCCCGCCGATCGAGGAGGACGTCACGCTGTGACGGAAACGGCAAGGTCGCTCGCCGGAGACCTTTGCAACGGCGACGTTCACGTCTGGACGATCTCGGTCGGTGACGCCTCCGACGGAGGGCGATTGCGCGCCCGCGATCGGATGCGAAACGTGCTCGGGCTCTACCTGAACTGCCGACCCGACGACGTCCCGATCGAGCGGGCCGGAAACGGCAAGCCGAATCTGGACCGCGGGAAGGCGGACGGGCTTTCGTTCAGCCTCTCTCATTCGAATGCGAGGACCGTTCTCGCCCTTGCCGCCGGTCGGCGGATCGGCGTCGACCTCGAGCGCGTCCGGCCGACGCGTGACGTTCGAGCGATCGCGTCTCGATTCTTCGTCCCGGCGGAGGCGAAGGCGATCGACTCCGCCCACGGCGAGGCCGCGGCTCGCTTCTTCCGCACGTGGGTGCGGAAGGAGGCGTATCTCAAGGGGCTTGGAGGGTCGGTTCCGGCGGGGCTTCGACGATTCCGCATCTCCGTCCGCGTCGGCGAGCCGGTTGCGATCCTCGACACCGAGCTGGAACGCGGTCCGTCGGTCTTCTCCCTTCACGACATCGAGGTCCCCGAGGGCTACGCGGGCGCGTTGGCCGTCGAGGGAGCGTGCACGCGTATCCGTCAGATGAGGCTGTAGGGGGGGTGGTGGGACTGCGGTTCGCGGTTCGCAGTCCCATGATTCGCGCCCTGTCCCGCTTGGCGCTGGTCGCCAAGCAGGACACGACTCCGAACTGCGAACTCCCAAATGCTAACCCCAACCTAGCGTCCGTCGAGTTGCTCTCGGTAGTAGGCTCGTAGAGAGGCGACGGTCTCCTCGACCGTCGACGTCGGCCCGACCAAGTCGCTCAACGGTTTGGGGGCTCCGAACGTGATCCGGATCGGTCGCCTGTGCAGAAACTTACCTTTCATCCGCGCAATCGGCCCTCCCATCAGGTGCGCGTAGACCCGATGGTTGCTCGAGTTCTCCTCCCGAACCGGAATGACGTAGATCGGCCGATCGCCCGGCCGCTCGATCAGATCCCGCGTGAGCACGCCGATCCCGCCGAACCACCGTCGATCGCGCTTCCCGCCCCCTCCCGGAGCAATGAGTACGCTCCCGCCCCGGCGAAGGTGATCGGCCCCGTCGCAAAGACTGCGGCGGTTGGCCCCTCTCGCATCTTCTGGCGACGGGACGTCGTGAACGAGACTGATCAACCGGTAGACAAGGACGCGGCGCAGCCCGCCGCGACGCCACTCGGTCCAGGATCGAGTCAGCGGCACCTCGAAGATGATCGAGAACGGCCGCAGATTCGGCAGCAGTCGGCACACGTAACTCGTCGCCAGGATCCGGAGATCCTCCCGTCGCACGGCTGCAGAGACGAGGAACGGGGTCAGGAGCGACGGATGGTTCGCGTAGAAGACGATGGGCGCTCTTCGGAGCGTCTCCTCCTGATCCTCGAATCCACGCTGCTCCCACTCGATGCCGACCGCGTCCAACATCCGAGCACATCCGCGATGAAGCCCCAACGCGCCGATCGCCGGGTCGACGACCTCGGCCGCGAGGACGAGGAACGCCCTCAGCGGATAGAAACGCTCGAGAACCGCGGCGAGCGCACGGAACGTGACAGAGGCCTCTCGAGCCGCATCGAATGCGGCGAGGACGCTGGCTCCGTCTTCCTCGAGATAGACGTCGCGCAGTCCGCGAAGGGCGTCTCGAAGCGAACGGCGGTCCCGCGTCTGCGGCTGATCCTTCCGCACCATGGTCGCCTCTTCCGGCTGTGTCAAGTTTCGTGTGTAGTTTGGTCTCTCAGGTGGCAGGCTGAAGAGC
>CAZUIM010000033.1:0-2424 GCA_964620325.1 uncultured Thermotogae bacterium
TTCAGCCCGGAATCGAGTCGGCGAAGGGCGCCTCGGATCCGCTCGCCCAAATCGGGAGGTTGCGTCCGACGTGGGACGACCAGCACACGCAGGCCTCCGGCCGGATTCTGTTGCACTTGGTACATCCGGAGATCGAACAGGTCCGTGTCGTCGTCCCGACGGACGGCCTTGGCGATCAGGCTGTCGACCGCACGCGGCGAAACGCGCTCTCCGGACGACAACGTGACGAAGTCTCCCGCTCGCCCGGCCAACAGAGAGAGCGACGGTCCTTCGTAGCCGCAGCCGCATCGTCGAGCCGCGAGAAGGGCGGCCCGATCGCCGAGTTGATAGCGGATGAACGGCATCGTCCGGTTGAACAGGTTCGTAATCACGACGTTCCCCTCCTCGTCGTAGCCGACCGGTCTCCCGTCGTCGTCGGCGATCTCCACGATGCAGCCGTCGGTGTTGACGTGCATCACACCGGCCCCGTCCGGGCACTCCCACGCGACGTTCCCGACCTCCTCGCAGTTGTAGAAATCGACCACCGGGCACGGGAAGGTCCGTCGGAGGAGCTCCCGCGTTCCGCGACGCATCACTTCCCCGCGAGCGATCACCAGTCGCGGCCAGCCGGAGATTCGCTCATCGCCGATCGACAGAGACTCGGCGACGAGTTCGAGACAGGACGGAGGGCCGATCACGACCTGCGGCGCAGCTTCGACAAGCAGGCGTGCCTGCTCTTCTCCAGAGAGGGTTCGGGCGATCTTCGTCACCCGCACCAGTCCGACACGCTGCGTGACGTCGCCCCGATGGACTCCGATGCGGATCAGTCCGGCCCCGACCTCGGCCATCGTCAACGGAAACGACAGGCGGACACTGCGCCGCAGCGCTCGGAACAAGAGGATCCGGCGATAGAACGCCTCGGCTGGGGACATGTAGATGGTGACCGGTTCTCCCGTCGTGCCGCTCGTCTCCACCTTCCGACACGAGGAGACCCGCGTCCCGCGCCGAAGCGAGTCGCGTCTTGGAGCGTCGAGGATCGCGGCGTGCCCGTCGAGCGGAATGCGGGCGAGGTCCTGCGCCGTGCGAACGTCGATCGGGCGCACGGAGGCGGAGTCGAGTCGCCGCCGGAAGCGAGGAACGTTCCGATAGGCGTCGCGAACGAGGCCGCGAACCGTCCGGTCAATTGCGGCCGGGCGTTTCCGGATCGCAAACCGTGCAACACCTCTAGACATCGCTCCTCATCCGTCTTCGACGTTTCCGGGTCGAGTAGAAGGCGACGTTCGCCGCCGCATCCCGAGCGATGAAGCGGAGCGCACGGCTCACCTGGCGCTTCGACTTCCTCAAGCCGAATCGCGTCGCCCGGCCGGGCCACGGGGCGCCGCTCACGCCGCTCTCCTCACATGTTCGGAAGCTCGTCATCTTCGAGTTCGCGAATCAGCCGAGCCGGCGTGCCGTAGCAGAAAGAACGGGGTGGAAGATCGCGCAGGACGACCGACCCGGCTCCAACGATCGACCACGCGCCCACCCGGACCTCCGGAACGACCTTCGCCCCGATGCCGAGGAAGGCGCCCTCCTCGATGATCGCCGCACCGCCGAGGTTCACCCCCGGCGCGATCTGCGCGAAATCCTCGACGACACAATCGTGGCCGACCGAGCAGAGGGTGTTCATGATCACGCCCGAACCGACGCGTGCGCCGCAGTTGACGACGGATCCCGGGATGGCGATCGTCCCTTCGCCGATCGCCGCCCGCGGCGAGATGATCGCCCTCGGATGAATGATCGTCAGGAACGACTTCCCCGCTCGTCGCAACACCTCGGTGATCCGAAGCCGCTCCTTGTTCACGCCGACGGCGACGAAGACCCTGTCGAACCGAGCGTCGCCGACCAATTCCGCGATCGGGCCGAGAACCGGAATCCCCCCGACATCATCGATCTCTTCCCAGCGGTCGTCGTAGAACGCGATCTCGTCGTCGATCGGGCCGGCGAGCTGGAGACAATCCAACGCGACCCCTCCGTGTCCACCTGCGCCGACGATCGCGATGCCCAACGCTACCTCCTCGCCCGATTGACCGGCGTCTCGATTCTACGACATTACGACGCGGCCTCGTCCCGGCCGATCCGACGGATGACCTTGCGGAACTTCCCGGAGGGCTCGTGCGGCAGGGCGTCGACCACCTCGACCGAACAGTGCAGGTCCGGATGAATCCGCCGCAACGCCGGATCGATCACCGATCGGAAGTCCACCGTCCGATCCGACTCCGGGATGATCCGAACGGTCACGTGATCGAGGGCGTCCTGCACGACCTGGAATCCCCGGAAGTGGCGATCGAATCCGCCCAACGGCGAGAGCCCGGAGAAGGCCCGATTGACCGCCGTCGCGACGAGCCGCGGCGACACCGTTCGCCCGTCCGGCAACCACACACAGTCGTCGTCACGCCCCTGCAG
>CAZUIM010000033.1:2524-4580 GCA_964620325.1 uncultured Thermotogae bacterium
TTCCCGATCTCCTCACTGTTGTAGAAGTCGGCGACACGACACCGGAACGCGGTCTCCAGCGCGCGCCGCGTCTCCTCGTGCAGGACCTCGCCCCGCGTCGCCACCAGCCGCAGGAACGGGACGCGTCTCGACGCGTCCAGAAGCCCTTCAGCGAGAATGTGCAGCGCCGTCGGGTACCCGGAGAGGACCTGCGGTCGATGCTCCAACAGCAGTTCAACCTGCCGTTCGACCGGAGACCCGATCGAGATCCGGACGATCCTCCCGAGGGCGCCACGCCGTTCGACGACCACGTCTTCCGACTCGACCCACGATCCGACGTCGCCCACGGTCAGAGGAACCCTGAACGGGGCGATGCGCCGCCACGCTGCAAGAACGAGCGCTCGACGGAAGAACGCCTCGCCCTTGCTCATGAACACGTTCAACGGAAGCCCGGTCGAACCGCTCGTGCCGACGCGCACGCACCGGTCCGGGTTCGCTCGCCGGTGGAGCGCCTCGTCCAGCGAGAATCGGCGGAAGAGCGTCTCCTTGTCGACGATCGGGAGTCTCGGCAGATCCCCGATGCCCCGAACACAATCCGGCGATACCCCTGCTTCGTCCAGGATCTGCCGGTATCCGGAGGCGCTCCGGTACGCGGTCCGGACGACGTACCTCAGGACGCGATCGACGTCGCTGGGGGTCTTCTTCAACTTGAACCGCAGAACGCGCTTCACCGATTCGGCCCCTCCCTCCAAGCGAAGCGTTCCACTCGTCGCGCGTAGCAAGTCTGCCTCAGTCTACCCCCGACAAGCTCTTCAGGTCCCGGGGAGGGCGCCATGCCACAGGGGGAATCGGCCTGCTCCGAACGCGAAATCGGCTACTGAGACGGCTCTTCTCGATATGCAGCCCGCTCGAGGACTTCAGCGTAGAGCAACGCCAGACGATCCCACGAGCGTTCTGTCTCTGCGAACCGCCGTGCGGCGGTCCCCATCGCTTGACGCTGCTCTCTCGATTTGGAGTTCACCTCCAGCATCGCTTCTGCCAGCGCCTGCGAATCCTCCGGATCGGCCACGACACCGCACTCGGAGGCGATGTTGTGATGTGCGAACGTCGAGAAGACGATCGGGCGTCCTGCAGCCAAGTAGTCGCTGAGCTTGTTCGAGCTCCCGTAGACGTTGTTCGCTTCGGTCAGAATCGGCGCGTCCGCCGCAGCGAGCGTCTTCGGCACATCCTCCTTGGACACGCCGGGGCGGAAGCGAACCTTGTCAAGCCCCATCTCGGACGCCCGCTTCATCAGATACGCCTTCAGCTTGCCTTCGCCGACGAAGTCGATCGACACACCTTCCACGCCCCGCTCCTTCAGCTGCTTCGCTGCATCCAAGATCGCAGTGAGTCGATTCGCGACTCCATGGGCACCGAGGTACATGAACGTGAAGGAGTCCTCGCCAGCGCGTACCGGAGATGGAGGACCGAAGGTCTCGAGGTCGATACCGTTTGGGATCAGCACGATCACCTCCTTAGGAGTACCGCGCCTGATCAAGTACTCGGCGGTTCTGTTGGAAAGAACGATGATCCTCGTCGCCCGGCGGACCAGCCATGTTTCAAGGGCTCGCAATCCGACGGCCACGGGATGCCAGCTTGCGATCACGCCCATTTCGATCAGGCTCTGCGGCCACAGATCGCGCAACTCCAATACAAAGGGGACTCCGAGCCGTTTCGCAACGCGTTGGCCGGCGAGCGCAGCGAAGGGATGTACGGACGAGCCGACGACCACATCTGGCAGGGGAATCTCGGATCGCTGCTCGGATCGTGCAATCGCGGCCCGGCGGGCTCGGAGGGCAAACGTGATCATGCTGAACGCTCTACGCAGATCATTCGTCCGATACGTCGGAGTTCCAATCCAGACGAACCTCACACCGTCGATCGTCTGTAAACGCACGCGATCCCCCGTAATCGATCCGACGTCCCCCTTCGCCTTTCTCTTCGACGTGCTCGCAAAGATCGTCACGTCCCATCCTCCATCGACGAGACGGCGACCACAATCGAAATGACGCGTCGAGCCGGCCATTGCAGGCGCCAC
>CAZUIM010000034.1:0-4050 GCA_964620325.1 uncultured Thermotogae bacterium
CTTCGACGGATTCGGAGAGGGGGACGTTCTCGGTGTCGCGGAGGTTCGTGTCGGGTTCTGGGCTCCCCTTGGCGTCGCGGCAAATCTCGGCGGTGTCGTCACGTTCGGAGAGGGCATTCAGGATTGCTTTCTTGAGTGCTGCATCCAGCTTGATCCCGTGACTGCTGGCCGCCGTCTTGAGCGCCTTCTCGAAGCTCCGTCGGTCCTTGAACAGCGTGTCCGGAAGTGCCCCCAGCATGGAGAGGATCTTCTCCTGCTCCTTCCGACCGAGGTCCTCTTCCTGCGCTTTGGCCTCGGGATTTCGCTTCTTGCTTTCGGCGAGCTTGGCGAACGCCCGCTCCTCCTTCAGTCGCGCGATGCGCTCCGGAGAGGCCTGGAAGTTGAGCTGGAGCGGTCGCTCAACGGTGATCCGCCGGTGGCCGAACTGCGTCGTCGGGAAGATCTTCGAGTGCTCGCCCTCTTCGAAGGCGCCGAGGATCTTCAGGATCTCGACGGCCTTCTCGTGCGGGATCTCGCGGCGTTTGTCGCCGAGGCTCTTGCGCATCGGGACCCAGAACGAGGTCGCATCGATCAGTTGGACCTTGCCTTTGCGCTCGGACGCTTTGCGGTTGGTCAGCACCCAGACGTAGGTCGCGATGCCGGTGTTGTAGAAAAGCTGCTCCGGAAGGGCGACGAGCGCCTCGAGCCAATCGTTCTCGAGGATCCAGCGGCGGATCTCTGATTCGCTGGAGCCCGCTCCGCCGGTGAACAGCGGCGAGCCGTTCATGATGATGGCGATGCGTGAACCTCCCTCGCTCGGATCCTTCATGTGCGCCAGCAGATGCTGGAGAAAAAGGAGCTGTCCGTCAGAGATTCTCGGCAGACCCGCACCGAATCGCCCAGCGTCACCGCGCTCGTGCTCGGCCTTGACCGCCTCCTCGTCCATCTTCCAGTCCTTGCCGTACGGCGGATTGGTGATCAGGTAGTCGAAGGTCCGTCCCTCGTGGCGGTCGTTCGACAGCGTGCTCCCGTAGGCGATGTTCTCGGCGTCTCGGCCGTCCTTCGAGGTCATGAACAGGTCCGACTTCGACACGGCGTACGTCTCCGGGTTCACCTCTTGGCCGAACAGGTGGATGTCGGCGTTCGGATTGAGCGGCGGGGCGACGTCCTCTCCGTCTCGCTGGATGCCGGCGGTGATGTGCTCCTTGGTGATCGTCAGCATCCCGCCCGACCCGCAGCACGGGTCGTAGACGGTGAGGACGCGACCGATGCCGCCGATGCGCGCCCTGTCGCCCGCCAGGAGCAGGTCCGCCATCAGGTGGACCACATCCCGCGGGGTGAAGTGCTCGCCCGGATTCTCATTCAGGGCTTCGTTGAACCGGCGGATCAGCTCCTCGAAGATCGTCCCCATCGTCGCGTTGTCGATGTGGTCCGGATGGAGATCGATGGCGCGGAACCGCTCCAGCACCTTGAACAGGAGGCCGGCCTCGTCGAGCTTGGCGATCGTGTTGTCGAAGTCGAACTTCTCGATCACCTCACGCATGTTCTCGCTGAACCCGGCGATGTAGGTTCTCAGGTTGTGAGCCACGTTCGGTGCATCCGCGACGAGCCTGTCGAAGTCGTACTCCGACGTGTTGTAGAACCGATAACCCGAGGCAGTGCACAGCTGTTCGTGAAGGTCTTGGAGGCCCTTGGTTCGCAGCTCAGCCTGACGCTTTCGAACCTGCGGCGCCGTTGGCGCAAGGACGCAGTCGAGGCGCCGAAGCACCGTCATCGGCAGAATGACGTCTTGATACTTCCCGCGCCGGAACACGTCCCGGATCAGATCGGCGACTCCCCAGATGAAGCTGACGATCTCGCTGTAGTTCATGAGGTCATTGTACGCGCGTCCCGCTTCGCGCTTCCTCCCCACTTCTACGTGAGTCTATCGAAGGATGCGGAAGGGGACAAAGGGAGCGAGTTAGTTCGCGGTTCGCGGTTCGCGGTTCACGGTTCGCGGTTCGTGGTTCGCGGTGCGCGGTTCGGGGGCGCGATTCGCGGTTCGCAGTACGCGGTTGGGGGTTCGCGGTTGAAAGGCGAGTTCGTAGGGTTCGTTGAGTTCGCGGGGGGAAGAGAAATCTGTGACCCGCAGCCACTTTCGAACCGCGGACCGCGAGCTCTCCCCCTACACCACCAACAACACCCCGAACACGATCTCGAAGCCGAGGCTGAGCCAGTTGGTCGGCGTCGGCGCCCGGTCGAAGTAGATCGACGCGGCGCGGACGATGCCGATCGCCAGGTAGCCGATGCCGACGGTCCCGAACGCCGGCGTGTTTCGGAAGATGAGGGCCGCGACACCGAGCCCGACGAACAGCCCGCCGAGGACGGCGCGGATCTCCGAGATACCGCGCGGGCCGGCGGCGGTCAGGCCGGTGAAGCGTTCGGCGGCCGACGGCGAGACGATCGACATCAGCCCGAATCCGACGGTGCCGACGGAGACGATCATCTTGATCCAGAACAGGAAAGTCATGGAACACTCCTTTCACGACGATCAGTGTAGGGGAAAAGGGGTTCGCGGTTCGGGGTTGGCGATTCGCGATGTGTGAACTGCCCTCCCCGACGCCTTCCCTGGCCCGGATGAGGAGGAGGTCGCGGCCTCACCCCCGGTGGGGACACGAAAGACGGCTCGATCGATGAGCTCCGGGCCACGGTGTGCGGGCGTGTAGCTCTTCGACCTCGGCCACGCGACGGGGCTTTACAGCCGGGCGAGCCAGGCGGCGAAGACGCGGTCGGTGATCCGGTAGACCCGATCGGCCTTGGTGAGAATCATCGTGCCGACGAGCTTCTTCAGGTTGTACGTGAGGTTCTCGGGGGCGGTACCGGCTCGCCCGGCGATCTCGCTCGACGTCGCCTCCCCCGATGAGAGCGCGAGAAGGATCGCCTGCTGCTGATCGCTGAACCGCGTCGTCCAGCGCTCCTGGAAGTCGAGATCGAGCTCGTCCAGCAGGGCGCCGAACGACGCGTCGACGTCGGCGACCTCGACGGCCCGCGCCCCGCGAAGATGGAGCCGTCGCTCGAGGGACAGCCCGAGCTTCTGCACGTAGTAGGGGATCCCCCCGACGTGCTCGAGGAACCGCGACATGGCCTCCGGGATGATCTCGACCTTGTGGACCGTCTTGAGCCGCCGCTTGACGAACCGGGCGACGCGCCGTTCCGCGAGTTCCTCGAGGAACAGACGGCCGACCATCTGATAGAGCGGGCTCCGCCCCTCTCGGGCGAAGACGTCCTTGAGCAGCGTGAGGCTGCTCCCGCTGAACAGATAGACGACCCGCCGCTGCGCGTCCATGCTGGCCTTGAATCCCGAGAAGATGCCGTCCCCGAGGACGGCGAGCGACTGGAACTCGTCCAACGCGATGAGGACCTGCTCGTTCTGTTCCTCCGCGAACCGCTCGGGGAAGTCGAGCGCCGCCCGGATCAGATCGTCGGCATCGGCCTCCTGGGTGCGAAATCTGAGCCGGATGCTCCCGACGGATTGGAGGCTTCCGCCGACCTCCTCGAGGTGTTCGAACGCACTGAAGATCGGACGCTTCACGACGTCCTTCCAGGTCGCCAGCAGACGGCGCGCTCGCCCGTGCCGCGACTCGTACGAAGCGAGGACGGCCTCGACGATCCGGTCGTGAAAGGTGTCGGCACGATGCAGTGAGAGGCAGTTGACGTAGGGCGCGAGCATCTCGGCGGAGAGCTCGGCGCAGACCCGTTGCAGTAGCGCCGTCTTGCCGAACCGCCGCGGCGCCATGACGACGTTGCTCTGGGATCCCGTCCGCGCATCGCGGAGGAGCGCCTGTTGGGTCTCGTTCCGATCGACGAAGTACGGAGCCTCGATGCGTCCTCCGACCTTGAAGGCGGCCCGTTGTTCCGCGCGTTTCGCCATGGTGGTAGTGTAAGTTCACGATCGTGATCTGTCAATATCCCCAGGTTCGTCATCGACAACGATCGCGATCGCTCACGAGTTCGGGGTTCGCGGTTCACAGTTCACAGTTCGCGGTTCACGGTTCGCGGTTCACAGTTCGCGGTTCACAGTTCGCGGTTCAC
>CAZUIM010000035.1:0-3679 GCA_964620325.1 uncultured Thermotogae bacterium
CGGTGTCTCAGTCTTTCCACGAGCCCCTTTTACACACGAAACACTACGCAACCCCTCTTCCCCGTTCACGCGTTCGGACATGTCAGGTCCCCGTCGTTCGTTATACCAGATCGAACGGGCAGGCAAAACGATACAAAGGACGCGTCTCCCTCACCCAGCCCGCGAACCGTGAACCGTGAACCGCGAACCGTGAACCGTTCACCCCTTCCCGTAAACGTCGCATGCAAGATGCGACTCTACAGGTCCGTGAACCGCGAACCGTGAACTGTGAACCGCGAACCCCGAACCGCGAACCCCGAACTATCTTCCCTATTCCTTTCCGATTCCTTGCGCGCTACAGTGCTTGTACGAAGGAGGCGATCATGGCGAAACGGTCTCTTTGGGTTGTGATTCTTCTCAGCATCGGGATCTCGGTGGCGGTCATCGGCTCGAACAACACCTTCGGTGACGCCTCTCTCGGATACACGATCGAGTATCCGACCGACTGGGTCGTCGAGCGTCCCTCGGAGTTCACGGTTCGCTTCACGGGCGTCGCTTGGACGCCGGCGTCGCGCGTCACGTTCGCGATCCAGAACGTCGCCTCCGCCGCGATCGGCGGGCGGTTCGAGGACACCGCCGAATTGCTCGACGATCTGAAGTGCCAGCTCGCCACCGGCGGCGGGGACGTCTGCATCTACGTCGGCGACTCGATCACCGTCGTCGACGCGGCCGGCCGGCGTCTCGTCGGCCCGCAGATCGTCTCCGAGTACGAGTACGACGGGGACGTCTATAAGGAATGGATCGCCGTCGTTCCGCACGGCTCGGGAGACATCTTCTACGTTCTCTCCTACACGGCGCTGCAGAACGACTACGACCGGTACGAACCGACGGTCCTCGACATGGTCTCGACGTGGACGATCGGTGGAACGACCGAAGACGAGACCGCACCTCCGACGACCTCGGCCGGATCCGGCGAGATCGTCGTCCTCCTTGAAGACACGGGGCATATCGGTCCGTACGACTACGCCGCCGCGGCCTACGACAAGCGGTACTACAACGTGACGGTTCCGTCGCACGGGTACCTGGCGATCGCCGTCATCGACGAGGCCGGCGAGTCGATCAGCGGGTGGGTCTACACGCCGGGGGGCGTCGAGCTCGTGCACAAGGCGGGGGGCTTCGCCGAGATCTACACCGATGCGTACGAGGTCCTCCCCGGGGTCTACGAGGTCAAGATCGGGCAGGACACGATCGTCACCGAGTCGGACTTCGCCGTGTACGTCTTCTTCAGTACAGCGCTGTTCGCGATCGACGACCTCGAGGCGCTGTTCGGGTCGAAGTACCAGGTCATGCCGTAGTGACAGGGAGGGGCTACGGGCGAACCCCCACGCGGGTCCTCGAGTCGAGAATGAGGCCGAGTTCCTCACCCAACGGGAAGGCCATCTCGGATGACAGGCCGCCGAGACCGGCGACCGACAGGCTGAACGATTGCCCGAGGATCACGTGCTCGGATGCCGCCCACGCGAAGTCGAGCGCCGCGTTCAGCGCGACCAGCACGTCGAGGGCGAAGTCGTTCGGCGAGAAGTGCCAGAGGCCGACCAGCGAGAGCGGGAAGCTTGCGAGCATCAAGCGCGAGGTCGCCGAACCGGCGATCAGAACGCGCCCGCCCGCACTCAGCGTGAGGTAGATCGAGTCACGCAGATCGCTTTGGGCGGCGAGTTGCGCCTCGACCATCCATCGGTCCCCCACGACGTGCGACGTCGAAATCCCGATCCACGGGAGGAAGAGATCGAGCAGACTCCCGAGTTCTGCTCGCACCATCCACCCATCGCCGACGGCCAGCCTGCAGTACCCGCTGACCGCGACGGCGAGCGTCAGGCGCCCATCGGAGAGCAGCGGATCGTGCAGGACGCGAACCTGAATCCCGGCTTCCTCCAAGTCGACGGCGGCGCTCGGGACGCAGAGTGCGAACAGAACGACCGCGGTGCACAGACACAAGGTAAATCGACGCATCACGTCTCCTCTCATTCCGCGCCCATCATAGCGCCCACGACGCACAAACCGCGAACCCGAACCGCGAACCCGAACCGCGAACCCCGAACTGCGAACCGCGAACCCCGAACCCCGAACCCGTCCCTCCCCTCATCTCACCATCACCGACACGAGCGTCACCCCGGCGACCGTGAGTGCCCCTCCGATCACGATTCGGCGGTTGATCGGCTCCCGCAGGAAGATCACACCGATCGCGACAGCGAAGAAGAGCGTCAGGCCGACGAGCGGCGACAGCGCGCTCGCGTCGACCCGCTGGAGCGCCGTCAGCCAGAGGACCCACCCGACGAAAAGACCGACGAAGGACGACACGAACGCGGTGAAGACGCCCTTTCGGGTGAACCGCAGACGTCGGCGCCAGAGTCCCGGAAGAACGGCGATCGTCCAGGCTGCCGCGGCGCTGCCGGTGAACAGGAGCTGATAGGCGATCGGGCTCATCCCTCCGTCCATGCAGTACTTGGTCGGGACGGCGGTCGTGAACCCCCACAGCACGCCGGCCCCCAGCGCCGAGAGCAATGCCCAGAGGTTCCGATCTCGATCGTCGCCGCGCGACCTGCGAACGAGGAAGTACGTCCCGGCGAGGACGAGCGCGCCGGCCCCGAAGGTGACCAGCCTCGCCGGCTCGCCCAGCACGATGATCGCGGCGGCCACGCCCCAGAACGGGCTCGTGTTCGCGAGAACGTTCGATTCATGCATCGAGCCGTGGGACAGAGCGTAGTAGAACAGGGCCGTCCCGAGAAACGCGTTGAGGAAGCCCCCGGCGAGGGCGACGAGGACCAGATCGGCCGATTCGAAGACGAAGCCGCTCGTGGCCCACGCGAAGAGGGCGATGAACGGAAGCCCGATCCACGGGCGGAGGAAGCCGAAGCTGACCCAGCTCATCTGATCGACGCCGACCTTCATCAGCACCCACGTCAACGCCCACGTGAACGTCGCGACGACGCCGAGCAAGACCGCAATGAGATCCATCGTCCGCCCTCCCCGATGTGCGGGATGATACTCGGTTCGACCTCCGGACCGCGGACGCCGAATCTCCGAAGGCCAGCATGTGGCGCGCTGTCCTCTTCACGTGGGTCAGGGAAGGCGTGGGTGAGGGGCAGTTCACGCACCGCGACTCACGAACCCCGAACCGCGAACTCCGAACCGCGAACCGCGAACTCCGAACCGTGAACTCCGAACTCCGAACCGTGAACCGTGAACCGCGAACTGTGAACTGTGAACTGTGAACTGTGAACCGCGAACTGTGAACCGCGAACCGTGAACCGTGAACCGCGAACCGCGAACCGCGAACCGTGAACCGCGAACCGCGAACCGCGAACTGCGCACTGCGAACCGCGAACTGTGAACCCCGCCCCGCAATCTAGCCTTCCTCGCCGACGGGGACCGAAGCGTCGTGGTCGGGGAGCAGGTCTTCGGCGTTCCGAACGTGGGGAAACAGGTATCCGGCCACGCCGATCACCGCGCCGAAGAGGCCGGCGAAGACGAACATCAACCCCATCCCGGATCCGGCGCCGAGGCCGACGAATGGGGCCATCGCACGTGCGAACGTCCCTCCGTCGGCCATGAGCGGCTCGAACACCTTGTCCGCGAGCGGGCCGGCGGCGAGCATCGGGGCGAGGATTCCTGACGCTGAGCCGGCAAGTCCGAGCATCGC
>CAZUIM010000036.1:0-3628 GCA_964620325.1 uncultured Thermotogae bacterium
ACACCCGGAACACCTCCCTTGACAGACGGCGCGCTTTCAGAGATGTCCCCCGATTCCATGATGCTGAAGGTGACCATCCCCTTCGCCTTGTACTGGCGGACGACGGCGAGCGTCGCCGACGGATCGGTCGGCGAGGCGAGCGTGCCCAGCAGGATCGAGAGCGGCGCGATGGTGGCGACGAAGCCGTTCGACTCGGGGAGGATGAACGGGAGCGTCGCCATGCAGCCGAGCGTCACGAGGAGCGCCGACGTCTGCGCCTCGCCGAACGCGATGAACAGGATCTTCCGGCCGAGCTCCTTCAGCGGGCCGATGGCGAGCGTTCCGCCGATGGCGAAGGTGAGGACGGCGAGCGAGAGGTCGATCGTGACCCCCATCGAGTCGACGTACTCGGAGGAGACGAACCCGGTGATCCGCGGGTTCAGGATGAGGCCGGCGACGATGTAGCCGCTGACGCGCGGGAAGCCGACCCGTTTGACGGTTTCGCCGATGAAGTGGCCGAGCAGGATCGCCAGGCCGGTCGCGAGAAGTCCGTTCACCCGCCTCACCCTCGAGTTCGCGCAGCGCACCCGGCGCCGGCGAAATGTCGAAGGATACGTCCGCGAGTGAATCCGGGCAAGCACTCGCCGAGACTCGTCGCGATGGGCCGGACGAGCCTCCGCGTGCTACCCTGAGGAACGATGAAGATCACCGCGTCGATGCTCTACAGCCACACGACCTGTCCGCACCGGGTCGATCTCGATCTCCACGGGGATCCGGCCGAGCGCGACGAGGTCAGCCCGTTCGTCGAACTCCTGTGGGAGCGCGGGCACGCGTTCGAAGAGGAGACGATCGAAGGGCTGGAGATCCCGTTCCTCAACCTGCGCGACGTCCCGTGGATCGATCGAGAGAAACTTACGCTCGAGGCGATGGCCGACGGCGTCGATCTCATCTACGGCGGCCGGGTCGCCCACGGGCGTCTCCTCGGCGAGCCGGACCTCCTCCGGCGGGAGGGGGCCGGCTACGAGCCGGGGGACATCAAGAGCGGCGCCGGCCTGGAGGGGGCGACCGAGGAGGTCGTCGGGGCGCCGAAGCGGCACTACGCCGTCCAGCTCGCGTTCTACGCGGACATCCTTCGAGAGAAAGGGCTCTCCGAATCGAAGCGGGCGTTCGTCTGGGACATCCACGGCGACGAGGTCGCCTACGACCTCGCGCGGCCTCGCACGAAGACCGGGAAGCGCTCGATGTGGGACGAGTACGTGGACGTCCTCGAATCGGTCGAAGCGATCGCCGACCGGCGGACGACGACGCGCCCCGGCCTGATCAGCGCCTGTGCGCTCTGCCACTGGCGCACGCACTGCGAGCGCCGGATCGTCGACGCCGACGACCTGACGCTGATCCCCGAGCTCGGGCGGAGTGCGCGGGACAAGTTCCCGGCCGGCATCGCGACCGTCTCCGACCTCGCCGGCGCGGATCTCGACGCGCTCCTCTTTGGCGGGGAGAGCACGATCCCCGGGATCGGAGCGAAGACGCTTCGCAAGTACCACGCCCGCGCCATCCTGCAGAAGGCGCCGCGGCGCGGGGCCTACTTCACCGGGCCGGTGACGCTCCCGTCCGGCCCGGCCGAGCTCTTCTTCGACGTCGAGACCGACCCGTTCCGCGGCCTCTGCTATCTCCACGGGTTCCTCGAGCGAACGAGTGACGGGCGCGAACGTTACGTTCCCTTCTTCGCCGACGAGGCGATCGACGAAGCCGAACGGGAGGCGTTCGCGAAGGCGTGGACCTACGTGCGGTCGGAGCCCGACGCCGTCGTCTACTACTACTCGCACTACGAGCGGACGATCTGGAAGGGGCTCGCCCGTCGTTATCCCGACGTTGCGACCGAAGAGGACGTCCTCACGCTCTTCGCCGAGGAGCGCTTCGTCGACCTCTACACCGACGTCGTCCGGTCGCGGATGATCTGGCCGACGACCTCGCTCTCGCTCAAGGTCCTCGCAACCTCTCTCGGCTTCCGGTGGCGGGACACCGACCCCTCCGGCGCCGCGTCGATCGAGTGGTTCCACCGGTGGGTCGAGACCGGCGACCCGGCCGTCCGCCAACGGATCCTCGACTACAACGAAGACGACTGCCGCGCCACCCGCGTCCTCGTCGACGCGCTCAGCCGCGTTCCTCGTCCGTAGCAGATACAGATTCGAAAATAAAGGCCCCTACAGGCCAGGAAGTGACCAATCAGCAGGATGGGTTCTTCGGTCACTCGTGAAGTAGGCTATTACGCGAGATCCCCTCTCCTGCTCGATGCGGCGTATTAGTTCTGCTCGTTCTGCGCGAGCCATCTACATCTCCTCTCATGCAGTCCGTTTCTCTCCCCCACTATACGCATGAGTAGTCGAAAGGACGCATGTAGCGTCCGACGTCTGCCCCAGTCACGCTTCCCTCCAAACCCTCACTCACAGAGAGTGGCGTGCCCCCTACTGCTAGCGTTTCGTCTTGGTTCCTGTGACGGCGCCGTAGTAGTTCGCTTCAAACGTCTCTTTTGAGATCGTTCCCTCGTAGACGGCGCCCCAGGACCAGACAGAGAGCTTCACCTTGCCGTCTTGAGTTGTTTCGATGGGCTTGGTCAGCATGACGAAGTGATTGGGGAATGCAGACGACAGGAATCCATCTGACTTCTTGTTCCCCGTGAGCACCTGCATCTCGCTCAGAATGTGGGCATTGATCAAGAGCAGGATGTCGGTCGAATCGCCCGGCTTGAGACCCTGGGCATGCTCCAATCCCTTGGTGAAGTAGAAATTCCCCTTGTTCTCTACATTCTCGTATTGCCCCGTCGCCTCGAGCCACTCCGCCACCTCGCCCGGCAACGTCATCGCATCGTATCCCTCTTCGGGAGTGCCGTCGAAATCGGTCCACGTGTTGAACGCGTCCCGGATCGACCCGAGAATCATCCACTCCGCTTGAGACGTGAACACACAGCCGTGTTCCTTGTGAGCGTCCTCGTAGTCCCTCTTGATCTGGTCGTAGTCCTCGTCGAACAGGCTGTCTTCATCCGGCTCGACAGACAACTCTCCGATCGAAGCCTCTCCAACCTCGTACAGCTTGCACGCGAAGTCGACAACAGCACAAGGGTCGTTCTCCAGCCAGACGCGAAGGAAGGCCGCTGGCCCGCAGAGATTCAAGCCATTCTGGTCAACCAGCGAGGGATTCTCGACAAGCGTTGCCAACCGGTCGAACACGGCATCGCGGTCAAGCCTCCATGCACTACTGCTGACCTGCTCTCGGAACTTCGCGATCTTCTTCAGCGCTGCCTTCTTCTGTTCCGCCTTGTCCGTCATTGCGTACCTCCTAAGCGGCAGGGATGGACTGAAACCCGAGCAGCTGAGATACATCATCCGCATGAGCAGTACAACACCAAGGAAGAGAGTAGAAGAAGAACGAGGCAGAGGTCAATGCGTATCGTCTTTCGATTGCGCACCCATGGCTGCACCGGGAACCGAATGTAACGAAGGTCGAGTGCTGGCTTGCAGGACCAGAACCTCGCTCCTTCGGAGCGGACGCATCGGCACTCCGAAAGGCGGGAAGAAAGCCGACGAAATAGGGTACGTGATGTTATGAAAGCGCGCCTCCCGTGTCAGCAGTAATGTACCCTGCCGGCAGG
>CAZUIM010000037.1:0-3125 GCA_964620325.1 uncultured Thermotogae bacterium
TTGGAGGGACAACCGTGCCTACTCGCCCTTGACGCCAGCATAGTTTGTTACAGGTCCGCGCCCCCGAACCGTGAACCCCGAACTCCGAACCGCGAACCCCGAACCCCGAACCCCGAACCGTGAACCGCGAACCGCGAACTGTGAACCGTGAACCGCGAACCGCGAACCGCGAACTGCGAACCGCGAACCCCGAACCGCGAACTGCTTCCCCTCCAGAGCCTCAGTCCTCTTCGTCCTCTCCGAACGGGTCGGTCAGGGTGATGTTCATCGTCGCCGCCCCCTCGAGGCCCTGATCGTCGAAGACGGTCAGGCGAGCGACGTACGTGCGCGTCAACGTGCGCAGCTCGTAGATGTGAGTCATCTCGAGGTCGCTCTGTTCGACCGCGAACGCTCCGTCGCCGAACTCCCACAGGTAGTACTCGATCTCGTGGCCCGCGTCGGCGTAGGACCCACGCGGGTCGAAGGTGACCTCGAACAGCGACGGAATGTTCGGCCGTTCGTCCGACTCGTAGATCATCTCCGGACCGTCGACGACGAGCTCGGCCGTCGGCTCCTCGTCGCCGGTCTCGTCGGCCGGGACGATCGCGATGACCAACTCCTGTCCCCAATCGAAGACCCCCTGATCGGTCCAGACGGTGAGGGTAACGGTGAACTCCTTCGTCCGCTCCGGTTCGAACGTGTGGGTGACCGGATTGCCGATCGCCGTCGTCCCGTCGCCGAAGTCCCAGTCGTACTCGATGATGTCCCCCTCGCCGCCGGTCGAGTCGCTCGCGTCGAAGGTGACGGTGAGCGGGATCAATCCGATGATCCGATCCCGCGTGAATCGGGCGACCGGGACGCCCTCGCCGCCCGGCTCGACGTCGCCGCCGGCGAGGACCTCGATCGTCTGCGACGCCGACGACCGCGCCCCGCGGTCGTCGGTGACGGTCAGCGTCACCGTGAACCGCGTCGTCTCCGTCATCGAGACGAACGTGTGGGTCACCGTCTCACCGGAGTCCGTCTCCCCGTCGTCGAAGTCCCACCGCCAGCTGACGATCGCCCCGTCCGAATCGATCGATTCCGAGGCATCGAAGACGACGATCAGCGGAGACGCGCCGGAGAGGGTGCTGGCGTCGATCCGGGCGATCGGTGCCTGGTTGAACAGGGCACAGCCGGCGAGGAGGCTAACCAGCAACACGAAGAGCGTGATGGCGCTCAATCTGAATCGTCGCTTCATCTCACACCTCCGTCTCCTCCCTCAAGGGAACAGACCCGCCCGGCGGCCCCCCCGCTCTAGCGGCTCCCTAGCCCTCGTTGAAGGTGATTCTTCTCGAGTAGGAGTCCTCCCCACCGAGGAAGTCGATCGCGGTCACTGTGATCGTCCACGACTTGACGCCCCCGCTTCGGAAGTCGTAGTCGTGAGATGCCGTCGTGTCGTCCGCATCTTCGAAATCGACGATGTCCGTGTTCCCGTCGCCCCAATTGATCCGAAGCCGCTGGATGCCCCAGGCGCGATTCGGGAACCACGCCGGCGGATCCATGTCGGGATCGGCGTCGCTATCCTCCCAAGTCTGCCCCTCCGGATCGAAGCACATGTTCGGCCCGTTCTCGTCGTTGAACTCGTCCGGCTCGCCGGTCTTGGTCGTCGGGACCGGATCGGCGTTGTCCTTGTCGAGCCAATCCGGGTCGACGATCTCTCGCGACCGGATCCAGACTCGGCGAAACTCCGTCGGAACGTTCCGGAAGGTGATCCGATCGTCGTCGCCGTCGGTGTCCTCATCGCCCGTCCACCAGCCCCCGGGCAGAGCGACGGAATCGCTCTGCTGAGTCGTGTTTCCGACCTCGAATCCTGCGACCGGCAGGTAGTTCTCGGCCACGACGGTCTTGGTGATGTCGTCGGTCGCCCCTTCGTCGTCGATCACGACGAGCGTCACCGAGAAGACCTGCGATGACGAGCCGGTCGTGAACACGTGTTCCTGGATGTCCGGCGAGATCGAGCTCGCCGCAGTCCCGTCGCCGAAGCTCCACGTATAGGCGGACAGCGTTCGGCCGGTGTCCGCCTCCGAGTCGGCCGGATCGAACCACGCCCGAACCGGAGCGACGCGTTCGTTCGTGTAGTTCACCTCCGGATCCTCGGTGATGTCATCGAACTCGATGTCGAACCGGGCGCTCGGCGCGCCGGCCGGGCCCGGCTGTCCGCCGGCGCCGGAGACCGAGATCTGCTTCGTCGCCGTCCCGGCCTTGCTGTCGGCCGCCGTCACCGTCAGCGTCACCGTGTAGGTTCGGGCGCTCGAGGTCACGTACAAGTGGCTGACCGTTCGGCCGTAGCCGGACGAGCCGTCGCCGAAGTCCCACGTATAGACGAGCGGCCCCGGTCCGTCCGGGTAGGTCGACGCCGACGCGTCGAACCAGACGGACAACGGCGATCCGCCGGAGGTCGGGGAGGCGGTGAAGCTCGCCGCCGGCCCGGGCGGCTCGCCCGCTTCGACGTAGACCGTCTTCTGCGTCTTTCCGGTCGCCCCACGGTCGTCGGTCACGATCAGCACGACCGTGTAGGACCCGACGGCTTCGTAGGTGTGGGAGATCGACCGACCGGTCCCGTCGGTCCCGTCGCCGAAGTCCCATTCGTAGCTGACGATCACGCCGTCCTCGTCCGTCGAGGTGACCGCGGTGAAGTCGATCGTTCCGCCGACCTCGACCACCGCCACACTCAGGGTGAACGACGCGTTCGGCGGCACGTTGAACAGCCAGCACCCGCCCAGCCAAAAGAGAAGCGGAACAAGGAGCAACACCCCAAGTCCCCTGCTCCACGACAGTTTCACTCTACTCATACCGATCACCTCGGGCCTCCTTACAAATGGCCGTGGGAACGAAGTCCTTGTCTCCCTGGAGCAAACGTAGCTTCTATCGGCCGTTTCGTCAATCCGTATCGGCGACTCGTGAGACCGACACGTGTCTCGATCAGACAGGACGGACGATCCGCGGAAAGGCAATCCGGAGGCTACGGTTCGGGGTTCATTGAGTGCATGGGGTGTGGTCGTCAAGGCGAACCGTGAACCGCGAACCGCGAACCCCGAACCGTGAACCGCAAACCGTGAACCGCGAACCGCGAACCCCGAACCGTGAACCGCGAACCGCGAACCGCG
>CAZUIM010000038.1:0-3076 GCA_964620325.1 uncultured Thermotogae bacterium
GTCCCGCTTCTCTCCACTACCAGCATACGAGCGTCGCATCTTGTATGCGACGTTCTACGTGAACGTCGGGGACGAGCCCCGTCCCTACGCGTAGCGTTTGAGAAAGGTGCGGATCTCCTCGGCGAACCATCGGAAATCCTCCATTCTCGTCGTCATCGCCTCGTAGACGAGGCGGTCGTCGACCTCCGCATATTCGTGAACGAGCACGTTGCGAAGCCCCTTCATCGCACGCAGGGTGTCCTGCATCGCCTTGGTTACGACGCCGGCGCTTGCCAGTTTCCCGAACAGGTCGTCCTCTTCGGCGGGCAGTCCGAGTCGAAGCCCGGTGACGAGCAAATGGCAGATGTCGATCGTGGTTTCGATGGTCAGCTGAAGGACTCTCTCGCAGGCGCGTTTCTTCTCCACCTTCGAGTATTCCTCGAAGCTTCCCGGAAAGATGAGCTCTACTTCGCGCATGTAGCTCTCCAGCTCGTCGATCTTGATCAGCACGCGCTCTCGATCGAGATTACCCACGGGCCACCTCCTGCAGATAGGCCTCATGACGATGCCGAAAATCCTCGTAGCGCTGCGCGCTACGAAAGGCGACCTCGTAAAGCGCTGATTCGTCCCGAACGTAGAGCACTCGACCCTCGCGAAGCACACGATGACGCATATGGAGCGGCAGTTGCTGGAACAACTGGACGTCGAGATCGAACCGACTGAGATAGCGATGCTTGATCTCCGATAACCCCAGGGCTTCGGCGACTTCCCGACAGATCACGAGGCACACGTCTACATCGGACCCTTCGTGCCCATTCGCTCGCGCGCGGCTTCCGAACAGCATGACCGCCAAGATTGAAGCGTCCTTCTCGGCCGTGTCGACAAGCGCCGCAATCTCGCGTTCGACCGCTTCGTCGCGAATCATGATCCTCCTCGCCCGCGCGTTCCGGCCCCGACCGGGCAACCCACATTGTTGGCGAACGGTGAGACTTCGGCAAGGCTGATCGCGAAACGCGTCGACACGCCATCCACATTGTAGCGTCGGGCCTTGTGCCCGACGTTGATCGCGAACTGCGAACTGTGAACCGCGAACCCCGAACTGTGAACCGTGAACCCCGAACTGTGAACCGTAGCCCCATCCTCAATCCGCGTAGGCCTTCCGCAACACCTCGGCCACCTCGGGCCGGGTGAACTCGCCGGGGAGGTCCTCCCCCTCGCTCAACAGCTGACGAACCCTCGTTCCCGAGAGGAACACATGATGCTCGGCGCCGTGGGGACAGGTCTTCGAGCTCGCCATCTGTCCGCATTTCGTACAGAAGAACGCGTGCTCGAACTTGAGCGGGACGATCCCGATCTCGGCCGGTGAGAAGCGGTCGAAGATCTCCTGCGCGTCGTACGTGCCGTAGTAGTCGCCGACGCCGGCGTGATCGCGGCCGATGATGATGTGGGTGCAGCCGTAGTTGCGCCGGCAGATCGCGTGGTGGATCGCTTCCCGGGGGCCGGCGTAGCGCATCGGGATCGGAAACGTGGCGAGCAGCGTCCGGTCGCCGGGGTAATAGGCGGAGAGGAGGGTCTCGTAGCAGGCCATGCGGACCTCGGCCGGGATGTCTCCGTCCTTCGTGTCGCCGACGAGCGGGTTGACGAACAGGCCGTCGACGGACTCCAACGCGCACTTCTGCAGGTACTCGTGTGCCCGGTGGATCGGGTTCCGCGTCTGGAACGCCACGATCGTCTTCCATCCCTTCTCGGCGAATGCGCGGCGCGTCTGCGCCGGGTCGAGGTTCCGCGGATCGGCCGTGATCGGAGCGCGTTTCAGGAGGTGGATGTCCCCGCCGACGACCGTTTCAGGTTCCTCCGACAGGCGGGCGACGCCCGGATGGTTTCGATCGGTCGTCCCGTACACCGCGGCCGCCTCGACCTCGCGATCGCGGGCGTACACCTCCTTCACCTCGAGCAGGCCGTACGTTTCGCCGTCCACTCCGCGAAGGGGGAGAATCATCCCATGCTCGATCTGCGAGACGGTGTCGTCGGGAACCGGCAGAACGACGGGCACGGCCCAGACGGTTCCGTCGGAAAGACGCATCGAATCGACGACGTGGCGGTAGTCGGCCTCGCCCATGAATCCGGTCAGCGGGGAGTAGAGGCCGCAACCGATGGCGTCGAGCTCGCACAACAGAGCGTTCGACAGGATGATCGAAGGTCCGTTGGGCGTCGGAAGGTTCTCCGGATGCGCAACGATCCGGTTCACGAGGTCGGTCGGCGCGGGCGCGACGTCGGCCGCCTCCGATGTGTCGATCAATCCGCGCCCTTCGAGGTAGGAGAGAATCCTCTGTGTCGATTCCTCGACCGTCTCGCGCCCGGTGTGAAGGACGAGTTCGGGCGCTTCCGGCGCTTCGTAGGGATCGTCGACGCCGGTGAATCCGGTGATCTCTCCGGCCAGAGCCCGTTCGTACAGCCCCTTCGGGTCTCGTTCGACGAGCGTGTCGATCGGGCACTCGAGGTAGATCTCGATGAAGTTCTGACAACGGGCGCGCGCTTTGGCGCGGGCGTTCTTGTACGGAGAGATGAACGAGCACATCGTGGCCACCCCGTTGTTCGACAGGAGTTCCGCAACGAAGGTGATCCGGTGGATGTTCTCGTCCCGGTCCTCCTTGGAGAATCCGAGGTCTCGCGTGAGATCCTGCCGGACGATGTCGCCGTCGAGGCGCTGGATGTTGTGGATTCCGCGGTCGATCAGTCGTCGCTCGATCGCCTTGGCGAGCGTCGTCTTCCCCGACGCGGACAGACCGGTGAACCAGAGCACGAAGCCAGTTGAGGTCCCGAACATCGACGCCTCCTTGGATTCCGGACGAAGTGTACTCGACGCCGTACATCGGTTGCAGCCCTCGTCGACGCGTTTCGCCACCTCAGCTACGCTCTTCGTGCGAATCTCTCGATGTGCAGAGAGGACAGTCGATGACCGGAGTTTTGGTTGGGCTCGCGCTCCTCTGCGAAACGGTTGTTTTCGCGATCAACGTCCCCGCAAACGTCGGGCACAAGGCCCGACGCTCGTATGCTGGTAGTGGAGAGAAGCGGGACAGGAAGGCCGATGGCTGGG
>CAZUIM010000039.1:0-2501 GCA_964620325.1 uncultured Thermotogae bacterium
TTCCACGAACCCGGATTGACGAGGATGAACACCGGAACGTACTCGATCTCGTTGCAATTCAGGTTCTCGTCGAAGTCGTCGATCGTGATCGTCGCCGAACCGTTGCAGTCCTTGTAGACCTCCTGGTCCCACCTGATCATCGCCTCGACGTCGTCGATCTTCAGCATCGCGATCGCCACGTCGGTCTCGTCGTTCTGGTCCTGGTACATCCCGACCAGCGTGTCCATGTTCTCGAACCGGCCGACGAGATAGCCCTCCTGTTGTTCGCCCTGTTGTTCGCCGCCGGCCACGGACGGCTGGATCGGGTCATCAACGAGCGTCCAGTCGAAGTCGTCAGCCATGACCTCAATTGCCTGGAACTCAGCAACCTGGTCCCACCAGCCACGGACGCCGTCGTCGTCGCTCCCGTCGGCGAAGTAGCTGAAGTTCCCGAACGAGAAGTTCCGTAGCCAGCTACCCTCGGCCGCCGAGTTGTCGACGACGTGCGTATTCAGCCTCTCCTCGTCGTAGTCCTCACGGGCCCCGACCTGGAACGACCGCTTCGAGACGAACAGGCCGGTGTCGGCCCCCGTCTCCTCGAGGTAGTCCTGGCCCAGATCGCCCGGATCGCCGGGGGAGTGCCCCTTGTATGGGACGTACTCGTCGGTATCGTACGTGTTTCCCTCCGCGCCACCGTCACCGGCTTCCCGGTAGCTCACCCACGTCAGGTAGGCGCCCGTCTTCGGGTCCATCAACTTGATCTCGGTCCAGATCTTGTCCCGAACGTCACAGTCGATGTTCTCGTCCGGATCGTAGACGACAATCCAGATCGCGTCACCCTCTTGTATGTTGGTCACCCGGTTCTGCCCGTTCTTGTCCGTGGAGAAGTACATCTCCGCGGTCGTCGCAAAGGCAGACAGGGCGAAGAGCGCCGTCACGAGAAGCGTCACGACACTCACAACGCCTAGTCGCTTTTTCAACGTCGTACCTCCTTTTCGAGTTCTCGATTTCGCTTGCGTTTTCATGTTGAGGTCCAAACCTCGTTGGCCTCCTTTCAAATGCATAGGGACGTTCATGGTCCTAGAGATCCTACCACCTCCCTCATCGAAGCCACGGACGGCAACAGCGCGTCCGATTGTTCTCGTCGCTCCGTCGGGCGCACAACGCCCGCACCAAGGCCTGAATGTCGCTGATCATGCAACATCCCGTTTCACGCTCTCAAAGACCAAAGGGATGCAGAACCCACCCCACCTTCGACAAGTCCCGAGGATCTTAGCACACGATGACGACGCCTGTCAAGCCGGATCTGTGCAGTTCCCAACGCCCATCCCGCCCAATTGAGACGCCGTTGCGCCACCTCGGGGTCGAAGGGCCGAAACACTCCGCTCTCAGGCGGTTTCACCTGCGGATCACCCCCTCTGGTCAGGAGTTTCATCGTTCAAGCCTAGACTACAGCAGCCTCCCGAACCGAAATGGGCACGTTGGCCTCAGTCGGCCGCCATCGCGTCCAATGTCCGACAGACAGGTGTCCGTGATCGCGACCACGATCACCGGACGTCCGGACGGCGGGCGGAATCTCGTCCTTCCGCGAGACGCAGATGGTGACGGGCAAACGACCGTTTGACGAACCGGGACGCGTGCCGATATCGTATCGGTCGGGCCGGTGAACCGGCCCAGGAGGTCGGACGACATGAAACGAAACCGAGTCCGGTGTTTGATCGCGGTCCTTCTCATCAGCGCCGCATTCGCTCTGTCCGCGAGTGCGATTCCGGCGACGGTGCTCACGAACACGGGCGCCCCGGGTTCCGGGAACTTGACCGGCCTCGGGTCGATCCTCCGCCTCGTTCGCCCGACGGATCCGGCCCTCGTCGGTCCCGACGCCCAGTTCGACGTTCCGCTGTCGGCGATTCGCCAGATCACCTTCGATTTCCCGCGTGTCATCATCGAGACGGCGACGCGGACGCTGATCGGTCCGTTCTCCGCCTTCCGGGGAATCGCCGAGATCCTTTCGTTCACGCCCGACGGCGAAGACGATCCGATCGACCTTCCGACCGCCGCTTTCAGGGCGATCGCTCTGAATGGACACAATCTCCGCCCGGTTCCGCGAGAGTGGCTGGGGACGCAGTTCTTGACCGAACCCGAGGTCGTGACCGCGGCGGTGCCCGGGGCGACGATCGGAGCGACGCGCGTCGTCGGATGCGTCGGTTGCGCGGTCGACACCTCGGCCTACACGGCGCCCGATGGCGACGAAACGCCGATCTGGAACACGCTCACCCCGACGGTTCCACCAGAGGAAGAGACCTCGGGCATCCCCTGGTGGGTCGGACTCCTCGGCGTCGCCCTCGTCGTCGGCGTCTTCTACCTGGTCTCGGGCACCGGCAGCTAGCCGCACGTCGAGGCACCGGCGACCCCACAGACCGGGTCTTCGGGGCTTGATCGCACAGAACGCCGCCCCTACCATTCCGTTTGGAGGGATGACCGAACGGCAAGGAGCCGGTCTCGAAAACCGGTACGCCCGAAAG
>CAZUIM010000040.1:0-2025 GCA_964620325.1 uncultured Thermotogae bacterium
GTTCGCGGTTCACGGTTCGCGGTTCACAGTTCGCGGTTCACAGTTCGCGGTTCACAGTTCGCGGTTCATGGTTCGCGGTTCGGGGTTCGCGGTTCGGGGTTCGGAGTTCGCGGTTGGTAGCTGAGCAGGGTCCGACGTTACAGCGTGGGTGACGTGTCGAGTGCTGTCGTTGTGCCGTGCCGCGGATAGATGTCGATCTCCTCGACAAGCTCGACCCCGAACGTCTCGCGGACGCGCCGTTTCATCTTCTCGATCAGCCGGAGCACGTCGTCCGCGTTCCGGGCTCCGTCGTTGACGATGAAGTTGGCGTGACGCTCCGACACGTGCGCCGCCCCGACGCGCATCCGCTTGCACCCGGCGCGATCGAGGAGCTCTCCGGCGGTCGGCCCGTCCGGCGGGTTTCGGAAGGTGCACCCGGCCGTCGCCCCGGTTGGGAACTTGACCGCGCGTTCCTTCAGGATTCGGCGCACCTCGGCCGCGATCGGCTCCGGCGCGCTCGGAACGAGGTCGAAGACCGCCTCCGTCGCCAGCTCGCGTAGCCGCCCGGTCCGATAGGCGCTCTCCCGGTAGCCGAGCGCCAGATCTCGGCTCGACCGCCGGGTCGCACCGTCACCCGAGACCGATTCGACCTCCACGAGAACGTCGGCGATCCGGCCACCGGCGCTTCCGGCGTTCATCGCGATCGCCCCGCCGACGCTCCCCGGGATTCCGGCCGCCCACTCCAGGCCGGAGAGGCCGGCGTCGATCGCGCGTCGTACCAGATGGGAGAGCGGCTCGCCGGCCGCCGCGGTCAGACGGCTCCCACGAACCGTCAGGCCGAGGAGGCGATGGGTGCGAACCACGAGTCCGGGATAGCCGCCGTCGAGGAAGACGGTGTTCGTTCCTCCCCCGAGCCCGACCCAATCGAGGCCCTGTTCGCCCGCCGACCGAATCGCTTCGACGGCGTCGCGGGGATCGTTCGGCTCGACGAGGCGGTGGGCCCGTCCCCCGACGCGCAGGGACGTGTGAAGGTAAAGCGGGACGTCCGATCGGATCATTCCTCGTCGCCCCCGCGATCGGCGCGCCGCCCCGAAGGTCTCACGATCGATCGCCTAATGGCAGCCGCAACCGGCCTCCTCCTGAACGTCGACGATTCTCGTCGCGGAGGCTTCCGCCCCGCGATTGTCGACGACGACGAGGGTCACCTCGCGCTCTCCCGTACCGCCGAAGGTGAATTTGTAGATCGCCGTCGTCTCGACCGACACCTGCTCGCCGTCGATGAACCAGAGATACGCGATGATCGCCCCGTCCGGGTCGCGCGCCGTTGCGTGGAACGTCGTCCGCTCGTCCATGACCGCGCGACCGACGGCGACGAACGAGACCGTCGGCGACGCGTTCGCCGAGAGCTCGACGACTCGGTGAAACCGCGCGTACGCCGGCTCGAACGGGCTGCCCGGGTCTCCCGACCACGGAATCCTGCCCAACAGGTACGAGTGCCCGAGCTCGGATGGAGCGGCCTCGACCGGGATCCATGCCGTCCGGCCCTCGAGCGGAACCGCGACGAGGATCCAGAAGCGGTTCGTTCCGGCGGCGTCTTCCCCTTCGACGACGGCGACCTCGTACCCTCCTTCCTCGATCCGACCGGCCGTGAACACGACGAAATCGACGTCGAGCCAGCCCCGCGAGCTCAGTCGGTAGGACGGAATCGGGTACCCCTCGCGCAGGATCTGCTCGATCGCGTTCGCCTCATCGAGGATCGTCGCCCGATCCGCAGCCGAGAAGGCCGAGTCGTAGACGTCGAGGACCACGGGGCCTTCCGCGGCCGACGCCGAGAGGTGCCCGAACGCGCCGAAGACGAGAAGGAGAATCGGAAAAAGGAAGAGCCTGAACGACCGTCGCATCATGCCACGCCACCTCCGCCGTACGCAGTGAGTTTTCGAAGGGAGTATACCCCACCGAGTTTACACCGCGGTTCGGCGAGAGGTTTCGGGGTTCGCGGTTCACGGTTCGCGGTTCACAGTTCGCGGTTCACAGTTCGCGGTTCAC
>CAZUIM010000041.1:0-1713 GCA_964620325.1 uncultured Thermotogae bacterium
CGTCTTCCTGGCCTTCGACGAGGAGCTGACGGACTCTGCCCAGTCCGCCGGACTCAACGTGCCGTAACCATTCCCGCGTTCTCGGATTCGAACCCCGAACCGCGAACCGTGAACCGCGAACCGCGAACTGCGAACTGTGAACTGTGAACCGCGAACTGCGAACCGCGCACCCCGAACTGCGAACCGCGAACTGCGAACCCCGAACCGCGCACTGCGAACCGCGCACCCCGAACCGCGAACTGTGAACTGTGAACCGCGAACCGCGAACTGTGAACTGCAGTCCCCCGCAACCTTTTTCCTCCGCCTAGGTATACTTGTTGGTGGGAGTTGTAATGGTGAATCGAATGGGCCTTCCGTCGCGAGTTGTTGTCTGCGCCCTCTTCTGTTTGGCGTTCGCCGGCGTCGCGCCGGCGGCCCCGAACCGTATTCCGGCAGAAGAAGCCCACCCGCGCATGCAGACGTCGTTGCAGCTCCTCGCCATGGAAGCCGAGGCCGGGCCGCAGACGCTTCGGAGGACCGCCGGCGAGCTGGGCATCGAGCTCGAAGGCGACGCGGTCACCGTCGTCGTGGAGCCGACCTCCGGGCGGGCGACGCGGGTCGATGAGACCGCGGTTCGCGCCCTTGGCGGAGAGGTCGAGGCGCGGTCGAGGAGCCTCCTCCGCGTACGCGTTCCCGCGAGGCGGCTGTTCGACCTCGCCGAGCGGGTCTCCGGCGTCGCCTACATCCGCGAGCCCTACGAGCCGCACCCTCTCGCAGTCACGAGCGAAGGCGTCACGCTGACCGGGGCGATCGACTACCACAACGTCGGACACTTCGGGCAAGGGGCGAGGGTGGCGATCATCGACCTCGGGTTCCTCGGCTACACCGCCGCCCGGAACGCAGGCGAACTGGACAACGTCGTCTTCACGAAAGACTACACCGGAAGCGGATTCGAGGCGGTGATGAACCACGGCACGCGGGTCGCCGAGATCGTCGCCGACATGGCCCCGGAGGCAGAGCTGTACCTGATGTTGATCAGCGACGGCGTCGACCTCCAGAATGCCGTCGACGACTGCATCGCGAACGGCGTCCAGATCGTCAATCACTCGGTCGGCTGGCTCAACACCAACTACTACGACGGGACCGGCTTCATCGCCGGCGTAGCCTCAACCGCGCGCAGCAATGGGATCCTCTGGTGCAACTCGGCCGGCAACTACGGGAACGACCACCATTGGCAGGGCGACTTCTCCGATGCGGACGGCGACGGATATCTCGATTTCGGGACGGGAACCGACTATATCGACGGAGACGGATGGGACGAGGGGAACAGCGTCCTCGCCTACAAGGGTGAGGAGATCACCGTCTACCTCTCGTGGGACGACTGGGCCGACCGGGATCAGAATTTCGATCTTTACCTGTTCAACAGCGGCGGAACTGCGGTCGCGTCATCGACGAACCTCCAGACCGGATGGCAGCAGCCGACCGAACAGATCAACTACACGGCGCCGGCTACGGGCTACTACGAGATCGCCATCTACCGTGAGAATGTGTCGGCCCCGTTCCCCGAGCTCGAGGTCTACACGTTCCTCGACACCGGGTACGACCCGGAGCTTGAGTACCACGTCGCCGCAAGCTCGATCATCGCGCCGGGAAACTCGGCCGATGTGTTCACCGTCGGTGCGATCTACCGCGGGAATTGGACGACCGGCCCGCAGGAGGCGTTCAGTTCGCGCG
>CAZUIM010000042.1:0-1676 GCA_964620325.1 uncultured Thermotogae bacterium
CGAGACGGCGACCACAATCGAAATGACGCGTCGAGCCGGCCATTGCAGGCGCCACTGCGTGGTGGTTGAAGATCCAAACGTTCACTTCGCCGACCTCCACGTTCCGCCGTTCCCACGTCGATCGACAACCAACTGGGTCTTGCCCCCTCTCGTTCGAGGGATCGCTTCCAGCGACTCGACTCGGAGACGAGCGCCACGACCAAGGATCTCGAGCAGCGCTTCGCCGACCGCCGCCAGCGTCGCCTCGTGAGCGGTTCCCCGGACGACACACGTGATATGGTACTCGTCTTCCGTCTGGACCAGCTGGTATTCGACGAGATCTCTTAGTCTGGAGAGCCTCGTGCGAATCGACACCGGCAGCACCGGACGTCCCTCGGTATCCTCGATCACGTCGTCGATCCGACCCACGAGATCGCGGATCAACGGAAGCCCACGCCCGCACGAGCACGGCGCATCGGCCCACGCAGCGAGATCCCCCGTTCGATATCGAATGAACGGCATGACGTCGTTGTGAAGCGACGTCGCCACGATCTCACCGAGCCCGTCGGACAGCTCCGGGGCTGGGTCGATCTCGAGGATGCCGAACTCGCTCGAGACGTGATACCCTTCGTGTCGTTCGCACTCGTAGGCACGCCCAACGTTCTCTCCTTGCCCCCACCCGTCGAATACGTTCGCAGCGAACGCGCGCTCGATGACCGATCGCTGGTCTGGGAAAAGCTGTTCGCCCGTCGTCAGGATGCACGTCACCGGCAGCGTTCGCTTCTGGCCGACGAGATACTGGGCCAGGAACGCGACTGCCGATGGGTGGCCCTGCACAGCCCGCGGCGAGTACCTCTCGATCGCTCGAACGTATTCCTCCGCCGTCTCCGGGCCCAGGTGATGAGCCGACAGGAGGAGCTGTCGGTCGAAATGGTTGACGACCCGGTACGGAGGACGCTTGGCGAACCATCGCCCGGCGATTGTCGCCCGGCGGTCGCCCCGTTCGAAACCGGCCCACCGGTAGGCCCGGTAGAGGTCGGCGTAGTTTCTCGCCCAAAGGAGATCGGTCGGAAGGAGGAATCGGCGAAGCTTGACTCCGGTCGTCCCGCTCGTGCCGTGCGGAACCGCTCGGCTCAGATCCCCGCGAGCCTTCAGATCCTCGAACCGCTCGTTGATGATCTCTTTGGTCAGGAACGGGAGCTTTCGGAGATCGTCGATCGTCGCGATGTCTCTAGGGCGCAGACCCCGCTCGTCCATTGTCTCGCGGTAGTAGGGGACGTTGTGGTAAGCGTGCTCGATCAACGTTCGGAGTCTCTCTTCTTGCCCGGCACGAAGCTCCTGTGCGGTCTTCCACTGGGACAGCTCGAGCGAGGCGAGCACCTGTGCAAAGTCTCCGCCGTATCGCCGGCGAGCCAACCTGTATCCGCACGTGTTGACCGCGACATAGCGGATCGGACGCGGCGCCACAAGGATCGCGTCACGAATCCATTGTCGTCCGCTCACTCCTTCCTCCTTCGCCGAAGAGCCTTCCTGAGGAACCACGTCCAGAGGATCCGCAGATGCTTCGGGCGCGCGCGCAGCAGCAGCCTCAGTAGCCCGCGGACTCCTCTCCGATTCAGCGTCCGGCGCAGGCTCGATCCGTACGTCTCGGGTTCAATTGTCGGTATCGTCCTTGGCAAGCAAATTTTTGGTGGCTA
>CAZUIM010000043.1:0-1506 GCA_964620325.1 uncultured Thermotogae bacterium
CCCGGATCGCCTCGATGACGTAGGCCTGCTCGGCGTCCGTGATTTCGGGGAAGATCGGCAGCGAGAGCGCTTCGAGGCTTGCGGCCTCCGATTGGGGGAGCTCGCCTTCGCGATACCCCAGGCCGGCGAAGCACTCCTGCAGGTGGAGCGGTCGTGGGTAGTAGATCATCGTCCCGATCCCCTGCGCCTTCAAATGGTCGCGGAGGGCGTCACGACGTCCATCGAGAACGCGGATCGTGTATTGGTGGAAGATGTGGGTTCGGTCGGCCGCTCGATACGGAGGGATCACTCCGTCGAGGTCTGCAAGCCCGTCGTCGTAGACCGACGCCCGTTCCGCCCGGGCCGCCGACCACCGATCGAGGTGGGTGAGTTTCACCGTCAGAATCGCCGCTTGGAGCGCGTCGAGCCGGGAGTTGATCCCGATCGACCGGTGGAAGTACTTCGGCCGCGCTCCGTGGACGCGAAGAAGGCGGACCCGGTCGGCAAGCTGCTCGTCATTCGACGTGACCATCCCACCGTCTCCGTAGGCGCCGAGGTTCTTCGTCGGGTAGAAACTGAAGCAGCCGAGGTCGCCGATCGTGCCCGCTTTCATGGGGCGATTGAGTTCATTGAGTTTGTCGGGTTGGGCAGTGCTGGGGTCGTAGGTGGCGCCGATCGCCTGAGCAGCGTCCTCGACGATGGCGAGATCGTACTCCTTCGCCAGCGCCAGGACGCCGTCCATGTCGGCGATCTGACCGTACAGGTGAACGGGGATGATCGCTTTGACGGATCTTCGCAGTTCGCGGTTCGCGGTCTGCGCCACCGAACCCTCGAGAATCGCTCGGGCGTGATCGGGATCGAGATTGAACGTCTTCGGATCGATGTCGCAGAAGATGGGCGTTGCGCCGACGTTGTGGACGACGCCGGCGGTGGCGAAGAAGGTGAAGCTCGGAAGGATCACCGCGTCCCCCGGTCCGACGCCGAGCGCGCGAAGAGACAGCAACAGCGCGTCCGTCCCGCTGGCAACACCGACCGCGTGCGCTGCGTTGCAGTACGCCGCCGCCCGCTCCTCAAATGCCTTCACGTACGGCCCTAGCACGTACTTCGTCGAACCGACGACCTCAAGGAGCGCGGTGTCGATCTCCGATCGGATCGACTCGTACTGCCGACGAAGGTCGAGGACGGGAACGTTCATCTGAGGTGGTCCGCCGAGCCGACTTCCCTGATTCATTCGCACTCCTCCGTTCGACACGATGGTACGCGAGAGGCGGCCCCCCCGCATCGCGCAGTGCGAACCGTTGCCCGCGAACCCCGAACCGCGAACCCCGAACCGCGAACCGCGAACCGCGAACCGCGAACTGCGAACCGTGAACCGCGAACCCCAAACCGCGAACTCCTTTCCGTAAACGTCGCATACAAGATGCGAGGCTGCAGATTCGCGAATCGCGAAACACGTCGACACTCCGTCGACACTGTAACAAACTATGCTGGCGTCAAGGGCGAGTAGGCACGGTTGTCCCTCCAAAC